>JAABRM010000046.1 GCA_011390955.1 Oscillatoriales cyanobacterium | reverse complement strand
TTAGAATCTTTGGGGTTAGAAGTTGACTTAAATCGTCAAGTATTGAAGCCGTTGCCGATTAGTCCTACGGAAACTTATTTAACAATTTTGTAAACATCAAGAAACCGGGTTCTCCGTTGCTTTTGCACGATCGCCAAGATTTAGTTAAAAAACCCGGTTTCTGTTCCCCCACGCAACCCACCAAGAAACCGGGTTTATGCAATTCTGCATCATAACCAAGATTTAATTAAGAAACCCGGTTTATGATCTCGATTTGTTCAACCGCATTGCTGATAATTTCTGCGGCTTGAATAATATCTAATTCGGTGGTAAATTTTCCCAGTCCAATTCTCAGGGAACCTTCGATCGCTTCTGAAGGTAAACCTAATGCGGTTAAAACATGGGAAGGAGTTTCTACCCCAGAGGAACAAGCGGCGCCGGTGGAAATGGCTAATTGATGCCGGACTCTGGCAATAATGGCATGGTTGGGAATTCCAGGGATAGATATATGCAGATTTCCAGCTAGTCGAGAGGCGCGATCGCCATTAATGACTAAACCGGGGATTTTTTCTAGCAATAAGCTTTGCAGGCGATCGCGCAAATGGGCAATTTTGGCCTCATCTTTGGCCATTTCCAACTGTCGCAGTTCACAAGCTTCTCCTAACCCGACTATTCCGGGAACATTCAGGGTTCCCGATCGCATTCCTTTTTGATGCCCGCCACCAAAAATTATCGGTTCTAGCTGCATTCCTTTTCTGACGATTAAAGCCCCAGAACCTTTAGGGCCATATAATTTATGGGCAGAGATGGCCAAATAAGTGATATTAGAGGCGGCAAAATTAATCGGGATTTTTCCTACAGCTTGGGAGGCATCACAGAGAAAGGGGATCTTATAAGTTTGGGCAATTTTCCCAATCTCTAATATAGGGTAAATATTGCCGATTTCATTATTGGCGGCCATGACGCAGAGTAGAGAAATCCCGCTGCGACAGATTTGTTCAATTTCGCCTAAATCTAATCTGCCTTTTTGGTCAATTGACAGATAAATAATTTCCGCTAGTCCTTTTTTAGCTAATGCCTGACAAGTATCTAAAACCGCTTTATGTTCAACCGGAGAAACGGCGATAATTGGGAGTTTAGATTGTTGGTGATTTACGGATAAAATATGCCCTTGTATGGCTAGATTAATGCTTTCGGTCGCTCCAGAGGTAAAGATAATTTCTTTGGGTTTAGCGTTGACTAATTGGGCGATTTGTTGGGCGGCTTTTTTAATCCCTTCTTCGGCTTCATCTCCATAGCTATGGTCGATGCTGCTGGCATTTCCATAAGCGGTGGTCATGTAATGTAGCATCAGGTTGGCTACTCTGGGGTCAACGGGGGTAGTAGAGTGATAGTCGAGATAAATTGGCTGAGATTTTATTATCATATTCGGTTGATTGGTTTAATCAAATTGCTGTGATTTTGATAGTTTAGCCTAAATTATATAGATTAATAAATATTAAGGTTTTGTCATTTTTTTAAAATTCTATGTTAAACTAAATATAAAGAATTACTCCAACTATTTCAGGAGGAGATTATGCAACCAACAAATCAGCAGGATATGGGTAAAGTTTTCACGACTCTGACAATTATTAATCGCGCTGACCAAATTTTGGCCGAAGCTGGGGTAAAAACCGCAGATCAAGTGCGATCGCTGACTTTGAAAAATGTCTTAGTTGATACCGGGGCAACGACTTTATGTTTACCCCCAGAGGCGATCGCGCAATTAGGCTTAAAAATCCTCAAAGAAGTCGATGTAGCTACGGCAATGGGGATTGGTAAAGCCCGGATTTTCCAAGATGCAAAAATATCCATGTTTGACCGAGAAGGAACTTTTGAGTGTTTGGAGTTACCGGGAGGACATGACCCGCTTTTGGGGGTAATTCCTTTAGAATCTTTGGGGTTAGAAGTTGACTTAAATCGTCAAGTATTGAAGCCGTTGCCGATTAGTCCTACGGAAACTTATTTAACAATTTTGTAAACATCAAGAAACCGGGTTCTCCGTTGCTTTTGCAACATAGCCGAGATTTAACAAAGAAACCCGGTTTCTGAGTTCCCAGGCAACCAACCAAGAAATCGGGTTCTCCGTTGCTTTTGCAACATAGCGATTTTCTCGATCCATCGAGCGTCAGTTGCGCTATTATATTAAATAGTGAGATATGCTCGAAGAGATATTTTTACAATGAAAGAAACTATCACATTAAAACAAGTTTTGCAGTTGGCAAACCAGCTTTCTCCTGTGGACAAGGTGCGCTTGATTTCAAACATAGCTCCCCAGATTAAACGAGAGTTATCAGGGGTTAATTATTCAGAACGTAAATCGCTCCGGGGACTATGGCGTGGAGTCAATATCACCTCTGAAGAAATCGCTCAATTAAGAGAGGAAATGTGGGGCAATTTTCATCGGGAGGATATTTAATGTTAGCTCATGTTACAGATACTCATTCTTTGATTTGGTATTGAGAAGACAACCCGGTTTTGAGTCCCAAGGCTAATAATGTTTTTGATGCTTGCGATCGAGGGGAGATAGTTATTTACATTCCGACAATTTGTTTAGTGGAAATTCTCTATTTACAGGAAAAATGGCGAATTTCTGCTGACTTAAAGGTGTTGCTTGATGAAGAGTTGCGTTCTGGTAATAGTCGGTTTACGATCGCAAACCTCGATGAAAGTGTGGTGGATGTTATGGCTCAGATTCCGCGAAATGTTGTCCCCGATCTTCCAGATCGCATTATTGCAGCTACAGCACTTTCTTTGGGTTTACCGTTAATTACCAAAGACGCTAAGATTCACTCTTGCAAAGTAGTGGAGACAATTTGGTAATTTTCATGGTTGAAGCGCGATCGCTGCCTAGTCCCAAAACAGCGATCGCGCTTCAACCACTCAAGCAATCAAGGAACAAAGAAACCGGGTTTCATAATTTGTGATATAATCAAGAAAATTATTTATTTTTTAATTTGAAAAACAACAGAGAATTCAATGGAACTTTGTACAGTCGAAATAGGCAACACATCTTATAAAATGCTGCAAGAAATAGCTGCCCGTTCTGGGGAATCAATCCCGCAAATTCTGGATAAGGCGATCGAGCAATACCGAAAACAGAAATTTTTGGAAGAAGCTAATCAAGCTTACACTGCTTTACGCAATAATCCAGAAGCGTGGGCAGGAGAAATCGAAGAAAGAGAAGCCTGGGATGTCACTTTAGCTGATGGTTTAGAACCATGAATTTATCAAAACCATCAAGAGGGGATATCTGGCTAATTGATTTGAATCCGACAAGGGGTCACGAACAAGCAGGTAAGCGTCCTTGTTTAGTGGTATCTGTCGATTTATTTAATCAGGGGGCATCTGGTTTAGCCGTTGTTTTGCCAATTACCTCTAAAGATAAAGGAATTCCGTTCCACGTTGAGGTTAATTCTCCTGAAGGAGGATTAACCCAAACAAGTTTTATTAAATGTGAAGACATCCGCTCAATTAGCCTAGAAAGATTTGACCAAAAATGGGGTCAGGTTTCGGCAGCAACGATGAGTCTAGTAGAAGAAAGAATCCGCATTCTTTTGGGTTTGTAGGTAAAAGCGCCGATCGCCTCTCGATCGCGCAACCAATCTTTCTTCTTGGGCGATCGCTCGATCCAAATCATCCTATAATTCAAGAAATCCACTTAAAGAAGTATGAATATTGTTATTCCCGATGAAATTATCCAATCAGCCCAAATGTCAGCCGATGACATTAAGTTAGAAATTGCCATTGTCCTTTATCATCAACATAAAATTAGCATGGGTCAAGCCTGTCGCCTTGCTAGTATCCCTTTAATTGAATTTCAACGTCAATTATCCCGTCGGGGTTTGTGCATTAACTATGACATCGAAGATTTTCAAGCTGATTTGAATACGTTACGAGAAGCGGAGAATATTATTTGATCAGGAAATTTAACAGGAGGTTGATATGAGAGAAAAGTTAGTGGTGCCGAAGATGAAATCGGTGAGAGTCGAAGGCATGAAAGCAATTGTTGAGGGATTAGGCATTGCTAAAGCTGCCTTCTTCTTCCGAGAAACCATGTCTCAAGAGGTAGATTACTTAGAGGTTAAAGATCGACTGTTTGGCAATAAAAGCGCTAGAGAAATTTATCAAGAAATTAAAGAACGTCGATTGGATTAAGCAACAAAGAAACCGGGTTTCTGGGATAATTTCTACAACCATAGCTGAGATTTAACCAAGAAACCCGGTTTCTGAATTAGGGGCGATCGTGCTTTGATTTTAAATCGCGAAGGATACCTCCATTTTTGGCATTATTTAAATTTATTCCTACGTCAGCCACTCCATCATCCGATCCCAAAGGATATCGCATATACGCTCAGTTCGCCGATCTACTAATGATTTATCCCATTGTCCTGATAACCCTAGTTCAACGATAGGCTTGATGTGGTGTTGACGTGGAGTTTTTCTCAACGATTCAATTGTCGTGTTGTCTAAATTAATACCCTGCTCTTTTGCTTGCTGTTCTAATAATTTTAATTTACCTGGATCTTGTTCGCCTAAATGCTGATAATAAATATATTTTTCACCCCATGATTTATTACTAGCAGAACTATTAATTTTAGTAGGCAAAAGCAATAGATTCCCAATACGATCATAATCATCATTTTCATACAATTCCGTATCCCATTCTTCACTTAATGACTGATCTGAATCAGGTTTTTGAGGTGCTATATGCTCAATGGTTTTATAAGCTTCAGACATCCATGCTGCTGGTTCTAAGTAAGATGGAGAAGAACCCGGTGTACCAATTTTCATCAAACCAGGAACATCAGGATCGGGAATAGTATCATGGGACGTAACAAACAGAACAAATTTGCAAATAGTCTCTCTCTCCTTGTACTTAAGCTTCTGCATTGCTTTTTTCTTCCAGTCGCTTTTTTCCTGAATTTCTTTTAATTTTAGTTGATCTATAAAAAATTGCTTTAAATCCTTGCTGGTTAGTTTCTCATTACCTTTTTTAAATGAAATCTTGTCTCGCATTAATATTCTATATACATTGTCAAGTCCTGTATTCTTCAGCGCTGAACGCCAAAGAGTGAAAAATGCTGCAATTGCTCGACAAGCGGAAACAAATTCAAAAGCCGCATCATCTTTGGCATCATCCCTGATGATAAGTGAGTAGAAACGACTCAGAACGGTCTTAGACATTTTGTGTCCTGCGTCTTGAAGATAAATAACACATAAAGCGGCTTCTTTTTTTAGACTATCTGGAATTTTTTCTGTTCTTGGTACAACCGAAAAATTATTTCGCTTGTTCTTATCTATATCTACATCCATTAAATATGTAGCCAAATAGCTCATTTCTCGAATAAATGCCTCGCTTGTTTCTACTGAATCACAATGATAATATTCTCGATTTAACCACTGTCTTTGGGCGCTGAATTGTCTCGTTAGCTTATCTCCATTGTACGTTAATGCAAACAAGGTGAGATATTCATTGGTAAGTTTATTTTTACTTGATTCGCTGTTTAATTGATCGAAAAGTTCTTCAACTTTCTTTAAATACTTTGATGAGTTTGAGTCTTTAAAGTCTCCGTTACTTGAATTGATATAATTTACAACCAATGGTTTAAATGTTTCTAAAGCAGTTAAGGGAGTTGCTGTAGCATTGAGTGATTGAAACATATCAAATGCCCAATCATCTGATGCTGGTTTAATCAAGGTAAAACAGCAGCGTTCAAGCAAGTAATGACAAAAAGCAAAAAATTGGACTAGAGAACATAGCCGCTTGTCATTCAAGTTCGTAGTCTGGTCGGCCTGTTTAACAAGTGAAGCTAACTCTTGTCTTTCATAGCTCCACAAATCTCTTTGATCGATGCTCTCGACTATTTTAGTGGCTGGGGGAAAATCATCATTCTCTGATTCTTCGTAAGCTTTTTCAACTTTGTTTAGCCATGAATTCATTGTTTTTAGAATCGAATTAATTCGAGGATGCTTAGAAACTTTTGGAAAATCTGAATTTTTCTCTTCAACTGCTCGAATAAACGACGCGATAAATGAGGCGACATCAGACTGATAATTTTTATCTTCACCCTCGTATGTCCAACAATCAACAAACCCTCGAATAATAACTGGCTTTCGACGGGGAAATCCTCGTTTTAAATCAAAGGAAAATAGTTCTATAAGCGATTCTAGATATGTATCAACTATTTCTTGGATTTTATAATCCTCTAAAAATTTTTTGGGCAACTTTTTTTTGATTTGATATAGCCTTTGATACAGCAAACAAGCCAGTAAAGCAATCGTTGATATTCTTTGCTGCCCGTCTATAACATTATCAGTTCGCGTTGGCAAGGCTCGTTGATCTTTTGGATGAATATTTTGTTCAGATTCTTCTACCAAAATTAGAGTTCCTAAAAAATGGATAACCGTATCTCGTTTTTCGGCATCAAGAAGACTAATAACTCCTTGACATATATCTTCCATTAACTGATCGATATTGCTCTTATCCCAACTATACTCTCGTTGGTATAAAGGAATGTAGAATGCTAGTCCCGGTGTCTGAAAAAAGTTTGATACTGTTTCGCTAGAAGTTCCAAAAGACTGGGATATGTCAACCATCTTTATACTTTCTCCAATAACAATTAGTTGATCAATTAAATCGATGACATATAAAAAGTCACAAATGACAAGCTAAACAAGGCAAAGCGTCATCTTCCTCATCCAAGACGAACTCTAAAACCTCGACCAAAGAACGGTTGGCTGGCGATTTGTGTTCTTCTCTAACCATTGCCTGCTCATGTTCGGCAATAATTTCCTCCTTACGTTCAAGTAATTCTAGCAAAGTTTCGCCTTGAGTCCAGGTGTAATGTCTGCCATTCTCATGGTTTTGCTCGTACTCGATCGCCTCGGCAAAGAGGTCAGGATGTTCTTCCGCCAACTTAATCCATTCATATTTGCGTTGGAAGAAACAGAAAAAACAACCGGATCGACTGCGCCATCGATAATAGTCTGGCAAACCAATCCCACTTTCTTCCAAAATGCGAATAATGTCAGCTTTAACGAGTCCTCGCTCTTTAAAAGGAAACACTGGCTTAATATTCGGCTTAGTGGAGATGTAGCCTTCTCGACTTTCATCAGCCCGAATGCCAATATAGCTGATCGTCTCATCGTCTCCGATGAAATCCTCTAAAGGCTTAATTTTCATTTGAGCCGTACACCAACGCATTTTGGGTGAGGGGAGTACCCCCCCAAACACCTCTAGCCAATGGTCAAACCCACGCTTGGCACTGAGATACTCTATTTTAATCCCTAAACGGGCTTTAATGCGATCGAGATATTCGTAAGTTTCCGGCAACTCCTTATGAGTGTCGCAAAAGAAATATTCCATATTGGGAATTTCCTTATGCAGCAGGACAGCAAGGGCGGTGCTATCTTTACCACCGGATAAACCAAGGATGTGTCTTACGGATTTGTTAGTCTGTGTCACGTCACTTCTCGCAGAATAATTTAGGGCAATAATTTAGGGCAGGCATCCATCATCCACTGCCCCTACATATTGATCGATCGGGGGGTTTGGCGATCGCTTTTCGGCAGGCTTTGCTTAGAAGCGGCAGATCCCAAAATGCGATCGCTTAATTTAGCCAATAACGCCTGCTGTAACTGCGGGTTATTTTGCAACAGCGGTTTTCGCAATATTTCATCCACTAACGCCTCAATTTGCTCCTCCGATTCATGGTCTACCCAAACAATTTGATGGGCTTCTTCTCCGTCAGGACGAGTCACCGTAATGCGTCGGGCTTCAAACCCTTGCCCTTTGGCAGCCACCTCTTTTTGTAAAGCTTCCAAATTCTTAAATCGTCGGGCAATATCGCTGAGTTTCAGTTCAAATCCGATCGCATCTTCATCCTTCCAAGACTCTGCCGGTTTATCCGCCACAATCATTACTAAAGCTTCTAACCATTCTGAGTCTGGGGCGGTGTCATCTACCGCCACTTGGACAAAACTTTTTAGCTGACGTTCCAGCACTTGACCGGCTAAATAACTCGCCCGAACTCGCAAATCTTCTCGCAATTTTGTCTCGCTACTTCTGACCCCAAAAGCATCATATAAATGATTTTGACATTCGGTTAAAAGACAATCGAAGGCCGTTTGAATTTCATGTAAAGCATGGACTAATTTTTTCCGCAGAGTTTTCGCTGTCGTACCATCATCGCTTTCCCCTGGTTCTATTGCCTTCATGCCACAAGCTTGGGGCAGAGAAGTAAATAACAACTCATCAGGTTCTTGGGCGGTTTGTAAAGTAGCCAACACCGCGATCGCCTCTTGACTTAACCGCTTAGTATTCTTAGTATAAGCCGGTAATTTTTTGACAAAATTAAATAGAGGACGCACCACCGTCAATAAAGTGGCATTACGGACTCCGGGGGGCATTTTGGCATTCGGTCGGCGGAGAATTTCTTCGAGTTCTTTAAAGACCTGCGATCGCACCCCCAGCATCTCAAAAGACTTCACGGAAAACCGCCCAGGATACTTCACCAATAACTCAAAATGTTCTAATCCCAAAATCGGGATAAACGTCCCATCTTTATACACCCCTAAATCATCCACCCGATACAACATCATGGCAGCCAACAAAATTGGAATCGCCCCTTGTTTCACCCCGAATGGTGGGGCAGCAAGCCGCTGATAGAGTAAATCTAAAGACAGTTGTTTGTCGATCGCTTCCCCACAAAAATCCGCGATCGCCTGCCAAACATTCCCCACCCCAGACTCTTCTCGCGGTGGATAAAATCCCCATTCCCCAGCTTCTTGGCGATGAATTCCGGTATCGGCTAACAAAGAATAATAAATCGCCACTTCCGGGCCATATCCTTCTAATCCTAACTTTTCTTCTGATTGATGTTCTAATATCGCCGAAATCAGTTTTAATCTGGCAGCCGCCCCTTGGGTCGTCAATTCTCGACGATTAATTAACTCATTCCATAGAATTAAACTGCGGGGATAAATGCGATCGCATACTTCAGACAATTTGGCATTCAAATCCGTCACTCGGCTTAAAAGTTGCGGCTGACCATCAATCCAACATTGACTATGATTTGCCACCACATCAAACCCTTGACTCAAACTGTCATTGAGTAATTCTTCTGCTTGAACTAAACGATATCTCACCTCCCGTCGCGCCACCCCATCACTTGGCAATTCTGGGGCTGACTCTTGAATTTTTTTCAGGGCAACAAACTCCCGAACACATAACCGTAAATTCTCCAATTTTGCGGCACAAATCATTATAAATGGTTTACCATCTGAGGTTTGGGCGGGTACTTTTTTGACAGCCGTTGCGCCATCCGTTGCCAATTCTTCATCTACCCAATATCCCATCAACCCATCACAACCATCGATCGCACAATTGAGTTGCGATAAATCTGTACTCGCATCAATATATCGCCGTTCAAAATAACGTAACGTTCCTGTCTCATAACTATGACGTTGGGCAACCAAAGGTTTTAATGGTCGAAATTCCGATAAAAGATTAACTAAAGTACCCCGTTCCGACTGCATAAGATCGGCGATCGCCCGATCCACATTAAAATCAGAACCTTGCCAAATTCGCAACTCATCGACTTGGCGACGATGGGTAATAATGCCCTTATTTAATAATCCATCAATTATCTTTTCCCAATAACCGAATTGTTGGCGATCGTTGGGGCGATCGCACATTGCCATTGTCACCAGAGAACGAGTTGCCTTTAATGCCCCTGTAGTCGTCACAATATTTAATGTGCCAATGGTTTTGAGTACCCGCAAACTATCAGCATCAAGACTCTTACTCACATCATTAATCAGACCTTGAACCTCAATCCATCGTTGCAGCTTCGGTCGAGAAGTAATCCCCATCCCCACCGACTCAATAAAATAATCATAAATCCGGTCTAACTTCAGACTGGGTAATGTCGCCACATCCCAGGAAGTTTCCCGTAAATATTTCTGAAACGAATAAGGTTCATCACTGGTCAAAAAGGTAAACAAAGAACGGTCATTTTGAGCATATTGGGTGCATAATTCCGGCAAAACTAAAGCTGCCACTGGATGTAAAGGATAAACCGCTGCAATGCCCTGGTCAGTCACATCACTAACCAAATTACTCGGTAATGCTTTAAACCATTTTTGGGCTTGATTAGAGATAGCATCACTCATCTCTGATGCTGGCGAATGTTCAATCGCTTGCCCCATTAAACGTAACATTTGACTGGCCGAATCTTTAAACGGGATATCCTCAAATCGTCCCTGAATCTTTGCCCATTCATTCCGCTGCACCGAGGCTAATCTTTCCCCATAATCCGCAAACGCTTGATGCAGTAAACCAATAATATAAATTTGCAAATCACCTGACCGGGGAAGTTCCGCTAATTGCTGCAACAAATATAAATCATCATTGCCTTGATTTTGGGCAACAAATTCTAAATTTTTCCCCAATTCATCAATAATCAACAACACCCCGGTTTGGGCTGCTTTCGCCACTTCCTGAACCAAAGCCGGAATTTTTCTACTATCTATAATTTCTCCAGCTTTGACGCGAGATTGCTCCGCAACGCTATCGCGATCGCACAACTCAGCTAACTTCTGGGCGATCGCTGGTTTTTTGCCTTTTTTGCTACCCCAAAAAACCTGACAACCCCGATACAATGCTCTAACAATTGTATGACTCAGAGGTTCTCGCTGTGCCGTCACAACTGCCCGAACAAAACCTGAATCAGGAATCGTATTTTCCAGCAGACGATCGGCAACCGGGTTTCTCTGCCCTAATGCGGCAGCAATTTCTAAAGCCCGCTGGCGTATCGGCTGATTTTCTGGCGCATAAACCGCCGATAAATAATGAGCAAATGCTGACTTGCCCGTGCCATAAACACTGGTCAAAGTCCAAGCGCGGTTAGATTTTGCATCCTGAAATCCCGTTAAAATTCGTCTGAGTGACTCCAGGGATCTTTCGGTGAAAATATACCCATCGAGGGCATCAATATTTTCTAAATCTCGCTCTAAATTAATCGATCGCGAATACCGTCGGTTGATTTGAAAATAATCAGATAAATAATTAGTCATTTTTGTCATAATTTCTGGACACAAGCATGGTGGGCAATGCCCACCCTACGTCTTTATCCCGCTAACGGGCGATAATACTTTTCTAGGATATCATCTGCCAGCAACAATGGATCATCGTTAAAAGAAAATTGAATTAAACCCGCTGTCTCAGACAGGTTAATTTTATTTACCCGACGGGCTACGGTTTCAATCGCATCACAAACAGCATTTTCGGTTAGTTTAAACACCATCCCCGGACTACCAATATCATATAAAAGACGAGAAATCGCCATCGTTTTCGCCCCTTGTCCGACCCAATTCGCATATTCTAAACAAGTCGCCACAATAATTTCCACTGGTAAATTACGTTTAGGGCAAATTCTAAACTTATATTGCCGCGAATTTCCGGCAGCATGAATCAGCCCTAACTCCGTAAATGGACAGTCCAAAGAATCCTCACTTGCACCGATTTTTTCTTTTTGTTCTGCATACATCCGTAAAATACAGGTGACATCTTTATTAATGGAAGAATCGGCAATACTATTTTTTAAAGTATCGCGATAATCGCCTATTCCTAGAAACAAATCGTTTTGGGAAAATTCCACCGCCCGAAAGTGGTTAAAGGTAAAATACCAAGCCGCCGCCTCACAGGTTGGCTTAAGCAAATTCCAATGTAATAACCACAAAGATGCCGGATCTTCCAAAAACGGATCCCAACCGCGATCGCCCAATAATTTATGACCAAACTCGGTAGGAGAATCATTTTCTAGCACTTTAAAGGCTTTACACCAATAGCGAATAGAATTGACCATATTTTTACCCACCCCTAAGCGCACCGTGGCATCATCAGCGAGAAATACTCCGGGGTCTTTTTTCGCCGCATCAAACCCTTTTTTAATCCAGCCAAAGCGGGGGTGAAATGTCTCATGGCGGGCAAAAACAGGATTAACAGGATTAGCGATATCGGGCAGATTCATATCAAATTGGAGTTGGAGCACGATTACTTGTTTTTTATGGTTGACTTTCTTCTCATTAGTCTAGCACTAAAATTAATAAGTTAAAAAAATTGGCAGTTAATTATCTAATTTTATAGCGGTTATTCTCTCGATTACAGATTTTTTTTGGATTCTAGCGGGCGCGGGAATGACAGGTTTTTTTGTACTTCATAACCCTGAAAAGTGCTATATCTGGCAGATACCGGGTTTCTTAAAGTAACCCGGTATCTACGATCGACCAACCAACCACCAACCACCAACAACCAACCAACAACAACTAACTAATTTGCCATCCCTTGCCCCGCTAACCAGCTAGTTGTCCAAGCACTTTGGAAATTGAAACCCCCAGTAATTCCATCAATATCTAAGATTTCTCCCGCAAAAAATAGACCGGGACAACGGCGACTTTCCATTGTTTTAAACTCGACTTCTTTTAAAGAAATGCCCCCACAGGTGACAAATTCTTCTTTAAATTCACCTTTGCCGACGATTTGATAGCGACTTTGAGTTAGTTCGGTGATTAATTGATTAATTCCTTTATTAGATAATTCCGACCAACGCTTTTCATGGTCAATTTCCGTCACATTAAGCAGCCTTTCCCAGAGACGACGGGGGACGGGAAAAGGGCAACTGGTAGCGATCGCTTTTCGGGGAAGTTGCGATCGCACCGCTTGCATTTGTTCTTGCAAAACTTCTAGCTTATATTCCGGCAACCAATTAATCATCAGGGGGGTATCATATCGGCGATCGTGGAGAAATCTCGCCCCCCAAGCGGAAAGTTTCAACACTGCCGGACCACTAAGTCCCCAATGAGTAATCAACACTGGGCCAGTTTGTTCTAATTTCGCCTCTGGCAAGCGGACTCGCGCTGTTTTCACCGCCAATCCCGCCAAATCTTCCAATCTCGCATCCCGAATTTTAAAAGTAAATAAAGAAGGAACTGGCGGTTCAATAGTATGACCCAAAGATTTAGCGATCTGATAGCCCCGTGGACTGCTACCTGTCGCCAGCAAAAGTTTGTCACATTCCAACATTTCCCCAGATTTTAACTCGATTTCAAACCCAGGGTTTTTGTCCCTAGGATACACCGCCATCACCGGGCTTTCTGTCCGCAATTCCACCCCCGCATTCTTTGCCGCAGTTAACAAACAATTCACCACCGTGGCAGAATTATCGGTAATCGGAAACATCCGCCCATCAGCTTCGGTTTTCAGTTCCACCCCCTGCTGGTTCAGCCAAGCGACCATATCTTTAGGCTGAAACCGGGTAAATGCCCCCCGTAACGCTTTGCCCCCTCTGGGATAATTTTGGGCTAAAACTGCCGGTTCAAAGCAAGCATGGGTGACATTGCAACGACCCCCACCAGAAATCCGCACTTTAGTCAGGGGTTGGCGTCCTGCTTCTAATAAAATTACATTCGCTTTTGGGTTGGCTTGGGTACAGGCGTTCGCGCCAAAAAAGCCAGCCGCCCCCCCGCCAATTACCACAACTTGTAAACGATTTAAACTCATTCGATCGGTTTGATTTTGGGTATTTTTCTTACGATCGCTCATTGTATTGACTTTGGCGATCGCATTCTTAAATTATCAAATATTTTTTAATACTATTTACAAAAATTAATGCAACAGCCCCTAACATTCGTAGGGTGGGCAAAAAATTTTACCCACCCTACCATATATGATGGTGACTTTTTGCCCACCCGACAATATAAACACTTAACCCCGACGATTGAGGCATCGGTTATAATAATTGTTATGCCGCTAAGTTTTGCCTGAGCCATCCGGTTGAGGTATGTTGGTCTAACTAAAAAAGTGAGGCACAATCCATCATGCTAAATACTAAACTTTTCAGCCTGTTTATTACCTGGTTTATTTCCACAGTTTTAATCGTCGCAGCTACCCCAGCGAAAGCCGCCGCCCAAGCAGCCCCAGAGATAGAAAATATTCCGGCGATCGCGGATAATTCGGCAGAGATAGCAGAGATATTATTAGCTCAAACCCTACAGGAAAAATTAGATGCTTTTTTTAGTTCGGGAAAATATACTTATTGTGATGCCAAAATTTTAGGCAACTACTGGGGTCAATCGGTGGTTGACGCTAAAGTATTGATGGGTCAAAAAATTTTATCTGGGGAGCGAGGCATTGCCTACTTAGAACAGTATCAAGTTGATGCTCAAGTTCAAGCTTTATCGGATCCAGAACCGAGTATTTGCTTTTTTTATGAAAAGGGATATACCTACGATGATGCGGTTGCCTTGGCTGAATTTTGGTTTAAAGAAAGTCCCTGGGAAGCGAAGATTCAGGCAGAAAAAAACTTTATCTTAGGCAAGGATGAACTTGTAGAAAATGCCTTAAAATTGGCCAGGATTGAACAGGATTTGTCTCACTCAAATATCAGCGATCGGCCATTATAGTTATTTTAAGGGTGGCATTGAATTATGTTTAATTGAATTATGTTTATTTGAAATGTGAATCACCTCTACCTAACTATTCCCGTGCGCGGATGGTTAGGTAGGTTTGGTTCGCCAAGGCAAAGAGATGATAAATGATTCACATATTTGAGTCAATAATAATTATCGATTCCGGTTGCGGTTCCGGCGATCGCCTGACCACGGGGGCGGGCCTTCAGCAGGACGAATTTGCAAAATGTCCCCATCCTCACGAGTAATGGTGAAAGCATCAAAATCATATCCTTCATATTCGCCGACCACCATCACTCGTTCTCCTTGACGAAAATTTAATTGATGATACCAAAGCGGACCCGCATCTACAATTATTTGAGCCGTCCCATCATCGAGAATAAACTCATTGCCCACCACCGAACGAATCACCCCAGAAATAGTTAGCCCCTGATTTCGCTGTAAGTCGCGAATGGGAATTTGTGCCATAACTGGATTCATTCCCATAGTCAATATTGCTGAAGTAAAAGCTGACGTAAAAGCTGACGTAACAATTGTAATAATCTTTGGTTTCATCGCGTTTTACATTGTTTGACAATGTTTTAGGCTTTCGCATTTAATTTAGAAAACGAATATGACCAGAAAATGACTAAACGGGAACGCCGCATCAGGATTTGTCATCTTTTGGTCATATTCTTGATTTAGGCTTAATTCAAGTTCAGCAAAAAACCAATCTACCTAACGGGGAATCTTATTTTATGTCCTACCTCAAGTCTTCTAACTTACTCATGGCTTGTCTTTTAAGTGCTAAAGCCGGTTTTCTGTTAATCTCTCCCGTTGAAGCGGCGATCGGTGGGGCTTCACCGCAGACCGCTCTCAATTCTCCCATAGAAGTAGAGGTGGTGAACCTGAAAGTAAATTCCAGCGATCGCACTGGGGATGTAATGCTAATGGCTGATGCCGATTACGATCAAACTCAAGATTACGATCAAACTCAAGATTCCGATCAAAATCAAGCCCGTAGAAATCGTCAAGCATAAGCGATCGCAATTTATTAACCCTCCTAAATCCCCCTAAAAAAGGGGGAATTTCTTGGCGTCACCACTGGCGGTAAGATGCAAGGGTATCTGTTTATGAAAGTATTTATGAAAGTGGTTATGAAAATGTTTATGAAAGTTTTATCTTCTCTATTATATCCTTATTCAATTGATACTTTTTTTAAAGATAACTGGACAAAACGGGCAGTATTGATTCCCGGAAATCATCGGGATAAATTCCAGGATTTATTTAATTGGCAGCATCTCAACCACTTATTAAATTATCATCAAATTCCTTATCCCGATTTGCGATTTGCTCGCGATGGAGAATCCCTCCCAGCCGCTAAAACCGATCGCTGGTTAGAACTGCTTCAGCAAGGGGCTACTTTAATTATTAATAGCGTTCATAGTCGGATTCCCGAATTAGAGAAATTGGTGGCTGATGTTCGCCAAGAAACAGGTTATCGGAGTCAGATTAATCTCTATTGTTCCCCAAGCTCAGAAAAAGGCTTTAATTGTCATTATGATACTCATGAAGTGCTGATTTTACAAATTGATGGGGAGAAAGAATGGTTTGTTTTTCCAGAAACGATCGCCTCTCCGATTTCTACCATGCGATCGGCAGAACAAATTCCCCCAGATGTGCCTCCTTATTTGCAATGTATTCTCAAACCAGGAGATGTTTTATATATTCCCAGGGGACATTGGCATTATGCGATCGCTTGTGGCAATTCTGCGGAAGAAGAATATGCTCCTTCGCTGCATTTAACTTTAGGAATTGACTGTCAAACCGGGTTAGATTGGATGACTTGGTTAGGACAAGAATTGCCGGAAAATCCAGCATGGCGAGAAAATTTACCTGTAATTTTTCAGGGAAATAAAACAGCGGCTAAAGCTCATTTAGAACAGTTGCGCGATCGCCTGATTTCCTGGCTACAAACCCCAGAAGCGATCGACGGTTATCTGGATTATTTAGCATATTGCGATCGACCACCGCTGCCATTTTCTTTTCCCCATCAACTCGGTAGCCAAATTTTTGCTCAAGGACTAGAAACCCGGTTTATTTGCTCTCAATTACATCCGGTACAAATTTTACCCAAAAATTTACCCAATGGAGAAAACCAAACTCAAATTATTATTGCCGCTAAACAAGCCACCATTAAAGGTTTACCCACGGATTTAGTCAAAAAAATATTTCGTCCTGAAGGATTTACCCTGCTAGACTTAGCGGAATGGTCGCCATTTCTTGACCTAGAAACAGAAGTAATTCCCCTGTTAACTCGCTTGGTCACTCAGGGAATTTTATTGGTAGATGCTGCTGGTTCTATTTCTGAATAAATTATAGATTAAATTTACTGTTTACTGCCGATACTAACCAACGACCAAACTCTCGGAGAAATAAGATTAACCCCGGACGATTTCCCGAAGGGGCGATCGCCAGTTCTAAAGCCTTTTTCATCGCCCCTTGTTTTTCAGGAAAATAAGCCGAAAAACGTTCATAGCAATAATATAAATCCGGGGTATAACTTTGGTCTACTTCCATCACCAACTCAAAACCAGTTCGCACCATGCGTCGGGCAATCCAGCCACATTGTTTTTTCACCTCAGCGGAAAACCTTAAATGATGGGGTGGTAGCTGTGCTAAAATATCCAAAGTTTTGGCTAAATCAGTTTCCCAAGTATAGGCATAGTTAACTAGGTCAAATCCGGGCTTAAACTGGGGCAAATTTAGCAAGTTGAAATGGCGATCGTCTCCCGCAATTTTTAAGCTTTTGGTCTGAATAATTCCCGGCCAAATCGAATCAGTTTCCTGAATTATTGGTAAATTCAAGAGAATCAACTCTACTTTTTTACAAAATAGATAGCGTTTATTGACTTGCTCGGAAATATCTTTAGCTAAACTGATATCCTGGTCAGTAATTTCCCCGGACAAAATCGCCAAACTATCTAAATCAGAAACTTGGATCGTTGCCAAACCGCGAGGCACCGAACCGCGTAAATAAAGCCCTTGTAAACGACTTGACCAAACTTTCTCGCAAGTTTCACGCAATTCTGCCACTAAGTTTGTCCACGGGGGCAATATTTTATCTTCATGGCAATCATTAATAATAAATCCTGCGGCATCTTTGTCTAAAAGTTTACCCCACGGTAAAATATTGGTGTTATTAGTCATTTTTTCTCAGTGTTATTACAAAAAAACTGTCATTCCCGCGAATGCGGGAATCCAGAAAACCTCTGTACTTCATCCAGATAATAAGCGCTATAATTCCTCTGCTCCCCCGCTCCTCTGCTCCCCCGCTCCCCCGCTCCCCCGCTCCTCTGCTCCCCCGCTCCCCCGCTCCTCTGCTCCCGATGGCGGCCTCACACCCTACACCCTAAGATAAAGGCAAGGATATTTTAAAGGTTGAACCCTGATTTAAGGTACTGAATACTTCAATAATGCCCCCATGTAGTTGCACAATTTGCTGGGTAATAGCTAACCCTAAACCAAAGCCTTTTTGATGGCGATCGCCTTTGGGATCGACACGATAAAACCGTTCAAAAATATGAGCAATTTCGGATTCGGGAATCCCAATTCCCGTATCTTTTACCGTCACGATCGCCTGACAATTTTCGGTGAATAAACTTACTTCAATGATACCACCAGGAGGAGTGTAGCGACAAGCATTATTTAACAAATTAGCGATCGCTTGTGGCAATAAACTTTTTTCACCATTGACCATAACGGCATCCTTAACCCCATCATATTTCACCTGTAATTGATGGGCTTCAGCTTCCGGGATTAAATCAGCCAACAAACTAGCTACCATTTCCGTTAAATTAATCTGCTGGAAAGATTCAGGAGACAGCCCCCCTTCATGGCGAGCCAAAAATAGTAATTGCCCCACCAAGTTACTCATATTTTTGGCCAATTTAACGATTTTTTGCAATCTATTTCGGAGAGCCGCTAAACTATCTTCTAAATCTTCTGATGTTTCTAATTCTTCTAATTTTTCTAAATCTCCTAATGCCATTAATCCGACTTGGGCATTACTCAAAACAGCGGCTAATGGGGTACGCAATTCGTGAGAAGCATTGGCGGTAAACCGCTGAAGTTGCTGGCAAACTAATTGTAACTGTTGATTACTGGCTTGTAAATTCAATTCTCGGTTGGCTAACTCTTTTTCTAGTTGGTAAAATAAGTGCATAGACAAATAAAAGCCGATCGCACCTAATCCAGCCGCAATACATAAAATCGTCCAAGTCACTTCGCGATAAAAATTCTGATGTGCTTGGCGTTGTTCTAATAATTTTTCTTCATTTTTCTCGAAGCGATCGATTAATAATCTGGCTTCATCCATTGTCGCTTTCCCTTCTTCTAACCATTCATACAGAGAAGCAGCGGGAACTAATAAATCCGTCCTGCCGCGAATTCTTTTTAGTTCGCTTTGTAGGGTGGTTTTTTGGTAAAATATCGCTAAATTTTCATTGGTGACATATTTAATATCTTGCAACAAGCGAGTTTGCTGTGGGTTATCCGTGACTAGGTTTTCTAATTTTTTTAAAGAATCAGGAATAATTTCTAGAGCATTTTCATAAGGGTTTAAAAACTCCGGTCGTAGGGTCAAACCATAACCGCGCACCCCGGTTTCCGCATCAATCAAAGCATTCAGCAATCGTTTGGTTTCTAACCGGACATTTTGCGTATGTTGTACCCATTTTTCATCTTCCACTAGGCTGACTTTTAGCCAAGCAAAAGCGGATAAAGCCGCAAACAGACAAGTGACCGGAATGGCAATAATTAGGGTTCCTCGAATCCGAATTGGCAGTTGATGCCACCAAGACATAAAAAAGTTACTTTGGGTACTACTTTCCATAAAATAATGGGTAATTAATTTGGCTTAAAACCTGATTTTAATATTTAGTTTTTTTCGGGATTTTCCAGACGATAACCCATGCCATAAACGGTTTCTAGCCAGTGGTCTACTCCCAATTCTTGCAAACGCTTGCGAAGACGTTTTACGCGGGCTGCTACCGCATTACTTTCCGGTTCTTCACCCCATTCCCACAGGGCTTGTTCTAGGCGATCGCGTCCGATCGCCTTTCTCGGATTTCGCATAAAATATTCTAACATTTGAAAGTCGCGACTGGCCAATTTGATCCGATTTTCTCCTTTATTTAAATACATTGTATCTAGGTTCAAAGATAAATCGTTAAATTGAAGAATATCGCCAACCCAAAGAGGCGATCGCCGCCGCAATGCTCGCACCCGCGCTAACAATTCATCTAGATCGACGGGTTTCACCAAATAATCATCAGCCCCCGCATCTAAACCCTGCACTTTATCAGCCGTAGTATCTCTCGCAGTCAGCATTAAAATCGGGGCATTTTTGCCTAAATGACGATAAAATTGACAGAGAGAAACCCCATCTTTTCCGGGTAACATCCAATCTAAAATTAATAAATCGTAATCTTTTTCTCCCATTAACCATTCCGCGTCTATCCCGTCGTTAACCGCATCCACAATATGTCCTGAACGAGTTAAAGCAAAATGCAGGGGTTCGAGTTGTTCTGGATCGTCTTCAACTAAGAGAATTCGCATGATTTACACCACATTACCATCCCAAATTACTATCCCAAATTACCATCAAAGAGGGCAAAGGTAAGCATTCAGGGATCGGCGATCGGCTTTTGAGGAATGTGCCTCTTCCTCAACCCTGACCCCTGACCCCTGACCCCTAACCGCTGAATGCTTACAATATGAATACACCCCCTAGAAAGCCGCTTGGTTAATTTTTGCCTAATTTTATCCTCCCGTAAATCATCTTATATTTTAGGTATCTTTCCGGCATCTTCTAGCCCAATAAGAAATCATTAGCACTTAGCATTCCTGGGTTAAAATTATCCACAATTCCCAGCACTTGATTGCTCTGAGTCACGCGAATTGCTGTGCCTAATTCCATCGCTTCTAAACTGAGGTCAGCAAAGGTTACTCCTGGACTTAGTTGAATCCGGTCTAACCCGCTTTCAAAGTCAAGAATGCGATCGGCTGTTGGGAAATCAGCGGCAGCAGTTGCGGTAGATAAAACAAAGATATCACTTCCCGGCCCGCCGGTGAGAAAATCTTGTCCCATATCCCCACTCAGGATATCATTTCCTTCTCCTCCATCCAGAAAATCTGAATCTTTGCCGCCGTAAAGAATATCATTTCCTAGATTACCAAATAGCATATCTTGGCCGCGATTCCCCATGAGGGTATCATCATCTTTGCCACCAAAGAGAATATCGTTGCCGCTATTCCCAGTTAGGAAATCTTGGCCGCGATTCCCCGATATGATATCATTATTTTCACCGCCGAATATATTATCATTGCCATCATTGCCATTGATGGTATTGGGATTAATTTCGTCCCCAAAAATTAAGTCATTTTCCAGAGTTCCTTGTTGTCCATTATTTAAAGTCTGATTTTCCCAAGTGAACGGCAGGGTGACTGGAGAATTGCTGCGAGTAATACTGATGGCATCAAAGTCTTCTAAATCATCGCGATCGCCCACCACGGTTACTGAGTCGCCAATATTTAAGTTTAACCCATTCCAACTTCCGGCATTCGGTTCTACCCAAATTTGTCCGGTACTATCTTGGAGGAGGAATTCATCTTCCCGGAACCCCGCAACCGTCCCAGAAATTGTCACAATTACATCTTCTCTTACGGGTAATTCGCCGATATTTTGCGGCGAATTCATGCTCACATTTGTTGCCTGGGGAATAGGTTGATTTATGGTAGACTGAGGATTAGAAGAATTCTGCGAGATGAGTTGTATAGGTTGGCTAGTTCCTGCGGCATTATTAACCGTAATACTGATGGCATCAAAGTCTTCTAAATCATCGCGATCGCCCACCACGGTTACTGAGTCGCCGATATTTAAATTTAACCCATTCAGGCTACCACCTTGCGGTTCTACCCAAATTTGTCCGGTACTATCTTGGAGGAGAAATTCATCTTCCCGGAACCCAGCAACCGTCCCAGAAATTGTGACAATTACATCTTCTCTTACGGGCAATCCACCGATATTTGTCGCCATAGTCTTGATTCCTCTTCGGGTTTTCCTGTTAGGGTTATTTTGTTCGTTGTTATAATCTAAGATAGGCAACGATTATGACCAAAAAATGACATCGCCCCCCGTAACGCTTTGCCCCCTCTGGGGTAGTTTTACAAGCGAATCGCGCCAAAACACCAAGATTTGCCACAGGTGAAGCGTAGTTGACATTGCTCATCCTACAATTAGGTTGGGGATATTTTTTTGATAAAAAATATGAGACAATTAACCTGGAAAATCGGATTTGAAATAGAACTATTAGCCCCAAAGGGATTAAATCGGCAAAGTTTAGCCCTGGCGATCGCCCATCAATATGGCGGAATTGTCCGGCGCTTTTTTCACCCCCAGTCGGAACCCAGTAAAGTTCCCGGAAATACTGTATTTCATAACCTAACTATGGGGTTTGAAGTAGTCAACGAACAAGGGCAATTAATTGCCCGTTGTGTCGATGATATCACCCTGCAAGATGACTTAGAAAAAAGCTGCCCACCTTTACCAGGTTGGTATCGCATTGTTAGCGATGATTTGCGATTATTGCACTTAATCAAACAACAAGCAAATCCTGATGCTGGATTATCAGAAGTTTTGCAACCTATCGCGGAATTATTTGGCACAAAACTGACAGCAGGAACCGGAGGAATGTGCCGCGTCACCGATGAAATTGGTTCCCCCATTGCCATTGCTGCCCCTCTTCCCGGAGAAAGAGAACGCCCTTGTGAATTGATTACTCCGCCCATAGAAACAGACCATTTTAAGCAACTGGAAAAATTATTAAAAATTGCCCGCGATTTAGGCTTTACCATTCCCGCAGAAGCGGCCACTCATTTTCATTTTGATGCGACCCCTTTATGTTCCACGCCAGTATTTAGTAATCTAGTGGATATCTTGTGGCAACAGGGCGATCGCTTGCGGGCAGAAGTTGGCACTAATCCTAAATGTCGTCGTTTAGGCAAATGGCCCGATGAATTAATTAAATTAGTCAATACCCCAGGATTTAGAGAACTGCCTTGGGCAGAAGCGAAAATTCATCTGAAAAAATTAAATCTTTCTAAGTATTGCGATTTTAATCTCAAAAATTTTATTTATGAAATCCCCGGTAAAAATACTTTTGAAGCGAGAATATTTCCGGGGTGGATCGACCCAGAACCGATCGCCAATGCCGCAGGGTTAATGGAAGATATTTTATTTCAGGCGTTCGCGTAGCGGCGCGGATGCGCTATCGCTGCTTCCGGGGCTTCAGCAGCGGGCGGTGAAAGCAATCATTGCGGGTTCAAAGCAAATAACCACTAATAAATAACCAAAAACCAACATTTTGGCGATAATATAGCAACTAGAAAAAATCATCACTTATACTGAATTCATCTCTTAATCTTTTAAAATAGAGAAGCTGCCGGAGTAAACGAGAATGACCAGTTTTAATCCTATTGCTTACCCTTCCATGTTTCAAATGGCGCGGGGCGGGAATTTTCGCGCGATCGCCTGTCTGATCAATAGTTATCTAGCCCCTTATGGCATCCGTGTCCGAGCCCAACCCGTTCAAGCGGGTTGTTTGCCCTTAAAAGTCGAGTTTGAATCCTTGCCCGACCAACCGGAAACGATCGGCGTAATGCGCGATCGCATCATTCAGTTCATCTGTCATCAACTGTGGCGACTCAACTCAGAAGTCATAGAAGGAGTGCGGATTGTCGGTTTATGGTCAGGCAACGGACAGCCCAACGTGCTCTGGCATCAATCGGTGCGAATTGTCACCCCAGCCAACCGACGGCGACAAAACCACCTCATCGCCTTGCAAGCCCAAGCCAGAAAATTACTTAATTTTAAAATTAATCGTTTATTTTTATTCACCGGGTTTTCTATCGTCTCGTTTCTGATCGGCTTTTCCCTAGTCGCCTCTCAGCTTCAGCACAAGTCAGCCAGCAACCTAGATCGCCAAAACCCCAAATCACCCGTCTCCGTTGACCGTGCCGACGAAAGCAAAAACCAACGTAGAAATAACCAAGTAAAAGCAGCCTTAGAAGAAGTAAAAGTCGTTCAGCATACCGATGTCAAAAACCCATCGGACCCCACTGTCACCATGATGTTTGCCGGTGATGTCACCTTGGGTTATGCCTTTGAGGACTTAATCGGTCAAGACTATCAGTGGGCTTTTGATGCCATGCCGGAATATCGGGACGTAGATGTGGCAATGGTCAACTTAGAAGGCACCCTGACTACCGCCGAAACGGAATACGAAAAAACCTTTAACTTTAAAGCCCAACCCGAAGATGTGGCGGTGTTAACTCATGGCGGGGTTGATATTGTCAATTTAGCCAATAATCACGCAATGGATTATATGGAAGCGGGTTTACAAGAAACCTTGGCTACCTTGGAACAAGCGGGAATTCATTCTGTGGGAGCGGGAATGAATCTCACCGAAGCCCGACGGCCAGAAATTCTGGAAGTCAAAGGTCAGCGAATTGCTTATTTTGGCTACTATACCGGGGAAGATCACCAGGCGACGGAAACCACAGCGGGCACCAACCCAGCTTTAGAAGCGCGAATTGCCGAAGATATCCAAGCCATTCGCGATCGAGTGGATTGGATTATTGTCAATTTTCACTGGGGGGTAGAATTGTCCAACTATCCCGAAACTTGGCAGAGTAAATTGGCTCATTTCGCGATCGATCGCGGGGCTGATGTGGTGGTGGGTCATCACCCTCATGTGTTGCAAGGTTCAGAAATTTATCGCGGTCGTCCCATTGCCTATTCTTTAGGGAATTTTATTTTTGGCGGCAATGCTCGCAGTGATTACGACACCGCTGTGTTAAAAATATCCGTCCGGGAAAAACAAATGAAGGTGGAATTTTTGCCGGTGGAAGTGCGGAAATATCAACCGAAAATCGTTCAAGGAGAAAGAGGCGATCGCATTCTGGCAGAACTAGCCATGTTCTCTAATATCTTTGACCAAGCGATGACTTCCCCCATGATTTTGGATGCGAAATCATCCGAAGTAATTGCCGATCCAGAAAATTCCGTCTTTGCCGCCAACCCCACCGGCAACGGAGAAAACATCCCTGGTGCAACCGGGAACAATTCAACCATAGCCAAAACCCCTGATGGCGAAACCATTACATTTCCCCTCAACACCAATGATGAGACGGGCACTTTTGAGCAAAGCGCTTTCACCTCCGCAGAAGACGGACTGGAAATTGCCATTCCCCCGGAACCGGAACCAGGAACAACCCAGGCAACCCCCGACGATCCTGCTTTGATCAGCCCTGAACCGGAATCATCGAATTACCTGACATTCGCTACGGGGACAGCGGTTGCCATTGCCGTGGCTGCTGGTGCGGCGATCGCGACTAACAAAAAAACAGGGGGACGCAAACCGACTCAACTGCCCCTATTGCCGAATCTTCGTGGATAATCGCTCCTTGCCGTTGACTGTTTTGGATTAATTGTGTAATGCTCACGGTTGGCTAGTAAAAATAGCCAGCCGTAATTTTTTCATCATCCAATACCAATACAGACTTATCAAATGTTTGCGATCGCTGCCGAACAAAAACAATATAAAACCTACAGTCTCATGGATCGTGACGCCAAATCCGTGGTAGAAGTTGTCCCCGAAAGGGGCGGCATCATCACCCGTTGGTGCATCAACGACACAGAAATCCTCTATCTTGATGCCGAAAGATTTACCAACCCAGAACTATCGGTCCGTGGGGGCATCCCCATCCTCTTCCCCATTTGCGGCAATTTGCCCGACAACACCTATATATATAAAGGCAAAAAATACAGCCTCAAACAGCATGGGTTTGCCCGGGATCTACCCTGGCAAATCACCGAACGCATGAGCAAAAATTTTGCTGGCATGACCATCACCCTAGTCAGCAACCCGGAAACCCTCAGACTCTACCCCTTTGACTTTCAACTAGCCTTTACTTACATCCTCGAAGGCAACACCTTAACCATTCGCCAGAGTTACAGCAATTTCAGCAACCACCCCATGCCCTTTTCCTGCGGATTACATCCCTACTTTGCCGTAGCGGACAAATCCCAGCTAAAATTTGACCTTCCCTCCAGTGAGTATATCGATCATATCGATCGCACCAATCGCCCCTTCAATGGCACCTTTGACTTCAACCAGCCCGAAATAGATGTCGCCTTTCCTCAGTTAAGCGCTCACTCAGCCACCGTCACCGACCCCAGTCGGAATTTGCAAATTACCTTAGCTTATGACACCCCCTACTCTGCCTTAGTCTTTTGGACCATTCAAGGAAAAGACTACTATTGTTTGGAACCCTGGACCGGGCTGCGTAATGCTTTAAATACAGGCGATCGGCTGATTCACCTAGAACCGGGCGGCACCTTTGAAACCGTCATCAAGCTAATCGCCAAAATTTTTTAGCAAAACACTTGCTTTTTCTCGCAGCCTGTGTTAACTTAATTAAGGTGTGTTAAATAACACATCAACGGGTCGCTAACTCAACGGTAGAGTACTCGGCTTTTAACCGATTAGTTCCGGGTTCGAATCCCGGGCGACCCATTTTTTAATTTGTTCATTGTTCATTGTTCATTGTTCATTGTTCATTGTTCTTTGTTCTTTGTTCATTGTTGCTTGTTCATTAGACAAGATTACTCTCATTCCAAAAAGCCCCCCTTGGGAAGGGGGGTTGGGGGGATTAATCCGTGATGAAAGCAAGATGTCTGTTGTTCATTATTCTTCGTTCTTTGTTCATTGTTCATCAACCACCAACCACCAACCACCAACCACCAACCACCAACAAACAACAAACAACAAACAACCACCAACCACCAACAACCAACAACCAACAACCAACAACCAACCACCAACAACCAACAACCAACAACCAACAACCAACAACCAACAACCAACAAATAACAAATAACCAACAACAAATAACAAATATAGTAACTATAGAATAAATCTAGTAAAAAAATCTTAGATATAATTCGACATAATGTAAAAAATATCTTAAGATTGAGCGTATATATTTAAACTTGTCCGAAAACCACTCGCTCACAACCAAGTAATCAGGAGGCTTATATATGGCGCTTGTACCTATGCGACTGCTGCTGGATCACGCGGCTGAAAACAACTACGGTATCCCTGCCTACAATGTCAACAATTTGGAACAAATCTTGGCAATTATGAAGGCTGCGGATGCAACCAACAGCCCAGTAATTCTGCAAGCATCTCGTGGTGCTCGTTCCTACGCTGGTGAATACTTCCTGCGTCATTTAATTCAGGGAGCAGTGGAAAGCTACCCCCACATTCCCATTGCCATGCACCAAGATCATGGTAATGCTCCTTCTACCTGCTACTCTGCCATTCGCCACGGTTTTACCAGTGTGATGATGGATGGTTCCTTGGAAGCTGATGCCAAAACTCCAGCCAGCTTTGAGTACAACGTCAGCGTCACTGCTGAAGTGGTAAAAGTGGCTCACTCTGTGGGTGTTAGCGTTGAAGGCGAACTGGGTTGCCTGGGTTCTCTGGAAACCGGCAAAGGTGATAAAGAAGATGGTCACGGGTTTGAAGGCACCCTCAGCCACGATCAACTGCTGACTGACCCCGATGAAGCGGTTCAGTTTGTGGAAGCCACCCAAGTGGATGCTCTGGCTGTCGCGATCGGCACCAGCCACGGTGCATACAAATTCACCCGCAAACCCACTGGGGAAATTCTGGCCATCAGCCGGATCGAAGAAATCCACCGTCGTCTGCCCAATACTCACTTGGTGATGCACGGTTCTTCTTCTGTGCCTCAAGAATTGCTGGAACTGATCAACCAGTATGGTGGCAACATCCCCGAAACCTACGGTGTACCTATCGAAGAAATTCAAAAAGGTATCCAAAGCGGCGTGCGGAAAGTGAACATTGACACCGACAACCGTTTAGCCATTACTGCGGCTATTCGCGAAGCGGCTGCCAAAGATCCTTCCAACTTTGACCCCCGTCACTTCATGAAACCAGCCATGAAGTATATGCAAAAAGTTTGCGCCGATCGCTATGAAGCCTTTGGTTGCTCTGGCAACGGCACCAAGATCAAGCAAATGACTCTGGATGAGTTCGCCGCTAAATATGCCAAAGGTGAACTGACTGCCGTTTCCAAGAAAGCCGTAACCGTCTAATGTCGTAACCGTCTAATTTGGGACAAAGAAACCGGGTTTCTTCAAGAAACCCGGTTTCTTTTTTGCTTCCCAAGACTAAGAAACCGGGTTTCTTGTTTGTATCCCACAGATAACTTTTGATATCCACAGTAGAAACCCGGTTTCTGAACCCCCACCAAGGACTTAGAAACCGGGTTTCTTATTTGCCTAAAACAGATAACTTTTGATATCCACAGTAGAAACCCGGTTTCTGAACCCCCACCAAGGACTTAGAAACCGGGTTTCTTTTATGCCACCCACAGATAACTGTAATTTTCACGAGAGAAACCCGGTTTCTGGGATTGACAACTACCGATAATATCCGCACTAATCACTTGTTTCAATTGTGCTTGATACAAGGCATCAGGGGCGCAAGCATTGCGCCCCTACATTTGTATTAATCTTAGGTGAAATAATTATATCTATGAGGAGTTTCACTACATATACTCCTGAAAATCTTCTAAGGGTTCATCAAAATCTGGAGATATCCAAATTTGACCTTTGGCGCTGCCCCGTTGCCTTTTTTTTGTCGCAGGGGGAAACTGGCTCAGTTTTAAAATCGGCTGATTGTTTTGAGTAATGATAATTTCCTCACCATTTAGAGCCGAGTTCAGCCAAGAAGAAATCTGAGTTGTTGCTTGGGTAATGTCAACTTTCTGCATTGTTGATTCCGGGATGGGAGATGGAGCGATTCGCCTCAGTTATATATATGTCGGCACACTTTCCGACAATAACAAGACTATTTTAAAGTAAATTTTGGCGTTTGTCAATAGTATTTGAGAAAAAAATTGGGATTTTTCACCACAAATACACAAAGGATACAAAGAAAAGAAACCGGGTTTCTTTTCTGCTTAAAACAGATAACTGCAATATCCCGAAAAGAAACTCGGTTTCTAGGTATTTCTAGGCAAGAGGAAGCCCCTCACCGGGGCTCCCCGAAGTGAGTTTGGAAACGAGTTAGGGATTTTACCTGGCCCGGAGAGCGTAGGGGCTTTTTGCTCTTACTTTTTTCGCTACTCCGGGCCAGGTAGTCCCAGGTATCGTTTGGGCTTGTTGGATGTTTTTCCGGCCCGAATAAACCTGAATTAGTCTTTCGATGAATATATCTTATTAGTTTATTGGCAAATTGTCAAGCATTTTTTGAGCAAATTTTATTCGTAGGGTGTGTTAGGCTGGCCATTAATTTTGGGGACAACAATTAACCTTAATTCCAGCCGTAACGCACCACAGATAATTGGCAGCGGATAAACCCTTTTATTTTATTTGATAATAGTAGTTGGCAGCGGATGGGGTGACTATTTTATTTGAGAATAGTAGTTGGCAGCGGATGGGCTTTTTTATTTTATTTGAGAATAGTGGTTGGCAGCGGATGGGCTCTTCTGTTTTCTGTATGAGATAGTTGGCAGCGGATGGGCTTTTTTATTTTATTTGAGAATAGTAGTTGGCAGCGGATGGGGTGACTATTTTATTTGAGAATAGTAGTTGGCAGCGGATAAGTGTAGGGTGTAGCCCTTCGGCAAGCTCAGGGTAAGAGGTGTAGGGTGTGTTAGGCTGGCCATTAACTTTGGGGACAACAATTAACCTTAATTCCAGCCGTAACGCACCACAGATAATTGGCAGCGGATGGGGTGACTATTTTATTTGATAATAGTGGTTGGCAGCGGATGGGTTGGCTGTTTTCTGCATAAGATAATTGGCAGCGGATGGGTTGACTGTTTTCTGTATGAGATAATTCTTTTATCCGTTATCTATCCGCTGCCAATCCGTTATCTATCCGTTGCCAATATCCGTTATCTATCCGCTGCCAATCCGTGATCTATCCGCTGCCAATTAGAGATAATTTTACCACAGAACTCTGCCGGACACAAAGAGATATTCTTCGTGGTCTTTGTGCCGAAATTGGTTTAGTTTTACCCCCATTGGCACAAAGGACAGGTGGGCAAATTTTGCCCACCCTAGGAATAAATTACACCAACACAGTAAAGTCAGTGCTAGTAATCAAACCAACATCAACACCAGTCAAAGTCGCCAGCAATTCATTATTACTGGAAATCAAGGTATTACCATTACTGCCGGTAATACTCAAATCGGCAAAAGTCAGACCACCGGCTAAACCAATCAGGTCAGTTCCATCAATAAAGTCCAGAACTGTATCAGAACCAAAACTGGTTTGAATCGCAAAATAGTCGGTGCCATCGTTACCAATTAAAGTATCATTACCGGCATCGCCATAAAGGAAGTCATCCCCCGATTCTCCCCAGAGATAATCATCACCTTCACCACCATAAACCACATCATTATCCGCATTCCCGGTTAGGCTATCATTGCCCTTATCGCCATATAAAATATCGGCACCTGCATCGCCATGAATCAGGTCATTGCCTTGACCACCATAGGCGATATCATTACCCGTTCCACCGGAAATCGAGTCATTACCGACATTGCCTTGGAGGTAATCATTGCCATCACCACCCAACAGCAAATCACCAGCATCACCAGAAACTAAATCGGGATTTGATGGGCCACCAAACAGGCTATCATCACCCAAGTCACCAGACAGAGAATCGCTGCCAAGGTCGCCATACATCAGGTCGTTGTCTTGACCACCGAAAGCAATATCATTCCCTTGGCCACTATATATAATGTCATTCCCTTCGTTGCCATTGAGCAAGTCTGCCCCTTGGTTGCCGTAAAGTTCATCATTGCCTTCGTTACCAAATAGGGCATCATTACCTTCCAGACCTCGGATGAAGTCATTGCTACCCAAAGCACTAATTACATCATCGCTTTGTTGGCCATCGATATTATCTGCACTTTCTGTTCCGACGGCAGTAAAGGCGATATTGGCTAAATCTACCGTGGAGAAAGGCGGAATTGGTGGCGGTACGGGTAAAGAGGTGTTGTCAGTCTGGTTATCACTGGTGTCATCCGATGCCAGAACATCACTCAAGCTGGTGAATGGGGGAATTTCACTGGTTGGGGCCGGGGCCACAGGTATTACACCAGTGTCAACAATAGCCGTATCTACAGTTAAGCTACTTTCACTAGAAGCGGTGGAAGTATTTCCCGCAGTATCGGTTGCCGTGGCAGTTAAGTTATACGTGCCATCGGTTAACTCTGTAGTTGGAGTAAATGTCCAGTTGCCGTCAGTATCAGCAGTAGTCGTACCGTCACCTTATTCCATTTTGGAATAAGGTGACGGTACTTCCCGCTTCGGCAGTCCCGTCAATGTCGGGAGTATTATCGTTGGTTGTACCCGTTGTGCTGATAGTTGGTGCATCTGGGGCAGTCGCATCTACAGTTAAGCTACTTTCACTAGAAGCGGTGGAAGTATTTCCCGCAGTATCGGTTGCCGTGGCAGTTAAGTTATACGTGCCATCGGTTAACTCTGTAGTTGGGGTAAATGTCCAGTTGCCGTCAGCATCAGCAGTAGTCGTACCGATTTCTGCGCCATCAACTAAAATCGCTACGGTACTTCCCGCTTCGGCAGTCCCGTTAATGTCGGGAGTATTATCGTTGGTTGTACCCGTTGTGCTGATAGTTGGTGCATCTGGGGCAGTGATATCCGCTGTTCGGGTTAACTGAGTTGCGACACTATTATTATTCCCAGCATCATCCGTTGCTGAAGAAGCAGCAACATCCACCGTTACGGAACCATCAGCGGTGGGAGTGACATCAAAAGTATATTCCGTGGTACTAACTGCTGAGAAGTTACTGGCCGTCCCGTTGCCTACGGTAATATCGGCTAATGCAAAGCCGGTGACATCTTCATCGAAGGTGGCCGTTACTGTAAAGGCCGCATTGACTGTATCCGCAGCATCAGTAGTTAGATTCACCGTTGGCACTGTTTTGTCAAAGGTGACAGTGGTTGAGTCAGTAGTTGCGGTGACGGCAGTTCCCGCATTGCCCGCAGCATCAGTGACACCTGTTAAATCAATACTGATTGCTTGCGACCCTTCGGTATCGGCGCTAGTCAGAGTATAAGTTGCGGTGTAAGTATTGCCACTGGTATTGGTGACAGTGGCAGTTTGACCACCAATGGTGACAGTGGGAGTGCCACTGAGGGTTTCACTGGCGGTAAAGGTAGCCGTTACAGTATCGCCAACTTTGGCCAAAGTCGTGTCAGCATTATTGGAAGCAATGCTGACTGAAGATAAGGTTGGCACTGTTTTGTCAAAGGTGACAGTGGTTGAGTCAGTAGTTGCGGTGACGGCAGTTCCCGCATTGCCCACAAAATCAGTGAAGGCAACATTAAACGCAACAGTTCCTTCGGTGTCGCTGCTTTGCAGGGTATAAGTGGCGGTGTAAGTATTGCCACTGGTATTAGTGACGGTAGCGGTTTGACCCCCAATGGTGACAGTAGGATCGGCTTGTAACTCTTCAGAGGCAGTAAATGTGAGTGTGACGGTATCGCCAACTTTAGCTAAGGTCGTGTCAGCATTATCGGAAACAATGCTGACTGAAGATAAGGTTGGAGTGGTGGTGTCAGAAACTAAAGTATAGTAACCGTCGCTGATATTGGTGGTATCGACACCAGTGAATACTACTTGGTTGCCACTAATGGTGGCTGTGGGCGTGGTGACAAAGGCAAAATTGCCCGTGGTGCCTGTGCGATACAGTAATCCATAGTTGCCGCTGGGAGTTGCCCCCAACTCAGTGGAGAAGTCAAAGGTGAAATCAACCGTGCCACCCGTGGTTCCGGCTGCATCAGTTTTATCCAGATACCAAACTCGGTTCCAGCGGTTATCCGTGCCCGTGGGGATATCGGTGGTGACTGTAGAATTGGTAGCTTGGTTGTGACCAAGTAGTAGGTAGTCGCCATCGTCTAGCAGATAGCTATTGTTGGCAATAATCAGATCGACGGATGTCGCAGTGGTGCTGTTGCCGTCAGTTTCTTGGCCAATGCCTGCGACATTGAAATCATAGTCGCCATTTGCTGCGGTATCTCCGGCATAGTTGTCGGTTGCTGTCGTTAGGTTATATTTGGCGCTGAGGTAGTTATCGACAATGATGCGTTCGGCAGTATTGAGAGCACTATTGTAAACCAGGACCTCGGCGATGTCTCCACCCCAATAAGTTCCTGTGCTACTATAAAAGCCAATATCCAGAATTTTTCCAGTAGGATCGAACGAACTGGCGTTAGCATCAGTAGCTAATTGTGAACCGTCTTGATAGATTCTTTGCTCAGTTCCCGATATCGTTTGAAAATGATAGGTTTGGAACTGGCCTAAAGTGCCGAAATTTGTTGTTAGACGACCTCCAGACGATATGTCCCCGTGATCGAAATAAATCAGGTTATCACCCCAAGGAATATGAATATTAAATCGGCTACTGGTATTGTCAGGATTTGCCACGATTGGTGAAGTATTTTCAGCCGCATCTGTCAGCGCAACAATATACATCGAGACATCGGTGGTAGCAAAATCCGCAGGAAGAGTGCCCGTGGAGAGAAGGTCATCGGTACTGTCAAAACTTAAAACAGGTAGGCCATTAATTTGATTGGTTAAGTAGGTTGGCTGATTGGTCGCAGTCCCTTGGGTAGCATCAAGGCTGTTTCCTGATTGATCTGTCCAAGTTTGAATGCCAGTATTGTTGGTGGTTGTACTGGTTCCGGCATCAGCTTTGACCCACCATTTTAGACTGGAGGTGCCGTCAGTGCTGCCGACACCTCCAGGGCCATCACCAAAGATTCCCTGATAGCTGGCTATGACTTCGGGGAAAAATGCCAAGGCGGGTTTGCAGTTGTCTGTACTGTAGTCTAAATTCCAGTTTCCGCCTTTGCTGGCGTGACCTACAGGGGTACTCGAAGCCGAAATATGGGCGACGGTGAGTTGGTGTAGTTTTTGGAGTAGGGGTGTAGGGTTTGGGGTGTGGGAACTGTAAGGGCAATGCGCCTCTGCTTGCCCCTCAGAGGCAGCGACGTTACAACTATATATAAGGATGTGGGCATTTTCTGCCAGGGCATGACGCCATTGTTGGATGGCTTTGTGGTAGCGAGTTTGTAGGGTTTCGCTGTTGAGGATGCTGTTGCCCAGGTACAGGGTTCCGGGGGCGCCGTGGGAGATGATGTGGAGGGAGTGGAGGGGTGTAGGGTGTAGGGTGTGGGGTGTAGGGTTGGTGACGATTTCGGTGATTTGGGTGATGCCGTCGCGGTGGGGGTCGAGGATGTGGACTTCGGTGTTGGGTTTGATTTGGGCGATGAGGCTTTGATAGTCGGATACCGTGGGGTCAATGATGACTAACTCACGGCGCCCCTGTGTACTTTAGTACACAGGGGCGCCGGCGCCATATTCGGTTTGTGGAGAGTTGGCGTTAGTGGTGAGATTGATTGTGGACATGATGATGCCTCTGATTAATTATATTTACGACAAATTAATTATTGCTGCCTGATGTCCCTGTTAGATTCGACGCCGATTGAAGTCAGGTCGTTAATGGCAGGGATGGGAGGGAAAATTTCGCGGCTGTCTGGTTGCCTGGGTGGATTTTAGCAGATTGTTAAGTGATTATTACAAGGTTTAATTGTTAAGTTGTGTTAATTTAAGTGGGCAGCGGATGGGGCAGCGGATAGGGCATTCTATTTTATTTTGAAATAGCGATTCGCGTTTCCAAGACTAAGAAACCGGGTTTCTTTTATGCTTCCTACAGATCACCGTACTTTTCACCACAGCGGATCCCGGTTTCTGCGGTTATCTGCTTAGACTAAGAAACCGGGTTTCTGTGGTGCAAATTACAGATAACTTTTAATATGCCGAAAAGAAACCCGGTTTCTGGGTTAGTTGCTTAGACCAAGAAACCGGGTTTCTTTTGTGCATCCTAGAGTTATCTGTGATATCCCGAAAAGAAACCCGGTTTCTGAGGTTATCTGCTTAGACTAAGAAACCGGGTTTCTCTCACCACAGAAACCCGGTTTCTGAACCCTCATCAGCCGGTAAAAAATCAGGGTTAAGCACTTCTTCTTTACTAAAGGGAGACTCTGAGGGAAATATCTGGATGGATAAACCCGTTTCACCAGCGGCTAGTTTCCTGGCATATTGATAGGATTCATTAAAAATATCTTCAAAAAAACGATATAAACTCGGACTGGTTTTGAAAGTATCCTCGATGCGAATCCGATGTTCTATAATAGTGTATTGCCAACTGTTTGTTCGCTTTTCCGGCTGATATTTATACTTGAGTAAGTGCATGAGGAGTATCCGCAGATTACTTTTTAAAGCATTTTTATCGCTTTTCCCCATACTTTCCAATTCCTCAAGCAAGTTTTCTAAATCTACTTCGGCAAAATTTCCCTCTTTTAATAAGTTGATATTTGTCTGTAGCCACAGATAAAAATCTTGTTCATAAAGGGATGTTGTTGCCGTTGTGATTGATTGGACTGCTGTCATTTATTTTGACTCCCTTTCTTTTCTTCTATGATAGATTTCCCGATGCATAAACCCGGTTTCTGTGCCCCCACCAAGGACTCAGAAACCGGGTTTCTTGTTTGTATCCCACAGATAATCGTAATTTTCACCACAGCAACCCGGTTTCTCGCTTGTTAACCCGGTTTCTAGGTATTTCTGGGCAGGAGGAAGCCCCTCACCGGGGTTCCCCCTTGTGAGTTTGGAAACGAGTTAGGGATTTTACCTGGCCCGGAGAGCGTAGGGGCTTTTTGCTCTTACTTTTTGAGCTACTCCGGGCCGGGTAGTCCCAGGTATCGTTTGGGCTTGTTGGATGTTTTTCCGGCCCCAATAAACCTGAATTATTTTGATACTTATATTTTATCCATTTATTAACAATTTGTCAAGCTTTTTTAGAGATAATTTTAGGTAGGGTGTGTTAGGCTGGCCATTAACTTTCGAGACAACAATTAACCTTAATTCCAGCCGTAACGCACCACAGAAAATTGGCAGCGGATAGGCTGACTATTTGAGTTTTGGATAGTGGTTGGCAGCGGATGGGCTGACTATTTGATTTTTGGATAGTGGTTGGCAGCGGATGGGCTGACTATTTGATTTTTGGATAGTGGTTGGCAGCGGATGGGCTGACTATTTGATTTTTGGATAGTGGTTGGCAGCGGATAGGCTGACTATTTGATTTTTGGATAGTGGTTGGCAGCGGATGGGCTGACTATTTTCTGTATGAGATAATTCTTTTGTCCCTCATCTATCCGCTGCCAATATCCGCTGCCAATCCCTCATCTATCCGCTGCCAATATCCGCTGCCAATCCCTCATCTATCCGCTGCCAATATCCGCTGCCAATCCCTCATCTATCCGCTGCCAATATCCGCTGCCAATCCCTCATCTATCCGCTGCCAATATCCGCTGCCAATCCCTCATCTATCCGCTGCCAATATCCGCTGCCAATCCCTCATCTATCCGCTGCCAATATCCGCTGCCAATCCCTCATCTATCCGCTGCCAATACTTTATTTTTCTGAGTTATTGAATTTTAAAACCTTCGCTAATTCTTCGGTTTGGCAACAATTAAGTTAGCCCTGGTGGGGCTGGGTTGTTCCCAAAAAGATAAACTGTTGTAGCGTTCAAACAAATCCGGCGGTAATATGGTTTGTCTCGGTTGAAAGGCTACTTTTTGCCGCACTTTATGCAGTCCTTTGGTATTGAGATTTAGGTCAAATTCCGGCTCGTCGTATTCGATATTTTCAAAGTCGTGGTTGAACGGTGTTTCCCCAAGAAATTGATAAATTAAGGAGATGGTTTGCTGGGGCCCTTTGGCCAAGAGGTCGTAATCAACTATGAGTAGTTTATGGCTATTTTCGCTGTAAAATGCTTCTTTGACAGCACTGTAGGCAAATCCAACTAATCTGCCGCCCTGACTTAGGGCTTCTGTTCGACTATATACGGTAGCCCTTTCTCCCAGATTATTAAATAGGCGAGAAACGTCAAAGGCGTTGCGGCGAATTAGTCTTTCGATGCTGTCCATCACCCAGGCGATATTTCTGACACAGCAGATAATTTTAGCTTCGGGAAATAGTTCGTTAATTAAGCTTAATTTCGCACACCACAGGCGATTGGTATCAAAAATCACGGCTTTGTCCGCTTGCGGCTGATAGTAAGTGTTAAATATGCTGTGGATCAGTTGCCGTTTCTGTTCCTCGGATATGAATACGGAATATTCGTTTTGATCGCTCATTGCTGCCAGCATTTGCTCGACTAATCCTCCTACGGGGCTAGTCATTCCCGCATGAAATCGGGGATTTTGCCGGAGAATGGCACCGAGTAAGGTGGAACCCGATCGCGGTAAACCAGATATAAAGTGAATTTTGTTTTGCATTCTTCAGGTGAAGTAAAAGTAACAGTAAAAGTAGGATGGGCATTGCTACCCCTATTAATGTACACAAGCAGAGGGGCAGGGGTGCGGAGGGGCAGGGGTGCGGAGGGGCAGGGGTGCGGAGGACTAAGAAACCGGGTTTCTTGTTTGCTTAAAACAGATAACTGTAATTTTCACAACAGAAACCCGGTTTCTCGGTTATCTGCGAGGACTTATAGAAACCGGGTTTCTTTATTTTCACGACAGAAACCCGGTTTCTGAACCCTCATCAGTCGGTAAAAAATCAGGGTTAAGCACTTCTTCTTTACTAAAGGGAGACTCTGGGGGAAATATCTGGATGGATAAACCCGTTTCATCGGCGGCTAGTTCTCTCGCATCTTGATAGGATTCATTAAAAATATCTACAAAAAAACGAGATAAACTCGGACTGGTTTTGAAAGTATCTCGGAGGCGTTGACGATGTTCTCGAATCGTGTAAAGCCAACTATTTGTGCGCTTTTTATTCTGATATTTATACTTGAGTAAGTGCATTAAAAGTATTTTCAAATTACTTTTTAAAGCATTTTTATCGCTTCTCCCCATACTTTCCAGTTCTTCAACTAAGTTTTCCAAATCGATTTCGGCAAAATTTCCCTCTTTTAATAAGTTGATATTTGTCTGTAACCACAGATAAAAATCTTGTTCATAAAGGGATGTTGTTGCCGTTGTGATTGATTGGATAGCTGTCATTTATTTTGACTCCCTTTCTTTTCTATATATAGTTATTTCAAGTAAGATTTCTCCAGCTATTGGAGATCGCTATATGTGAAAAAAACCGGTTTATTTCCTGTAAGGATTCTAATGTTGGGTTTCGTTCCTCAACCCAACCTACAGAATAATGTATCATTTTTATTTGAAAACACTATATCAGTCTAACATATTCCATAATAGACAAGAAAGCAAAATAGGGAGTGGAGACCCAGAAACCGGGTTTCTTTTGTGTGTCCCAAAGATAACTGTGATCTGCGGATGCATAAACCCGGTTTCTGGGGTTTCTGGGTTAGCTGCGAGGACTAAGAAACCGGGTTTCTTTTGTGTGTCCCAAAGATAACTGTGATCTGCCGATGCATAAACCCGGTTTCTGGGTATTTCTGGGCAGGAGGAAGCCCCTCACCGGGGCTCCCCCTTGTGAGTTTGGCCGGGGAGTTAGGGATTTTACCTGGCCCGGAGAGCGTAGGGGCTTTTTGCTCTTATTTTTTCGCCACTCCGGGCCGGGTACTCCCAGGTATCGTTTGGGCTTGTTGGATGTTTTTCCGGCCCGAATAAACCTGAATTATTTTGATAATTATATTTTATCCATTTATTAACAGATTGTCAAGGCTTTTTAGAGATAATTTAACCACAAAGACACAAAGGACACAAAGAGATATTCTTCGTGGTCTTTGTGCCAATGGGGGTGAATTTTGTTTTGCATTCAGGTCAAGTTCTAGTAGTAGGGTGGGCAATATTTTGCCTACCCTAAGAATGACTGAAGATTATGGAGTGGCAACGACATAGGGAGAGGGAATGACTTCCGCTTGTCCGGCATTGACCAGTGCTTGATAAACAAAGGCAGCGACTTCAGCGCGAGTGGCTTGTTGGTTGGGATTGAATTGACTCAGGTTGGGATAGTTGACTACCAATTGGCTGGCCGTTGCAGAGGCGATCGCATTTTTCGCGTAATCAGGAATTTGCACTGCATCAGAATACCGAGAAAGCACGCTCAGACTGGCTTCAGGCAATCCTAAACCACTGGTCAACGCTACCAACGCTTGCACCTTGGGAATTTCTTGGTTGGGGCGGAAAATATCCCCAGGATAACCAGCCAAGAAGCCACCACGATAGGCGGTTTGAATCGCATCAGCCCCCCAGAAAGTGCTGGCCACATCGCCAAACACCTTATTAATCCGAGTTGGTTTGGGGGCAAAAGCTTTATTCACGATCGCCGCAAACTGAGCGCGAGTCACGGGTTCATTGGGGCGATAAGTGCCATCGGGGAAACCAGAAATCACCCCCCGTTTGGCCAAAGCGGTGACATAAGATTGCGCCCAGTGACCTTGCACATCAGAAAAAGCGGTTTGAACATCAGCGGGGACAAAGTTCACATTCCCTTGAATCCCATTGGGGTTGATATCATTACCGATCGCCAACAGCAGATTCGAGGTGCTATTCAACAGATCAGAACTGCCATTACTGCGAATGCGATTACTTCCCTGGTCATTCACGGTGCCTAAATTCGGATTCGCGGAGCCAATGACCACCACCCCACCAGCCAAGTTATTTTCAATCACATTACTGCGGAGAATTGGCGTAGCGGAACTAGAGATCACAATACCCGCCTTATTTTTAAACACGCCATTGTTACTCACCAAGGGGGCGGAAGTATCGCCGATCGCCATCCCATATCCGGTTTCTTGGAAAGTATTATCGCGAATCACACCCTTAGCCGCACGCGCCACAGAAATTCCGTTGGCATCATTCTTAATAAACAGGTTACTAGAAATCGTGGGTTGTGCATTGCCCGTGACAAAAATACCTTCTCGCAAACTATTAGCAAAAGTATTGTTGGCAATAGTAGGTTTACCTTGTTCGATCCACAGTCCCGTCCCCCGCGAAAGGGTATTCGTAATCGTCACCCCTTCCACGATCGCCTCATCCAAAGCCACAACAGTCACATTTTGACGGGCAAAGGAAGCACTCACATGAGCACCGCCCCCAACAATCATCACCCCTTGACCCTTGCTGGAAGTATTGCCCCGCAATGCCACCTTAGAGGGAATATTCAGGGGGAAATTTTCCCCAGTTTCTGCACTGTAAGTCCCGTTAGCCAGTTGAATAATCGTCCCCGCTTTTGCTTGTTGTAGCGCATAAGAAATAGTGCGATAAGCGGTGGCTTCACTCAACCCTGCCCCAGAGCGATCGCTCCCTTGAGTCGAGTTCACATAGATAATTGTTTGCTGAGTTGTGGCTTGGGCTGTGGCTTGGGCGATCGGGCCGAGATTGGTTTGGGCTTTCGCTGCCATTGGTCTAAACGTCATACCGCCGCCACAGAGGAGCGTAATAGCCAAACTCGCCGCCAGAGTCATATTACCAAATTGACGACCTTGAGAGAAAGCGTTGCGAGAGAAAGAAGAAACTTTATTAGATTGGTGAGAGAATTTCATGGTGGTTTTCCTTTGCGTTCAACAATTTAAATCTAATTGTTGTTTGTAGAGAATCGATCGAGATTTGTGTCGCTTTTCCAACTGGATCGGTTCCATCAACTGATTCTTAATTGTTGAGGCCCTTCATCAGCAGACGCTTGGCCAACTGGCTGAAAATCTAGGAAAAAACCACCATTGGATCGGATTCGCCCGGTAGTTGGCGATCGCGCATCCTGCTATAAATTAGGCAAATTCGGCAAAATCAGCAAAAATTAACATGAAAAAACCCCTGGACAACCTAGGGGAATCTCAGAAAATTGAATCAGAATAAATATTAGGAATTCAGCATCATAAACCTGGTAAATTTCCTCAGTAAAGAGATTGGAAATTTTAAATTTTATCTCAAAAATAAATTACCAATGGGCATAAAATTCCAATCTCACTGAGGTACTCAAATCGCTGATAGCGATTCTTATCCGGATGAAGTACAGAGGTTTTCAAAGATTCCCGCCTGCGCGGGAATGACAGGTTTTTTTGTACTTCATAAATCTGACAAGTGCTATAAATAACGGCCAACTACTTTGGCTTCACGGCTCCAGCCAACTCTGGATTAGGCCCAATCAATCGTACCAATTCATCGGGCACCACCGCTTTACCCATCGCATCACTCCAGCTAACTTTGCCATCTTTGTAATGTTTAGCCAAAGCCATTTCCATTGTCTGCATCCCTAATTTCATCCCGGTTTGGATCATCGAATAAATCTGACTGAACTTACCTTCTTTAATCAGGTTGCTAATAGCTGCCGTATTCACCAGAACTTCCTGGGCACAGACCCGACCGCCGCCAATTTTCTGCACCAAGTTTTGGCTACAAATGCCCTGCAAAGAGTTACCCAACTGAGCTTGCATCGCCGGTTTAATTTGAGGTGGAAACACCTCAAGCATTCGGGTGACAGTACCCGCAGCGGAGTTAGTATGCAAAGTTCCCATCACCAAGTGACCCGTTTCTGCCGCAGAACAAGCCAGAGAAATTGTTTCCAAGTCCCGCATTTCGCCCACGACAATAATATCTGGGTCTTGACGCAGCGCCCCTTTCAGAGCATTGGTAAAACTCTTCGTATCTTCACCTTTTTGGCGTTGGTGAAACAAGCTATTGATATTTGGGTAAACATACTCAATCGGTTCTTCCACCGTGAGAATATGTTCTGAACGAGTGCGGTTGACCAAATCCAGCAAAGCCGCTAAAGTGGTCGTTTTCCCAGAACCCGTTTGTCCCGTCACCAACACCATCCCCCGAGGACGGTGAGTTAGATCCCGGAGAATTTGTGGCACCCCCAGCTTGTCCGCATTGGGAATTTTCGCCCCCAACGCTCGCATACAAGCCGCCCAGCAGCCTCGTTCTCGGTAAACATTCAGCCGGAAACGAGCTAATCCTTTCACCCCATAAGCGCTATCTAAATCCCAGTTTTGTTCTAATTCTTTCCGTTGCTGGTTGTTCAGCATCTGGAAGATTAAGGACTGCGACTCTTCTGGTGCCAGACTTTCACCAAATTGAGGCTGAGGGGTTAATTTACCACTAATTCGGAAGTAGATCGGTGCTCCCGCTTGGATGTGGATATCGGAACCCCCTGACTCGATCAAGGCTTCCAAAATGTCTTCAATGACTAAACCTTGTGGTGGCATTGTTGTTTATCCCCCAATTACCGCTATTTATCTATATTATCTAGCGAAATTTTGCTTGATTGTGAATAGGATGGCCTTTGCTCTAGTCAATTTTCCGACTAACTTTAAGCTTTAATCCTTAAAGCGAGGGGTCATGCAGTAGGGACAATCTAACCATTCTGGTTGTAAACCCGCCCCACAAGCCTGACAGGTCAGACCTGTTTTCCGCTTGGCTTTGAGTTCCGCCTCTAAGCCCGTATCGGTAAAAGTCACCCGGTCTACTTCTTCAAAAGTTGTATGGCCTTCCCGCACGAGATTGAGGCTATAGGGCAGTAGGGATACCATTCCTTCTTGGACTGCTCTTTCTTTAATCAAAGCGGTGGGAGCCCGTTGAGTGATTAGAGCCGAGATTTCATCACTGTTTTTCAGCACTTCATAGACGCCAACCCGACCTTTGTAGCCACCACCGCGACATTTGGGACAAAGGGTGCCAGCTTCTTCGGCGGCTTTTCTTTCGCTCGGAGCAATGAAATTAGCTTTGTGGAATATAACCTCTGATTCTTTGGCTGCGGATAAACCATATCGAGCCAAATCTTCTGGGCTGGGTTGATAGGGCGCTTTGCAATTGCCACAAACCCGACGCATTAAGCGCTGTGCGGAAATGCCAATCAGCGCCCCTGCCACCATGAATGGTTCAATGCCCATTTCATCTAAGCGCGCGATCGCTCCTGCGGCGTCATTAGTATGCAAGGTGGTTAACACTAAGTGGCCGGTTAACGCTGCTTCCATAGCTGCTTTGGCCGTTTCATGATCCCGCGTTTCCCCCACCAGAATAATATCCGGGTCTTGGCGCATGAATGCCCGCAACAGGGCGTTAAAATCCAACCCCTTCGCCCGAATCACCTGACATTGGGTAATCCCCGGTAACGCATACTCAATCGGGTCTTCTGCCGTGGAAATATTCACCTCTGGGGAATTGCGTTCCGCTAACACCGAATACAGAGAGGTAGATTTCCCGGAACCCGTCGGCCCCGTCACCAAAATCATGCCAAAAGGACGACTGGCAAATTCCCGCACTTTCGCCAAAGCTTCTGGATCGCTAATCAACGTATCTAAACCGAGTTGGGTGGAAGAGTTATCCAAAATCCGCATACAGATTTTTTCTCCGAATCGGCTGGGGAGAACATTCACCCGGAAATCCACCGTGCGTCCCTGAAAGATCCGGCGGATCCGACCGTCTTGAGCATTCCGGCGTTCGGCAATGTCCAGGTCGGCAATAATTTTAAAGCGAGCCACCAAGGGGTTGATTATTTTCGACGGCAGCCGGTAGATTTCTTGGAGTACCCCGTCTTTCCGCATCCGGATCCGGAGAAATTCTTCTTGAGGTTCGACGTGGATGTCAGATACACCGTCGCTTAAAGCTTTGGCCAGGATTTGGTTGACCGTCCTCACAATCGGCGCTGACTCTGCTCCTTGCAGAGACTTGTTGAGGTCCATGTCATCTTGATCCTCAGCGTCAGCTTCCTGAATATCCACATCGGCGAAGGCATTCGGATCGACGGAGAGATCGACTTGGTTGGCTTTATCTTGCGCTTGCTTTTTCCGGGCGGCTTCTTCCGCTTGTTTTTCTTGTAAGTATTGATTCAGGATGTGTTGGTAATCTTCGAGGGTAATTACCCGACGCTGGAATTCCAGAGAATGAGGTTTCAAGATTCGTTTGAGGTCATCCAAGGCATCCAACTTGTCTGGATCGACCATACCCACGACCAAAGCCGGGGGATTGGTTTCGGTTTTATATAGGGGCAGAATGCGATGGAGACGACAAGTTTCAATGGGCAGCAAATTTTCAATCAGATCGATTAGCTGTTCTTGACTGATTTCGGTTAGTTCGGGATCGAAGCCTTCGATCGCATAAATCAGCTTCAGTTCAAAGAGTTGCTGAACTTTGTACTGCCTTAATAACTCTGGAGGCAGTGGCTTGTCTGTCAGTTCTTGGAGAACTTCCAGCAGGGGCTTTTTCAGTTCCCGGCTTTGTTTAATCGCTTCTTTCATCTGGTCATGATTCACATAACCGGATTGCACAAGCTTATTCCCAAACGGAGAAAAATTACTTTGAACGACCAGAGCCTGTCGTTGGGATGCGTAAGTCATAATTGCTCAAGCAAATATAGGATGGTGAACGATCGATTTTGGGGCAGGACAACTTGAGTGACGGTCAAAAAATCTCAACCCCAACTTCACTATAACCGGATTCCACAAAAACCCTAACATTCATAACTATTTAACGTTGGTTGTTGGTTGTTGGTTGTTGGTTGTTGGTTGTTGGTTGTTGGTTGGTGGTTGGTGGTTGGTGGTTGGTGGTTGGTGGTTGGTGGTTGGTGGTTGGTGGTTGGTGGTTGGTGGTTGTTGGTTGTTGGTTGTTGGTTGGTGGTTGGTGGTTGGTGGTTGGTGGTTGGTGGTTGGTGGTTGGTGGTTGTTGGTTGTTTGCTCCCCCGCTCCTCTGCTCCCCCGCTCCTCTGCTCCCCCGCTCCTCTGCTCCTCTGCTCCTCTGCACCCCCGCTCCGGGGCGACCACGGGGGGATCGCCCCTACTCCCCTCTGCACCCCCGCTCCCCTACACCCTGTTGCGTATTGGTGATTTATTTCCCCTTTGCTTCAGAGATTCGGATGTGGCAGTTCAGTAAAAACCTCGCGGAACGCGATATGATCCTAAATGCTAGGGCAGAGCGGATGAAACTAGGCACATCCTTCAGCCCGATAGATACAATCGTAAGAAATCTTAGAATCAGCCTGGGAACGCAATTTTGAGCAACGGGAAATAGCTAATCATGATCGAAGAGGACAAGCAGCAAGAAAATCTGGACAATCAACAGGGTGACTCTTTAGAGCAGTCATCTAACCAGAGTGATGCGACCTCGGTTGAAGAACCAACTACCTCTACCGAGGCCAAACAACCGCCCTCAGTTCCAGACCAGGATCTTTCTGGAGAAGAAGAGTTTGACGATGACGACACTGAAGCCCCGAAGGTTTCGGCGGAGGAAATGGCCGCTGCCGCAGCTATGGCGGCAGAACAAGCGGCTGCCGTTGAAAGCTTGATGATGTCTAACCTGGCGTATCAAGCCCAAATTGAGGAGCTTAAAGGACAAGTTGAGGAACTGAAAGCTCAATACGCCCGGTTAGTCGCCGATTTTGATAATTTCCGCAAGCGGACGGAAAAAGAAAAGGAAGAACTGGACCTTCAGTCTAAGTGTGGTACGATCCGCGAACTGTTGCCCGCGATCGATAATTTTGAACGGGCGCGATCGCATATCAAGCCGCAAAATGATGCGGAAATGAACATTCACAAAAGCTATCAGAGTGTTTACAAACAAATGGTAGATGCCCTGAAAAAGCTCGGCGTTTCTCCCATGCGTCCAGAAGGACAAGAGTTCGATCCGAATCTGCACGAGGCAGTAATGCGAGAAACAACGGATCAATATCCCGAAGGCACCGTGGTTGAAGAACTGATGCGCGGTTATACGATCGGAGAGCGGATTTTGCGCCATGCAATGGTGAAAGTGGCGGTGGCCCCAGAACCTGTGGCTGCCCCTGCTGAGGAAAATCCAGCAACTCCAGCAACCGAAAACTGAGTCTAATCAGAAACAGACCTGGAGAATAGCTGCATTCTCTCCAGGTCTTTTATTTATTGCTTTCAGGCTTCTGGTTATGCCAAAAGTCTGGGATTTAAATCTTGTCAAATTTGAGACCACCTCCGAATCACTCGAATCACTATGGGAAAAGTCATTGGCATCGACTTGGGTACTACCAATAGTTGCGTGTCCGTATTAGAAGGGGGCAAACCGATTGTCATTCCCAATTCGGAGGGGGGACGAACCACTCCTTCGATTGTGGGATTTGGCAAAAATGGCAGTCGATTAATCGGTCATCTGGCCAAGCGACAGGCCGTCACCAATGCGGAAAATACGGTTTATAGTATTAAACGGTTTATTGGTCGCCGGTGGGATGATACCCAAGAGGAGCGATCGCGCGTTCCCTACCTCTGCGTCAAAGGGAAAGATGACACTGTAGATGTAGAAATTCGCGGGACTCAATACACTCCCCAAGAAATTTCCTCGATTATTCTGCAAAAACTCAAGCAAGAAGCGGAAAATTATTTGGGAGAAGCGGTGACTCAAGCGGTGATTACGGTGCCCGCTTATTTCACCGACGCCCAACGCCACGCCACTAAAGACGCAGGGACGATCGCCGGTCTGGAAGTGCTGCGAATTATTAATGAACCCACCGCTGCGGCCTTGTCTTATGGTTTGGATAAACAAGACCAAGATTTAAAAATTTTAGTGTTTGACCTGGGGGGTGGCACTTTCGATGTGTCCATTCTCCAACTAGGAGACGGCATCTTTGAAGTTAAATCCACTGCGGGGAATAACCATCTGGGGGGAGATGACTTTGATACTTGTTTGATGAATTGGATGGTGGAACAATTCCGCGTCCAAGAAGGTATTGACTTGTCCGTGGATAAGATGGCGATGCAGCGAATTCGCGAGGCGGCGGAACAAGCCAAAATTGAATTATCCAGTCACGAAACTACATCCATTAATTTGCCCTTTATTGCCGCTGATGAGATGGGGCCGAAAAATTTGGATATGGAACTGACTCGGACTAAGTTTGAAGAATTGGTGGCCCATCTGGTGCAAAGCACGATGGAACCTGTGGCCCAAGCGATTAAAGATGCCGGATTACAACCGGATGATATTAGTCGGATTGTTTTGGTGGGCGGTTCAACGCGGATTCCCGCTGTCCAAGCCGGGATTAAAGAATATTTCGGCGGTCGAGAACCCGATCGCACGGTGAATCCTGATGAGGCAGTGGCGATCGGTGCCGCCGTTCAAGGGGCGGTGTTAAGCGGTGAAGTCAGTGATGTGTTGTTGTTGGATGTGATTCCCTTATCCTTTGGCTTGGAAACTTTGGGGGGAGTCTTTACAAAAATTATTGAACGCAACACCACCATCCCCACCAGTCGCAGTCAAGCTTTTTCCACCGCTGTCGATAACCAAACCAGCGTGGAAATCCATGTCCTCCAAGGGGAACGGGCAATGGCACAAGATAATAAAAGCCTGGGTAAGTTTATCCTCGGTGATATTCCCCCCGCCCCGAAAGGGATTCCCCAAATTGAGGTTTCCTTTGATATTGATGCTAATGGCATTTTGAATGTGGTGGCGGAGGATAAAACCAGTGGCAAAGCCCAAAGCATTCAAATTACCAATACGGGAGGCTTGAGTAACGCGGAAATCGAGAAGATGCGCCAAGATGCGGAAGCGTTTGCCGACCAAGATAAGCTGCGCCGACAAATTGCGGAGGCAAAAAGTGAGGCGATCGGTTTATTTAATAATATGGATTCGACGGTGAAAGATCAGGTCAAATTGCTGAGTAAAGAGCTAAAACTTGATATTAAGCAAAAAGCGGGCAGTCTGAAAGAGGCGATCGCCGATCCCAAAGTCACCCTCGAAGATTTGCGAGAAAAAATTTCCGCTTTTCAAGAAACAATGTTTTCCGTCGGTATTGAGGTACACACAAAAGAAACTTCCCCAGCGGCAGAAAACCCAGAAACCGCCAATGCGGAAACCGAAACTGACGATTCTGAACCAGCAGAAGCAGAGTCAGAAACACCCAAAAATTAGGATGATTTGGCAGAAAAATATCCGCATAAAGACAATATAAAGACAATATTGCGGATATTTTTCTGATTTATTTTAACTTATGTTTGATTGGCATAAAAATATCATAAAAAAACCAAATTAATCAAGGCAATATTAAATTAAAAAATCCAATTCAAAATCAGGCTTAAAATTGGGCTTTGGTAGCTCATAAAAAATCTGCCGAAATGCTTTATAATAGCTAACCCAAAAAACAGTTATAGTCTGGTTAAGAAAATATCGAGGGGATAGTTGGAAGAATTTAGAGAAGAATTTAGAGAATATTTTCAGGATATCCTGGAAAAATCAAGTTGACAGCTTGACTAGAGGCTGGTTATACTATATCGAATGTAAAGTCTTTCGTCAGCCGCCCGCTTTCATGCATCCAGGGCATCTAGCCCGCAACTGTAGGTAGCTGACCAGCTAATGTCACTAATTCATCCCAATCATGGGACAAAAGATATCACTCATACCAGAAGCGCTTTATGGCCACCGATTATTATGAAACCCTAGGTGTCTCTCGCAATGCGGATAAAGAAGAAATTAAACGGGCTTATCGCCGGTTAGCTCGTAAATATCACCCAGACGTAAACAGAGAAGAGGGCGCAGAGGAACGGTTCAAAGAAATTAATCGAGCATATGAAGTCCTCTCAGAACCAGAAACCCGCGCTCGCTATGACCGCTTTGGCGAAGCTGGAGTATCGGGCGCTGCTGCCGCTGGTGCAGGAGTGGGGGACTTCGGCGATAGTTTTGCCGATATCTTTGAAAGCGTTTTCGGTGGCTTTGGCGGTTTTGGTGGAGCCACTCAAGCTCGCGCCCGACGCACCGGCCCCACTCGTGGGGATGATTTACGCCTGGATTTGAAATTAGAGTTTCGGGAAGCGATTTTTGGTGGCGAAAAAGAAATTCGCATCAGCCACCTGGAAACTTGCAAGACTTGCGCGGGGACGGGAGCTAAACCGGGCACCCGACCGACTACCTGTACCACTTGTAATGGCACTGGTCAAGTTCGCCGAGCCACCCGGACTCCTTTTGGCAGCTTTACTCAAGTTTCCGCCTGTCCAGCTTGTAATGGCACGGGTCAAATGATTGAAAGTAAGTGCCAAGACTGTGGTGGTGCCGGTCATAAACAAGAAACGAAAAAACTCAAAATCAATATTCCCGCTGGGGTCGATAATGGCACTCGCTTAAGAGTCTCTGGAGAAGGGGATGCGGGTAAGCAAGGCGGACCTGCGGGAGATTTATATGTTTACTTGTTTGTCAATGAGGACTCCGTATTCAATCGCGAAGGGATTAACCTTCTTTCCGAGGTGAAGATTAATTACCTCCAAGCAATTTTAGGCTGTCAGATTGATGTGGATACGGTGGATGGACCGACAGAGTTCACTATTCCCGCAGGGACTCAACCGAATACGGTGTTAACCCTGGAGGGCAAAGGTGTGCCTCGGTTGGGCAATCCGGTGAGCCGAGGGGATCATTTAATTACGGTGTCCGTTGAGATTCCCACTAAAGTATCCAGCGACGAGCGAAAACTTTTGGAAGAGTTGGCCAAACTCAAGGGGGCTCGCATTGGTAAGGGTGGTAAAGATGGATTTTTGGGTCTATTTAAGTGATGGGTGATTCAGTTTTATCCACTCCTGATGCTCAAATTGACCTGCGGGGGACACCTTGTCCCCTGAATTTCGTGCGAACGAAACTCCGTTTACAGTCAATGCAACCAGGGCAGTTGTTGGAGGTTTGGTTAGACCCAGGGGAACCAATTGAGCAGGTGCCCGATAGTTTGGTGATGGAAGGTCACGGGGTTGAAAGTATTTGCGATCGCGGTGGCTTTTTTGCTCTGATGGTTCGTCGAGGCCCGATATCCCGATGAGTTTGATGGTGCAACAGCCGCAAAATTCCCCCGGTACGGATGAGGGTCAACTCTCGTTGACCCCGACGGGGACGGTTTTGGCGGTGCAAGCTAATTATTATCAGGTGCAGTTGGATCCGCTGCCTGGGGCAGAAACGACGGATTTGCCACGGTCTTTGCTCTGTACCCGGCGATCGCTGCTGAAAAAGCTGGGTCAGCAAGTGATGGTGGGCGATCGCGTGGTGGTGGAGCAACCGGACTGGGAAGGAGGACGGGGGGCGATTAGTCAGGTTTTTCCCCGTGAGAGTGAATTGGATCGTCCCCCAGTGGCGAATGCCAATCAAATTTTATTGGTCTTTGCTTTAGAAGAACCTACTCTAGACCCCCATCAGTTGAGTCGTTTTTTAATTAAAGCGGAATCTACGGGTTTAGAGGTTTGTTTGTGTTTGAATAAAAGCGATTTGGTTTCCGAGGCAGAACGCGGGAACTATCAAGAACGCTTGCAGCAGTGGGGTTACGATCCTCTGTTTATTAGCGTGCAAAATCGGTTAAATATTGAGGCGGTTCACCGGAAACTGACGGGGAAAATGACGGTGATTTCTGGGCCTTCCGGAGTGGGGAAATCTAGTTTAATTAATTTGTTGATTCCTAACGTTGATTTGCGGGTGGCGAAGGTTTCAGGGAAATTAGGGCGGGGTCGTCATACGACTCGTCATGTGGAGTTGTTTGAGTTGCCCAATGGGGGACTTTTGGCGGATACTCCGGGTTTTAATCAGCCGGATATTGATTTTACGCCCCAGGAGTTGGGTCAGTTGTTCCCAGAAGTGCGGCAACGGTTGGCTGAGGGTGGCTGTCAGTTTAGTGATTGTTTGCACCAGGATGAGCCTAATTGTATGGTACGGGGAGATTGGGAGCGTTATGAGTATTATCGGGAGTTTTTGTTAGAGGCGATCGCTTATCAAGAGTCGCTCCAAAATCAGAGTCATACAGAATCTAGCGTGAAGGTAAAAACTAAGGGTTCTGGTCATCAGGAATATGAGCCCAAGTTGGAGTCTAAGAAATATCGACGGATGTCTCGACGTTTGCAGCATCAAACGTTACAAGATTTATGTGCAGATTTGGACGGGGAAGAGGAAATTTAGCAAGGCCGAAGATATTTTTAGTTGTCTATTTGTCTAAATTTCGTCTTTTTCCACCAAGTCTGGATCGAAAGTTAGCCAATTATGAAAATATTGATTAATCCATTCACTTAAATCACGATATTTTTCTTCAATGCTTTGCAATCTCTTGGTCATATTTCTTTGATAATAACTTTTATATTCTAAATTTCTAATCGCGATGACATTCAAAGTATAAGTTAACATTCTTAACCGGGCGATCGCTAATTGTAAATCCTTACGAGCATAATTATCTCTTTCTGAACGATCTTTGGGTTTGTCAAAAGGAGACCGAGTATTATCTGTAATGATTTTTTGAAATTCCTGAATATCTAAATCCAATTCATCAAAAGCATCAGCGGAAATTTCATAATTAATTTTATTTCTTATTTCTGGTTCATTTCCTAAGTCTAAAGGTCTAATTCCAATATTCCAATAGCGATCGATTCCTGTCCGAGTTCTAAAAGGCTTAAAATTTTCAAAAAACCTTTTAAACTGTCTTTGGTGTTCATCGGTTGAGCGATCGATAGCTTTGATTTGAATTGTTTTTTCCTGATAATTTTGAGACAAACAATCTATAGATCGATCTACCCAAGTAGTAAAACTCAGTTGGGTTCTATTTAACCCTTGGATCAAAAAAAAATTTGCATAGTATGAAGTCACGAATCCCCAGCTAAAGTATCCGCATTTAATTAAATAGTCAGTCGCACAAATATTTAAAATAGCTTTTGATAGCAGTTTTTCTATATCAGTTAATATATAATTATTGGCATCGGAAATAATAAATCCTCGCTCATAATCATCCTTGGATTTGTATAATGTTTTTAGATATTCTTTAAAAGAAAATTTAGCATCACCATTACAATTTCTAAAAGCGATCGCAATTTCTTCAAAATTTAATGTCACGACGTTTAATCTCCAATGATGGCCATCAAAGATTTCGATTCTCTAAGGGCATTTTTCAATTGGCTTACCAGCATTTCTCCAACTTTCTCTTGGGCTTTAAAACCTCCCCCACTAGGCAAATTATCTTTATCGAATTGAAAATCCTTAATCCGATCGATGACTTTAATGGTATTTTCTGTATTAAAGACTTGGTATGTTTGAATCACTAAGTTAAAAATCTCATAAAATGCTTTCATAATCCCACCAAAAGCAACGGTTTTGAGCATATAGGATTCGGCATCTTCCCATTGTGCTAAAAAAACAGCTTTAATCGCCCGAAAATAAATCTCAAAAATTTTATATTGCTGTTCAAACCCATAATTTGCCAGTTTTCCAGTTTTAGGTTCTACATGATCTTTAATTTGATTGACAAATTCACTTAAAGAAATTCCCAAACCAGCATCTCCAGTTCTTCTAATTAGTTGATATAAAGGACTTTCATCTGATTCATTTAAGCGAATAGCAATTTCTGTGGCTCGTCTTTCTGCACTCACGCATTCTCGATCGAAATCCTCAATTTCTCCTTCTAATAAGTTCATTAAATCCAAATAGAGAGATGCCGGAACACCTTTTTGCGTTTGATTAATTGTCACAAAAAGTTGAGCTTGTTCTTTAACAGTTAAACCAAGGGTTGCCACAACCATTAACTGAAATTCTGGATTGGCTTCATAGCAACCTTTTACTCGATGTTGACCATCTATGATTAGTCCTAGGGATTCTGTGTCTGGTAAACTTAGTATGCCATCCTTTTCGGAATAAGAATATTTTTCCCGATCTAGATTGACTAAAATCGAGTTAGGGATAATTCCTCGATCTTGATTGATATAATTTTTGATTTTTTTAATTCTTGAACTAGAAAACGATCTTTGATATCCTTGTTGTTTATCTTCAATTCTGCGAGATACATCAAAATGCTCGTAAATCATCTTTACTGAAGCAGAGAATACGAGCATTTCTCTATGATTTTGGATAATTTTAAATGCAGTAATTTTCATTTTTCCAGTAACTTCCGCAACATTATCATTGCGATCGAATAACTCAAAAAATCTATTGCTAGATAACAAACAAACTTATTATAAACCAATAGTGCCAAGATAGTCAAGAAAGCTCCGAAGCAGTTTAAGCCGATCGCATTCTCCCTTTGAGCATAATGACTAAATGTTCGATATTTTCATACTCATCAAGTTCTCTTTGTTCGGCATCAGTAAGTTCCCCAGCGTGACTGCGGTTGAGCAAAAGCCGCAGACGTTCTTGCATTTCGGGGGTAGGACTGAAAGCGGCAATTTGTTCTGGTGTGGGGCTGCTGGCTAGAAAATCTAGAATATATCGGTAGATGTGGGCTGGTAATGCGGGCTGATCGAGACTTAGGGCCAGTAATTCTGGTAGGCGATCGCCCATTTGAGTAATTTTTGCAGCAAGCTTTTCGGGAATTTCAATGGTGATTTGTGGCATCATTAGACCTCACTGGTTATCCATTCTATTCATCCATTCTATTATATTAGAAATCCAGAAAGCCGGTTTGTTCAAGAAACCGGCTTTCTCTTTTGTCCCAGATTAGCACGTTCCAAGAAGCGGTTAAATAAAGCACCGAGTAAAAATGCTCTAAATTCTTGATTATCATTAAATTTTTTATATAACTCAAAATGAGAGTCGATCGCCTCTTGGATTAGTTCTTTGGCTTGGTCATCAAATTCTAATTTAATATTTGTTCGGTCATTGATGCTGATGGTGGTTTGCAGGGTTCGATCTAAGGTGGTTTCCATTTGTTCAAGAAATACTCGCTCATTTTCCGTGAAGTTTGTGCCAAATTGTTGGTTAATGTCTTGGATGATTTGGGAGAGAGGGGCAATTTCTTCTTTGGCAATTTTCGGGGTTTTCCCGTAGATATTGCCGGTATTTTCTGTAACTTCTTGTTTCAGGTCAATTTGACCTTGATAGGTTTCTTTGAGGCGATAAGATTCCAGTTCTATACTTTTCTGGACTTCTAAGGGTAGGGTAGTTTTAACAACGGGCAATAGACGGATTAAATAGCGAGAAAAATGGTATAATTTCTCTAATTCTGGGTCGGGGCTGGGCAATAGTTGGGAGAGAAAACTATAGAGGTTAATAAATTCTTTGAGTTGGCGATAAAATTTAAGCTGGGTTTCTGCGGGGGCTTGTTTGTAGCGATCGCCCGTTGGGGTCAGTACCGCATACAGTTTTTCTTGGCTTCCCTGGGTGTTAAAATAAATTTGGGCGAATTGTTCTATTTCTCTGGGTTGATAAAACTGGTAGTTATCTAGTTTTATTTGCAGATCGTATAATATGTTGGGGTCGGTGGCTTCGGTTAATAAGGTGCGATCGTAATAAGGTTGAAAAGCTGTTTGGATATCATCCGCTTCGTTGGCAAAATCCAGGACAAATACTGACTCTTTGCCCGGATAAATGCGATTCAGCCGCGAGAGGGTTTGCACCGCAATTAATCCCCCTAAGTTTTTATCTACATACATGGCCATTAATCGGGGTTGATCGAAGCCGGTTTGGAATTTATTCGCCACAATTAAAAAGCGATATTTATCTTGTTTAAATGTTTCAGCGGTGGCACTTTCAGAGATTTTTTTGCCTGCTGAGGTAGTATTCATGCTGGTTTCGGTAAATTCTGCCCCATCATTGACTTTTCCGGTGAAGGCAACTAAGGATTGATAGGGCAATTGTTTGGCGCGTAAATAGTCATCTAATGCTAGTTTGTATCTGACCGCATGGAGTCTGGAACGGGTGACAATCATGGCTTTGGCTTTGCCGTTGAGTTGCTGGGCAATATGGTCGTGAAAATGTTCGACTATCGTCGCGATTTTCTGTTTAATGGTATGTTCGTGGAGTTCCACAAAGTTACGCAGGAGAGAGGCGGCTTTTTGGCGATCGTATTTGGGGTCAGATTCAATTGTTTTTAATAGTTTAAAATAACTCTGATATGTGGTATAATTAGCTAAGACATCGAGAATAAATCCTTCTTGAATCGCCTGTTTCATAGAATAAAGGCTAAATGGCACAAAACTGCCGTCCGGTTGTTGGCTGCCAAACAGTTCTAAGGTCTGATTTTTGGGGGTAGCGGTAAAGGCAAAATAACTCAGGTTTTTGATAAAACCGCGTTTTTTCGCTTCTTCCGTAATCCGATCTTCGGTATCGTCTTCGGGGCTGTTATCCTCTTTTTCTGCGGTTTCCAGGGTAGTAGCGGATAAAACACTTTTGAGGTTTTGGCTACTTTCTCCACTTTGGGAAGAATGGGCTTCATCGATGATAACGGCAAATTTTTGGCCGGATAAGGCTTGAATTTGCTCGACGATAACCCCAAATTTTTGTAGGGTGGTGACAATAATATTTTTGCCGGACTCTAGGGCATTTTTTAGTTGTTTTCCGGTGCGATCGATGTTTTCTACGACTCCAGTGGTTTGCTGAAATTGACCGATCGCATTTTGCAATTGTCTATCGATGACCCGGCGATCGCTTACCACAATTACCGAATCAAATACGCGGTTATTATTAGCATCATGGAGGCTAGAAAATCCGTGGGCTAACCAGGCGATCGTGTTGCTTTTGCCGCTACCTGCGCTATGTTGAATTAGGTAACGGTTTCCGGTTCCGTGAACTTTGGCATCTGCCAGCAAGCGTCTGACCGTATCCAGTTGATGATAGCGGGGAAAAATTAGTTTTTTGCTGGCGGTTTTCTGGTCGCTTGCCTCTTCTTTAACCAGAGTCATAAAGTTTTGGATTAAATCGAGGATACTATTTTTTTGCCAGATAGTTGTCCATAGATATTCGCTGGGATAACCGGACTCATCGATATTTTTTGGGGGGTTTCCGGCGCCTTCTTCTTGACCTTGGTTAAAAGGGAGAAAATAAGTATCAGTTCCTTTTAGTTCCGTGGTCATATAGACCAGTTCTGGGTCAAGGGCAAAATGAGATAAGCAAACCCCAAATTTAAATAGGGTTTCGTGGGGTTTGCGATCGTTTTTGTATTGTTTAATGGCATTTTCAAAGGTTTGCCCATTTAAGGGGTTTTTCAGTTCAGCAGTAAAGATGGGTAAGCCATTTAAAAATAGGGTGAGGTCGAGGCTTTGTTTCGGGTTTTTATCGCTGTAGTAAAGTTGGCGAATCACCGTAAAAATATTAGATTGATAGAGTTTTTGCGTCTCTGGGTTTAGGTTGCTGGCAGGTTGGAAATAAACCAGTTTAAATTTACAGCCAGTGACTTTTATGCCTTGGCGCAAAACTTCTAAGGTGGTGCGATTTTTAATCTGGTTGCTAAGGCGTTGCCAAAGCTTAGTTTCCGCATCTTCCCCATAGTGGGATTTAAATTTATCCCATTCCTGGGGTTGGGTGGTTTGGATGAAGTTAACGACATCTTGGGGAATGAGGCAATGGGTTTTATCAAAGTCTTTAGAGTGGCGTTTTTGATAGCCGCTATTTAGTAGGCTTTGTTCTATGGTGGCTTCAAAGTTTTTCTCGGAAATGTCAATCATGGGTTATTTTATTTTTAGGGTTGGTCTTGGTGTTTTTCTGTGTCTATCATATTATATAATATAGAAAGGTAGATCGATCGACCACAGAGACACAGAGATACACAGAGGAATAGACAGGGAGCATCTCTTCGACTCGTTCCCCGGCTCTGCCTGGGAATGCCAGTCAGGAGGCTCTGCCTCCAGTCAAGTGCAGACAGGAAATCGAGCAAAATAAGTGACTTAATATAGTAATTAGGAAACACGAGGCAGAGCCTCTAGATAAGCATTCCCAGGCAGAGCCTGGGAACGAGGGAATTATTTTTTTGGCCAAAAATACACATAATTAATGATAGAATTAATGATGATTTTACTATTTTAATCTATCTCAGCCAGTGACTCGTTTTATCCATGACCAATTTGCTAAAGATTATCTAGAAGAATTACTCACTCCCTACGGAACTATTCAGTCCCCTCGTCGGGTTGCCGGAGAAGTCAGACAAGTTGATTTATGGTTTTCGCCTAAATCAGAATTCACATTGCCCCCAGACCCGTTGGGAATTTTAGCCCGCGCGATCGCTACTCCGGCAATTTTTGAACCATTTCGCAACCCGGTGACTGCCGATGAAATTTCTGATTGTCTGTTAAAGTTATTGGAAATTCGGGGGGAATTGCAGCGAGAAGCTAACCGCAACCGGGGTAGTATTGCGGAAGAAGGGAAACCGAAATTGTGGATTCTTACTCCAACGGCGTCGGAAAACCTGTTGCAAGAATTTGGTGCTACCCTAGATTTAGAATATTGGCCAATGGGGGTTTACTTTCTACCGCCGCAATTGCGAACTGTAATTGTGGTGATTCACCAATTACCCCGGAATTTAGACACCCTTTGGTTGCGGGTTTTAGGGCGGGGTAAAGTTCAGGCGCAAGCTATTAATGAAATTGAACAGCTTCCCCCAGATAATCCTTTTCGCGCCAATGCGTTTATTCTGTTAAATCGACTAAAAGCCGATTTAGAATCTAAACAAAGTAGTAGTTTGGAGGATAGAGAATTAATTATGCGCTTATCTCCTCTTTTCGATCAACAGTTAGAATCCGCAAAACTGTCGGGTTTACAGCAAGGTTTACAACAAGGAATCCAACAAGGAGTCCAACAAGGTCTACAGCAAGGAGAACGTTTGGTTGTCGATAATTTGTTGCGTGTCCGTTTTGGCACAGTTGATGAAGATTTGGCGGGAATTATTGACTCGTTACTGAGTTTACCACCGTCAGAGTTTACTCCCTTGTTGATGCAGTTATCTCGTGAGGAGTTAATCGATCGCTTTTGTAATAATGATTAATTAGATTGCGATCGCTTTTTCCCCGGATATTTGGGATAAATTATTAAATTTTGGGTAGGGATTGTTTTGCCCACCCTACGGATAATTTAAAAATTCTGTAGGGTGGGCAAATCTTATGAATATTTGGGATAAATTATTAAATTTTGATAATTTGCCCACCCTACGGATAACTAAAGCTATCAATCGTGGTAAAATAGAAACGTGAATTCAAGGTGATTTTATGTCAAATCCTGAATTGTTAGAGCAACTGCGGCAGTTATCCGATGCCGATCAAGTGGAAATTATTCAAATTTTAACTGCTGAATTAGCCAAAAGAAAAGGATTAGAATCATTAGATAATGAAGTGGCTTATCGTCTGTGGTCGCCTTATGATTATAGTGATGCTGCTCAAAAGTTAATGAGTCTATTAGAACAAGAGAAAATGTCGGGTGGGCAAATCCTATGAATATTTGGGATAAATTATTAAATTTTGATAGTTTGCCCACCGGACGAATAACTCAAAAGCCCCCCTTTTTAAGGGGGGTTGGGGGGATCGATCCGCTATGAAAGCAAGAGGTGTAATGAATCAACCACAGAGACACAGAGGTACACAGAGGAATTACAATGGTTTATATCCCTATCCTGGGCAACCAGAAATTTTAGAAGTTGAAAATTTAGAAGCTAATCCAATTAGTACAGGTCAGCAAGCGAAACGACTGATTTCACCGATTGGCAAATGGTTAATCTGGTATGGGGTTCAAGTGGGTTTGCGAAATTGTTCAGCATTAGGAAGTAATCCCCTAGTTGTGTTAATTGCCTTAGATTCAGCTTTCGACTATTACAGAGATATAATAGGGATGGAGTATGTAGGGCCAATGACGATCGCCCCTGGAGAAGATGGATATGCCTTTAAATTCAACAGAGAAAACGCCGTCGCTTTCTGCACAAGACAAGAAAGAGAATGGGGAAAAGCAACACCTTTTGAATGCTGAACAAGTCCGCGTGGGAACCAATGTAATAATGAGTCATGCAGAAAGGCAGAAATTTTGGCAAAATTCTGACCAAGCTGAGTTATTAGGTTTTAAAGATTGGTAATTCTGGTGATATGTCGACTCGTTCCCCGGCTCTGCCTGGGAATGCCAGTCAGGAGGCTCTGCCTCCAGTCAAGTGCAGACAGGAAATCGAGCAAAATAAGTGACTTAATATAGTAATTAGGAAACACGAGGCAGAGCCTC
>JAABRM010000045.1 GCA_011390955.1 Oscillatoriales cyanobacterium | reverse complement strand
CCTGCACCTCTGCCCCCCTGCCCCTCCGCCCCTCATCTCCTCTGCTCCTCTGCTTTTTCTTCGGCTAAAGGCAAAAAGCTTATGGTCAACATACCAGGAATTGTCAGTAAACAAACAATGACAAAAAACAGCGGATAATTAACCAATTCCTGAAGCTTACCGCTGACCATTCCCGGCACCATCATGCCCAATGCCATAATCCCAGTGGAAATCGCATAATGGGAGGTCTTATATTCTCCCTGAGAGACATACATCAAGTAAATCATAAATGATGTAAAACCTAATCCATAGCCGAATTGCTCCAAGGAAACTAGGGGATAAACTAAGTAAATTGACGGCTGGTTATAAGCCATATAGACATAAAATAAATTGGGCAAATTCAAGGCTAATGCTAGAGGAAATATCGTCTTTTTCAGCCCATATTTAGCCACAATTGCCCCACCGACAATCCCGCCAATAATCAACGAAAGTGTTCCCACCGTGCCATAAACTAAGCCCACTTCGGTAGTTTTCAACCCTAATCCCCCTTCGGATATGGGATCTAACAAAAATGGGCTGACCAGCTTCAGCAGCATGGCTTCACCAAAGCGGTAAAACAAGATAAATGCGACGATCGCTAAAATTTTTGGTTGCTTAAAGTATGAGTTAATAATATCGACAAAAGGAATTTTATTATTGTCTTCGACTTCCCGGTTTTGATTGTCACTATCGGGAAAGGGTAAAATTAATCGATGATAAAGGAATAAACCGGCAAAAATTACGGCACTACTAGCCAGAGTCAGAGACCAACTTAAGGGAATATTTCCTATATTTTCTTCCATTAAACCCGCGAAGACAACTAAAACTCCAGTGCCAAAAATAACCGCCATGCGATAAAAAACTGAACGAATTCCGGCATAGAGGGCTTGTTGTTCTGGATTTAAGGCCAACATATAAAATCCATCGGCGGCAATGTCATGGGTTGCGGAGATAAAGGCACCAATGGTAAATATGCCTAAAGAGATGAGAAAGAAATTGGGTAGTTGCAAGGAAAAAGCAGCGGTTCCTAAACAAATCATCATGGCAATTTGAGTGTAAATTACCCAATTTCTTTTAGTAGAGTAGATATCTACAAACGGCCCCCAAAGCATTTTGATGACCCAAGGTAGGTAAAGGAGACTTGTCCAAAAGGCAATTTGAGTGTTGTCAATCCCCATTTTTTTATACATGATGACCGAAACACTATTAATGATGACGTAAGGGAGTCCTTCGGCATAATAAAGGGTGGGGATATACCACCAAGGATTTTTAGGTGGTGTTTTTTCTGAGGTGATATTGTCTGAGTTCATTTGATTTGTTTGGGTTGATTAATCGTGGAACAATTATGGTTGGAAATTAGCGCTGGAAACTACGGCTGGAAAAAAGGACGACATCATGGCTAGATGTGGTAAATTTAGCCGAATTTTGACATGATATGCCAAGTTTTGACTATCTTGCCAAAGATTTGCCGAAATTGCCAATGTTCAGGCGATCGGCGATCGCGCCTGACCTGTGACCTCTGACTGCTGACGGCTGTAGGACTTACGCAACTACCCTATATATGGGGTGTTGGTGCGTTACGCTTCGCTAACACACCCTACGAATAACTACTCTAGATATGGGGTGTTGGTGCGTTACGCTTCGCTAACACACCCTACGAATAACTACTCTAGATATGGGGTTTTGGTGCGTTACGCTTCGCTAACACGGCCTACGAATTACTACTCTAGATATGGGGTGTTGGTGCGTTACGCTTCGCTAACACACCCTACGAATAACTACTCTATATATGGGCTGTTGGTGCGTTACTGCTCGGAACAACACCCTACGAATAACTACTCTATATATGGGCTGTTGGTGCGTTACTGCTCGGAACAACACCCTACGAATAACTACTCTATATATGGGGTTTTGGGGCGTTACTGCTCGGAACAACACCCTACGAATCTATCCCATAAAGATTCATTGGTGTATAATTCAGCTTTTTGAATCAATGGGCAATTGAAAAATCGGCCATCAGACCTTTAAAATTAACTATTCACTTTATTTTTTAGGAGAATCCGTGAAATCTTTGAGTAAATCACCAAAAATTATGGTTTTTTGTGATTTTGATGGCACCATCACCGCAGAAGAAACCGCTGTGGCAATGATGCAGCAATTTGCCCCGGAAATGTCCGCCAAAATTTTGCCCCAAATTTTCGATCGCACGTTGCCGCTAAAAGTAGGAATTCCCCAAGTTTGGGAATCGATTCCTGCCTGCCGCTATCCAGAAATGATCGCCGTTTCCCGGACGAAAAAAATTCGATCGGGTTTTGTTGAGTTATTAGATTTTTTAGCCGGGGAGAATATTCCTTTGGTGGTAGTTTCTGGTGGGCTACGTTTTATGATAGAAACTATATTAGGTGATTTGGTCGATCGCGTTGCGGCGATTTATGCTTTGGACGTTGACCCCACTGGGGAATATTTACGCCTAAGTTCCGATTATATCGGTGAAATTGAATTGCTGGATAAAGTTAAAGTGATTTCCCAATATCATCCAGAAGTGGCGATCGCTATTGGTGATTCTGTCACGGATGTAAATATGGCCATGCACGCAGATTTAGTTTTTGCCCGGAGTCGTTTGATTCAGTATTTAGACCAACAGCAACATTCTTATATCCCCTGGGATAACTTTTTCGATGTGCGGGACTATTTATCCGCTAATTTAAAGTTATCTGATTCAAAGAAAACTGTCATTCCCGCGCAGGCGGGAATCCAGAAAATCTCTGTAATGTAGACAATAACCGCTATAACAAAAAGAGAGGAAGAACTATGAAAAGTTTGTGGAACGATCGAGAAGCTGCCCAGTATCAAGGAGACTTAGCCCAACGAGTTTATACATCCCGTTTATTAGGGCGCGATCGCTCCTTAGTTTTGCATGGGGGCGGCAACACTTCCGTCAAAATTCAGGAAAAAAATCTCATCGGAGAAACAGAAGATATTCTCTATGTCAAAGGCAGCGGCTGGGACTTATCTACTATTGAAGCCGCCGGGTTTTCTCCAGTCAGAATGCGGCATTTATTAGGATTAGCCAAATTAGCATCTTTGTCCGACCCGCAAATGGTCAATGAACTAAAAACTCAGATGACCCGCGCTTCTGCCCCATCCCCTTCGGTGGAAGCGATTCTCCATGCTATCCTGCCTTATAAATATGTGGATCATACCCATGCGGATGCGGTGATTGCTGTCACCAATACCCCCAACGGATTGGCCCGAGTCCAAGAAATTTATGGGGATAAAGTGGTGATTATTCCCTATGTGATGCCCGGTTTTGATTTAGCCCGGTTTTGCGCCGCTAAGTTTCCCGCTGAAGCCGGAGAAAATACTATCGGGATGCTGTTAATGAATCATGGAATGTTTTCTTTTGGGGAAACTGCCCAAGAATCCTACGAAAGGATGATTCAATTAGTCTCAATGGCGGAAGATTATTTAACCAAACATGGGGCTGGGGAAAATCCTTTGCCTCCTGCGGTTAAGAGTGAAAATAAGAGTGAAAAATCGATCGCGAAAACTTTAGCCACATTGCGCCATGAAGTGTCGGAAGTTGCCGGATTTCCGATGATTATGACCCAAGATAAAAGCGATCGCGTTTGGGCTTTTGTGCAGCGAAAAGATTTAGGAGAAATTTCCCAACAAGGCCCTGCTACCCCGGATCATGTGATTAGAACAAAACAGTTGCCTATGGTGGGTACTGATGTTAAAGCTTATGCAGCCGCTTATCAAGGGTACTTTAGCCAATATAGCGCCACCGCGAAACAACCTAAAACCATGCTTGACCCCGCACCCCGCGTCATTCTTGACCCGGAATTGGGGATGCTAACCCTGGGCAAAACCGCCAAAGATGCCGCGATCGCTGCGGACATTTACCATCACACAATGGAAGTCGTCGCCGCAGCCACCAAACTCGGCGGCTACCAAGCCCTCCCCAGCCAAGATATTTTTGATGTGGAATATTGGGATTTAGAACAAGCGAAACTCCGCAGCGGCGGCAAGACCCCTATGTTTACCGGGGAAGTTGCCCTCGTCACTGGGGCGGCTTCGGGAATTGGCAAAGCTTGCGTCAATTCTTTATGGCAACGGGGGGCTGCGGTGGTCGGCTTGGATATCAACCCCGCAATTCAAGAACTCCATAAACGCCCGGACTTTTGCGGCATTCCCTGTGATGTCACCGACGAAAAAGCCATTACCGAGGCCATAGAAAAAGCAGTTCGGGCATTTGGCGGCATCGATATTTTAGTCCTAAATGCGGGCATTTTTCCCGGCGGTTGCCCCATTGATTCTTTGGCAACAGAACAATGGCGAAAAGTAATGGCGATCAACCTCGATGCTAATCTTACTTTGATGCGCGAATGTCACCCATTTTTAAAATTAGCACCCAAAGGCGGGCGAGTTGTTGCGATCGGTTCCAAAAATGTCAACGCCCCAGGGCCGGGGGCAGCGGCTTATTCCGCCTCCAAAGCAGCTTTAAATCAATTAGCGCGAGTCGCTGCCCTCGAATGGGGTCGTGACAATATTCGGATTAATTCTATTCATCCAAATGCCGTATTTGATACCGGAATTTGGACAGAAGAAGTCTTAAAATCCCGGGCAGAATCCTATGGTTTAACGGTGTCAGAATATAAGACTAATAATGTCTTGAAAGTGGAAGTCACCAGCCATGATGTAGCAGAATTGGCCGCCGAAATGTGTGGGGCATTATTTGCTAAAACTACAGGTTCTCACATCCCCGTTGATGGGGGCAACGATCGAGTAATTTAGTTGTTGGTTGTTAGTTCATTGTTGTTGGTTATTTGTAGTTAGTTCGTAGGTGGGCATTGCCCACCCTACAATTAATTTCTAACCAAAGTTCGTAGGGTGGGCATTGCTCACATTTTTTTGTTTTAATTGTAAATAGCCAGTTCGTAGGGTGGGCATTGCCCACATTTTTTTGTTTTAACTGTAATTCGTAGGGTGGGCATTGCCCACATTTTTTTCGTTGTAATTGCAAATAGTTGGTAGGGTGGGCATTGCCCACCATAATATAGCATATTTCTCAAAAAAATGCTATAATTTAATAGCCATTTCGTAGGGTGGGTATTGCCCACATTTTTTCGTTTTAATCGCAAATATTCGTAGGCAATGCCCACCCTACAATCTACCCAACAACCAACAAACAACCAACAACCAACAACGACCCCCCCCAACCCCCCCTTCAAAGGGGGGCAACAATCAACAACCAACCAACAACAAACAACCAACAACAACCAACCACCAACCAACAACCACCAACAAACAACCACCAACAAACAACCACCAACAAACAACAATGAATATATCTTTAGGGCAAATTGTTAAAGTCCGATCGCGCCATTATTTAGTTCAGGAAATTATCCCACCGACGGAAGCAGGAAAGGATGAAAGTGTCAGTTTAGCTTGTGTGGATGATGATGCGATCGGGGAAGAATTGACCGTATTTTGGCATCGAGAACTTGATGCCAAAATTTTGCCTGAGTCCTCTTGGGATTTAGTGGCAAAAAGAGGGTTCGATCGCCCCGATGATTTTTCTGCTTATTTGCATACTTTGCGTTGGAATTGCGTTACTTCCACGAAAAAAGAATTATTTCAATCTCCCTATCGGGCGGGTATTCAAATTAAAACTTATCAGTTAGAACCCCTGCGGAAAGCCTTATCAATGCCACGGGTTTCTTTGTTTATTGCCGATGATGTGGGATTGGGAAAAACCATTGAAGCGGGCTTAATTTTGCGGGAAATGATTTTGCGGCAAAAAGTGAAACGAGTGGTGATTTCTTGCCCTCCTTCGGTGGTACAACAATGGCAAGAAGAAATGGAACATCGCTTTGGTTTGCTGTTTCAAATCTTCGATCGCGAATTTATGGCTAGTAAAAGAAGAGAACGGGGTTATGGAATTAATCCTTGGAAAACTCACAACCGATTTATTATTTCTCATGCTTTATTACGGGATGAAATTTATGCTTCTCTTTTACGAGATTGGTTAGATAAAGATAATCTTTCTGCCGGTTCTTTGCTAATATTAGATGAAGCCCATCATGCGGCCCCATCTAGCAGTTCTCGTTATGCCGTGGATTCCCATTTAACCAAAGTTGTCCGGGAAATTGCCCCGAAATTTGAGCATAAATTATTCTTAAGTGCGACCCCCCATAATGGCCATTCTAATAGTTTCTCTACCTTATTAGAAATTCTCGATCCGCAGCGGTTTTGTCGCGGTATTTCCGTCGATAAGAGACTATTAGCAGCGGTGATGGTACGGCGGTTAAAACAAGATTTACGGGCGATCGATCCAGCGGATTTTCCCGAACGTCAGGTGATTCCGATTATAATTGATGGGTTGCCCAAGGATGCCCCAGAGTTAAAATTAGCGGAATTATTGCAAGCTTATCGCAGTAGTCGAGAAGAACGGTTAAAAACTGCTAAGAAGTCAACCCAAACTACGGCTATGTTGGTGTTAACTTCTTTGCAAAAACGGCTATTGTCTTCTATTGAGGCTTTTGCCCGGACTTTGCGGGTGCATCGGCAGTCCATTGAACGGGCAATAGAGAAGTCAAAATCGACTAATTTAGCGAGTTTTTCCGCTTTTTCCGCTGATTCTGGGCGTTATGCTTTATTGCAGGAAAGTATTAGCAGTGATGACGATCGCGCCGATTTAGAGGAAGCGGAAGTGGAGGTAGAAGAAGAAGTCCAAATGACCGCCGCTTCTCAGGCAATTGCTCAAGATTTGGGGCAACTTTCTCCCCAGGAGTTACAGTTATTAGCAACTATGGCGGATATTGCGGAAAATTCCCGCTATCAGTCCGATAGTCGGATGGTAAAATTAATTGAGTGGGTGCGGGAAAACCTTTGTCCTAATTTAGGGCAACCTGGGGCGCAATGGCACGATCGCCGCGTATTGATTTTTACCGAATATGCGGATACTAAACGCTATTTAGAACAGCAGCTAAAACAGGCGATCGCGAATTCTGACCAAGCCGAAGACCGGATAGGGACGTTTCATGGGGGTATTGGGGACGATCGCCGCGAGGAGATTAAAAAAGCATTTAATGAGAATCCAGCCCAGCATCCGTTACGGATTTTAATTGCTACCGATGCTGCGAGAGAAGGGGTGAATTTACAAAACTATTGCGCCGATTTATTTCACTTTGATTTACCCTGGAATCCTAGCCGCATGGAACAGCGCAATGGTCGCATCGATCGCAAGTTGCAACGAGAGACAATTGTCCGCTGTCACTATTTTATTTTGCAGCAACGTTCCGAAGACCGGGTTTTGGATGTGTTGGTGCAAAAAACCCAGACTATTTTGCAAGAGTTGGGCAGTTTATCCCCCGTAGTGGAGAAAAATTTAACCCAAATTTTGGATGCGGGCATTTCCGCAAAAGAAGAGGGGAAACTTACTGAGGCGATCGCCCAATCCAGCGAAACCGGATTTGATGAAAAAACTCGCGTCATTCAAGGAGAACTTGAACCGATTCGGGAACAACAGCAAAAACTCTATCAGCAGCAGGAAGAATTAGAGGAAATTTTGCAAAAGTCCCGGCAATGGTTAGGACTTGATGACATTCATTTTCGCCATGCCCTTTCTGTCTCTTTGCAGTTAATGGGGGCTGAAGGTTTACAGCTTGAAAGTTCTGCCCCGAATTCCGCCGATCGCTATATTTTGCCGAACTTAGACCAACAAACTGGGGATGCAACTTGGGCAAATACTCTTGATAGTTTGCGATCGCCGCGAACCAAGGGCAAAACTCTCTGGGACTGGCGCCGAGAAACTCCGATTCGTCCCGTGGTATTTCGTGACCCTGGAACTTTAGACGGGGAAGTTGTCCATCTACATTTAGAACATCGTTTAGTTCAGCGATTATTAGGGCGATTTTTATCTCAAGGTTTTGCCCAAGACCAGTTAACTCGCGCTTGCGTTTGCTTCACTAATGATGCTATTCCTAAAGTGGTTATTTTGGGGCGGTTATCTTTATATGGCGATCGCGCAGCCCGACTCCATGACGAAATTTTGGCCGTTGCTGCCCAATGGAATAACCCAGAAAGTCGGGGGCGAGGCAAATTACGGCCTTTGTCAGAAACCGAAAAAGCCAATGTGATGGACGAGTTAGAAACTTGTCTGGGCGATCGCTTTTTACGCAATGTCCCCGACCAGTTATTAGACCGATTTAAGGCTTATGTTTCTCAAGATGTTGCCGAATTAAAAGGGCATTTGGCAAAACGGGCAGAAATTATCAGCGATCGGGCCATTCGAGAACTCACCAAACGGGGGGAACAAGAAGCCAAAGAAATGCAGCAACTTTTAACCGAACAACGCGATCGCATCCTCGATCGACAAAAAATCGAAGCCTATCAACTTTCTCTATTTAATACCGATGAAAAGCGACAAATAGAAGCCGATCGCCGTTACTGGGAAATTCGGTTAGACCAACTAACCGAAGAAATTAATACGGAACCGGAACGGATCGAACAAAGCTACCAAGTAAAAGCCATCCGCATAGAACCCGTTGGGGTCGTCTATTTATGGCCGACTTCTAGTTAATAACCCATCGGTAGGGTGTGTTAGCTGGCCAAAATTTATGAATTAAAACCAATAAATTATAGTCCAGCGTAACACACCATTTAGCATGATTATTGGCATGATTTAAATATTGCGGTGATGGTGCGTTACGGTGCGGATTTTGATATAATAATTAATACCACCAACCAACAATAAACAACCAACAACCAACAACCAACAACAAACAACAAACAACAAACAACCAACAACCAACAACAAACAACAAACAACAAACAACAAACAACAAACAACCAACAACCTACGTTTATGGGAAATTGGTAAATAAAAAAATAATCTGGTGCGTTACGGTGCGGATTTTGATATAATGGTTAATAAATTACATTGTCGCCGCACCTAACACACCCTACCTTTGTGTTTTTTTGTGTCTTTGTGGTAAAAAAAAATCGATTTATGCTAAAATATCAAAAATTAATTAATTAACCCCGTTTTCCCCCCACACCCTAATTATGAAAATCAAAATAAAAAACCTCGGTATCTTAAAAGAAGCGGAATTTACCCTAGGGGATTTTACGATTATTTGTGGTGGCAATAATACGGGAAAAACTTATGCTACTTATGCCCTATTTGGTTTTCTTCTTTACTGGCAGGAAGCAATTTCAATTGATGTCCAAGATGCAATTATTACCCAATTGCTCACTGATGGGGTAATTCATCTAGATATTTCTCAATATGGGCGAGAAATTCCTAGAATTATCGCCCAAGGTTGCCAGCAATATACGCAGTTCTTGCCTAGGGTTTTTGCTGCCCCAGAAAGTCGGTTTAAAAATACAGAGTTTCAAGTCCAGCTTACGGCTGAACCAAACTATATACAGCGAGAATATCAGCAGTCAATAGGATCGGCGAATATTGACTTATTTTCTCTGGTGAAAACTGCTAATAGTGCGGATTTTATCATTACTTTGCTTTCCAAGAAAGAAACCATTAAAATTCCTCGCGACATTATTAAGCAAATAATTAGTGATAATCTCAAAAATGTGCTTTTCGGGGATATTTTCCCAACTCCTTTTATTGCCAGCGCGGAAAGAACTGGCACGGCTATTTTTAGAAAAGAGTTAAATTTTGCCCGCAACCGACTATTAGAAGAGTTGAGTCAAGTGGATAAAAATGTCGATCCAATGGAGTTATTATTGAAAGGTTATGATGATTATCCCCTACCCATTAAAAAAAATGTAGAATTTACTCGCAACCTAGAAACTATTTTTAAACAAAATAGTTTTATTGCCGAACATCACCCGGATTTAATCAAAAGTTTTGCTGAAATTATCGGTGGGGATTATCTCGTGACCCAGAATGATGAACTCTATTATATTCCCCAGGGCAAAAAAGTGAAAATATCAATGGATGAAAGTTCTAGTGCGGTGCGTTCTTTGTTGGATATTGGCTTTTATTTAAAGCATATTGCCCAACCGGGAAATTTACTGATAATTGATGAACCGGAATTAAATCTGCACCCGGAAAATCAACGCCGCATTGCCCGCATTTTGGCCCGCTTAGTTAATTTGGGAGTTCGGGTTTTTGTTACGACCCATAGTGACTATTTGATTAAAGAGTTGAATACGCTGATTATGCTAAATCAGGATAAGTCCTATTTAAAAGAAATTGCGGAAACTGAGGGCTATGGTTCTGATGAATTACTTTCAGCCGATCGCCTCAAAGTGTATATTGCCGAAGCAGCATTATTGAAACTGGACGGTAAACAAAAAAGAACTCGCTGCCAAACTCTTACCCCAGCGGATATTAGCCCAGAATTGGGCATTGAAGTCAAAAGTTTTGATAGCGCGATCGCGGATATGAACCGCATTCAAGAACAGATTATTTGGGGCGAGTAATATGTATGATTCGGCAGACCTAAATATGCTCGATCGCCTGATTCAAGATAGTGCTAAAGTACCCTTAATTCAAAAATATGATAAATTCCAAGTTATTTTAACGGAAGATCATGGCATAAACTACCAAGTTCCGATTATCCAAGTGCCAAAAAATACCCTAGTGATTAAATCTGATAAGTTTCCGACCCTGAAAGATTTTTTTCAGGGAAACCAGGGAGAATGTAAACGGGCTGACTATATTTTAATTTCCGATGATAGTCAGCAAAAAAATCAGCAAAAAAATCAGCAAAAATTTATGATTTTTATTGAAATGAAAGCGGGTAAAGCCATAGAAAAGGAAGTAATTCAACAACTTAAGGGGGCAGAATGCTTAATCGCCTATTGTCAGAAAATTGGTCAGCTATTTTGGGACAGCCCAAATTTTCTCACCGGGTATGAATATCGGTTTGTTAGCCTGAAACATATCAATATCCCTAAGCGATCGACCCGGGAAAAACCATCGCCCCAAAAATGCGATCGGCCAGAAAATATGTTAAAAATATATTCACCTAGTACCTTATTATTTAACCGCTTAATCGGCAACTAATACTCAAGAAACCGGGTTTCTATTCGGGATATGTAGGGGCGAAGCATTCCGGCAGTTAATTTAATATATAAACGACAATTTAAATACCGGAATGCTTCGCCCTCATTGTAAATTTTTATTGAATTTTCATTTTGTAGGGGCAAAGCATTCCGGCAGTTAATTTAATATATAAACGACAATTTATTTACCGGAATGCTTCGCCCTCGCTGTGGTGTTAGGGCGAAGCATTCCGGTATTCAGGTTAACGTTTTCAGCAATAATTTATCTGCCGGAATGCTTTGCCCCTACAAAATATCTTTGTGTCTCTTTGTGGTAAAAAAATAATATGGTGCGTTACGGTGCGGATTTTGATATAATGGTTAATAAATTACATTGTCGCCGCACCTAACACACCCTACGTTTGTGGGAAAAAATTAACTAAACACCCGCAGTTAACCCAAGAAACCGGGTTTCTGAGGACGAATAATTTTAATTAACTGAAAACGCAAAGTTTCTTGACCCATAATTGCGTCATTAATACTTGCCGCTTGTCGTTCAATATTTAAGTCTTCTTTACAAAGAATAATCCCAAAATGGTCAGATTGCACTCGGTGTAGTCGTCGAAAATCATCCCAATTTCGAGTTAAAATTGCCCGTTCATTTTTAATGGCAAATTCTAAAACCTCTTCATCAGGAATTCCTAAGCCAGAATTTCCAGCCTCTTCCGTGGTCAGGACATCGTGACCCGCTTCTCGCAATAATTTAACAATGGGTAAAGGGAAATTTTCGTCAGCATAAAGACGAGAGAAACCGGGTTTCTGCGTAAACTTGGGGACAAAATCACAGATTAATTAAGAAACCCGGTTTCTGAAACATTTTATTCAGTTTCGTCGTTATCCTCATTTCTCTTAATCGCGGCATCAATTTCTTCCTGGTGATTGTCCGCATACGCCCAAACATTGACTAAATCTTCGGCGTTTAATTGAGGAAAATCTTGTAATATTTGTAGGTCGGAAGCCCCTAAACGACGATAATTCACCAACGACCAAACAGGGATACGAGTATTAGCAATTCGCGCATCACCTCCACAAACTCCAGGGGTTTTCTCAATCCCTTGCCAAACATTGCTTAAGCTACGGACTAACAATTGAATAATTTGGGCTTTCTCATGGGAATTTAAAGCTAACAATTCCCGTTCTAAATCTTTTAGAGTCATTGTTACTATTTATTGGGAAATTTTAACTAATTTTTATTATAACCCAAGAAACCGGGTTTCTGGGTAAATTTGGGGAAAAATCACAAATTAATCAATAAACCCGGTTTCTGAGTCCCCACAGTTAACTCAAGAAACCGGGTTTCTATTCGGGATATGACAGTTATCTGTGGGATACAAAAAGAAACCCGGTTTCTGAACTATCTGCCGGAATGCTTTGCCCCTACAAAATTTTGCCGCTGATATTGCAAAAACTCAGCAAAATCTCGGACTTCTGCCAACAATTCAACCGGGAAAGCATCAATCAACTCAACCACTCGATGTTTAATCATTTCTCGTTCTGGTTGAATGTGATTTCTATCCAAGGTTAACAAGGCGATAAATTCCCCGGTTTCACTCAAAAATTCTACTTCAAATGCTTGTTCGTCTTCATAACAATGCACGATCGCCCCTTGACTGCCTTTTTTTAAATCATGTTCTGGCAGATCGTTGGTTAAAATCACCACATCTAACTCTTTCAGCATATTTATGTTATCCCTTACTTTCTAAAAATGGTCTAGCGGTGACAAATCGCGGATTTTCTTTACCAGCATTAATAATCCATACCGTCAAAACAGTTACACTTTTACCACAAGGAGTATCAATAGATCCAATTATGACATACTTATTCCCATGTTGATTGGTCATAACTTCTGTAACTTCGCAGAAACGAGCAATTTTTAATAACTCGCTTTCTAACTGAAGTACATTGGCGTCATTAAACCCCAAATCACGAAAAAACTTAGCTTTTGATTTGCCAACTGGATGAATCTCTGAAAGCAAATAGCCAGTCAACTTGGAAGGCTGAATAAAAGCATTATTTCGACTTGGTAATTGCAATTTATGCCCCTCATGATAGATAAAAAATTTAAGCTTAATAAACTGGGCTTTTGCGTTAATATATGATATTATATCAAAAATTAATCAAAAAATCGGTTTTTGCGTAAATTTTCTAGAATCAAGAAACCGAGTTTCTATTCGGGATATGTAGGGGCGATTCGCGAATCGCCCCTACTGTGGGATATAAAAAGAAACCCGGTTTCTGAACTATCTGCCGGAATGCTTCGCCCCTACAAAATATCTTTGTGTTTCTTTGTGTCTTTGTGGTAAAAAAATAATGTGGTGCGTTACGGTGCGGACTTTGATATAATCGTTGATATCGGAAATTGTCGCCGCACCTAACACACCCTACGTTTCTGGTAAATTGGTAAATAAAAAAATAATATGGTGCGTTACGGTGCGGATTTTGATATAATCGTTGATATCGGAAATTGTCGCCGCACCTAACACACCCTACGTTTCTGGTAAATTGGTAAATAAAAAATAATATGGTGCGTTACGGTGCGGACTTTGATATAATCGTTGATATCAGAAATTGTCGCCGCACCTAACACACCCTACGTTTCTGGTAAATTGGTAAATAAAAAAATAATGTGGTGCGTTACGGTGCAAATTTTGGCATAATAATTAATACCACCAACCACCAACAACCAACCAACAACCAACAACAACCAACCAACAACCACCAACCACCAACAAACAACCACCAACAAACAACCAACAACCAACAACCAACCAACAACCATGAACATCGATCGCACCTTATTTGAGCACAAAGAATGGCTGGGACTGCTGCAACCCATTGGCTTAGTAGTGGCCCCACCGGCATTAATTAAAGCCCAAGCTAATATAGATCGGGGCAAACTGATCGAATTGCAGCAGAAATTTAAAGAATACTTGGCCCCGGAACCGTTGCCCAACGGTGAACCGTGGATATCAGATTTATTAGCAATGGGCAAACAAGTATTAGAGTGGCCCGAAAAAGTCATTGTTCGCGAATTGCCCGCAGAATTAAGCGTATTTTTACGGGACTATGGAGAAATTTTACAAGCGGATTATGGGTTAAAAAATCGGGAGGGCAACGAGTGGCTATTTTTAATTAAAATAGTCTCACCGGGAACGGATTTAGACCGGGCAGAAACGGAGAAACCGGGACAAGGTTGGAAGGCTTCCCCCCAAGCAAAATTTGAACGACTTCTCCGAGAAACCCAAAATCCCATCGGACTCTTATGTAATGGGACAGAAATTAGATTAATTTATGCCCCCAGAGGTGAATCTTCCGGTTATCTCACTTTTCCCGTAAAAGCTATGACCGAAGTCGCGGGGCGGTTAATCTTAGGGGCATTAGAAATGTTGCTAGGAAAATCCCGTTTATATACGGTGCCCGCAAAAGATCGACTGCCAAAGCTGTTAGAAAATAGTCGGCAATATCAAGCGGAAGTTTCCACCCAATTATCGGTTCAAGTATTAGATGCTTTGTGGGAATTGTTGCGGGGAATGCAAACCGCAGACGCGGCAGTTCAGGGGCAATTATTAAAGGAATTGCGGCAAAATCCAGAGGGAAAAACCCACATTTATGGCGGCTTAATTACTATATTAATGCGGTTGGTTTTTTTACTCTATGCGGAAGATGAAGGATTAATGCCCGACGAACCCGTTTATCAGCGTTATTATGCGGTGTCCGGGCTTTATGAAAAGTTGCGAAATGATGCGGGGCAATACCCGGATACGATGGATTTGCGATATGGGGCTTATGCGGGATTGTTGAGTTTATTTCGCTTAGTTTATGATGGGGGCGGGCCCTATGAAGACTATTTACCAGCCCGACATGGGCAGTTATTTGATCCTGATGTTTATGGGTTTTTGGAAGGCAGACCGGAAGGGAGTAAATTTAAGGATATCGAAGAACCTTTGAACGTTCCCCAAATTCCTGATGGGACGATCTATCGCATATTAGATAAGCTGGTGATGTTAAATGGCGATCGCTTATCTTATCGGTCTTTAGATGTAGAAGATATTGGTTCTGTGTATGAGGGAATTATGGGGTTTGAAGTGCAAACCGCCCCTGGTTTGTCCATTGCCCTATCCCCCCAAGATATTGTGATTAATGTGGCAGAATTGTTGGCGGCAAAACCGGGCGATCGCGCCAAATTATTGAAAGATTGGGCTGAATGTAGCCTACCCACGAAAGGGGCAACGGAGTTAAAACAGGCGAAAACCATTGAGGATATTTTAGCAGCATTGGGGCGGCGAATTTCTGACCGAACTCAGAATTTATTGCCCAAAGGTTCTTTATATTTACAACCGGGAGAAGAACGGCGGAAATCCGGTTCTCATTATACCCCTCGCGCCTTAACTGGGCCGATAGTTGCTAATACTTTAAAGCCGATATTAGCACAGTTTGGGCCTCAGCCCACAGCGGAACAGATATTAAGTTTAAAAATATGCGATCCAGCGATGGGGTCTGGGGCATTTTTAGTAGAAGTTTGCCGTCAATTGGCGGAATTGTTGGTAGTTGCAGAGGAGAAGCAGGGGAGCGGAGGAGCAGGGGAGCAGGGGAGCGGAGGAGCAGAGGAGCAGGGGAGCGGAGGGGCGAAATATTCTCGTTCCCAGGCTCTGCCTGGGAATGCTATCCCGGAGGCTCTGCCTCCAGTCAAACCTAATACACACGAGGCAGAGCCTCTAAACTGGCATTCCCAGGCAGAGCCTGGGAACGAGAAGAACGAGAAGAATGCTATCCCGGAGGCTCTGCCTCCAGTCAAAACTACTACACACGAGGCGGAGCCTCTAGACTGGCATTCCCAGGCAGAGCCTGGGAACGAGGGTACTGGGAACGAGGGTAAAGATACAAAAGCCATACCCATTATTCAAGCGAGGCGGAAAATTGCCCAACGGTGTTTATATGGAGTGGATAAAAACCCGTTTGCGGTGAATTTGGCTAAGTTATCTTTATGGTTAGTTACTTTAGCTAAAGATGCGCCGTTTACTTTTGTGGATCATGCCCTGAAATGTGGGGATTCTTTGGTAGGATTGACTACTAAAGAAATCGGCGCATTTGTGGATGTTACGGCGGGTTTACCGTTGTGGGAATATACCAGAAATCAGGTGAAAAAGTCCGAGGATTTTCGGTTACAAATTCAGGCAACGGATACCCAAACTGATGCGGACGCGGAGGCGAATGCCCAACGGTGGAATCAGTCAGAATCGGCGTTAGAAAATGTCCGGTTTGCGGCTTGGGCAAAAGTGGCGGCTTTCTTTGAGGGGGCAAGCAAAAATAAGTCGGAAAAAGCAGAAATTGAGGAAAAATATCGGCAATTAGTTGAGAAAAGTTTAACTAATTCGATCCCCCCCAACCCCCCCTTATCAAGGGGGGGCAAAGACACAGAAACTTCTGAAAAGCCCCCCTTTTTAAGGGGGGTTGGGGGGATCATTCCCACCCCGTTTAATTGGGAGGTGGAATTTCCCGAAGTATTTAATCGCCCCAATCCTGGGTTTGATTGTATTGTGGGCAATCCGCCGTTTGCGGGAAAAAATACGATTATTAATGGCAACCCAGAGGGATATGTGGATTGGTTAAAAGAAGTTCATCCCGAATCCCACGGAAACGCGGATTTAGTGGCGCATTTTTTCCGCCGTTCTTTTAATTTAATTAGAGATTATGGCACCTTTGGCTTAATTGCTACGAATACAATTTCTCAAGGGGATACCCGCAGCAGTGGTTTACGGTTTATTTGTAATCATGGCGGGATGATTTATCATGCAACTCAGCGTTATCGGTGGCCGGGAATGGCGGCAGTTGTGGTTAGTTTGGTGCATATTTTTAAGGTAGGGAAATCCCCCCAACCCCCCTTTTTAAGGGGGGCTTCGGATGATACCCCCCAACCCCCCTTTTTAAGGGGGGCTAACTCTCGTTCCCAGGCTCTGCCTGGGAATGCTATCCCGGAGGCTCTGCCTCCAGTCAAACCTAATACACACGAGGCAGAGCCTCTAAACTGGCATTCCCAGGCAGAGCCTGGGAACGAGAAAAAAAATTTACCCCCCCTTCAAAAGGGGGGGCAAGGGGGGGTTCAAAACCCATTGCCCCAGCCAATTCTTGATGGTCGTCCGGTGAAGAAAATTACCGCATTCTTATTTAATGACGGGGGAAATGATGACCCGAAACCTTTGTTAGCTAATGCGGAAAAAAGTTTTATTGGCAGTTATGTTTTAGGGATGGGTTTCACTTTTGACGATCGCAATGCGGAGGCGACCCCGATCGCGGAAATGCACCGTTTAATTGCCGCAAATCCCAAGAATCAAGAGGTGATTTTTCCCTATATTGGCGGGTCTGAGGTGAATTCTAGTCCGACTCATGCCCATCATCGCTATGTGATTAATTTTGGGGAAATGTCTGAACAGGAAGCAAGAGAAGGTTATCCTGATTTGATGGCGATCGTTGAGGCAAAGGTTAAGCCAGATCGATTAAAACAAAATAGAGAAATTCGTAAACGCTATTGGTGGCGATTTGGAGAAACAACACCAGCATTGTTTAAGGCGATCGCACCTCTTTCCCGCGTCTTAGTTATTTCTCGTGTTGGCCAACATGGGGCATTTACATTTTTACCTAGCGAATTAGTTTATTCAGATTCACTGGTTATTATTGCCAATGAAAAAAACGCTTGTTTCACTATTTTACAATCCCGAATCCATGAAACTTGGGTGCAATTTTTCGGATCATCTCTGGAAGATCGACTCCGCTACACTCCCTCAGATTGTTTTGAAACCTTCCCCTTTCCTGAAAACTGGGAAACCGACGCGAACCTAGAACAAATTGGCCAAACCTACTACGAAACTCGCGCCCAATTAATGATCGAAAATAACCAGGGACTTACGGACACTTATAACCGCTTTCACGACCCCAACGAAACCGACCCAGAAATCCTGCAACTGCGAGAACTCCATGAACAAATGGATCTAGCGGTCTTCTCTGCCTACGGTTGGTCGGACCTGACCCCGGAATGCGGCTTTGCCCTGGACTACCTGGACACAGACCCAGACCACAGCTATCCCCCGGAGATACAAGACCGCATAGATAGCCATGACCTGTTTTTCCCCACCGCCGACGCAGCCCTAGAATTTGCCAACGCGGTCCAAACCGGCAAACGCAAATTGCCCTGGCGTCGTCGTTGGGACGAACCCACCCATAACGATATCTTGGCCCGACTTTTGCAACTGAACCAGGGACGCTATGACGCGGAAATTCGCCTGGGCAAACATAGCCAAGGGAAAAAGAAGCAAAGTAAGCGGAAAAAGAAGGTAAAAAAGGAGGGAGATAGCGATCAACTTAATCTTTTATAGCGATCGTAGGGTGTGTTAGCTGGCGAAAATTTATGAATTAAAACCGATAAATTATCATCCAGCGTAACGCACCATTTAACATGATTATTGGCATGATTAAAATATTGCGGCGATGGTGCGTTACGGTGCGGATTTTAAGATAATCGTTGATATCGGATATTGTCGCCGCACCTAACACACCCTACGTTTACTTTGTGTTTCTTTGTGTCTTTGTGGTAAAAAAATCCCAAACCAAGAAACCCGGTTTCTGAGTCCCCGTTTATGTCATCGCGGCTAGATTTTCCGACGCCCAAAGGTCAATATTATTCTCATTAATCATGGTTGCCCCTAAACGTTTATAAGTAGAAATAGTTTGGTCATAAAATTCATTAAGTTTCCGATAATGAGGACTATTTTCTTGAGGCGGTAACGCCAAAATTCCTAATGGAAAATCAGGCTGATGATTTCTCACATCAACAATCATCCACGCTAAAGAATCGGTGACTTGGATAGAAGTTTGTACCTCGAATGAAAGACCATGCGCGGCTAATAATGGCCGATCGTTGGCGATCGCCACATCAAAAGCATGGGCTTGATGTTGCCCAGAGATAAAATAGTCAGGTTTCAGCAATTCTTGCGCCCGATTTTCTCCCAATTTGTTAATCAAAGCTTGTTTAATTTTATTTTGGGCAATTCGGGCAGCCGCCTGCCTATCTCTGAGTTTTGGTTTTGGTTCCGGTTCTAATAAATAAGTGGCAATGGCATCAGTTAACAGATTATCTACCGTGTCTAAAGACTTTCTGGGTTCAGTGAATTGAATATGATTAATCCAACCTTGGACAACTTTTAGTAATCCTTCATAGTTTGGGGTGTTGTTGAGTTCATCCCCAGGAAATAGTTGCCCAGCAGCCGCAGATTTCTGCATCCGATCGGCAAAGCTTTTTAAGGTACTCATATCTTGAGACCGACCAAAAACCCGAACCCGATCCCAGTTCGACAAAAAATGAACTTTCACGGTTTGCTGGTCAAAAGCAAGCACTCCAATATTAATCCGTTCATCGGCGATCGGATTGGGGACATATTGAATTACACTATATCGACTTGCCATGATAGCCACTCCCTTGCCTAGTCCTGGTCTGAGAGATTATCGTTTGATAAAAGTTGTTGTTGCCGTACTATCAAGTATTCCATTAAAGCAACCCTTTCCTCTATTGTAATCTGCCATTGTTTTGGCGGACTGGCAACCGCCTGAATAATTTTCTGTTCTGTCATTGTCTGTAGATGTTCCAATGCTGCCAAGGTTTCCGCGTGGCTGAACTTACACTTGGAAGATAACAACTCATCAACAGAAGGCTGGGGCGTTTGCTTGAGGGTATCTTTGGGATATAAACGACAATTTATTTACCGGAATGCTTCGCCCTCGCTATGGGATCAGGGCAAAGCATTCCGGTATTGAGGTTAACGTTTTCAGCAATAATTTATCCGCCGGAATGCTTTGCCCCTACAAAATATCTTTGTGTTTCTTTGTGTCTTTGTGGTAAAAAAATAATATGGTGCGTTACGGTTAAACCAAGAAACCGGGTTTCTATTCGGGATATGTAGGGGCAAAGCATTCCGGCGGGTAATTTAATATATAAACGACAATTTATCTACCGGAATGCTTCGCCCTCGCTGTGGGATACAAAAAGAAACCCGGTTTCTGAGTCCTCGCAGTTAAACCAAGAAACCGGGTTTCTGCGTAAATTTACGGATAACATTAAAAAATAATTAAGAAACCCGTTTTCTCTAATTACGCTGCAAACTTTGATATAATATCAACCAACAACCAACCACCAACCAACAACCACCAACCAACAACCACCAACAAACAACCAACAACAAATAAATTATGTCCTCAATTACCTCAGCCCAAGTTAGAGATATCCTGGTTAATGCCTTAGAATTCGATTTAATCGGGCCAACTCCCGACGATATGGAACACGCGAGAGAAATTATTAATTCTCCCCCAACTAAATGGTATCTCACCGGCTTTCTCTGTCCCAAAGGTGCCCCCATAAAAGACCGCATTGATGACGATCGCGGTCAAGATGATTTAAATAGTAGCCTGAATAAAAGCGATCGCGGGGAAGATAGCTACAGTCCCGAAAAAAAAGCTGCCCGAACTGCCCCGTTTCCCTCCTCGGTAGGGCTGACTTTCTTATTAAAAAATACCATCGAAGAGTTAGAGGTGACGGTGACTTGGGGAGACTATGAGGCGATCGAGTTAACACCAGAAAATATGGATTCCCGCCTTCGCGGGAATGACAATATATGTGAGGCGATCGAGTTAACACCAGAAAATATGGATTCCCGCCTTCGCGGGAATGACAATATATATGAGGCGATCGAGTTAACACCAGAAAATATGGATTCCCGCCTTCGCGGGAATGACAATATATGTGAGGCGATCGAGTTAACACCAGAAAATATGGATTCCCGCCTTCGCGGGAATGACAATATATGTGAGGCGATCGAGTTAACACCAGAAAATATGGATTCCCGCCTTCGCGGGAATGACAATATATGTGAGGCGATCGAGTTAACACCAGAAAATATGGATTCCCGCCTTCGCGGGAATGACAATATATATAAGGCGATCGAGTTAACACCAGAAAATATGGATTCCCGCCTTCGCGGGAATGACAATATATATGAGGCGATCGAGTTAACACCAGAAAATATGGATTCCCGCCTTCGCGGGAATGACAATTCTCTTTCTGAGAAACCCGGTTTCTCGGACCCAGAATATTGGCAAAGAACTCCCCATAAATATGAATTAACCCTAAAACTGCGAACCACAGAAAAAACAATTTATATGCCAATTCCCGATAGCAATGGGTTAGAATTAGCCATAAATAATCGCCCTTTAAATATCCAGGGAAATATTCAAGCAAATCATCGTCGCCTTTTCGCCGATACTAATATTTTATCCGTATTTTTAGTTAATAAACGAAAAATTGCTGAAGGCAAACAACGAGATACTAGCTATATTTTCCAAGCCCAATTACAGTTAGAATGTAGGGAAGGATTTCTCCCTCGTCCCGACTTGCGAGAAGGCAATGATGATGATTGGGACGAAAGAGTTGCCGCTGTCCAATATCGCCATAATTATGAGTTTGCGGTGGGTCACAATGCCTCCGCTTTTGCCCAAATTGACCCGGAAAATTCCGCCTATTGTCCGCTGATTAAAACTACTTGGGTTCCTGCGGCAGAAGTTGCCCAAGTTGCCCCGGCAAAGTTAGACCAAGTTGAGTTAAATATGGAGAAAATTGGCCAATTTTCTCAACGGTCATCTTTGCAAGAAAACCTCCGCCCTTTAACTATTGCTTATCGCCAATGGATTGCCGAACAAGAGAAGATTCCTGTGGACTCCGAGAAGCAAACAGAAACTAGCAAAAAACTGCTAAGTCGGGCGCAAATTGCCTGCGATCGCATCAACCAAGGCATAGATTTACTAACAGATAACCAAGTATTTTACGCCTTTAAACTTGCCAATCAAGCGGTAGCCCAAGCCCGTCGCCAACAGTTAGCCCAAGAAACTAACCAACCGGCGGATGCTTTTTCTGCCCCAAATTGGCGACCATTTCAGTTAGCTTTTATTTTACTAAATATTGGCGGTATTGTCAACAATCAAACTCCCCCCTTTCAAAGGGGGGTAGGGGAGGATAAAAGCGATCGCGATAAGATGGATTCCCGCCTGCGCGGGAATGACAATCAAACTCTTTCTTTGGCAGGGGAAGAAGGGGGAGATCAAAGCGATCGCGATAAGATGGATTCCCGCCTGCGCGGGAATGACAATCAAACTCCCCCCTTTCAAAGGGGGGTAGGGGGGGATAAAAGCGATCGCGATAAGATGGATTCCCGCCTGCGCGGGAATGACAATCAAACTCTTTCTTTGGCAGGGGAAGAAGGGGGGGATCAAAGCGATCGCGATATAGTAGACCTGCTATTTTTCCCCACAGGTGGCGGTAAAACCGAAGCCTATTTAGGACTAGCAGCATTTACTTTAGTCTATCGCCGATTAACCAATCAAGACATATATGGGGCGGGAGTTAGTGTCATCATGCGCTATACTTTGCGCCTGCTAACCTTAGACCAATTAGAAAGGGCAACTCGGTTAATTTGTGCCTTAGAATTAATCAGAAAAAACCACCCGGATAACTTAAAAAAATTAGGACAATGGCCGTTTGAAATTGGCCTGTGGGTGGGACAAAGCGCCACCCCCAACCGTATGGGCAAAAAAGGCGATAAAAATCCCGATTCAGCCCGCCAAATTACCCTTAATTTCAAAAAGGATAGTAAGCGATCGCGATCGCCCATTCCCTTAGAAAAATGTCCTTGGTGTGGGGAAAAATTCACGCCCGATTCTTTTTGGTTACACCCGGACGAAAGCCACCCGACGCAACTATTAGTTAAATGTCAAAACTTTGACTGTGAATTTTCTGAGGAAAACAATCATTTACCCATAATTGCGATCGATGAATCCATCTATCGGCGTTTACCTTGTTTTCTCATTTCCACCGTAGATAAATTTGCGGGTTTGCCGTGGTTTGGCCAAACTGCGGCCTTATTTGGTAAAGTTAGCCATTATCAAACTGGTGATGGTTTTTATAGTACCGCAGATAATATTAAAGGACGAGGTGTCAAAGGAACTCAACTCAAGCAACCTTTGCCACCCCCAGATTTAATTATTCAAGATGAATTGCACCTAATTTCTGGGCCATTAGGGACAATGGTGGGACTTTATGAAACAGCGATCGATGAACTTTGCAGCCGCAAAATTTTCACCCCAGCAGGAGATGCCCCCCTTGCCCCCCTTGAAAAGGGGGGAGATAGAATAATTCGCCCAAAAATCATCGCCTCTACTGCCACAGTCCGCAGGGCAGATCGACAAATTCAAGCCCTATTTAATCGGACGGAAATTCAAGTTTTTCCTCCTCCGGGGCCAAACTTGGATGATTCATTTTTTGCCCAAACCATACCGACTAAAAAAAGCCCTGGACGACTATATATAGGAGTAGCCGCCCAAGGCCGTAGTTTAAAAGTAGTCTTATTAAGAACCTATTTGGCCTTATTAAGTGCAGCCCAAAAACAATGGGAATTAGCTGGAGGCCAAAAAAATTCAAATAACCCGGTCGATCCATATATGACCTTGCTGGGATATTTTAACTCTTTGCGAGAATTAGGGGGCAGTCGTCGCATTGTGGAAGATGAGGTAGTTTCTCGACTGCAAAACTATCAAAGCCGCCAGCGTTATGGAGAAAAAGACGGCTTATTTGCTAACCGAAAAATCCAAGACGATCAGCAAGAACTCACCTCGCGAGTCACTACCGATAAAATCGCCAATACCAAACGCCGCTTATCCTGTTCTTTTGCCGAAAAAGACTCGAAAAAAGAACGGGTAGATATTGCTTTAGCGACTAATATGATTTCTGTGGGTTTGGATATTGTCCGTTTAGGATTAATGGTGATTCTCGGTCAACCAAAAACTGCCGCCGAATATATTCAAAGTAGCAGCCGGGTTGGTCGTGACCCCAGTCGTCCGGGGTTAGTAATTACTTTATTAAATATCCATCGACCGCGCGATCGCTCACATTATGAAAGATTCATGCATTGGCATAATAATTTCTATCGTTCCGTAGAAGTCACCAGCGTCACTCCCTTCTCCGTTCGGGCCTTAGATCGGGGTTTAGCTGCTGTCACCGTTGCCTTAACCCGCTTAAATTTAGCCGAAATGACTCCGCCTATGGGCGCAGGTAAAATAGCCCAACTCCGGTCAACTATCGAACAGGTGGCTGCTTCAATATGCGATCGGGCAGCGAGTCATACCCCCATGTCCCCAGCAGAAAGCGCCAAAATTCGCCAAGAAATAGAAAAACGGGTAATGAATTTATTAGATACTTGGACAGAATTATGGGAAAGCAACGATAAAATACTGCAATATAATCAGACCGAAGCGGAAAACATTGGCCCGCTATTGTGCGATCCCAATGACCCCAAAACCGCCAACCTTTCCGAAGCTGCGAAAAAATTCAAAACCCCGCGCAGTTTAAGGGACGTAGAACCCACCGTTAACATCTGGATTAGCCGGGATTAATTCAATATAATCCCTTCGTGTCCTTTGTGTCTCTGTGGTAAAAAATACCCACCATGAAAATCAAATTCTAAGCAAATGTACCAACAAACATTGAAGCAGTTTGACAAACCAATTCCCAAAGAAAAACTTGACATCGTGGGAAAAAAACGATCTAACTTGTTTACCTGGCGCGGTCAATTTTCGCCTCAGCTTATTGAGGTTATCCTGAATGAATACTGCCTGCATGATTCGGTAATTTTAGATCCTTTTGCAGGCAGCGGCACTGTTTTATTAGAAGCGGGAATTCTCCAGCTTGAAGCCTATGGATTTGATATTAATCCGGCAGCTTGGATACTTAGCACAATCTATGAATTTATTAATCATTCCAGAAAAAAACAATCGATTAACCTGCTCAGAGAAGTCATAGATCGAGAGTTTCCTTTTAGAATTTTTGCCCAAGATCCAGTGGATAACTTTGCCGAAAAAATCAACAATATTAGGCATCAGCTAGATCGAGAATCAATCAAGATATTTGACGCATTGGTAATTTTACTCGATATCGTCAATAATACTGTCACCAATGAATCTGTCCAGGCAAAATTTGCTGATTTGGTAAGTCTTATGGAAAATATTCCTTATTCCCATAAGCCGATTAATATGGGTTTAGCCGATGCGCGATCGCTTCCCTTAGAAAGCAATTCGATAGATTTTGTCGTCACATCTCCTCCCTATATTAATGTATTTAATTATCATCAAAACTATCGGAAATCCGCTGAAATACTCGGCTGGGATATTTTAAAAATAGCCCGGTCAGAAATTGGCTCCAATAGAGCGAACAGAAGCAATCGATTTTACACAGTCGTTCAATACTGTTTAGACATGGCTGATACTCTCAGAGAGATTTCTAGAGTCAGCAGAGAAACAGCCCGAATCGTCCTGATTATCGGGCATAAATCTAATGTAATGGGCGTACCATTTTATAATGCTGATATCATCGAAACAATTGGGTTAAAAGCTAACTTATTTCAAGAAAAATCAAGGCAAAAAAGAGAATTCAAAAATAAGTTCGGCCAATTAATCAGGGAAGATATTATTGGTTTTTATAACTTGGATAATAAAATATCACAGGAAGCAGTGGAAAAAATTGCCAGGGAGGTAGCTTTTGATATATTAAAGAGTAGCCTGTCTTTATGCGATCGCCAAAATATCGGTTTGCTTGAAGAGGCTATTGATAAAGTAGAATATATTAACAGCACCCCGATTTTAGATCGAAAAATAGTCAGCGATCAGATAAAATCATTGTAAAATTAGAAATAAAATAGAAATAAAACTTTACTCTATGCCTGAAATTTCTCGACCTCACTACACAAAGTTAATCGCTTGTCTTAACAACCGTCGCTTACCTGAATGCGATCGAGAACGGTTAGAAGAAGCCATCAAAAAGTATCATCAATGGATATCGGATATGGAATCAATTGAACGGGGTCAACCGGATACGGTTGAAAGACTCGTTGAGGCAACCAACCGATACAAGCGTTTTATCGAACTCGATTTGATTTTTGATAGTACAGACAACTTTCTATACAGACAGAAAGGACAGTTAAAACTAGACAATACTATCCTAGAAGAATTCTTGCCACAAGTAGTTTTTCGTAGTTTGCGGGGAATCGATGATTCTTTTGAGTTGGGACCGAGAAATACGTTTGCTGGATTAAGTTTTTTATCATCTCTGGGAAATTTAGGTCAAGGTACTGAACCAATTATTAGAAGTAAAGACCAAGACTTTATCTTGGGTAAAAAATTATATCTAAAATCATCATTCGATCGAGAATTTCAAGATTGTAAGTTCATTGAGTCACATCTTGGATATGTTTGTGCAGAATGTAAAACAAATCTGGACAAAACGATGTTTCAAGAAGCAGTAGCGACAAGTCGAGACTTAAAAACTGCTGTTCCTGGATCTTTATATTTTATTGTCTGTGAATTTCTGGACATGACCCCAGTTTCGCTGATCTCAACTCAAATTGATGATGTTCTAATCGTCCGCAAGACGAAGCGAATGTCCTCTAATATTCGTCAAGAGTATAGAACCCCAGAAGCAAGACGAAACCATAGACAGGAATATATAGAGTTTTTGGATTCCTCTAGATACTATAGCGATGTATTTCAAAGAATGATCGATAAGATTCAATCTCTGATTGATGATACAAGCCCATCAATGGAGAATGTTCTCGATCGGGGTCATTTTTAATAACATTTAATATTAAAGGCTAATTAAGCAACCAAGAAACCGGGTTTCTGCGAAAATTTACGCAAACATCCAAAGGTTAACTAAGAAACCCGGTTTCTGTACCCTCTACCTAAACAGGTGCGTTACGGCGCGGACAGTTCATTTAATGGTTTATAATATTAATTATCATCGCGCCTAACACACCCTACTTAACCCACCATGAAAATCAAATCCTATGGCAAATACAAATAACATCCAACCTGATGGCGAACTCCGGCAAAGTCAACTACTTACTACCTTTGGGCCGGGGGCAATGGTAGACTTACCAGAACAGTCGGTGGTGATTAGCGGTTTATCCTATTGGCAAGGATATAAACAGCCAATTCAAGAAGAACGTTTACGGCAAAAAGTGCAAAAAATATTAAAGATAAATCCTGGGGAAAATGTGCAACTTTATGCCCCACCTGTGGATGATTCCGACCCGACGGGGGCGGCGATTTCTGGTATCGATGCTTTTGTATTTCCCCGCTGGTTTCTAGTGCAAATCGAACGCAATATTATTATTCAAGGTAAGCGATATCGCACTCGTCCCCTCGTCCCTTGGAGTGGGATTAAAAAAGGCTGTAAATGGGAAGGTAAAAAATGCCATGCGGTGCCCGTTCGCTTTGTCCAAGCTTGCGTAAATGGCCATTTAAGTGATATTAATTGGCGGGCTTTTGCCCATCAAGATTTTCAAACCAACTGCCCGGGACAAATTTGGTTAGATGAAGCGGGTTCGGGGAATGATTTTGAGGAAATTTTCGTCCGTTGTGAAGCTTGTAAAAAACGCTATCCCCTTTCTTTGGCTAAGTTACCTAATTCCAAAATATTAGGCAAATGTTTGGGCGATCGCCCGTGGTTAAATCCAACTAAAAATACCAAAGAAGAATGCCAAGGTTATAAACGAGATCCAGAAACCGAGGAATTAATTCCTACTAATGAACCGGAACAAAGCCGTTTATTAGTGCGATCGGCTAGTAACGCTTATTTTAGTCAAACTCTCAGCGTGATTTCTTTGCCGGACTCCGACCACGAATTAAGAAAAGTCGTGGATAAATTTTATCCCGATGAATTAGAGGAAGTCGAAAGTATTGAAGATTTACAATATGAATTAAAAAAGAAAAGATATGCTGAATTAAAAATATTTAAGATCGATAAACTGTGGGGAGAATTAGAACGCCGAAAAAGCGACGATCCCGAAGTGGAAAAAACCATTAAAGAGGCGGAATTAGAGGTGCTGTTAGCTTGTGGTTCGGAGCCCCAAGCAGCACAAAGTAAACCCATTGATGAGGTAGATTTTGAGGCATATCTACGCACAAAACCTATCAAAAGTAACTGGCAACCTTGGCTAGATAAAATTGTCTTAGTTCACCGACTCCGAGAAGTAATTGCCCAAGTAGGTTTTACGCGGTTTGAAGCAGTAATGCCGGATATTAACGGGGAATTAGATATTAATGTCCGTCGGGCAAGTTTAGATTGGGAAACCAGTGAAAACTTATGGGTGCCCGCGATCGCCAATAAAGGAGAGGGAATTTTCTTTTCTTTCCACCAAGAAAAAATCGAAACTTGGGCAAAGCGATCGCCCGTAATAGAACGCTGCAAAGATTTACAAAGAGGCTATAAAACCTGGCTGGAAATTAACAATATTCCCAAAAAAGAGGAACAATTTCCCGGCATTCCCTACATCATGCTGCATTCTTTATCCCATTTATTAATTACTACCATTTCCTTAAAATGCGGCTATTCGTCTACGGCAATTAAAGAAAGAATTTATGCTAATGATAACCTCGGTTATGGTATATTAATTTATACGGGTTCGAGTGGGTCTGAAGGCACCTTAGGGGGATTAATTGAAATCGGCGATCGCTTAGAATATTACCTCGACCTAGCCTTAGAAAGCGGAGAAATATGTTCTAACGATCCGATTTGCGCTCAACATATTCCCGGCGATCGCGAAGACGATGCCTTATTACAAGGGGCAGCTTGTCATGGTTGCGTGTTAATTGCGGAAAATTCTTGTGAAAGAAGTAACGACTTTCTCGATCGCGCCTTAGTAGTCAACACCATCGCCAGAGAAAATGCCGCATTTTTTAATTAATTGTTTGGGTCTTCAGATTCGTATGGTGGGCAAAAAAAATTACCCATATTATCATATATTACGGTGGACTTTTGCCCACCATACAAGATAAAAAGGCTCGTATGGTGGGCAAAAAAAATTACCCATATTATCATATATTACGGTGGACTTTTGCCCACCATAAAACATAAAGACTAGGATAAATTAGTAAAGGAGCATTGCCCACCAAAAATATTGTCAGCTAAAATGAAATTGTTCCTAGGGTCAAATTATTTGATATAATGTGAGATAATTTGATATAATTTGTTGATAAAGAAACGGCATCCCTGACCCAAAAGGTAGATCCGCTGGCAGCCCCAGCGTGTTTAAATCAACGATGCCTGTCAGCTTAAATATATCTGTTAGCGATAAAGAAATTACCCCCTATGCAGCCCACCGACCCTAGTAAATTCACCGATACCGCTTGGGAAGCAATTGTCAAATCCCAAGAAGTTGTGCGTCGCTATCAACATCAATATTTGGAAGTGGAGCACGTGGCGATCGCCCTCGTGGAACAAAAATCATTAGCCAACCGAATTCTGACTCGTGCGGGAATTCTCCCAGAAAAGCTGCTACAACAACTCAACGCCTTTGCCGTCCGACAGGCGAAAGTCCCCAACACCACAGAGTTGTACTTAGGCCGTAGTTTAGACGTAATGTTGGACAAAGCGGAAGAAGCCCGCACCAACTGGAACGATAATTTTATCTCTGTGGAACATATCCTGCTGGCTTTGGCAGAAGAAGAACGAGTCGGACGAAGGGTAATGAAAGCCGCCACCCAAGACCCTCGGACTCCCTTTGAACAGCAACAACTAGCAGCAGCGATCAAAGCCATTCGCGGCAATACCAAAGTCACCGATCAAAACCCAGAAAGTCAATATGAAGCCCTGGAAAAATATGGCCGCGATTTAACCGAAGAAGCCCGCAAAGGTAAATTAGATCCGGTAATTGGTCGCGATGAAGAAATTCGCCGGGTGATTCAGGTACTTTCGCGACGGACGAAAAATAATCCCGTACTCATTGGGGAACCGGGGGTGGGCAAAACCGCGATCGCCGAAGCCTTGGCCCAACGGATCCTCAATGGGGATGTGCCCGAATCCCTGAAAAATCGGCAGTTGATTTCCCTGGACATGGGCAGCTTGATTGCTGGGGCGAAATTTCGCGGGGAATTTGAGCAACGACTCCGGGCGGTGTTGCGGGAAGTAATTCAATCCGACGGGCAAATTGTCCTATTTATTGACGAACTCCATACCGTCGTCGGGGCGGGGGCCGGACAGGGGACAATGGATGCCAGTAACCTGCTCAAACCTATGTTAGCTAGGGGAGAAATCCGCTGTATTGGCGCTACCACCTTGGATGAATATCGCAAACATATTGAAAAAGATGCCGCCTTGGAACGGCGTTTTCAACAAGTGTTTGTGGGTCAGCCCACGGTGGAAAATACCATCTCCATTTTGCGGGGTCTGAAAGAACGCTATGAAGTCCACCACGGGGTGAAAATCCTCGACTCCGCTTTGGTGGCAGCAGCTACTTTGAGCGATCGCTATATTTCCGAGCGGTTTTTGCCCGATAAAGCGATCGACCTAGTAGACGAAGCGGCAGCCAAACTAAAAATGGAAATTACCTCCAAACCGGCGGAACTGGAAGGGGTAGACCGGCGGTTAATGCAGTTAGAAATGGAAAAACTGTCTCTGGAAGGAGAAGAGGAAGGAGTCGCTGGGTCGAGTGCCTATCGTTCCTCCAAAGAACGGTTGGCCCGAATTAACTCAGAAATTGCCGCATTGAAAACCAAACAAGAATCCCTCAGTTCTCAGTGGCAAACAGAAAAGCATCTTTTGGATGACATCAATACTTTGAAAGAAGAAGAAGACCAAATCCGGGTGCAAATCGAACAAGCAGAACGGAAATATGAACTGGAACGGGCTTCACGGTTGAAATACGGACAGTTGGCAGTTTTGCAGCGCGATCGCGAAGCCAAAGAAGCGGAACTGCTGAAGTTACAATCTAGCGGCGCTACCCTATTGCGGGAACAAGTTACCGAAGCGGATATTGCGGAAATTGTCGCCAAATGGACCGGCATTCCCGTAAATCGGTTATTAGAATCGGAACGCCAAAAACTCCTGCACCTGGAATCCTATTTGCATCAACGGGTAATCGGCCAACAAGAAGCCGTCACCGCTGTATCGGCAGCCATTCGCCGAGCTCGCGCTGGCATGAAAGACCCCAGCCGTCCCATTGGTTCTTTCCTATTTATGGGGCCGACGGGAGTGGGCAAAACCGAGTTAGCCCGCACCCTGGCAGAGGCTATGTTTGACAGCGAAGAGGCGATCGTTCGCATCGATATGTCCGAATACATGGAAAAACATTCCGTCGCCCGGTTAGTCGGCGCCCCTCCCGGTTATGTGGGATACGATGAAGGGGGACAACTCACGGAAGCAGTGCGGCGCCATGCTTACTCCGTCGTCCTATTTGATGAAGTGGAAAAAGCCCACCCGGACGTATTTAATATCCTCCTACAAGTCCTGGACGATGGCCGCATTACCGACTCCCAAGGGCGGGTAGTAGATTTCCGCAACACCGTCATCGTAATGACCAGCAATATTGGCAGCGACCATATTCTCGATGTTTCGGGGGATGACTCTAAATATGAGGAAATGCGGAAAAGAGTCATGCATTCCTTACGCAAACATTTCCGCCCGGAATTTCTCAACCGGGTGGATGATACGATTATTTTCCACCCCCTCAACCGTGCAGAACTGGCGCAAATTGTCGCCATTCAGGTCAAACGACTGGAAAAACTCCTCGCCGAACAAAAAATTACTTTTAATTTAATGCCCGCAGCGCAGAAATATATTGCCGATGTAGGGTACGATCCGGTCTATGGGGCTAGACCCCTCAAACGAGCCATTCAGCGGGAATTAGAAAATCCCATTGCCAACTTGCTCCTAGAGCAAAAGTTTGTCGCCGGTGACACCATATATATTAGTCTCGGAGACGGGCAGCTAAAATTTAGCGCCGATATGAGCGCCGATATGCCTGAAAGTTCGGAAACATCCTCAGAAACCTCTGAGAATCTGTGGGAAACTTCAGCGGTGAATGCTGCCGACCCTGCCGAAACTTTAGAAGTAGACGTTTTAGAAGTCACTGAAGTCACGGCAACCTCGGAAACTGACCCCTGGTCGGAAGAATCCCCAGAACCCGAACCCGTCGCGGTTCAGCGGGGTAAATCATTCCCCATTACCGGACAGACCATCGAAATCAATAGCCAGCCGATGAAGTAAAAAACGCTTAACGGTTAACAGTTAACCGTTAAGCGTCAATCACCAAGACTGAATCAGCAAATGCCTTGAGGAAATTGATTGAGTAAATGAAAAATGTTATTAACAGATAAGTTTGTTTACATACACAATCCTAAAACCGGCGGAACTTTTGTCAGAGAAATGCTCCGAAGAATTCATAATGGGCAAGGATATAACACCAGAATTTCCCGTTTTGCTGGGGTTTGTTTAGGTAAAACAGGTGGGGGAATAGTCGATACATCGTTATATAAAATTTATCCACCTGTTCACGCCACTTGTCGGGAAATTCCAATTCTTTTTAGAACTAAACCTATCCTGTCTGCCATCAGAAATCCTTACGATCAATATGTTTCACAGTATGAGTATGGCAACTGGAAAGTTTATCCAGAAACGATATTTTACGCTATTAATGAAATGATGGAAGAATACCCACATTTTCCCAGGGTTAGTTTTGCAGAATATCTGAAAATGATAAATAAATATCACCACTTAAAAAGCATAAAAAGAAAGTTAGAAGAAGAAGACTCTATAGGTTGTGGAACTGATAGATTCTTTAGGCTTTACTGTAAACAACCGATGGAAAAGTTTTTATCTAACTTGGATAGAGAGTTGATTGATTCAGGAAAATATAAAGAATATCTTTATCCAATTAATTGGATAAAAACAGAAAATTTGAACCGCGATTTGTATAACTTTCTATTGCACATAGGGTATGAAGCAGAAAAAATACAAATAATCCTTGATGCTGAGAAAGTTTTACCAGCCTTACCCCCTGGAAGTCAAAGGAGGACTGAATACAAATGGGAAAAGTATTATACGCCAGAGATCAAAAAGTATGTCAGACAGAAAGAAAGAATCTTGTTCTCTCTGTTTCCAGAATTTGACGTTTAATTCAAAAAATGGCATCATAACGAAAACATCTGAATCCAGCTTGTTCACCAATCGCTTAATACATTGCCCTTACCCTAAATCCTTCTCCCAGAAAGAGAGAGGGACGCAAGAAAGCAGATCGGATTATTTCTGAACAAGCTGTATGCCAGTCAAATTAATGGCAAATTTGAAGTATAACCACCGGAAAAATTTCACCGGATTATTCCATATCCCCCCTACACCCTGCACCCCTGCACCCCTAGGGCTGGCGTGGCGCCGATGGTGGGCACCCGATGGCGGCCCCTGCACCTCCGTTCCCCAAATTTGAATCAAATCAATTTATGGCGGTTTACAACATGATTAATTCTCTCTTAACGGGTCTGAAAAACTCCCAAAAACCACCGATTTATATTGTGGCTTTGCCTCGCAGTGGTACTACTTGGGTAGTTTCAATTTTGAATACCGCACCCGGAATTAAATATTTTAATGAACCCTTTAATATTGACCACGTTCCCGAAGCCCTGCCCCATATTCGGAAATATTTGCGGGCCAATGACAATGACCCAGAATTTGCCCAGTTTTGTCAAAATGCTTTTGCAGGTAAAAGTAATAACCCATTTGTCAAACATCAACTCTGTCAACCTTACAAAAGAATCCCCTGGCTTCCTGGTCGAATCGTGGTTAAAGATGTCCATTCAAATCTAGCCCTGGAATGGATCGATCGCCATATTGTCCCCATGACAGTGATTATGATGCGGCATCCTTGTGCCTTTGCCCTGAGTTGGTCGAGTTTGTATAAAAATATTGACAGAAATATGGAGCAATTTACTTCCCAACCCAGTCTGATGGAGGATTATTTACAACCTTTTCAACACTTATTTAAAGATGCCCAAAGCTTGTGGGAAAAATTAGGGCTATTTTGGGGTGCTTCCTATTATGTGATGCTATCTCAACAACAAAAACATCCAAATTGGATCGTGATTCAGCATGAACAGTTATGTCTGGATCCAGTGGCGGAATACCAGAAATTATTCGTTCAACTGGATTTACCTTGGACGAAGGAAACCCAAGCAGTTCTTGATGGTTCCATGACCAAAGATAGTGGTAAGCCCTATGTCCCGCAACGGATAACATCCGCAGAACCGGATAAGTGGAAAAATAAGTTAGAATCGGATCAAATTGAGCAAATTCGCCGGTTTGTGCAGCCTTTTGCCATTAACGGATATCCTGGATTTTAACTAAAAAAACGGATATTTGAACCGGAGATTTGCCGGAAAGATAAAGATGATGAATAGTGGGTAAAAATTGATTTAGTTTAATCATCAATGATATTCAGGGAAAGCAGATAATTATGGTCAATTTTACCGTAGCAATTTGCACTTATAACGGAGAAAAGCGATTGCCCGAAGTTTTAGACTGTCTGCGATCGCAAATTAACACAGAAAATATTTCCTGGGAAATTCTGGCGATCGACAATAACAGCAAAGATGGCACCGCCCAACTCGTGCGCGAATATCAAAAAAATTGGCCAGAAAAGTATCCTTTAAAGTATATTTTTGAAGCCCAACAAGGGGCGGCTTTTGCCCGGAAACGAGCGATTAAAGAAGCGAAATCAGACTTAATTGGTTTTCTCGATGACGATAATTTACCGGCAAATAATTGGGTAAATCAAGCATTTTTATTTGGGCAAAAATACCCCAAATCAGGGGCTTATGCCAGTCAAATTCATGGGGAATTTGAAGTAGAACCACCGCCAAACTTTCATCGGATAATTCCATTTTTAGCCATCACAGAAAGAGGAGACGAACCCCGATTATATCAGCCCCACAAAAATTTATTACCCCCTTCTGCTGGACTGGTGGTGAGAAAACAAGCTTGGTTAACCCATATTCCCCAACACTGTATATTAAGTGGTAGAGTTCCTGGTAGTATGCTCACCAGTGAAGATTTGGAGGTTTTAGCCTATATTCAACAGTCTGGCTGGGAAATTTGGTATAATCCAGCAATGGAAATTAAACATAAAATTCCTAAGTGGCGCTTTGAAAAAGATTATTTAATTCCTTTCTTTCGTGGCATTGGTTTAAGTCGCTATGTCACGAGAATGGTAGGAGTTAAATCTTGGCTTAAACCTTTGGTTGTCTTAGCTTATAGCGTCAACGATATTCGCAAAATATTGCTACATTTGCTAAAATATGGCACCAAAATTAAAACCGACTTGGTGGCCGCTTGTGAACTGCAACTGTTAGTCAGTAGTTTGCAAAGTCCATTTTATTTATGGAAAAATGGCTATTTAAAACATGACTAATATGGCGGCGATCGCTCATGCTTGAATCACTTAACTACAGTTAAAACCAAGTCAAATATTCATTCAGTTAATCGGGGGAAAAAGTGGCAGACTTCACCGTAGCAATTCCGACTTATAATGGTGCCAGCCGGTTGCCTAAAGTATTGGCCAAGCTGGAACAACAAACAGGTATGGAAAATATTGCTTGGGAAATTATTATTGTTGATAATAACAGCAGCGATGACACCGCCAAAGTTGTGCAAGAATATCAAGCAACTTGGTCAAAATCTATGCCTGGGGTAGCTTTAAAATACTTTTTTGAACCAGAACAGGGAGCAGCATTTGCTAGACTGAAAGCAGTTAGAGAAGCCCAAGGAGAATGGATTGGATTTCTTGATGATGATAATTTACCTGACCCCGACTGGATCGCGGCGGGTTATTCCTTTGCCCAAGCACATCCTCAAGCTGGTGCAATTGGCGGACAGATCCACGGTGATTTTGAAGTCCAACCCCCGGCAGGTTTTGAGAAAATTCAACAATTTCTAGCCATTAGAGAACATGGTTCAGAACCGTATATTTTTGATGCGGCAAATATTAGACTACCCCCAGCGGCTGCTTTAGTTGTTCGCAAGCAAGCGTGGCTTGAAAGTGTACCCGATCGCCCCCGGTTAACGGGAAAATTACCAGGGTTGTTAATCCAGGGCGATGATTACGAGCCATTGCTTTATATATATAAAACTGGTTGGGAAATTTGGTATAATCCAGCGATGCACACTCATCATCAGATTCCCCACTGGCGATTGGAAAGAGATTATCTGCTTTCTATTGCTCGCGGTTGCGGTTTAGCCACCTATCAGCTTAGGATGATTAATGCTAAACCTGGTGAAAGACCAATAATTTTTATGCGGACAATACTGGGTAATTTGCGTCGTTTACTAGCATATCGGTTAAAATATAGAAGTGACGTGAAAACTGAATTAATTCCCGCCTTTACAATGGAATTTTATTGGGGAAGTTTGATGAGTCCTTTTTATGGTATAGCCACCAGGATCAAATAATATGACAACAATATGGCAACAGAGGAAAGAGGAAAGAGGAAAGAGGGTGTAGGGTGTAGGGTGTAGGGTGTAGGGGGCAGAGAGGGTGTAGGGTGTAGGGGGAAGAGGAAATAGGAAAGAGTAAAGAGTAAAGAGGAAAGAGTCAAGAGTCAAGAGTAAAGAGGAAAGAGGAAAGAGGAAAGAGTAAATAAGTAGGTGAACATAATTAATTGCACTTTTCGTTCCCCACCGTAAATCCTTGGATTCCCGCCTTCGCGGGAATGACAGTTTTTCTTCTAATGGGGGCTGTGGTGCATTTATTTCTGCCCACCTACTTAATTATTTCCAGCAGCTATGTTGATTAGGGGTGTAAAGTTAATGCCACTCATTTCAGTCATTATTCCCGCTTACAATGCGGAAAAGACGATTAAAGAAACTATTAACTCCGTATTAAATCAAACTTTTTCAGACTTTGAATTAATCGTGATTAATGATGGATCTAAAGATGCAACCTTAGAAATAATTTCGCAAATTACAGACCCCAGGTTAAAGGTAATTTCCTACAACAATGCTGGTGCTTCAGTAAGTCGTAATCGGGGATTTAGAAACTCTATCGGTGAATTTATCGCATTTTTAGATGCGGACGATCTGTGGACTCCAGATAAATTGGCAGCACAACTAGCAGCCCTGAAAAATCATCCCGAATGTGATGTAGCTTATAGTTGGACTGACTGTATTGATGAATCCAGTCAGTTTTTACGTCGGGGAGGTTATACTACGGTGAATGGGGATGCTTATGCTCATCTATTGCTCTCCGATATTTTGGAAAACGGATCTAGTCCTTTAATTCGTCGTCAGGCTTTTCTCGATATCGGGGGTTTTGATGAGTCTCTTCCCGCTGGACAAGATTGGGATTTATATTTGCGTTTAGCTGTTAAACATCAGTTTGTTACAGTGCCGAAAACTCAAATTTTATATCGAGTTTCTAGTGATTCATTATCCGCTAACCATGAAAAGTTAGAAACTGGTAGTTTACGAGTGATTGCCAAAGCATTTGCACAAGCCCCGGAATCTTTACAATATTTGAAACCCTATAGTCTGAGTAATCTTTACAAATATTTAAGCTTTAAAGTTTTGCAAGAACCACCATCGTCAAAAAAAGGGTTAGTAGCCATGAAATTGATTTGGAATGCGGTAAAAAATGACCCGATGCTGCTACAAAAGCGGGTGATGTTGAAAGTTATGATGAAAATTGCCCTGCTGGTGTTGCTTCCTCCTCCTCTGGCTACTATAGCGGTAAATAAGATGAAAAAATTGTTAGACACCCAAACGATTTTGGGGTCTTTGCGATTAGATCCTGCCTCTTTAAAATAATTTAAAAATAATTTAGATTTAAAAATAATTTATCTCAGGAGTTGCGGTTCGATGCCAGTTATTTCCGTGATTATCCCAGCGTATAATGCTGAGAAAACGATCGCCCAAACAATTGAATCGGTGTTAAATCAAACCTTTGTTGATTTTGAGGCGATCGTGATTAATGATGGCTCGACAGATTTAACTTTGGATATTTTAGGTCAGATCGAAGACCCGCGAATTCAAGTATTTTCTTATGGTAATGCTGGAGTTTCCGCAGCCCGTAACCGAGGAATTTCTCACTCTTCCGGTGAATTTATTGCTTTTTTAGATGCGGACGATATCTGGACACCGGATAAATTAGAAAAACAGTTACAAGCACTCCAAGATAATCCTCAAGCAGCGGTGGCTTATAGTTGGACAGATTATATTGATGAATCTGGTAATTTTTTACGTCCAGGCGATCGCATTACCGTCAGTGGCAATGTTTATGAAAAGTTACTGCTGAATAATTTTATCGCCAATGGATCTAATCCTTTAATTCGGCGAGATGCTTTACAAGTCGTGGGTGGATTTAATCCCGAACTGACTCATGGTGAAGACTGGGACTTATGGCTAAGATTGGCCGCAAATTATCAGTTTGTTCCGGTACATCAGCGGCAAATTTTATATCGATTATCCCCGCAAGCCGCTTCGGCAAATTTGTCTAAAATGGAACGTCAATCTTTAAGCATTATCGATCGGGCTTTTAGTCAAGCACCGGCTTCATTGCAACCCCTGAAACCAGTTAGTATTGCTAATCTATATCAATATTTAATGTTTAGAGTCCTAGAAAGCCGTCCGGGTCGGTCAGAAAACTTAGCCGCTGCCCGATATTTTTGCCAGATGGTTTGGCAGGATCCAGCTATATTAAAGAGGCGATCGCGCTTAATGGCGATCGTTTTTTGCAAAATTGTTGCGGGAATGTTGCTGCCCCAGGCATCGGCAAAACAATTCTTAGCAAAACTTAAAAATTTATTTAAAAAAAAACTTAAAATATGACTTAAAATATAACTTATACCAATTTTAAAAAATCTTGTTACAATTTCGAGTTTTATTTGGGCGCAAGCATTGCGCCCCTACTGTGGAATGACTTTTTGTAAATGGTATTAAAATATATCAATCATTCATAATCAGAGGAATTATATGTATCTCAGACCCACCTCATTACTGGGCTTGATAGCTGCTTGCAGTTTCTCTACGTTTTTTGTCACCGCTTCTCGCTCTATTTCTATCAAACTGTTTATATTAGCGGGACAATCAAACATGGTTGGGTTTCGGTCAAACATGAATGATTTACCCGATCGCTTAAAACAATCTCAAGAAAAAGTTATTTGGTATAACAATAGCAATCAATGGTCAGCGCTGCAACCCCCTACAGAACCCTCCCCACTGATTCAATGGTGGCCAGCGGAAAAAGTTGGCTTTGGGCCAGAAATTTCCTTTGGTCAAACCATCAGCGAACAGTTAAATCAAACCGTTGCCTTGGTAAAATACGCTAAAGGAGGGACAAGTCTGGCTGAAGACTGGAATCCAGAAATTTCTAATTCCCTATATCATTTAATGAAAGAACGGGTAGAAGGGGCGATCGCGGATCTGAATTCTGGGGGATACATAGTAGAAATTTCTGGTTTCTTTTGGATGCAGGGTGAGTCGGACGCTAGTAATGAAAATTGGGCTGAAGATTACCAATCAAATTTAACCAATTTAATCGGTCAGGTACGCCGCGATTTTCAGCAACCAAATCTGCCTTTTATTTATGGCATGGTTCATTTTGGCAATCATCATATTAAGCCAAATAATACCGTAAACTGCTGCGGAGATATAGTTAGAACTGCCCAGGTGCAGGTAGCAGAAAAAACTCCTTTTACTGCTGTAGTGGAAACCAACAATCTGTCCCTTGACAGCGACTTGATTCATTTTGACTCTGATGGCATTCTCACCCTGGGAGAAGATTTTGCTCATGCTTGGTTAAATGTCACTAACAGGGAACAGGGAACAGGGAACAGGGAACAGGGAATAGGAAATAGGAAATAGAGAACAGGGAATAGGAAATAGAGAATAGGGAATAGGGTAGCCCGAAGCAAAACCCATGACAAAACCCAAAAAAACGGTTTTTTGCTGGCTTTTATTCTGGCTTTAATTTCTCCACAAACTCGACCATTTCTGGATTATTCTCAGCCCATACAGCCCGGTCTTGTTGAATTTTTTGGATATGTGATTCAATGTTTTCTGGGGTAATGAGAACGCCAAAATCCCTGGGGACTTTTTCCTCATTAGTTTGAAAAATTCGGTTTAAGAGCAATTTGCCAACTTCTTGAGTATAATGAGAACTGTCTAAGTAATTTTTCATATCATCACTAATCGGTTCAGTGGTGATGCTGTTGTAACCAGAAAAATCCCAAATTGGGGAAATTTTGACAATTTCCCGTTTCCACTGCTCAAAAACTGGCCAAAAACCCCCAACGCGGATTGATTCCCAATGAGTTCCATGAGCAGGGGAAATAAAAATTTTTAAATTGATGTTATGTTCCCGGCACAAATTGACGATTTTTTGTAATTCGTTTAAATGGTCTTGGGATAGCTGATATCTTCTAGCTGGATTCTGTCTCGCTAAAAATGTATTTTGTTGTAAACCCGCTCGCATTATTTCCCGCATGGGTTGATTGCCAAAGATAATATCTCGATTTTCGGTGCGACTACCATCAGGATGAAAATAATCTAAGCCATTCGGTTTCTGCTGATTATGTCTGACCGTTACTAGGCTGGCTAACAGCACATCTATGGAATAGATAGAATTAATGGTATCTTGCAGAGTTATTTCAGTTTTTTCTAATCTATTTTCATTAAAATCTGGAGTATTTGGTAAGAAAACATTGAACATAAAAAAATCAATTCCTAGCACCACTTGTTGCAGTTGATTATTGGCGATCGCGTGTTCAAGATAGCGCCTGACTTCATACATATTTGGCGCAGGAATTGCCAGATTATAAGCCGGTTGAAATGGCTGTAATACCGGATGAGAAGTGCCTAAACCAAACTCAGTTCGCGAAGACCCCAAAAAAACCATCTGCGGTCTAAGTCTGGAAACCGCGATCGCCTTAAATAACCGCACTTGTTTTCGTTTTTCTGGCTTAATCCTATTTATCCCCACCATTGCAGGGCTTTTGAAGATACCATAAGGATCGATTAACAAATTAAACCCTGAAAAAAAAACGGACTGAATTAAGAATAATCCGAGTAAATATAAACTATATCGTCGATATGATTTAATCATTATGGATTTCTGGCCAAACTGAAAAATAATTATTTTTACTCCAATTATTGCTTAAAATTGGAAATAGAGAAATTCGGAAACACGATTCATAGATAAAAAACAAAATACAGCAACGCTACTGACTAATAATAATCGCCAAACCGTTGGCTTAAACTGTTCCATTATTTCCTTAGTATTGGGTAAAATAGTGACCAATCCGCTCAAAATTACCAGCATAATTAAACTATTTTTGCCGCCAATTTCCGGTAAATAAATTAATTCACCCCATCCTTTAAATATACCACCAATCGGCAACCAACCTAAAAAACCTTTAAAGGTATGCGGTAAAATGATTCCGGAAAATCCTAACATAGCGCTGACCAGAGATATGGCATCACTAATACTACTAGCCCTAAATAATACCCAACTAAAGACCACCGCCAAAAAAGTAATCATCCATGCCACTATTTTAGGCAAAGATATTCCCAATTTGCGCCATGCTTGGTTAATCGCCAAATAAAACCCATGCAGTCCACCCCACAAGACAAAAGTCCAGCCTGCCCCATGCCATAGTCCTCCCAGTAACATGGTAATAATGAGATTAATATACCGCCGAATTTCCCCTTTGCGGTTGCCACCGAGGGAAATATAAAGATAATCTCTGAGAAAATTTGATAAGGTAATATGCCAACGCCGCCAAAATTCAATAATTGAGGTAGATTTATAGGGGGAGTTAAAATTTAACGGCAGGTCAATATTCACCATCCATCCTAACCCGATCGCCATATCAGAGTAACCAGAAAAATCAAAATAAAGCTGAAAGGTATAAGCTAAAGCACCGACCCAAGCTTCTAAGAAACCCACATCATTGGCATTGTCAAAAACTAATGCCACCCAAGGAGATAAATTATCCGCAATTAAAACCTTTTTGGCAAGTCCTAAAATAAATAAGGTTAAACCTTGGGCAAACTTCGCCTCAGAGAAGAAAAATTTCTGGCGATCGCGCAATTGGGGAATTAACTCATCATGGCGCAAAATTGGTCCCGCAATCAATTGGGGGTAAAACGCCACAAATAGGGTATAGGTGATTAGATCGTAATCGGAATCTTGGGTTTCCCCACGATAGGCATCCACTAGGTAAGCAACTTGGGTAAAACTATAAAAAGAAATCGCCAAAGGCAGAATAATTGTGGGCAATTGCCAATCGGTTGACCAAAGTTCATTCAAAGAATTGACAAAAAAGTTGCCATATTTATAATAGCCCAAAATTCCCAAGTTAAAAGCCACCCCTAAAATTAACAAAATTCGGGAATTGGTACTTTTCAGTTCACTGCGATTAATTTCCCGACCAAACCAATAATTTCCCCCAATAGAAATCAACAATAAAGGTAAATAGGCAGGATTCCAATACCCGTAAAAAAACAAAGAAGCCAGCGTCATCCAAAGGAGAGCAAACTGGCGATCGCCCAACCGCAGCAACCCGAAAAAAATCACCAGGGTAATCGGTAAAAAGCCTAAAATAAAAACATAAGAGTTAAATAGCATATTTTATTGCTCGATCGGTTTAACTTTTTCAAATACACCAATCCAACCATCAGTGGTGCCAATGATTCCCCCTGATACAATACACAATATTTTACTAAAAGTTTCCAATAATTGTAAAACTTTTGTCCAGGGAGTTCTAATATACTGGCTTCTAAAAAATTGAGGCCGATAATGCCGTCGTCTAAACCAAATATCTTTGAGTTTTAGTTTATTCCTAGATGTATATTGCACTTGATCGTCGTATCGCTCGGAAAAAACCATTAAAATTCCTTGAGGAGAGTAAGGTTTTATATGATCGAAATCATTATAAAAACTTTTAGATAAAATCGGCGTAGCAATAATTAAATATCCCCCTATTTTTAGGCGATCTAAATAAAAATCCATAAATTCTTTCAAGTCTATAGGGGAAAAATGTTCCACAATATGAGACATCAGAATGAAATCAAAATTATCAGTATTTTGGGTAAATTCTGCCAATGTTATGCAGTTAAAACCATTCTTTTGATTTGCTTCAACTAAGTGAGGATTCACATCAATGCCCAACACATCATAACCGGCTTGGTGAAGCGCTTTCAGTTTTTCCCCATAGCCACAACCGACATCTAAAACTTTAGACTGTTTCTTGTCTTTAGCCGAGTATTGGTTAAAAAACTTAAGCATCTGGGGAAGATCATAGTTATAAGCCCGAAGGGAATAAAATATCTTTTTCAGGGAATCATAACTTAAAGGATTGACCGAATGACTCATATAAACATCATCTCCTAAATCGATTTATCAGTATTCAGAGATCGATAGATTATGGGATTCAACTTCTAAGTAGACCCGCAGAAATAAATGCACCACAGACCATATCAGAAGAAAAGAGGAAAGAGGAAAGAGGAAAGAGGAAAGAGGTGCATAGGACAAAGGAAAATTCTCTACTCTAAGAATCTCTATTCTCTCTCCTTCCTACAGGCGGGAATCCAAAGCCTATCGGCGGGGAACGAAACGTGCAATTAAGTAGGTGGGCAGAAATAAATGCACCACAGACCATATCAGAAGAAAAACTGTCATTCCCGCCGATGGCGGCCTTCGCGGGGGTAAACTCCGACGGGAATCCAAGGATTTACGGCGGGGAACGAAACGTGCAATTAATTATGTTCACCTACTTATATATTTTGAGGATTAACAAGATTTTGAGTCAACGATGGGGACGAACCACCTAGAACTCATTTGACCAGTTATCCCTCTCTATCCCCGATCGCGTGTAGGGAAATCCGCATCCCTAGCGGGGGGCTATCCGCGATCCAACTAAGGGCAGCGATCGCCCACAATCAATACTTAAATAACATAACAGATCGATCGACGAGAGATAACTATGACCGTACTCGAACAGGGCAACATTACGATCCATACCGAGAACATCTTCCCGATTATCAAGAAGTCCCTCTACTCTGGTCACGAAGTCTTCTTTCGGGAACTGATGTCCAACGCCGTGGACGCCATCACCAAAATGAAAATGGTGTCCTTCAGCGACGAATTCAAAGGGGACGTAGGCGAACCGGAAATCATCATCGAACTCGACAGCAGCAAAAACACCCTCTCCATTTCCGACAACGGCATTGGCATGACCGCTGACGAGGTGAAAAAATATATTAACCAAGTCGCCTTCTCCAGCGCCGAGGAATTCCTGGAAAAATACAAATCTGCCGGAGAACAAATCATCGGTCACTTCGGGCTGGGTTTTTACTCATCCTTCATGGTTTCTAGCAAAGTAGAAATCGATACCTTGTCTTATCAAGCAGGCGCCCAAGCGGTTCACTGGTCTTGTGACGGTTCTCCCTCCTTCACCTTGGAAGAGTCCACCCGCACCACTCGCGGCACCACCATCACCCTACATTTGCTCGACGAAGAAAAAGAATATGCTGAAGCTTCTCAGATCAAACAGTTGGTGAAAACCTACTGCGACTTTATGCCGGTGCCCATCAAACTCGATGGGGAAGCGATTAACAAGCAAAAGTCTCCTTGGCGTCAATCTCCCAGTGAATTGACCAAAGAAGACTATCTAGAATTTTATCGTTATCTTTATCCGTTCCAAGATGAACCCCTGCTGTGGGTACACTTAAAAACCGACTATCCGTTTGAGATTAACGGCATTCTCTATTTCCCCAAACTGCGCCCTGATGTGGATGTGACCAAAGGGGAAATTAAACTCTACTGCAATCACGTCTTTGTCAGCGAGCACGTTGAGGAAATTATTCCCAAGTTCTTGCTGCCCATGCGCGGGGTGATTGACAGCCCGGATATTCCTCTGAACGTCTCCCGCAGTGCCTTACAGGTCGATCGCACCGTTCGCAAGATTGCCGATTTTGTCGCCAAAAAAGTAGGCGATCGCCTCAACGAATTCTACAAACAAGACTGGAACGAATACGTCCGTTGCTGGCAAGACATTGGCACTTTCGTCAAATTTGGCTGCCTCAACGACGAGAAATTCAAAAAACAAGTCAACGATATCGTCATCTTCCGCACCACCGCTGACCTCAGTGCAGCCGAACCGGAAACCCCAGCAGTGGAAGTCCAGTCCGAAGTGGGGGACGCTTGGCAAGATGTCACCCCAAAAAATAGCAAAGGGGGGACTCAATGGGGTTCTTACAGCACCCTGCAAGACTACCTAGACCGCAACAAAGAACGCCATGAAAACCGGGTGTTCTATGCCACCGATGAAGCCCAACAAGCCACCTACATTCAACTCCATAAGAGTCAAGGCTTAGAAGTCCTAATTATGGACTCCTTCATCGACACCCACTTTATTTCCTTCCTGGAACGGGAACACACCGATGTCAAATTCTCGCGGGTAGACTCGGAAATTGACGACAAACTCCTGGACAAAGACCAAGAAAAAGAAATTGTCGATCCTACCACCAACAAAACCCGCAGCGAACAAATCAAAGAAATCTTTGAAAAAGCGCTGAACAAACCCAAGGTCAATATTCGTACCGAAGCCCTCAAATCCGACGACCCCCAAGGCAGTCCTCCGGCAATGGTACTCTTACCGGAATTCATGCGCCGAATTCAAGATATGAGTGCTCTCATGTCCCAAGAAGTCGCCAAATTCCCCGACGAACATATTTTATTAGTAAATACTGCCCACCCCTTAATCAAAAATTTGGCGCAACTCAGCAGTGGCAGTATTATTGGGGCCGATGGCACTTCTCCCTCTGGGGAACTGGCAAACATGATTTGTCAGCACGTTTATGACCTGGCTTTAATGGCCCAAAAAGGCTTTGATGCTGATGGGATGAAAGCCTTTGTCCAGCGGTCAAACCAAGTGCTCACCACTTTAACCGATCGCGCCACTAAATAAGTCTAAACAAGTCTAAGAAATAACTCTAAATAAGTTATTTCTCATAATTTCCCAGAAACCGGGTTTCTTTTTGGCTGGCCAAAGTTATGCGATCGGCCCACCATAGAAACCCGGTTTCTTGGCGATCGATGCAGATAAAATAACTATAGCGATCGCCTTACCAACCTGACTCAAGCAATAGCAAAATCCGTAAACTTCCGACTCTCAGGATCGTGGAACGCTAACACAATATCCTTGGACGGCACTCCCTCCCTTAACAACTCAGTCGCAATTCCCTCCTCTGTCCAATCTTCCTCAATATAAATTTTCTCATTTTTAATGCGAACATAAACAGAAATTGCCTTAACTCGTCGCTTATTTTTCCAGCCAATATTAAACCAAAGATATTGACTCCTTCGATCGTCAAACATTAAGACCTCATCTATATCAGGATCGGGGACTTGTGCTGAGATTCTTTCATACTCAGTTAAGATTTTTTTAATAATATTTTGATAATCGGTTAATTTGTCCATTTTCTGACCTCTTCTTTTTCAATATCAACAATCAACAGGCGAACTTCATATTTAATCAATATTAATTTAATTGCAATTTGTTCAAAAAACTTTTCATAAATTTCATCACCTATAAATAAACTTTATAGTCTGGATGGGTAAGAGAGAGAAAAGTTTGATAAATCAGATATTGACCCAACGCTGTCTCAAACTCACGCATTGGTGAACGGCTTAAAAAGCTCTTAATTTCAACTACTATGTTTTGTCCTTGTCGAGTAGCAGCAATCGTTTTTTTAGCGGCTAAATCAGCTACTAATTTAACTTCTTCATACTTGATTGGATAAGGGTCAAAAGTAATTGTCCAACCATCCTTAATTAAAGCATTTTTAACTACTTTGTGGTAAGTATCCTTTGCTGGCATTGTTCTCCCTTGTTCAAAGGTGAGTCTAAACAGACTTACCCTAATACTACACTATACCCCAACCTCCCTGACTGCCTGACACAAGTCGCCTCAAAGTTTTGATATTACGTTGTTTTACAGTTCGACTTCTATAAATAGATTCTGGAGAATTTGGGGCAGTTCATGGGTGGTAATTTCTGTCATTTGTCACCTCCTAAACCGTGAAATAAGGGGCAGAGGATTTCTCGTTCCCAGGGTCTCCCTGGGAATGCCAGTAATCGAGGCTCTGCCTCGTGTGGGGCCGCCATCGGGGGAAACAATTAACAATTGATAATTAACAATTGTTAATTATGTTTGATTATCAATTATCAATTATCAATTATCAATTATTCCCTACACCCTACACCCTACACCCCCTCTTCCCCTCTAACGGGGATCGCCAATCAACACCAACGGCGACCAGAAAAACGGATGACGGTGAGACTGACTTAATTTCGCCTGACGCAATGCCTCCACCTTACTCAACCCCTCCTCCATCATCAGGCGATAAAACTCTGTCACCACTGCCTTGGTTGCCCGATCGTCCACATTCCACAAGGTCGCCATCAACGCCCTGGCCCCAGCACGTTCCCAAATATAAGCCATTCCCATAATCGCATCCCCATCCCGGTTGGTCTGTAATGCGGTCTGACAGGCGGTTAACGCTACCAAGTCCGTATCCTTCAACCCCAGTAAGGCCGCGTCCGCTAGGGGATATTCTCCATCGGCAAATAACAGGGTGTTGGCCTTCATGTGGGTTTTTCGTTGTTTCTCATCCTTGCAAATCTCTTTCTCCAAAAAACAGCAGCCCTGTTCCTGAAAACAGCCGTGGGTGGCGAGATGCAGATAGCGATAACGGGGGGATTGACGTTTAAACGCCTCCAAAGTCGCCTTGTCGTGGCGGTAAATCTCACTCTCCGGGGCGAGGCGGAGGAGGGCATCGACTTCGGCTTCGGTTCCCGGCAGGTTGAAGGGGTCTTGGGGTTGGGGATTGGCAAAGCCTAGCACTTGGTAGCCCGGTGAGAAGCGCGGGGAAAGGGTGGCGGTGACTAGGGCGGCAGTGAGCAATGTTCCCCCCAGTTTCCAATGGTGTTTGACCGTTGCGCCAACGCCGATGACTCCCAGGAAGAGGGGAATCGACCACAGGGGGAAACTTGGGGATGGGGAGGGGGAGGGACTGGCGAGGAGGGAACGACTGGAGAGACGAGTGAGATAATGGATGGGGTACTGTTCCAGCAGGAAACGGCCACTTTTCGAGTCCCGGAGGGTTTCAAAGGGGAATTGGCGCAAGGACCCGGTGGCGATGATGGCGAGTTGTTGGGGGTTGAGGGCCGAAATCTCGGCGGCAACGGGGCGGATTAGGTGGTCGTAGAGGGTGGCGGAAAGGGGAAGATAGCCGGAATCGCCGCTTTGGAGCATTTGGCGATAGTTTGTGACCAATTCGTTGAATTGGTCGGCATCGATGGGGACTTTCTGGACGCTGAGGCTGTCGCGGCTGAGGAGGAAGAGGGCGAGGGTGTTGGGAACGTTTTGGATGTTTGTGAGGAGAACGGGTTGTAAGACAACGGTTCCCGGGGGGAGGCTGGCTTGCAGTTGGCTGAGGTCTTCCGGTTGGATTTCAAAGAGTTCGGCAACTTCGGGGTAGTTGTTGGCGAGGGTTTCGGCTTGTTGATTGACTTGGGCTTCTAAGTCGCGCATTTGGTCCACGAGGGCGGCGCTGAAGTTGTCTTGCAGTTGTTGGCGGAGGGCTTGCAGTTGTTGGGATTGGTCGTTCCAGTCATCAAGGGCGGCTTGGGCTTCCGGGTTGGCGACTCTCACACCGATGAGACGGTTATAGTCGGCGAGTTCGTAGGTGGTGACGCGGTTCGCCCATTCAAAGGCGCGTTGGGGCTGGTTTTGGTCGATGAGCAGGTCAACAAGGGCGACGGATCTGCCGCGATTGGTTTTGAGGAAAGTTTCGCGGAATTCTTTTTGCAGTTCGCTACGGAGTTCAAGGAGGATGTTGAGGGAGTCTTCCCAGTAGGTGATGGCTTTGTCGGGTTGATTGGTGTCTCGGTAGACGGCGGCTATGTTGCTGAGGGTGGCTGATTCTCCAGGGCGATTCCCCACCTCTCGCAGAATTGGCAAGGCTTGATTGTAGTAGTTCAGGGCTTCAGTCTGGTTGCCCAAGGCATAGTACACAGCACCAATGTTGTTGAGGGTGCCAGCTTCTCCAGGGCGATCGCCCACTTCTCGCATAATAGGTAAAGCCTGATTGTAATAGTTCAGGGCTTCAGTTCGGTTGCCTAATTCATAGTACACTCCACCGATGTTATGGAGAGTGCTGGCTTCCCCCGAGCGATCGCCCACTTCTCGCGTAATTAGCAAAGCCTGATTGAAGTAGTTTAGGATTTGAGTGCGGTTGCCCAAGGCATTGTACACAGCACCAATGTTATTGAGAGTGGCAGCTTCCCCTAAGCGATCGCCTACTTCTCGCCGAATTGGCAAGGCTTGATTGAGGTAGTTCAGGGCTTCACTACGGTTGCCCAAGTCATCGTACACTCCACCAATGTTATTGAGAGTGTCGGCTTCCCCGGAGCGATCGCCCACTTCTCGCGTAATTGGCAAAGCCTGATTGTAGTAGTTCAGGGCTTCAGTCTGGTTGCCCAAGGCATTGTACATAGCACCAATGTTATGGAGAGTGGTGGCTTCTCCTGAGCGATCGCCGATATCTCGCAGAATTGACAATGCCTGATTGAGGTAGTTCAGGGCTTCAGTCCGCTTGCCCAAGGCATTGTGTACCATGCCAATATTGTTGAGAGTCGTGGCTTCCCCCTCTCTATCGCCCACTTCTTGCCTAATTAGCAAAGCCTGATTGTAGTAATTCAGAGCTTTAGTCCGGTTGCCCAAGGCATTGTACACTCCACCAATGCTATTGAGAGTAGTGGCTTCCCCAGAGCGATCGCCCACTTCTCGCGTAATTGGCAAAGCCTGATTGTAGTAGTTCAGGGCTTCAGTCCGCTTGCCCAAGGCATTGTAGACTCCACCAATGTTATGGAGAGTGGTGGCTTCCCCAGAGCGATCGCCGATATCTCGCAGAATTGACAATGCCTGATTGAGGTAGTTCAGGGCTTCAGTCCGCTTGCCCAAGGCATTGTACACTGCACCAATGTTATTGAGGGTGGTGGCTTCCCCAGAGCGATCGCCCAATTCTCGCGTAATTGGCAAAGCCTGATTGTAGTAGTTCAGGGCTTCAGTCCGCTTGCCCAAGGCATTGTACACCAAACCAATGTTGTTGAGAGTTCCAGCTTCCCCAGCGAGATCGCCCACTTCTCGCCGAATTGGCAAGGCTTGATTGTAATAGTTCAGGGCTTCAGTCCGGTTGCCCAAGGCATCGTACACTGCACCAATGTTATTGAGAGTAGTGGCTTCTCCTGCGCGATCGCCCACTTCTTGCCTGATTGGCAAAGCCTGATTGAAGTAGTTCAGGGCTTCAGTCCGGTTGCCCAAGGCATTGTACATAGCACCAATGTTATGGAGAGTGGTGGCTTCTCCTGGACGATCGCCCACTTCTCGGTCAATTTCCAAGGACTGATTGTAGTATTTCAGGGCTTCAGTCCGGTTGCCCAAGGCATTGTACACCAAACCAATTTCGTTGAGTGTTTTGGCTTCTCCAGAGCGATCACCGACTTCTTGCCGAATCGACAACGCCTGATTTAAGTAATTCAGAGCTTCACGGCGGCTCACCAAGGCATGATATGCTGCACCAATCTGATGGAGAGTCTCCGCTTCCCGAGAGCGATGTTCTTGAGAGCGATGGCTCACTTCTTGCCAAATCGGTAAGGCTTGATTGTAGTAGTTCAGGGCTTCCGTCCACTTGCTTAAGGCATGGTACACCAAGCCCATGTTATTGAGAATGGTGGCTTCTCCAGAGCGATTACCCAATTCTCTCATAATTGGTAAAGCCTGATTGTAGTAGTCTAGGGCTTCAGTCCGGTTGCCCAAAGCATTGTACAAGAAGCCAATGTTGTTGAGAGTTGTGGCTTCTCCAGAGCGATCGCCCACCTCTCGCTTAATTTTCAAAGCCTGATTGAAGTAGTTTAGGGCTTCAGTCCGGTTGCCCAAGGCATCATACACTCGACCAATTGCATTGAGAATCTCCGCTTCCCGAGGGCGCTGACCCAGTTCGCGCCAAATTGGCAAGGCTTGATTGAAGTAGTTCAGGGCTTGACGGCGATCGCCCAAGGCATTGTACACCAAACCAATTTCGTTGAGTGTTCTCGCTTCCACTGACCTGTTATTGGTCTCTCGACAAATAATCAGCGCTTGTTCATAGGACTCTAAGGCCTTTTGTCTTTGTCCGATCCGGTTATAATTTCGACCAATTCCGAAAAGGGCTACAGCTTCCAACTGCCGATCTTGCCATTGTCGAGCCGCTTCTAAAACACGCTCAAATTTCTTAATCGCCTGCACAGATTGCCCCTGTTGTGTCTGTTGAGTGGCCTGCTCTAACAGTTCCTCAACCTCCCTTGCCGACATTCTCCCCTGCGCCAAAATCGTCTGTGCCCTCACCCAAGGCGACAGAGACCCCATGCCCAACAGCAGCGAAACCGTCAACAGCGAACTCACCCAGCGTCCAGTCATGGCCCGACTCTCCCTGTGACTCTATCTCTTCTATTATTACCCGAAGGCGCAGAAATTGAGTCTCCCTCCAAGGACGGCAGAGCCATGATATCAGCCTCATCGCCGCCCAGTTTCTCCACTACTATAATCAAAGTAATCTATAACGCTCCTACTGGTGCCATGAACCTATCACTCACTCCAGAAATAGAACAACGGATTGCGGATCAACTCAACCAAGGACATTACCAATCCGCCCATGAGGTCATCTTAGCCGCCCTAGAACTCCTGGACCAACGCCAGCAATACCTGACTGAACTGCGTCAGGAAATCGCGATCGGTGCCACTCAAATTGAACAGGGACAAGTGATAGACGGAGAACAGGTCTTCAATTTATAGTTTTTTCAAGCCCCCATTCATGATGATGCTAGAACCCGCGCTTGAGCAATTTCTCTGTCTCCAATTCCCCGAACTTGAGAACTCAAGAGAGAAACAATCGCAATGGTTTCTCCGGCGATGGTCATAAATTCTACTTCATAGCCCAAACCTTCTTGATGGACTAAGACAACGGTGCCCATATCGCCGGATTTTAAATCATATTCCGGTAAATCTGCGGTTAAAACAACTCGGTCTAATTCACTAATCATGATTTTCAAATTTTAGGTGAGTGGATAGGCGCTGACCAGTCTAGGGATATCATCTCCAGTAGAAATAAACCAAACAGACCGCAATTCTGGGTTTCTGCCATCTGGCGTAATCACTCTACCTTCAACAACATACCTTGTCCCGAAAGGGGATGATTCTATTTTAGCTAATTCATGGTCAGCCGCATGATTGAGCAAAGCATTTGCCATAATTTCCCAGGAATCAACGGTAAAGCCAAACTTGAGAAAAAATTTGGCTTTACTTTTGCCGTCAGGATGAGTCAGTGAAAGTAAATATTCGGTAATTTTTTTCCGGGGAACAATCGCTTGTTCATAATTCGGTAGTTTCAAGAAATTTATCCCATTTTTTCAGGAAATCAAATCAAGCATCTCATATTTTGCATTAATTTCGCTCTCTGGATTCATTGTTTCTCTTATCATAGGTCAGAGGACAGGGAAGCCGAGGTGTTCCGGTTGGGTTTCGCGCTTGGCTGCACCCAACCGACCCTAACTCGGATGAGTTACTCCTCCCCGTCACGAGGCACTTTACTCACGACAATTTCCATCTCATCCTCTGACAGGGGGATAATCTGATCCAACACAAATTCATAATCGTTCTGGAGTTCGAGTTTCCCCTGGAACTCATCATTATCCCAAGCCTGTTGACCCCGAATCATCATCATTTTTTCCTCCTTAGAGTCTATGGCAGAGAAGGGAACCCGCCAAGTTTCTGGGGTGCCCATATCCTCCCCACGAATTTTGGCCCGCCCTCCGAGAACTGACCCCTGATTTTTCTGGCGATCGCGCTTTATTTTGGCAACTTTCGTCAGGGGCAATCCTTGGGGGAGTCCCGCCAATTGCAGTTGGCGGGTTTCTGGGTTAAATCCCAGCAATTCATGGTTGCCACTTCCCTCAGCTTTCAACTCAATAATGACATTCACCGGCAGCATCACGGAGATGATATCCGATTGCTTGCGTTGCGCTGGGACAGGCACTTCAGCGGTTTGGGAAGGAGGGGTCATGTTACATCCCGCTATTCCCAGGGAGGAAACCATTAAAATCAGTGACAAGATATGGCAAGTTGGATATTTCATCGGTTCATCCTAATTCAATTGGGAAATAAGCCCTCACGATGGCAGACCCCTCTCCCCTTCTGGAGAGGGGAGTTCAGAAAAACAGCCCTTTCTCCCTGGCATTTCTGGGAACTGCCAGAAATAGAATTGAGAGTTGGGGTTGCAGACAGATTAGACTGGTTCAGAAACCGTATCGGTTTGTCGTCATCTTTGGGAGAAGGTTGAGATGAGTGAGTCACCGCGTTTGCCCCCTGAAACTTTTGCCCTGGGAAGAATTGCCAGTTTACTGGTGATGTTGGGGGCGGTGCTATACTTCACAGGGTGGACTTATCGCTGGAGTTACTTCGGGTTTTTCCAACTGGAAGTCACCACCCTCCCTTTACCCCTAGAGTCGTTTTATATTGCTGCCTTTCAAGTGTTTTTCGGCAGCTTTCGAGCAATTCTCCATACTATTATAACCTTTGCCTTGGTTGTGGTGGGGGTCTATTGCAGTCTGTGGTTACTGGAAGGTCAACCCTCCCAAAGTTTACAAGCTGGAGTGGAGAACATCCATCGGCGGATATTGGATTGCCTGGATCGTCGTTTAGCCCAAGGCCAACCGCCTAAAAACTTCTGGAGACGCGGGCTGTTGTGGTTGTATCGGGGACTGTTGCAACTGCTGAAATCGTTTCTGGAGTTCCACCTGTTGGAGTATCAATCCCTGGGCTTTCTGCGATCGCTGTTGGATGAAACGGTGATTATCTGTTGGCTACTGGCGGGCTGTTTCTGGCTGGCACAATGGCAGGGAGAAGCGGATGCGTGGCGGGATGCGGTGAATGAAACTTCGTCTCTCCCGGTGGTGACGATAGTGGTGCGAGAGGATAGTTTTCCCCTGGGGGTGAACCCGGATAATATTCGCAATCCCCAAGGTATCCGGATTATTGGTGATGCCACCAGCTACCAGCAACTCCTAAGTGCGGCGATTAATAATCCCAGCCAGAATCGCGTCTGGCGGTTGCTGATTGATGTGGATGGAGATTATTATATTTTCCCGGCACTTCCTAGACGGGATGAAACCCGCCGTCCGCCAGTGGTGGTGATTCCTCGCAGTCGTGAGGGCGATCGGCTGATTCAGTTACGCCCCACTCTCGACACGGATATTCCGAGTGGGGATAACAATAATCAGCCTACTAATTGACAATTATCAATTGATAATTGATAATTGAGCAAATACATACAATCGCGCTTTTGTCAAGTAGCGACAAAAAAAGCCGTCTCGTTTCGGATCAAAATTTGTGCCGCATCAGTAGGGGCGATTCGCGAATCGCCCCTACTCAAAAAACCGCTTAAATCACCAGACAATCAGTTTTTTAGCCGCTTTTTTAGCAAATAGACAAAATAACCGCTCGATTTTTGATTTTATTAAACTAACACAACCCGCATAAATTCGTCAAGTTGTTGGCAAAAATTTTTAATAAAAATGTATTAAATCTTTACAATATTTTAAATATTAAATCTATTTACCTGAATCAATTTGCCAAACTTATATAAAAGATGGTTGTCGTGAGAGTGAATAGCAAATAAGGGAAAATAGATCGTAATACGATCCATTTTCCCTTAGCTATTTTATCCTGAGCTATTTTATCCTTAGCTATTTTCTACTGGGCTAAGTAGGTGAACATAATTAATTGCACTTTTCGTTCTCCGCCAATAGGCTTTGGATTCCCGCCTTCGCGGGAATGACAGTTTTTCTTCTGGTATGGTCTGTAGTGCATTTATTTATGCCCACCTACTTATTTTCTACTTATTTAATCACCTTAATAATCCCAGATTCGCTGCCCAAATTTCGGATTTAAATCCAGATGGATAAACCCTTTTTTGGCACCGCGACCAAAACCATCTGGCCATTTTCCGGTGTTATACCATTCGTGCTCAAACCGGGATTGAAAATCCCAGATCGAGCCTTGAGCCGGATACAAATCCACGGCAAAACCGAAGGGATGATTAGCGCCACTACCGCCAACTTCCGCTTCCACCGCTGGTGGCCGATACCAAGAACTCACCAATAAAGCTGAACCCCACCATTCACGCACTTCGTCCAACTTGCGGGCAATTTCAATCACATTTTGGCGGTGGGTTTTATCCATTGGAATTCGTCTTTCTTCTCGTAAAGTCACTTCCCCCACATTAAAATAACGACTCACCGGAGATGACCAATTTTGCCAGTCCACTTGATTCCATTCCGGTAAAGTTAGGACTGTTAATTCTTCCTGCTTCTGAGTCCAAGGTAATTGCCAATGTTTTAGGTAAATAAACCATTTCCCCGTGCCATTACTTAATTCAACTAAGGCGTGTCCCCCTGAATTTGTCTCCAAGCTATATTCTTGAAACTTCTCAATTAGGTAAGAGTTACCCTTGGGGACAAAGGCTTTTTGAGTATCGTCGAGTTCGCTGGCTTGTTTTGTCCAATCTTTTTTCAGCCAAGTGTCTGATAAAGCCTTGATTTTTTCAAATCCTGTTGAATAGATGATCGTTGCTTGACCTTCTAAAAATTCTTGAACCCCGGCACAAATCTTTTCGACTACTTGCTTATAGCCACCATCTTTTAACCAAGTGGCATCGGCATCATTATCAATGAAGCAACTTTCAAACAAAATTGTGGGCATGGTACAATCGCGGACACAATTCCAGACCCGGCTGTGCCAATCCTGACTAAAGGGCTGCCCTGTATAAAGATAACCCCTTCCTGGTAAAGACAAGCCTTGAAAATGTTTATCCATAATCTTGGTAAACTTTTCAAATTCTGGACTGCGGTTGACATAAAACAACCACCACCCTCGTGCTTGTTTATTCGCGGCATTATGGTGCAGGCACAAACATACATCAGCACCACTATCATTGGCCCGTTGTTGCAATGTTGCTAGAGGGGCAGATTCGTTTTCCGTCCGACAGATAATAACTTGATACTTACCTGTCGCTTCTAAACGAGATTTGATCTCAACCGCTTCTTTCCAGTTGTAGTCTTTTTCCTTTAAATTCAGCTTATCATTGACTGCACCGGGATCGCTGCCCCCATGTCCGGGCATAATGGCAACTTTAAATTGCCGTGATGGTAAGGGTTTGGAGGTACTGTATTGGTTTAGTAACTCCTGGGCTTCAGGAAAGACTTTTTTCACTTTACCGACATAGTTGGGATCGGAGGCATATTCTTTTTCCCAGATATATTGCAGATATCCTTCCGGGTCGGTGCCATAGGTTTCCCATCCTTGATAGGGGGAGTTTGGGCGACTGATGAATCGCCAGTAGCCCATTGCCGCGTGTTCTGCGGTTTTCCAGTGGCACCAATAACATCCTTCGGGTTCAGTGGGAGTTATCAACCAAATTTGATGGGTGATTTTCTCTGTGTAGTTATCATCAATTTTGTCTCGCCATTTCAGTCCACCAGGGTTTCCCGCTTCTTGAAATAGTTGACTGGTTCCTCGCGCTGATTCAACGATCGCCTGGGCTAATTGGACAACCCGTAATTTACGATACCGAGTCGGAATTTCTTCGGTGGTAGCAACGGCACGCACATAGTCTAACCAGGAAAAAAGCATGATTAGTTACTTATTTTTTAGCTGTAAAACAATATTTCCGTCTGGGTGGGGGCGAATATTTTCTCCCCCAAAAATAGGGATTCATGCTTTAAGCTGGATACCCGGAAAATTTACAATTCTTCAGAGTAGATGATGTATCGCTGACTATCCTTGCCGTAACGCCGCCTACTCTAACTACTGTAACTGGCTGATAATTTATCCCATATTGGTAGGTTACGGCGGAGGATTTTAATCTTTTGGCTGGCTGGCGACTTAAATTTTCGCCGCAAACACGCACCCTACTCTAACTGGTTGGGGAACAGGCGATCGCTCCCTGGAATTTGCAGAATTGACAAATAAATTTACAAAACGTTACATCAAATCCGCGATTTCGCCACTGAGATCAACTTGCTGAGTCCCCTTGAGAAAAAAGGGGATCCAGATGACCGGACATCAACACTAAAAGCTAGATAGCTAACAATAGATAACTGATAAATTGCGGCCAAATTATCCCTTAGCAGCAAAACTTAACAATAATCTGTCGTTACATAAGTTAAACAAGATACCTGACTCTGATAGACTTTTAGACGGTCGTAGGCAGCAAATACGACGGCAAATGGATTATGAAATTAGGAGATATCTAAATGGATAATGCAATTGGTTTAGAGATTATTGAGGTAGTTGAACAAGCAGCGATCGCGTCAGCCCGCTGGATGGGGAAAGGCGAAAAAAACACTGCTGACCAAGTGGCCGTAGAAGCCATGCGCCAACGCATGAACAAAATTCATATGCGGGGCAAAATTGTCATCGGTGAAGGGGAACGGGATGAGGCGCCGATGCTCTACATCGGAGAAGAAGTGGGAATTTGCACCCAACCCGATGCCAAAAATTTCTGCGACCCAGAACAATTACTAGAAATCGACATTGCCGTCGATCCCTGCGAAGGAACCAACCTGGTAGCTTATGGCCAAAACGGTTCTATGGCTGTGCTGGCGATTTCTGAAAAAGGTGGTTTGTTTGCGGCTCCCGATTTTTACATGAAAAAACTGGCAGCCCCAGCGGTGGCGAAAAATCATGTAGATATTCGCAAATCCGCCACAGAAAACCTGAAGATTCTCTCCGATTGTATGGATCGGTCGGTTGACGAATTGGTGGTGGTAGTGATGGATCGCCCTCGTCACAAAGAACTGATTCAAGAAATCCGTGCCGCTGGTGCCCGCGTCCGACTGATCAGTGATGGGGACGTATCCGCTGCCATTTGCTGTGCTTTCTCCGGCACCAATATTCATGCTCTGATGGGCATTGGGGCCGCACCGGAAGGAGTGATTTCCGCCGCTGCCATGCGAGCTTTGGGTGGGCATTTCCAAGGACAGTTGATCTACGATCCCGAAGTGGTAAAAACTGGCTTGATTGGCGAAAGCAAAGAAAGCAACCTAGAACGCTTGGCCAGCATGGGAATTAACGATGCCGATAAAGTCTATAACGCTGAAGAACTAGCTTCTGGCGAAACCGTACTCTTTGCCGCTTGTGGCATTACCCCCGGTCCATTGATGAACGGGGTGCGCTTTTTCCACGGCGGTGCGCGGACAGAAAGTTTGGTAATTTCCAGCCAATCTAAGACCGCTCGGTTTGTCGATACTGTTCATATGTTTGAAGCGCCTAAAACTATTCAAGTGCGCTAAGGCAACGGAAAAAAATGTCAGCCTTCAGCGATTCGATATCAGCGGTCAAAAATCAGCCATGAGGAATCAAAGGTTGATGCTTGACCCTGAAGTCCATCCGCCGCAACCTGTAGAGACGGATCGGCGATCGCGTCTCTGCACCCGGCCAATCGCTGATTGCTGACCAAAAGAGAATTAAGAATTCTCGCCGGTTAAAAAATTCCAGCATTCTTAATTCTCCAGGTTTGATGGTTGATTAATTCCTGAATTTTTACAGAAAGAAGACTTACGTTTTCTGGCTTAATTACAGGGACTATATATGGGTTTATGGTGGGCAATGCCCACCCTACTTCTCTCATATATATGGGTTTATGGTGGGCAATGCCCACCCTACTTCTCTCATATATATGGGTTTATGGTGGGCAATGCCCACCCTACTTCTCTCATATATATGGGTTTATGGTGGGCAATGCCCACCCTACTTCCGGCTTTGTCC
>JAABRM010000004.1 GCA_011390955.1 Oscillatoriales cyanobacterium | reverse complement strand
TCTTAACTTATATATGGGTTTGTCGTGGGCAATGCCCACCCTACTTCTCTCATATATATGGGTTTATGGTGGGCAATGCCCACCCTACTTCTCTCATATATATGGGTTTATGGTGGGCAATGCCCACCCTACTTCCGGCTTTGTCCGATCTATTTGTCCGAACTTTTTGTCCGAACGGTTGAGTCTGGGATTCAGACAATCTGTCGAGGCTTAATGATTTAAGAAATTTGTTGTCGAGATTTCAAGAGGAAGAACTTCAGGAAAATAAGCATGAATATTGCAGTCGTAGGTCTCAGCCACAAAACAGCGCCGGTAGAAATTCGTGAGAAACTCAGTATTCCAGAAACACAAATGAGTCAGGCGATCGCTCATTTGCTAGGGTATCCCCATATTGAAGAAGTGGCCATTTTAAGTACCTGTAACCGCTTAGAAATTTATGTAGTCACCACGGAAACCCAAGCGGGAGCCCTGGAAATTACCCAGTTTCTCTCGGAACATAGCAAGTTGCCCCTGCATAAATTGCGGCCTCATTTGTTTATTCTCTTACATGAAGATGCGGTAACTCATGTGATGCGGGTGGCTGCTGGTCTGGATAGTTTGGTACTCGGTGAAGGGCAAATTCTGGCTCAGGTCAAAAATACCCACAAACTTGGACAACAATATAAAGGAGTGGGACGCATTCTCAATCGCCTGTTAAAACAAGCCATTACCGCAGGGAAGCGGGTACGCACGGAAACCAATATTGGCACCGGCGCCGTTTCCATTAGTTCGGCGGCAGTTGAGTTGGCGCAAATGAAGGTGGAGAGTCTCGAACCTCAGAAAGTTTGCATTATTGGCGCTGGCAAAATGTCCCGGCTTTTAGTCCAACATTTGTTGGCGAAAGGTTGCCACAACATTGCGATCGTTAACCGTTCTATGCAGCGATCGCAGGAATTAGCCCAGAAATTCCCTGACTCTGGACTGCAACTGCATCAACTGTCGGAAATGATGACCATCATTAGTCAGTCCGATATCGTGTTTACCAGTACCGGGGCAACACAGCCATTACTGAACCGAGACAAATTAGCAGGGGCATTAGACCCGACCAAATCGATTATGTTAATTGATATTTCCGTCCCGCGTAATGTCGATGCGGATGTTAATGAACTGGCGAATGTTCAATCATTTAACGTGGATGACCTCAAGGCTGTGGTGGCACAAAACCAAGAAAGTCGTCGTCTGATGGCGATGGAAGCCGAGAGACTTCTCGAAGAAGAAGTAGAAGCCTTTGATGTCTGGTGGAGTAGCTTGGAAACCGTGCCGACAATTAACAGCTTACGAGCAAAAATTGAAGGCATTCGCGAACAAGAATTAGAAAAAGCCCTCTCACGTCTCGGTTCAGAATTTGCCGAAAAACATCAAGAGGTGATTGAAGCCCTGACGCGAGGAATTGTGAATAAAATTCTCCATGACCCAATGGTGCAACTGCGGGCACAGCAAGATATTGAAGCGAGACGGCAAGCAATGGCCACTTTGCAAACTTTGTTTAATTTGGAAGATGCTTGCTCCAACGAGCAATATAGCTAAATCCTGGCTGATGGGTATTGCTTAATACTGTTACTGTTAGATTCAGAAAATAGTCAGCAATACCTTTGCCCACCGCAATAGTTAACCGCAATAGTTAAAAGTTATTTCACCACCAAGAACGCCAAGAACGCAGACAAAGGACACCAAGAAATAATTTCGGCGTGTCCTTTGTTTCTTTGCAGAGGGGGTAGGGTGTAGGGTGTAGGGTGTGGGGAAAGAGAGGGTGTAGGGGTTAATTGATAATTGATAATTGACAATTGATAATTAAAAACCACGATCGATTATCAATTATCAATTATCAATTATCAATTATTCCCTCTATTTTTTCTCAACAGTTAAGCAATAACCAATCAACTTATTTATTACCATGTTTTTAATGTTGTGCAAACGATTTTTTTACTTTATTTTAATCGCAGCCGGGATTTGGTTAGCCTTTGGTGTTGCTTCCTGGATCCTAGCAGAAAATTTCTGGTTTCAAGAAATTGGTTATACTCGGGCATTTTGGTTACGCTTTAGTACCCGCGTGATTAGTTTTCTGTTGGTATTTACCTTTAGTATGGCTTTTCTCTGGGGAAATTTACAGCTTGCTCATCGGCTAAAATATAAACAGAAGCCCCGGAATAATTCACCGGAAAAATACCCGTTACCCTGGGAACAGTTGCCTCCAGTAGAAAATCCTGATGTAGAATTTAAACTGAGACTGCGATCGCTCTTGCCCATCTTGCTTGGATTAGCGGGAATGATCGAGCTAATGGTCTTATACTATAGTCAAACTGCCCTGAAATACTGGCCGCGACCAGAGGGTTTACCGCTGATTTATTCCTCAGCACCCAGGGGATTTGATGTGCAAGTAATCTGGCAGATGATTTGGCCAATTGATGCCTCGGATTTGCCGAAATTTTTGGGCTTATTAGTCGGAGCAACTCTGCTGCTTTTTTATCCCCAACTGCTTTGGGCGATCGCTGGCTTCTTAAGCATCTGTTTTGGTTTTGTCCTGTCTAATTATTGGGAAAAAATCTGGCTCTTATTTAAAGGCAAATCATTTGAAATTAGCGAGCCCCTGTTTCACCAAGATATCAGCTTTTATATTTTTAGAATGCCGTTTTTAGAACTGCTAGAATTTTGGCTAAAAGGGTTAGTTTTAGGAGCGTTAGCTGTCGGATTAATTGTCTATTTGCTTTCGGGAAATAGTCTCAGTGACGGTGAATTTTACGGTTTTTCCCCTAAACAACGCCGCCATCTTTATGGCTTAAGCAGTTTATTGATGACCATCATTGCGGGAAACTATTGGTTATCTTGTTATCGGTTACTCTATTCCCCTAGGGGAGTAGCTTATGGAGCTAGTTTTACTGATGTAAATGCTCAATTACCAGCATATATTTTATTAAGTCTTGGTGCTGGGGCGATCGCGATTTTTTTACTCTCCATTGCCAGAAGTGGACTCATTGAGGGGGACACAAATAAAATCCCAGACCAAAAAATAGAACGCGATGGTAATAAATTATTACCCCAAAAACCATTACCCCAAAAACCATTACCCCAAAAATTGCTACAGATAGTTTTCGGCTATCCTAGCGAAAAATCCAGCTTACAAAGACTAAGATATGTAATATCATTCTATATATTAGTCATAGTTGGTGCTGAATATATCTGGCCGTATGCAGTACAACGCTTTATGGTTCAACCTAATGAACTTCAGCGAGAAACTCCTTATCTTCAACGGAGTATTGCTTTTACTCGCCAGGGGTTTGACTTGGATAATATTGATGTAAAAACCTTCGCTCCTGAAGGGAAACTAACCTACCAAGATATCAGAAACAATGACTCCACAATTCGCAATATTCGCCTGTGGGATAGCCGTCCTTTATTGCAAACAAACCGTCAATTACAGCAAATTCGACTATACTACAAATTCTCTGATGCGGATATTGACCGCTACACCTTAAAAAGAGAATCACCCCGTCCCCAGGGGCCTGCCACGGAAAAACAACAGGTATTGATTGCCGCTAGAGAATTAGACTACACCGCCGTTCCCGAAGCCGCGAAAACCTGGGTGAACGAACATCTAGTTTATACCCACGGCTATGGTTTTACCCTTTCACCTGTGAATACCGTAGGGCCAGGAGGCTTACCGGATTACTTTGTCAAAGATATTGGGGTCGGAACTGGGGATAACCAAGGAAGTTTAGGCACTTCTAGCGAACGCATTCGCGCCAGTATTCCGATTAGTCATCCTCGGATTTATTACGGTGAATTAACGAATACCTATGTGATGGCACCCAGTGATGTGCGAGAGTTCGATTATCCCAGTGGCGATGAGAATGTTTATAATACTTACGATGGTAATGGTGGCGTTTCTATTGGTACTTGGTGGCGCCGGTTAGTGTTTGCTAAGTATTTGCAAAATTGGCAGATGGCTTTAACCGGCAATTTTACGCCGGAAACCAAAGTTTTATTCCGGCGGAATATTCGGGAACGCATTCAGTTAATCGCGCCTTTTTTACAATATGACAACGATCCCTATTTGGTGGTAGCCAATACCCGATTATTTCAGGGTGAAAATGGCAGAGCAGCCCAAAATACCTCAACCGTCAACAATTATTTGTACTGGATCGTCGATGCGTACACCACAAGCGATCGCTATCCTTATTCCGAACCGGGAGAAGGAGGCTTTAACTATATCCGCAATTCGGTGAAAGTGGTGATTGATGCCTACAATGGATCGGTCAGTTTATATGTAGCGGATCTTACCGATCCAATTATCGCCACTTGGCAAGATATTTTTCCGGATTTATTTCAACCTTTAGACACGATGCCATTAACTTTGCGGGTGCATCTGCGTTATCCGGAAGACTTGTTTACGGTTCAATCAGAACGCCTCCTCACCTACCACATGACCGACCCCCAGGTGTTTTATAACCGGGAAGACCAGTGGCAAATTCCTCAAGAAATTTATGGCAACGAACAGCAACCTTTTCAACCCTATTATTTGATTATGAAACTGCCTCAAGAAGAATCAGAAGAGTTTATTTTGTTACATCCCTTTACACCCACCAGTCGGAATAATTTAATTGGTTGGTTAGCCGGTCGTGCCGATGGCGATAACTACGGTAAACTCCTGCTTTATCAATTCCCTAAACAGCAGTTAATTTATGGCCCTGAACAAGTGGAAGCCCGGATTAATCAAGATCCGGTGATTTCCCAACAAATTTCTCTTTGGACTCGACAGGGTTCGAGTGCAATTCAAGGGAATTTGTTGGTGATTCCCATTGAACAATCTTTATTATATGTAGAGCCTTTGTATTTGGAAGCGGAACAAAATAGTCTGCCAACTTTAGCGCGGGTGATTGTGGTGTATGAAAATCAAATTGCGATGGCAGAAACTCTGGATGAAGCCCTTAAAGCCGTGTTTGACCCAGCGGCAAGTTCCTCGAAAACAACCATTATTAGACCTGTGGAAGAAGAGGGACTTCAATAATTTGTTATACCAATTTCAAAAATTCATCCCACAGCCCCTAAAATTCTTCGGGTGGGCAGGCATATAGCGATTGTCATAGTTATGAAGTACAAAAAAAAATTTGTCATTCCCGCGAAGGCGGGAATCCAGAAAACCTCTGTACTTCATTAAAAAATTTGTCATTCCCGCGAAGGCGGGAATCCAGAAAACCTCTGTACTTCATTCTGACAATAACCGCTATATTTTACCCACCCTACCATATAAGTAGGTGAACATAATTAATTGCACTTTTCGTTCCCCGCTGATAGGCTTTGGATTCCCGTCGGAGTTTACCCCCGCGAATGCGTGGGGCGGGAATGACAGGTTTTTTCTGATATGGTCTGTGGTGCATTTATTTCTGCCCGACTACTTACGATCGGGAATTTTGCCCACCCTACAATTACCACAAACCATTTAGGATTGCTATAGAAAAAACCGGGTTTCTTGATTCGGTTGAGTCAAAAAGTGAGTCATTGACCGAAAGAACCCGGTTTTTTAGGATGATGAATTAGTTGGTTAACGGATACTTAACCTGTGGTAACGATCGCTGTTTTTTCAGCCATCATCGAGGGATGTTTTGACGAATGTCAGCATTCAAGAATAGTTTAGCAAAAATCATTCTTTCAGCCAAAATAGTTTTTTAAATGATTGCCAATGATGGTTTTGCCAGCAACTACTTAAAATTGAAATATTGGCCAGTCTGGTTCCCGTTGATATTCAGTCATGTTTTCAAATTTACGCAACTCCGCTCGTTCCACTAATAATTTTTGCGGATTATCCATCAATTGATGGTTAAACTCAGTCAACAGAAGACTCAAGCGATCGCGATCTAAGTTTTCCGGAATTTTGCTAAAATAGGCCAGAGTAACGTGAGCGGTAAAATGATATTGTTGCTCAACTCCTAAAGCAATTAATCCTGGATTTTGATAAATAGATCGGCGTAATTCTACCAGTTGATCGTAAGACTGTTCATCCCCTGGCATCAGTAAAACGCCAATTGAGCGGGTGGATACCATGATCCCCAATACTTGCCAAGCGATCGCTTGTCCCTTGGCTAAGTGACGAGATTGGGCAAAGCTATCGGCGATCTGCTGACGCAGTTTAGCCTCCAGATCCGGCGTAGAAATTGCCAGCCTATAGGCATCATCCCAGATTAAATCCGCTAAGGTTAAATGAAAACTATCTGGGGGCAATGGCACTAGCCAATCTCCAGGAATTTCCTGTAATAACTGAGTTTGGCATTTTTGCATCTGCTCATAAAACTCATTATTTTTGACATCATCTTTCCAAGTGGGGGTAATCACCGAATAACCGGGGAATGGCACGGCTTTTCTATTGCCGGTTTCGTCCGGGTGGAACTTGGGAGACTCTTGAATATGTTGCAAGGCAGATAAATATTTTTCGCCGAGAGTCTGTCGCACGACGCGGTTGAGATAGACCTGATATGGATCGTCCAATTTCTTGCTCCTAATTATTATACTAGAGTTGGGTGAACATGATGAAGTCAACCCCATCAAGTTTACGATTTGTAACTTTACGGGGCAGGCCGCATCATTGTCTAGTGTACTCATTATTTACACAGGTATTTCTTTGTGCCAATTTACTTTTATTGGGGGGATGATGATTTTGCGATGGGCAAAGCCGTGGCAGCGTTGCGCGATCGCGTCTTGGATCCTGACTGGGCCTCTTTTAACTATGAAAAAATTTCCCCTGATACACCAGATGCCATCATCCAAGGGTTGAATCAATCCATGACCCCCCCTTTTGGCAGTGGTAGTCGTTTGGTGTGGTTAGTGGATACGACCATTTGCCACCATTGTTCAGCGGATATCTTAGCAGAGTTAGAGCGCACTTTGACGGCGATTCCAGAGTCCACGGTGTTGTTGCTGACCACGGGAAGTAAACCCGATGGCAGGCTTAAATCCACTAAATTATTGCAAAAATATGCTCAAGTTCAGGAATTTTCCCGCATTCCTCCTTGGCAACAAGATCGGTTGGAGAAAGCTGTGGTCAAAGTGGCCCAAGAAATGGGGGTGAAACTGACCGATGCAAGCGTGGGAATTTTAACAGAAAGCGTGGGCAATGAGACGCGATTGCTGTATAGTGAAATTGAGAAGTTGCAACTGTATGTCGGGACGGGGAAAAATCGTCTTCTCAGCGATGAGATTGTCGGCACATTAGTGACATCAAACGCTGCGAATAGCTTAAAATTGGCCAATGCTATTCTCCACGGCGATACTTCTAGGGCTTTAACTTTGATCTCTGACTTGATCGATCGCAACGAACCGGCTTTAAAAGTTGTCGCTACTCTCACGGGTCAATTTAGAACCTGGTTATGGGTGAAGGTGATGATTTCCGCTGGAGAACGAGATGAGAAGGCGATCGCCCAAGCAGCAGAAATTGGCAATCCCAAGCGGATTTACTTCCTGCGTCAGGAAGTCAAAGCAATCACCCAAGGACAACTGCAAAAGACCTTGAGCATTTTGCTAGACCTGGAAGTCAGCTTGAAACGTGGGGCTGAGGAACTATCGACCTTACAAACCAAAGCGATCGAACTTTGCCAAGTCTGTCGCCCTTGATTTATTTGATAAGATTTAATGAAGTTTAGGGTTAATTGGAACTTCCAGGTTTTAAAATAAATCAAACACCATAAGAGCGGTCAAGAACCATTGACTCCGATCGTTGATTCTGACCATTGACTTTTCTGATGTTTGAACTAAGTAACGACAACAACATTGCTCGAGATAACTAGAATGCTTAAGCGTGCATCTGTTCAGCGGTTTTTTTCACCAATTCTGGCATATAACAATTGTCAGAGTTATGAAGTACAAAAAAAACCTGTCATTCCCGCGCCGGCGGGAATCCAGAAAACCTCTGTACTTCATTCGGACAATAACCGCTATAAGCACACTAAATAGCAATCATTACACCAGGGAACTATATCTTAAAGCTTGGCTTTGTTGAAGATTGTTGTACTTTTCATATACCCTGTTTTGTTGGTTTAATTTGATTATGTTAACTCCTAACTTTTCCCCATTGAATTCTAAATGGTTATCTAGATCGCTCCTGGCGGCGATATTGTCCACCATGAGTTGTTTCGCTGGTCTAACTCCCAGTATTTCTCTCAAATCTGCGGCTATTTTAAACTTTAATTCTGCGGCTTCGGCTCAACAATCCGCTCCAAGTTTGTCCGCAGCGGAAATTACGAATTATGCGAAAGCGCTGTTGGCCATTGAACCATTGCGCCAAACTCATTATGCTCAGATTAAACAGGGGTTAACAGGTAGACAACAAATGCCCCAGATTATTTGCAGCGATCCGAATAGTGTGAATAGGCTGCCAAGAGAAATCCGCCAGTCGGCGATCGACTACTGTCAAGCATCGATTGGAATTGTAGAAAACAATGGCTTAACCATTCAGCGATTTAACGAGATTACGAATTTATTAACCCAAGACCAGAGAATCCTAGAGCAGATTACTGCGGAATTGCTGCGTTTACAAACTACGAATTTATTTCAGTAATTTGTTTCAGTAATTGGTTTCATTGACCCTCTCATGCTTAAAAGCGAAGGATTTTCTAGTTCCCAGACTACAGCCTGGGAACTAGAAAACGAGGAATTATTCCTTAGTGCTGCCATCGGGCATGGTGGCACCTTTTAACTTAGCACCATTCAACTTAGCCCCCGCTAAATTAGCTTCTTTCAGATTCGCTCCTTCTAAGTTGGCATATTCCAAATTTGCCCCACTCAAATTGGCTGAACTCAAGTTAGCTTGACTCAAATTAGCGCCGTATAAAAAAGCGCCACAAAGATTCATTCCCTTTAAGGTTTGACCACTTAAGTCAGCCGATTGGAAGACAACTCCAATCAAATTTACCCCAGTCAGATTAGCTCCATTAAGTTTCGCTGAACTGAGGTTAGCTTTAGTTAAGTTGACTTGACTGAGATTCGCCCCAGTCAGGTTAGCACTCCTTAGATCGGTTTCAATCAGCTTCGCTCCAGTCAAATCTGCCTGAATTAGGTTGGCACTAGATAGAGAGGCTTTCATTAAGTTGGCTTTGCCTAAATTGGCATTGCTTAAGTTAGCGGAATTTAGGCTGGCATTAGTTAAATTGGCTTGGGAGAGATTGGCTTGAATAAGACTTGAGTAGTCTAACTTGGCGGCGGTAAGATTTGCCTTACTGAAGTCAACTTGAATTAAGCTGGCTTGACGGATATCTGTTGATTTTAGGGTAGCACCTTTCAAGTTAGCCCCACTTATAATCACACCACTCAAGTCAAAACCCGACAGGTTAACATTTTCTAGAGAAGCCCCAGGCTCTAAGCTACAAGCCCCACTTGATTCTGGATCGAAGTCATCAGGAAATAAGGTTTTTTCGTGATAAATTGCTTGCTGTAAATTAGCCCCTTCTAAGTTAGCTTCTGACAAGTCTAACTGTAAAAGATTGGCGTTGCTCAAATTTGCCTGACTTAAATTTGTCCGCTCTAATTTTGCTGTTCTTAAGTTAGCGTTAGTTAAATTTGCGCCACTCAAATTAACTCCACTGAGATTGGCAGACTCCAGGTTTGTTTGACTGAGATTAACATCAGTGAAATTAGCGCCAGTCAGAGTAGTATTTTGCAAATTAACTCCACTTAGATTAGCTTTTCTCAGGATTGCATTGGTCAAATTGATATATCCTAGTTTGGCTTGAATCAGGTTGGCTTGAGTCAGGTTAGCTTCCGTCAGGTTAGCGTTAGATAAATCAGCCTGAGAAAGTTCTGCTCCCTGGAAATTTGCCGCAGTAAAGTTAACGTGAGCGCAGCAAGTACGATTTAGTTTGGCTTTTCTCAGGTTAGCTTTGCTCAAATTCAATCCATTACAATTTATCCCTTTACCACTGAGATCCACACCGGATAAGTTGACTCCAGTAAAATCTCTTTCCCCTTTTTGAATGCGTTGCAAAAATTCCTCCGCCGTGATTGGGGGTGTTTGATTTTCTGGATTTAACTCCTCAGTTTCTTCGGTTTCAACGGCTTCCGGTTCGGGGGTTGCTGCTGATACTGGCGCCGATGCAGGCTTTTCTGGGGCAACAGCTTCCGGTTCGGGTGCTGGCGCCGACACTGCTGCCGCAACGACGGACTGGCTGGGCTTTTTATTTTCTTTGATTTTCAGAGTGCCGTTGCGAATTTGTTCGTCTAAGCGGTCAATTGCTCCCGATATCTCCTGGGGATCATCCGTTGGGGGAAGCTTCTGACTCGGTTGAACCTGACTCGGTTGAATCTGAAATTGTCGTTGTAGTTGCTTAATCTCTTTTTTCAGAAGATTAAGTTGTTGCGCTTCTGGCAAATTTTGACAGCGTTCCGTCAGACTATCTACCTGTCGTTTCAACCCTGCCACATATTTTTTCAGCAGGGCTTGTTGATCTTCAACCTTTTGCAATCTTTCGAGAATTGCGGCGATTTCCTTTGGTTGGTCAGACATAGTAATTGATTCGCAAGTGTTCTATTTTGATTGTCTCACCAATTGTGCTCCAGTGAGTTTAAATTTTTTTTCAGAGTAGTAGGGTGAGCAAGGTTTTGCCCACCCTACTGATAACGCTTATCCAGCAAAATAAAAAATAATTAGATAATTTATTTGTTGATATAAATATATAATTCAAGCAGTAAATAATAGTTAAATTAATGATAGAATAATAGACAAGAGTGCAAAATTCTTAAAAGCCCCCCTTTTTAAGGGGGGTTGGGGGGATCGATCCGGTATGAGAACACTCTTGTCTAATATCGTTATCATGCCTGAAAAAATAATGACTCGATTTATTTATGACCAATTCGCTAAAGACTACTTGGAGGAATTTCTTTCTCCTTATGGACAGGTTAAGTAGGTGAACATAATTAATTGCACTTTTCGTTCCCCGCCGATAGGCTGTGGATTCCCGTCGGAGTTTACCCCCGCGAATGCGTGGGGCGGGAATGACAGTTTTTTTCTCATTGGGTCTGTGGTGCATTTATTTCTGCCCACCTACTTATCGTACCAAAGCGCGTAGCCTCAGAAGTTCAAGAAATTGACTTATACTTTATCCCGACGGAAGAAACATCGACGAATTTTAAACCTTTGGGTCTTTTAGGAGAGCTTGCTTCTCCTCCGGGGCCTTCGATTTTTGAACCTTTCCGCAACCCAGTCACCCCAACTGAGATTTGCGATTGTTTGTTTAAAGTTTTAGCGGTTCGACGTGAATTATTGCGCCAAAGCAGGCGTCAGAATGCCCTGGAGCAAAAACAGATTTTGCCCAAATTATGGATTCTGACCCCAACCGCATCGTCGAAAATTTTAGCGGGATTTAACGCTTTTCCCAAACCGAATGGAATGCCCGGAGTAAACTTTCTTGGCGAAAGTCTTGCTAGTGCTATAATAGTTTTGCACCAGTTGCCCCAAATTCCTGAGACACTTTGGTTGAGGTTGCTGGGGCGATCGGGGGTACAACAGCGTGCGCTCGATGAGTTGGAAGCGCTGCCAATTAATCATCCCCTGAGAGCGAGTGCGAACCGCTTGTTAATCAACTTGCAAAAGAATTTAGCAGCCCGACAAGATTTAGAAAGAACTGATACGGAGTTAATTATGAGATTAGCACCCCTTTATCAACAAGACCAAGAACAAGCGATCCAGCAGGGAATTCAGACAGGAATTCAGCAGGGGGAACGCTTAGTAATTGAAAACTTGCTGCGGACTCGTTTTGGCACCCTTGACCCGGAAGTTTTGTCTACCATAGACCCTTTGTTAGCGCTAACTCCAGAAGAGTTTACCCCGCTGCTGCTGCAATTATCCCGCGAAGAACTTGTGGCTAGATTTGCCCAAGATTCTTAGGTTTGAATATGAGCGATCGCCTCTACATTGTCTGTTATACCAACTTCAAAAACTCATCCAACAGCCCCTAAAATTCGTATGGTGGGCAAAAAATTTTACCCACCATACCATATATAATGGTAGAATTTTGCCCACCATACAATATAAATACTTATTGTTGCCTAAATTTTTGTAAATGGTATTACTTTATAGGGGCGATCTTTAAATCTAAGTCCTAATTATCATAGGGCTTATAAATATTTACAGGATATTTACAGGATATTTACAGGATATTTACAGGATATTTACAGGATGTTCCGCTAAAAACTTTTCCAAGGTAGCCCGATCGCACAAAGAAGATTGTGCCCCCACTTTAGTAGTAGCTAAAGCGCCCGCTGCTGCCCCCCAAACCACCGCTTCTCGTAATGGTAAACCCGTGGCTAAGGCAGTAGCGATCGCGCCATTAAAAGCATCTCCTGCGGCAACCGTATCGATCGCCTCAACGGAAAAAGCAGGCAGAAAAAAATCGTCATCTTTCGTCGCACAAAATACCCCTTTTGCGCCCAAAGTAACCAGAACTATTTCCACCCCTCGACGCTGTAATTCTTTAGCAGCTTTTGCGGCAGTTTCGGGACTATTCACCGGGAAACCTACTAATAAACTTGCCTCCGTTTCATTGGGAGTAATAATATCAACCAAAGGATAAAAATCTGCCGGAACATTCACTTGGGCTGGGGCAGGATCGAGAATCACTTTTACTCCGGCTTTACGGGCATTTTCCGCCGCTGCTTTCACCGCAGGCAGGGGAACTTCTAACTGTAATAATAAGGCAAAAGCGTCAGAAAATAGCGGATTAATCTGTGCCACGTCCGTTTGATTCACTTGTCCATTTGCCCCAGGAACGAGAATAATCGTATTTTCTCCGCTATCTTCTACGGTAATTACCGCTACCCCAGAATGAATCGATGGGTCTAAGAAAACGCGATCGCAAATTACCCCTGACTCTTGTAAACTTCCCAGCAGTTCTTGACCAAAACTATCATTCCCCACCCGACCCACCATATAAGTCATCATCCCCAACCGGGCAGCCATCACCGCTTGGTTTGCCCCTTTACCCCCAAACGCAGTAAAAAAATTATGTCCGGTCAAACTTTCTCCGGGCAAAGGTAGCCGAGGAGTTTTGGTTACTAAGTCCAGATTAATACTGCCAAAAACAATCAAACTCATAGTTTAGTCAGAGTAAAAATTTTTTGGTAATTTAACTGTCATTCCCGCGAATGCGGGAATCCATTCTGAGGAATAAATGTAAGATTAATTCGCTTTCTCACCCCGACATTTCTGGCAATTTATTTATAGCGCTTTTCTGTTGAGTAAACCAGACCCCCTGTAGGGGCGATTCGCTTGCTCGCCCCTACATACATATTTTGTCTGTGGTCGATCGGAAACAAAACCTCTGTATGGCGATCGCCCCTATTTTATTCTCCTCAACCTTAACCAAAGTAATAGTCTAAGGTGCGGCAAACTGTAAGGCTTGACCGCGCACTTCGGGGTTAATTTTGCCTCGGTTATACACCACTTGTCCGCCGACAATAGTCACCACGGGCCATCCGGTTAAATTCCAGCCTTCAAAGGGACTCCAACCACATTTGCTGAACATATTTTCCGCCAATACGGGATGATAGCTATTTAAATCCACTAACACCAAATCCGCATCATACCCAAGAGCGATCGCGCCTTTATTCGCAATGCCATAGCCTTTTGCGGGGGCTGCGGACATCCAGTGGGCAACTTGTGCTACGGTACAGCGTCCTTGCACCGCTTGGGTCAACATCAACGGCAAAGAGGTTTGCACTCCGGGCATCCCCGACGGACTATTGGGATATGCTTCGGCTTTTTCCGCCAAAGTATGGGGCGCATGATCCGTGGCAATAAAATCAATCACCCCATCCAGCAGCGCTTGCCAGAGAATCTCATTATCTTCAGGATCTCTTAAAGGCGGATTCATCTGTGCCAGGGTGCCAATAGTTTCATAAGCACTGGTATTTAAAAGTAAATGCTGGGGTGTAACTTCCGCCGTCACCCAACTGGGTTTATCTTGGCGCAGCAAATTCGCCTCATCTCCCGTGGACAAATGCAAAATATGCAGTCGTCGCTGATATTTTTTGGACAATCTTAGGGCTCTTTGAGTCGCCAACAACGCCGCTTGCTTATCCTGAATAGTTGAATGAATCGCGGGATCGGTACATCCGGCAAATTCCTGTCGTCGTTGACTAATCCGGTCTTGGTCTTCCGCATGGACTGCAATTAACCGCGAACCATTGGCAAAAATTGGCTCTAGTAAATCATCGGTATCTACCAAAAGATCCCCTTTCATCGACCCCATAAAAATCTTAATTCCCGGAGTCGGTGTGACTGCGAGTATATCCTCTAAGTTTTTGCCCGTTGCCCCAATAAAAAAGCCATAATTAACTAAGCATTTCTGGGCCGATCGCGCTAACTTATCATCAAGGGCTGCTTGGTTGCTGGTAATTGGCCGAGTATTGGGCATTTCCAAAAAAGAAGTCACCCCACCGGCAGCACAAGCACAGGTGGCGGTAAATAAATCTTCTTTATGTTCCAAACCCGGTTCCCGGAAATGGACTTGCGGATCGATGACTCCAGGCAACAAAGTTAAGCCCGTGGCGTCGATAATTTCACCGTGGAGGCTCTCAGGGGGCGAAATTTCTCGATCGATTTGGACAATTGCTCCCCCCCGCACCAAGACATCACCGAGTAAAAATTCCCCATCAGCCTGGAGGATCCGAGCTTGTTGGATTAATAAGTATGAATCAGCAGACATGGCAAATTCAATTAGGCGGGGTTCCCCCACCTTTCCTCACGAGTCGCTTTACAATACTAGGATATGACTTTCCGGTGCCGAATGGTTGCCACCAGGGGATAAGACTGAAAAAAATAAAAAAGTTGTCAAAAATTCTTTTAACCTTTTAAATTAGAAGTAAGACGTTGGTAAATCTGAAGATCGGCGGTTGGGGCGATGCCCCTATCTCCCCCATCCAAACAGTTCAATATCCTTACCCTGGGAGCCTTCTTGAATTTACTCGTACCAGACCCCATCCGATCCACTCACCCATGGGAAACAAAACTTACCCTAACCATTTGTCATCACTGACACTAACCATTTGTACAAAGAAAACAATCATCAAAACCTATTACCGGCGATCGGTTTGTCTTCCTGTTCCACAGTCATTCCCGCGAATGCGGGAATCCACTGTCATTCCCGCGAATGCGGGAATCCACAGATAAAAACCCTCCTCAAAATTTGAAGAGTTTCTGTTGAATTCAGTCAAGAGATAACCGTTTTACCACAAGTCACGATGGATTCCCGCATTCGCGGGAATGACAGTAATTTTATTCATCTATCTACATCTTTGAGCTAAATAGGCAACATGACCCGTATCGAGGAAACCGTGTCTGATTCTAAATCTCAGTTACCCGCTAATCAACCCTCAAAATACACCCAAGAAAACCCCTGGCTTGAATCCCTGAAAACCATTGGACTCAGTGCAATTTTAGCTTTAGGAATTAGGACTTTCGTCGCCGAAGCCCGTTATATTCCTTCGGGTTCAATGTTACCCACCCTGGAGATCAACGATCGCCTAATTATTGATAAGTTGGGTTATCGTTTTAAAGAGCCAAAGCGCGGAGATATTGTCGTCTTTAACCCCACGGCTGCGTTACAAAAGGAAAACTTTAAAGATGCTTTTATTAAGCGGGTGATTGGTTTACCTGGTGATACCGTAGAGGTTAAAGGAGGAAAGGTGTATGTTAACGATGAACTGCTTACAGAAGAATATATTAAAGAGCAACCTAACTATGATTACGGTCCTGTGGTCGTACCGGAAAATCAATATTTGGTGTTAGGAGATAACCGCAATAATAGTTATGATAGCCACTATTGGGGATTTGTCCCTCGCGAAAATATTATTGGTCAGGCAGTGATTCGTTTTTTCCCTTTTCATCGCATAGGTGGCATTGATTCCGCTGATAATTGATAATTGATAATTGATAATTGATAATTGATAATCGATAATCGATAATTGATAATCGATAATTGATAATTGATAATTAAACCAAGTTACAGCTTGTTCACCAATCGCTTAACACATTGCCCTCACCCTAAATCGACGGCGGCCCATCCCCCCTACCTCCCCCTTTGAAAGGGGGGCTGGGAGAGGGGTACGGGGTGAGGGCAAAGCGCGGATTATTTCTGAACAGGCTGTATCAATTATCAATTATCCATTATCAATTATCAATTACTACGAACCAACAACAATCAACCAACAACCAATAACCAACAACCAATAATATCTGAGTATTTGCTAAGAGCGATCGCAGCGAATTTCTAACATAAACCCATCGGGATCGTAAAAGTAAATGCCTCTTCCTGTAGGGCGACTTACTGGGCCGTGGTCAATGGAAACTTCATGCGATCGCAACACGGCTACCGCTTCGTCAAATAACCCTGGATCGATATCAAATGCCAGATGATTCGCCCGAGTAAATGCTTTTCTCGGATCTGGATCTGCTGGAGATAAATCCGGTTCAGAAAATAGATCGATTACGGTGCCATCTGGCATAATAAAATTAGCAACTTTTCCCTCGTCCACTAACTTTTTCAAGGTTGAGGGAATATCCGCTCCCGTGAGTTCACGCAAGCCAAGAATCTGGCCGTAAAAATGGCGAGAAACCTGCAAATCTTTGACGTTAAAAGCAATATGGTGAACGCGCCGTAAATTTCCAGCAGCAATCCCGGTCAGAGTTGGATTAGACATGATGATTACCAAGGTTTTTAGAGTTATTATTGATAATTATCCTAGCGCATTTTCCGGTACAATATAGTATTTTTAGATAACAATGATACATTACTTTGTAGGTTGGGTTGAGGAACGAAACCCAACATTACAATCATTACAGGCAATAAATCGGTTTTTGTCACATATAGCGCTCTCCAAGTAGGGGCGAGCAAGCGAATCGCCCCTACAGCATCACTTTTTTTTGAAATTACTATACCAACAGCAATTTAGCCGTCACAGGTGCGATCGCCTCCTTAGATAAAACAACATCTAGGATTTAAGAAAAAAACGGATAAATTAGTCCAAATTATCGGACTAATTCGGTTATTACCGGCATTCGGCTCGTAATTTTAGCCATAATTTTCGATGCTTGGGATTAATTTATTCTGGTAGAGCGTTCGCGAAGCGGCGCGGATGCGCGATCGCGCAATAAATATGTCACCAATTCGGGAACTTGACGGGGATGAACAAATGCCGGTCGAGGATGAATTCCTTGTTCCGTATCGCAATTCAAAACCGGAGCGATCGCCGTTTTAGGAATAGAATCAGCCCCACAAGCTGCCCCCAGTAAACCCCCAACAATACAGGCATTTGTATCCGTATCTCCCCCACCAAATAAGGTTTCTTGAATTGCTTCCACAAAACTACTGCCTTTAATTAAATGTCGGAAAGCATGAGTAAAGGCAATTTTCACAAAACCCGCTTGAGGATAATAGGGAATTTGCACATCTAAACGGGCTTTTTCTAGCCAACCGCGCACCTCCGCATTAGCATAAGAAATCGCCCAACGTTCTGCCCGTTCAAAAGCAGTTTGCCGATCGCCTGGTTCGCGGATCAAAGAAGCGATCGCGATCGTATAACAAGCCACCGCATCACAACAAGTTGGATGAGGATGAGATAACCGACAATCTTCTTGAGCATACTGGGCTAATTCTGCATCATCTAACCGATATCCCCAAATCCCCAAAGGGGCAATTCTCATCAAACTGCCATTTGCTTTTGACTCCATACAAAACTTAGCTGCTGCCTGACTCATTCCCGCTGCATAACCTTGTTTTTGGCAAATTTCTCGCCAGGTAGGACTTTGAGAGAAACAGCCCAACGAGCGATAAGTGGTTAAACCCATATCAAAGGGTTCAGACTCGATCCATTTCGCATAACTGCGGGCAATATTTTCCCGGTCAAAAGTCGGACTCAAGCACAAAGCCCGCGCTAAACAAAGCGCTAATTCCGTATCATCTGTAACTTGTCCTGGGGTGAGGTGCCAAATACCACCGCCGGACATTTTCATCGCCCGATCTACTTCTTCGGGAGTTGCTGACCGATTGATAAATTCCAACACGCCACCGGCAGCATCCCCAACCACAGCCCCCAGAAAACAACCTAACGCCGCATCCTCGGTATTTTTGGCCGATTCTGAGATAGTTTTTTCCGGTGCTTTCGCCGTTAAATCTTGGGATAATGGCGGCTGAACTTTCGGGGTTTTTTCTGATGATTTTTCTGATAATTTAGCGGTTTTTACTGCTAGAAGTTGAGCCGTCTTGACTAACACATTCATTGACGGATTTGGAGGTTGAGAATCCCACCAAACTTTTCGTGCCATTTTTAACAACTCAAACACTCGTCCATCATCATTTTCTTTCGTCCGACCTGATAAATTAGCGATCCAGCGTTGGGGCAGTCGATCTTTCCCGTGTAAAGCCCCGACTGCTGCCCCAACAATTGCCGCTACCGTATCATTATCAATAGTATCATTGACCGCTCTCACAATCGCTTCTTCTGGATTATCCCCATGTTTCATTAAAATATAAATAACCGTGGGAACAGTTTCCAGTAAATAAGCCCCAGAATACCATTGATTACAAGCATCAATCACCGAAAGATTTTGCCGATAAGCCTCGCGGACTTGTTCATCCAAGAACTGCCAAATAGACCCCTGATAATTCAGAAAAGCGCCGCCCCGGAAACAATAACTACTGTCAATTTCCAAATCACGAGCAATTTCTATATAAGTATTCAACCACCACTCAGGTTTAGGCGGATTTTTCATCTTTAAAAGCTGCCAAAGCATATAGATAAACGATAAGCAAGCCGCAATCGATCCAGAGTCATTGTGAGTTAACATGGCTGACAATGCCGTATCCACCCAAAGGTCAGATTTACCGAATTTTAAATGGGGAATTAGCATCGGGGCAATCCGCATTAAAGCCCCATTGCCAGCGGACTTAATCCCACATTCAAACCAAGGTTGATGACATTGATAATTAATCAGAAATTTTCTCACCGTAGAACCGATGCCAAAGATGCGATTTTGGTTAAATCGTTCTGCCAGGTTTTCTGGATTAAATCCCCCATCAGCGATCGCTTGTTCCAAAGTCCAGAAAGCCATTTGAGTATCATCTGATGGGATCCCAATGCACTGATTATTCGCATATTTGTTAGGCAAATAATCGCGAATTTCCCAATAATGATTATTTGGTTTCTGCAAGGGTTGGTTAGCATAGTCCCGAATATTTCTCTGATGAGACTTATCAATTTGTTGTTGGGTGCGTTGAAAGGAACCGGAAATCGTGTGGCGATGTCGGGGCAGCATTCCTTCTGTGGTCACACCCAAAGCATCGCCGATCGCCAACCCTAACATCATCCCTTCAACTCGGTCAAAGTCAAAAAAAGATGGAGGCATGGGAGATAAATCTAGGTCAAATATTTGGCTTCGGTTAATATCAATTTGACCCGTTTGGAATAGGTAATCTAATATTTCACGTTTGGTGTTCATAGTCTTTGGTTACTTGGTTATTTATGATTTTTTCGAGGTTTCTCTGGGAGTGAGTAAAGTTAGCTGAGTGGTAATGGGCAGATGTTCTGAACCCACAGGTTTTAACACATGACTAGAATGAGATTGCCAATGGGGAGAATACCAAATATAATCTATACGGAATAAGGGAACTTTTAATTTCCAGTTGGTGACTTTAATTAAATCACTTAATGGCCAACCGTGCGGCCAGGTAAATCCAAAGCCAAAACCAGAGATTTTAAAAGCATCTTTCAACCGGCTGGCTACTAAGGCATAGTCTTGAGATTGGTCGGTAAAATTCAAGTCTCCGGCAGCAATTACCGGCAGAGTTTCTGTTTCTATGCGTTGGAGAAAATCAGCAATTTCTGCGGTGCGATCGCCATATTGATAAACCGGAATAGTCAGCCCCGGCCCAATCTTCTGGGGACGAATCCAAGGGGCGGTGGTTTGCATATTATACAACACCACAGGTTGTTGGTTTATGTTCACAATTACCCGTTGCTGAAATTCTTGATGATTGGCCAAATTAATTTTTTCTTTAGCCTCAATAGGATAGCGACTGAACATCCCTAGTCGAGGGGAAAAAAATTTATAGGGATAGGATTCTTCAATTTCCGGTAATACGTCATGGGTATTTCCTCGAGTCGTTTCTTGTAAAAAAATTATATCGGGTTTTTCGCGGTTAATTAAATCAACTAAAGCCTCTTTTGTGGTATGCCACCAACTAGCATTAAGGCATAAAACTTTAACAGTTAGTGAATCATGGCTATTTGACTTAAATTGGCCTGATTCTGGGGAAAAATAATGATGATGCAGCCAACCAATTAATATCAGGCAAGCAATAGATGAGCCAATAGAAAACCATTTTTGTTTGCGGGGGATCAATCCCCCTAATGGCAGGAGGAATATGGGGAAGAATAGCCAAGGAATGAAGCTACTCAAGAAAGCGACAATCCAAAGGCGATCCCAAAATAACACTCTCAGGATAAAATAGGCAATCAGCAAGCCACAATAGCTATAGCTTAACAGTTGGGCGATCGCCTTTAATATTCGCAGCAAATATCGTTTCATACAAACTTCCTTTCTGGCCATATTGACAAATAGATCGGCCAGAATAACTTATGTGTATAACTATCTATCCAACAAAAAAGCCCAAAGCATAAAACCACTAGATATCACCATTAACCCAGCAATTTGGCGAAAATTTGGGGATAAATTTGGTAGAAATTATCCCTATTTCTGCTCTATCTTTGCTTCAGTGATGTGATGTTTCAGATCGCGGTTTCAAGCACAGATGATTTAGTTAAGTATTTTTGCTCACCTTCTAGATTAACAATTTGAGCGCGGGTGGGGATGATCCGCGTCACCCGTGAAAGGCGATCGCGATCGCGGAGTTTTGGTTCTCTGGGTTTCTGTGTCTTTTATTCTTTTGTTTTCGTCGATTTTTATTTAGTTAGACGCGGGATTCTAAAACAAAAAAAGACACGGCAATGCCGTGTCCTTTTTTAGGCGAAAACTAATTGCTACTTAGCCATAGCCAGTTCGCGTTCTTTAGTTTCCTTAATCACTTGCTCGGCAATATTATTAGGACAAGGAGCATAGTGAGAAAATTCCATCGAGAACTGACCCCGACCGGAAGTCATCGTCCGTAAGTCGCCAATATAACCAAACATTTCACTCAAAGGAATATCCGCTTTAACGCGAACACCCATGAGGGATTTGCTCTGAGACTTAATAATGCCCCGACGTCGGTTCAAATCCCCAATCACGTCGCCCATATTATCTTCGGGAGTAAATACATCCACATTCATAATGGGTTCGAGCAACTGTGGACCAGCTTTGGGAATCGACTGACGATAGCCAGCCTTCGCCGCAATTTCAAAAGCGATCGCCGAGGAGTCAACTGGGTGATATCCACCATCAGTCAAACTGACTTTGAGATCCACACAAGGGAACCCAGCCAAAACACCTCTGACAATGCTTTGTTTAAATCCTTTTTCCACAGCAGGCCAATATTCTCTGGGAACACTGCCACCTGTGACTTTGGACACAAACTGGAAGCCGCTACCCGGTTCGCCCGGTTCGACAATATAATCAATTCTGCCGAACTGACCGGAACCCCCGGACTGTTTCTTGTGGGTATAGCTATCTTGAACGACCTTAGTAATCGACTCACGATAAGCCACTTGAGGCTTACCAACTTCCACCTCAACCCCATAAGTCCGCTTCAGGATATCAACCTTAATATCCAGGTGCAGTTCTCCCATTCCTTTAATAATGGTTTCACCGCTGTCTTGGTCGGTTTCCACATGGAATGAGGGGTCTTCTTGCACCATCTTGGTCAGTGCCGCGACCATTTTCTCATCCCCAGCTTTCTGCTTGGGTTTAACAGAGATGGAAATCACGGGATCTGGGAAGACCATTGGTTCTAAGGTCGCTGGATCTTTGGGATCGCAAAGCGTATGACCTGTCTGCACATTTTTCATGCCGACGATCGCCACAATATCCCCAGCTTGGGCAGATTCAATTTCTTCGCGGTCATTGGCGTGCATTTCCACCAAGCGTCCGATCCGCTCAGTCTTGCCGGTGGCAGTATTCAGCACAGTCATGCCTTTGCTTAACGTACCGGAATAGATCCGAGTAAAGGTTAACGCCCCGTAGCGATCGTCCATGATTTTGAAAGCCAAAGCCCGCAATGGTCTTTCCGGATCGACGATCGCAAAATTTCCGGTTTCGTGACCTTCTAAATCGACTTCTGGTTGTGGGTTCACTTCATTGGGAGCAGGCAGATAGTCAACCACGGCATCGAGAACCAACTGCACCGCTTTATTTTTGAAAGAAGAGCCGCAGTAAGTGGGGAAGAAAGCCAGGTCACGAGTGCCTTTACGGATACATGACATAATTTCTTCGATGGATAACTCTTCTCCTTCGAGATATTTTTCCATCAGGGCATCGTCTTGCTCAACCGCTTTTTCAACCAACTGTTCGCGGTAAGCTTCGACATCATCCACCATATCTGCTGGAACATCTTCGATGGTGTAGTTCATCGGATCTCCAGAATCATCCCAAATCCAAGCTTTCCGGGTCAGCAGATCCACAACGCCTTTAAATTCAGTCTCAATGCCAATGGGGAGTACCATCACCAAGGGTGTAGCCTTCAGAATATCTTGAACCTGTTTGACTACACTGAAGAAGTCAGCCCCGGTACGATCTAGCTTATTGACATAAATAATCCGAGCAACTTTAGAATCATTAGCATAGCGCCAGTTCGTTTCGGACTGAGGTTCCACACCACCAGAGCCGCAGAACACACCAATCCCACCATCAAGCACTTTCAGAGAGCGATACACTTCAATAGTGAAATCAACGTGACCTGGAGTATCAATAATATTCAGTTGATAATCCTTCCAGAAGCAACTGGTAGCCGCAGACTGAATGGTAATTCCCCGCTCTTGCTCCTGTTCCATGAAGTCTGTGGTTGCAGCACCTTCATGTACCTCACCGATTTTGTGAATTTTACCAGTGAGTTTCAGGATGCGTTCAGTTGTCGTGGTCTTGCCAGCATCAACGTGGGCAAAAATGCCGATATTTCGGTAACGAGCGAGGTCTTTCTTCATAATTTAAACTAGGTGTTACAACCCATAAGGGTTTTCTCTCAAGTGGGCTTCAGAGACGATCAGTGCGGCTGTTGTCACCAGCACTGATGGGAATTTATAGAAAATACTTTAGAGGTGGCAATTCTTCTAAAGATTTTCATCTAAATTATTAACAATTATAAATTATTGTATCAAAATTTGTGCATCTCCTAAAGAGATTTTAATTTTATCACCGACTCGGTTATTTGTGGGGGCTTTTGGGGAGCGGGGGAGCCGCCATCGAGCAGAGGAGCGGAGGAGCAGAGGAGCGGAGGAGCAGAGGAGCGGAGGAGCAGAGGAGCAGAGGAGCAGAGGAGCGGGGGAGCAGAGGAGCGGAGGAGCAGAGGAGCGGAGGAGCAGAGGAGCGGAGGAGCAGAGGAGATGAGAAAAAAATTCTGATGGCGGGCGCCCCTGCGCCCCTGCGCCCCTGCGCCCCTGCTCCTTTGCTCCTCATCCCCTCATTGGCTTCATCCCAATAATCGTGCGATGACGTGGATCCGTGGCGATGGTGGTTTTGTAGTCAAAGCCGACTTTTTGCAGGGTGGCTTCTACATCAAAGGTATAATAGTCATCACTCCAAGGTTCGGTACTTTTCATCAATACAAATAGGGCGGGAGGTAAGTTTTGGATGACCGGCGATCGCGGATTATTATCCACAATGCCCAAACAGCCACCCGGTCGCAAAATTCGCAAAATTTCCCGAAAAATCTCCTCCGTAGCATGACCGGGCAGTTCATGCAAAACAAACTGGAGTGTCACCACATCAAAGGAATTATCCCCAAACGGGGTTTTTTCCGCTTGACCATGTACCCATTCGGTAATTTCTCCCTGAGAATCCTGAATTTTTGCCACGGACAACATATAAGGAGATAAGTCTAAACCCACGGTTCTAATCTGCCGGTTTTGTTGTTGGCAAAAATAACGGTGTAGGGGCAAAGTAGACATTCCGACGGAACAACCAATATCTAAGACATCTTGGACATGGTTGGGGCTATATTGTCCCAAAACCTGGTGGAAACTAGAGCGTAATCGTTCTTGGGCGGTTTGCCAAGAGATATTTTCTTTTGGCCAAACTCGCAAAGCCATTGACTGGGTAGCGGAAGCAGCCTCAAAAGCCGCTTGCCAGCAAAGGTTGCCTCGATCGTAAGCATGAAAAGGCACCTGGTAATAGTCAGGGTAGGTGACTTGTGGATTGGTGATTTGCGCTAAAAGTGCTTTGGTTTCTGAGTTATCTAGCTTTTGGCAATTTTCTCGCCAGGGAATACCCTTTTTCTCCGCTGTTTTAATGAGTACCTGTCTGGCTTGATGTTTCATCAGGCCGTAAATCGGTTTGATTTGAATCAGGAGATTGACAAACCGAGAGAGTAAGTCTTCACCAGCCCAGTCTGGCTTGAGTTTTGCTTGCATAGATATAAAGTGATGAATTGATATAGATTTTTGATTATCGCACAAAATTTTTCGCGATCGCCTAAATGATGCAGGGGAGCGTCTTGTGCGGGGGCCGCCATCGGGAAAACAATTAACAATTAACAATTAACAATTGATAATTGACAATTAACAATAATTATCAATTATTAATTATCAATTATCAATTATCAATTATCAATTATTCACTCTCCCCTCATCTCCTCTGCACCTGAAGCACCTGAAGCACCTGAAGCTCCTCTACAAGCGATCGCAATATGAATCACGAGGTATTAGTGAATATTGGATAGTTGACCCCATAGAGCAAAGAATTACCGGATTAACTTTGGTCGCCGGACTTTATCAGGAAAAAGTATTTGAAGGAAACGCGGAAATTCTCTCTATTTTATTACAAAAATTAGCCCAAAAGTTGCCATTAAATGCCGCCCAAGTGTTGCAAGCTGGAGGGCAAGAATAATAAAGAAAATCCGGCTGATTTTTCGGACATAAATTTGTCTTGAGTGGCAGCGAATCTGAAGCGGCATGAATATTTTTAATCCCAAACATCCAATTTAAAAGAAGGTTTTTACCGCATCCACAGGGGAATATTTAAGCAGAAAATAACCAAATATCCTAATGTTATTTTTTAGCTGATTTGTATCTCCTTTTTGCCCTTATCTTTGGTCATTAGTGAGAGGCGCAGCAAATTTCCCGATTTACGGTTATTCCACCTGACAATAGTCATTAATTTGCTTAGAGCGTAACTCAGCTTCTTCGGAGGCTTGACTGATGGATAACCGCGCTTGATTCACCTTGACTTGGGCTTGTTTGACTTGCGGCAGGGTGACTTCTACGGTGGATTTATTAACTAGGGCGATCGCCTCACTGGTCTGAGCAAAAGCATCCCCTAATGTTTGATAAATCTCCACAAATTCGGAGCGAAACTCTTGCAGTTTTTTGTCTGTCACCGGCAACTTTTCTAATTCTTCCCTAAGAAGCTTTAAACTATTCGCTGTTTGGGAAATCCCCTTGCCATCATTGAGGTCAATATTCTTTAACAAATCGTTACCTTGGTTGAGGATCGTCATTAGGGGACGACATTCGGGCAAAGGTCTGTGAGTACAACTGGATACAACCACAGTCAGCAAAACACTAACGGGAATCATTTTTGCAAGTGGGGCAAGAAGGGGCATGGAAGATTTACCAAAAATTAAGAAATAACTAATTTACCTAGTATTCCGATCGAATCAATCAAGCCGAGGGACAGAGTAATCCTCTGTCCCTCGGCTTCTTTATTTTCTTTAATGTTCGGTCAAGGTTAAGGGCTTATTTGCGATCGCATCATTACCAATGCTGGTTAGCGACAGAATTACTAGAAGGCAAATAAACCATCGGGTTGACCGTGCCTTGTCCGGGGAGACGGATCTCAAAATGTAAGTGAGGCCCCGTACTGTATCCGGTAGAACCCATGAATGCAATCAGTTCGCCTTGTTTCACCACCTGACCAACCTCGACCCGATTCTCAGAATTATGAGCATAAAGAGTAATACTGCCATCGGGATGTTCAATTTCCACGAAATTGCCATAGCCGCCACTATGCCATTCGGAGGTAATCACCACCCCATCAGCAGCGGCTACAATTGGCGTCCCAATCGGGCCGGCAATATCGATGCCATGATGCATTCTGCCCCACCGCCAGCCATAGCCTGATGTCATTATGCCCTGGGCAGGCCAATTATAGCCATTAAAAACCGGGCGTTCTGGGTGCAATTCTGGCAAGTAAGCCGTCGCCGACGCGAGGGGGGGAATTGCTGGGTTATGAACGGAGTCAGGGGATAAGAGTGCTACCTCTAGGGCTGTGGTGGATGCACTCAAAGGGTAGTTGGGGTCGTAGTTGGTGTCGTAGTTGGGGTCTAGGTTTCTTTGGGGATGGGCGAGTGATTCTTGGTGGTTGCGATCGGAATAATTTCTGGTAGCAGTACGGGAACGATTTTCCCGTCCCACGGAAGCCGTTGGCGGTTTGCCTGTAGGGGTAGCAGTGCGAGGCGGTACATGGGGGCGGAATTGGTTCGATCGGTTCAAGAAATTTTTTTGACCCAGGCTATTTTCAGTTGCCTCGGTGCGAAAATCTGCCAACATCGGATTTGCTGCTTCGGTGACAGGGGATAATGGTTCGAGTTCCTCTGTGGGCGTGATGGTGGGCGCGATCGCCTCTGATGGGAGGCCAAAGTCTGTTTGCCAAGCTAATTGCCCAGCTAAATTTATCGATGCATCGCTTTTCTCTGCGACCATGTTCCCTGCGACCATTGTGGCGACAAAAGCATCCGCCGACGGCTCGGCAAATTCGGTTACATCAAACTCAAAGTCTTCATCGGTGTTAACTTGAGCTTGCACCTGCTCTACCGCACCAAGGATGACTAAGAGAGTGGTGGTAGCTAAAATTCCTGATTTCATGTTTTTTTACCTCAGAGGTATCCTCAAGACAATCAACTGCCTTGATTAATAAAGATTTGATTCTTTTGCGACTATCCTGAAAATCAAAATGCACTCAAACCCTGAATTGGAATCAGTGGGAGTTCAAATGAATGATTCAACCCACAGTCAATCGATGATAGTCGCAGTTTTCCGGAGATCTATCTTGGTTAACCAAAGTCTAGTCCTGCTTGATTCGTTGCCATATAGACGAGATCAGGCAGATTTTTCAAGAAGATCGCCAGATTTTCAGTAGATTCCTCTGATTGCCAGCAAATTAACCATAAGTTGCTATGTTTAAGCTTGACGAGTTCCGTATTTATACGGAGTAGTCAATCAATTTAGCCTTTAGATTTGACGTTCTAGAGTAAACTCCCTGATATTTTTTAAGTCAGTATTCTACCATAAGTTTAATTATTTTCATCTTAAGCGATGAATATTCCCATTGACAAGATATTTTTTTAAAGTTTTGACAAAGTTTGTTTAAAAGTATTGTAAATTACCACTTTTAATTGCTGGGCTATTGACAAAAATTAAAAAATAGGTTAAGCCTGCGATAATTTTTGGCAAAAATCTGGAGACTCAGGGATGTCAGGATTTGTCACGAATTTTTAGAGCGGTATCGATCGCGGATTAAATTAGAATTCTGGAATAATTCTAAAAATACTCCTTTGTCAGGGGGGTTGGAGGGAGCGATCGGAAATTTTGCCAGCCTACATTTGATCCCAAAATTATTAAAAAATTTGATGCAATTATCCCAGGAAAAGCGATCGCCCAAGGTTGGGCGATCGCTTTTCCTCCGATCCCAGGCGGCTTTATCCTGTATGGCATCTAAGTTTGTCCGATATTTTCTGCCCGGTTAATCCCCATCAAGGCTTTTGCAAGCGCGATCGCCGAAAAATTGACCCCTATTGACCCCTGGGGATCGATCGTGAAAATCTTGCCTAACATATTTGCCTACAAATGCTGGGGAGAGGCGATCGCCTGCATAGCTTGCCTCTGTTTGCTTTGACCAGATTTATTTCTCCTCAGCAATCCAATCTAAGATTTTTTGATTGATTTGTTCGGGATACTCATCATAAGCACAATGACCAGCTTGGGGAATTTCCACTAAATTTAACTGGGGATTTAAGGGAAGATAGCGCCGAAAACCTCTGAGGGGAACAACTTTATCTTCTTCACCCCAAATGACCAAAATTGGCATGGCTACTTTCGAGAGTAAATCTTGGAGAGATTTGCTGCCATAGTCGGGGTCATTACGCGATCGCGCCAAGCGACAAAATACATCTAAAGCCCCGCGATCTTGGGGGGGAGTGGCAAATAAATCCACTAATTCTCGATCCACTAATTCAGGACGACGATAAATTTTTTTCAGCACCGATCGCAGCACTGCCGGACGACGGATCGACCGGAAGAACGGGGATAATAGCAAGGGATTGGCAAAAAGTTTTTCCAAATATCTGGCAAAAGCGGGGGGTTGACTACTCTGGGTATCCGGGAGGGTCAGCAATACGAGATCCGAGGCCATTTCTGGATGATGGGCGACAGTATTTAAAGCCACCAATGCCCCCAAAGAATGCCCGATGGTCACCGCAGGCGCCCCAATCATACAACGCCAGAAATCATAGACTAGCTCACTCCACAGGCTGAAATTATAATGAGCCGGTGCTTTTTGCGATGCGCCAAAACCCAGAAAATCCAGGGCATAGACACAATGGTGTTGACTCAAAGGCTGTAAGTTATATCGCCATTGCCCCAAACCCGAACCAAATCCATGTAAGAATAACAGTGGCTTGGGGATGGGAGTAGGTTCGCCATTGGTTTTCAGGGAATTTCCCGGAGTGGCATCAGCCGACCCTGGTCTAATATAGGTGTAGCGGATGTGCCAGCCACGCCAAATCCAATTTCTCTGGTAACCCAGATGGGTGGGAAATTTCGGGGTCAGGGTTGGGGATTGCATGGTCAATTTTATTTAATGTGATGCGATCTCAGGACGCTGTTGGCTGAATTTTCGCCCAATTTTCAAGAATCTAAAACATTTTCGCGGATTGATATTGAATAAAAGGAAGTATCTGGGTTAACTATTGGGTTAAATTATCCTTAGATAGAACCAGTCTATTCTCTGATGGGGTCATGGTGACTCCCTGGGGCGAATCGCGATTTTCCAGATCGGGATAGGATTTTCTCCCTTGTTGGTATGATAAAGTATGATCGGGCTAAATTAAAGGTGCAGAGGTCGTGATGAATTTTGAACAGGAGTATCAAAAATGCCTAGATAAGCTAGTCTGGGCGACTAATCATCTACAAGTTGAAGTCTCACAAACGAAACTTGAGCAGATCGCTGAACTCATCGTCCAACCGATGACCGGCCCTTGGCGCTATTTCCATACTCCGGATCATATATTTGAAGTCGGTGGCTCTACAGATCCGATAGAAGTTTTAGCCGCACTATTTCACGATCTCGTCTATGTCCAGGTCGATCAAAGTGTAAATTTTAATCTGGCTTACTATATTAGTGGGCTGATCAAAGAGGTCAAACCTTTGCGAGGTGGCGGCAAAGAACATTTAAAAATTCGCGATCGCGCCGAAATTCCTGAAGATGATATTTTTGATATTGTCATCTCAGTATTTGGGTTTGTCTCCGGTCAGCAATTGTCTCCCTTTGCGGGACAAAATGAGTTTTTAAGTGCGCTGGTAGCGGCGAAAGCTCTCCAAGAATTTGTCGCTAAAAAAATCTTAGTTCAAATCTGCGCTTGTATCGAAGCCACCATTCCTTTTCAAATGCCAAGTCCAGACGGCTTAACCGCAAGCGATCGGCTCTACAAACGCATACAAGAAACCAACAATAAGTTTAACCTCCAGTTTACGGAGGAGGAAATGGTAAACTCGGTTAAAAGAGCGGTTCGGATGGCCAACCGAGACGTAGAAGGGTTTGCCACCCCCAGTGCCGCTAGTTTTTTAGATAATACCTGGAATCTACTGCCAGAAACTAATCATAATTTAATCAACTCCAGCACTTATACGGTTCAGGAATACCGGGTTTCCTTACAAAAAATGGAAGGATTTATGAATTTCCTGAAACCGGAATCAGTCTTTCGTCAGTTTGCCGGAGAACCGGACGAAGAAACCTACCAGAATTTTGTCAATGGATCTCGCAAAAATATTGAAGTGGCTCGACTGTATCTGGGAGCAAAAGTAGTCACCATTGCCTTTATCGAAGCGATATCTTTACGAGTTGGCTTAGATATTCCCCTCTCCACCATGATGGGAGAACTGCCGGAAAAAGGCACCACCAGCGCGAAAAAGTTAGAAGACTTTTTGCCGAATTTAGACGAGCAAGCCTATCACCCGAAAAATGAGTTAGAAACCACGGTTTTGAACTTATTGGAAAAAGGACGGACGAAAAGTTCCGCCTACGATATCAAGCATTCGCCTTTAGCCACATTTTTTGTCAAAACAATGGGCTTTGATGAACTTAATCATCAACTAAGCCATGCCAAGGAATTTTTTAAACAACTCGATTCTGCTGGAGACTTACCCTCTAAGATTTCGGCGGCGAAAGTATTTATTACTGGGTTTAATTCTACGGTGACGGATGAGGTGACTGATGGGATTTTAAAAGTCTTTGATAGTCGCCGAGAAGCCTTAAGCCGCTCTTAATTAGACAAGAGTGCTTTCATTCGTGCAAAGCCGATGGCGGTTTCAAGGGGGGTTGAAGATTTCGTTTGTGGCATAATTGATTGAAATTGGTATTAAATAGGGATTTTGCTGAAATTTTTTCTCTAGCGCTATCATACCCCTAGGGACACGGCAATGCCGTGTCCTTATTTATGAGTAATTTTTCACATAATTTTTAACCAAAGCGGGAATATCGAAAAGGGACGATTCGTTATCCGTGGCTTTTTCGATTAAACCCCGTTTTCTTAAAGAGTTGATGGCTTTGATAAAGTCAGCTTCCGATAAAGGTAGGGGCGATTCGTGAATCGCCCCTACTCCTGGTTTTTGGGAAATATCTACTGCTTTTTGGTTGGCTAACCAGAGGATGACGCTTTTCTCTGGTGCGGATAACCGTTGATAATATTCTTCTAATATGGGCTCTAAGTCTCCGAGAAATAAACCGGGATAGGATAGGTAGCGATCGACGCTGCGGTTAAATAAGTCTGCGATAGTAGCCGCAATAATATTTAACCAGGACGGGTTGCCGCTATAAAGTTGGATTAGTTCCCCCCATTTATCGTCATCCTTTAACCCTTTGTTGCTTAATATTTCCGCTGCTGCTTCTCCCAAACCACCCATTTGTAAGCTGCGGCAATGACGGTTTTCTCCTTCTAAGGTGGCAATTTCTGTGGGTTTTTCCCAACTCAGGATGAGGATGCAACTGTTGTGAGGCGATCGCGCCATTTCTTTTAAGAACTTACCATAACTTTCGGCTTCTGGCAGATAAGTGCCTGCGAATTTTTCAGGGGCAAACAGTTCTTGTAAGTCGTCGAGAATGATTAGGCAACGATTTAAACGCAAATAGTCGATGAGGGATGATGATTTGGTTTCCTGATTTTGGGAAAAAAACTCAATTAAATTGGTTTGGAAAGATTTTCGGGTGAGAGTTTCGCTACAGTTGCGCCAAAGGATATAGTCAAAGTTATCTTTAATTTGTTCTACCAGTTCTCGACCGAGGGTGGTTTTGCCCATTCCCGGCAAGCCAAAGATAGTGACCAGGCGGATTTTTTCGGCCAAAATCCACTTTTTTAAGGTGGTTATTTCTGCAAGGCGGTTGTTATGATGCTCCCATTCCGGGGCTTCGGTTAAATTGTGGCGTTGTTCTGGTTGTTTGCTAGGGGAATTTGTGGAGGAATTGGCAGAGGGCGATCGGGTTTTTGTGGCTTTCTTTACTTTGGGATAGGGGCAATGTTCGTTACAGAAGTTAATGTCACCCATAATTTGTATATAGTCAGACCCAAAATTTGAGATATTAGAATTTTTTATTCGTTTTAATGTAGATTTAAAATTTGCTTTCTTTACCTCTTCACCCAACACATCCGACAGGAGCTTCCATAATTCCGCAGCGACTCTTTTAGTATGGTCTTTAGTGCAGTGATAATCCTCCGCCACCTGCTTGTAACTTTGATTTTCTAAAGTCCCTTCTAATATAGTCCGTTGCAGTGAGTCGAGGCGCTTTCCGGTTTTAGCAAAAACGCGATCGTCGGTCCACTCGATCGCCTCTTGGATATCCATCATTGTGGGGTAAGGTCATCATTGTAGTTAAGGTTTGACGTTACTTTATCACACCAAATGCCACTTTTGCCACCTTATGCCACTTTTTGTCACCAAGTCGGAGCCAAAAAAGTTGAAAAATCCCCCACCAAATGCCACCGCTTATCCGGTGAGGAACAAAAATTGCGTGGCAAAATAATAGATATGTAGCCAAAGAAGCAATTCGCACATATAGGGTTTCTTGACTATAAACGCTATGTAAGCTTTACCATAAGGGGAATTATGCAATGATTCTAAGCTGGTTTTCTAAAGACTCCTCTGATGGCGATCAAAAAATCACCCGCGAGGATGAACGGCGAATAGTTGCTCAGTTTAAGGAATGGTCGCCGCGTATTCTGGCAGTGCCGGAAGTACAGGCAGTGATAACTTTTGATGAGGTGATTAGTTATTTACAGAGCGATCGCCCCCCAAATTCTGCGGTCAAGAATGGAGCAATTATCCGTCAAGCACACGCTGAAGGTCAAGTGTTAGGGCAGATATTTTTAGATCGATATAACCAGATTGTTTGCCGTCAAGATCGTAGTCCCTACGGTCGTCAGATAGTTGCGAAAACATTAGACCGAAAATTGACCAATGCTTTCGGCGATCGAGATTTTGTGTTTGTCCAATTAAGAGAGAAAAATCTATCGGGCGATCGCATTGAACAGGATGTTTTTAGTCAATTTGGGGATTTGTTGCGCGATCTGCTGAGATTACCAGAAGTTATCCCCTTGATTACCTATGATGAGGCCATAAAATATTTCGTGAGCGATCGACCCCGAAATTCAAAAATCAAGAAAGGCGCGATCCTGCGTAAGGCTCATTTCCAAGGCTATCATATCGTCCAAATGTTTCTGGACAAAAACAATGAATTGGTTTGTGACTCATTTGGTAAACCCTATGGTCGCCAGTTTGTTGCTAGAGAGTTAGACGAAGAGTTGCAAGATTGCTTTGGTGACAAAGATTTAATTATTGCCACTTTCTAATTATTGTGTAACAAGGAGAAAAACAGTGGATCCATTCTCAATTTTAATGTGGACGGCTGTCATGGCCGGGGTTGCTGCTGGTATTTACACAACTGTTTATTTCATAGATTTAACAGTTAGCATACTATATCAATGGTTCCAAAATTTTGCTTATTTGATAGTTAATAATGATCGGAGGTCACTAAGAAACCGAGAATATCTTAGAGCTACTATAAAAAATGCTCTTGATAGTGGAGAGTATGCCCAGATTATTTTTAACAACCAAACAGAAGACATCCATGACGCCAGATACATTAAAACTCGACAGGTCGATCCAGAAATCAAAGAAGCACATCGTTACCGTGAGGTAGCCTTTTGGTCGTAAACCACCCCTGTTATTCTGGGGAGTTCAAAAAGGCTATATTTCTTAAAGCTTCTGATGTTGATTCAGACATACTTCAAGCCCATGACTATGGGAGAAAAGAAGTAGCAATTTATACATAGTCAAACTTATGAGCGTAAAGGTTATGAGCGCTTCGGACTATCCTTGGGATGCTTGGAGTGCTCTATGGCCAACAAAGGTTTACTTTGCCCATCTAAGCTTATCTTCTTTAGTAAGTTGGTTTAGGCAATTTGCCTATTTGATGGTTGAGAGCGATCGCCGAGACATAAAAGATAGGGATTATCTAGGGTTTACTTTACTAAAACAGACTGAAAGCGAAAATTACCAATTCGTTCAGGGAATCTTCGCTCAAAAAGACAGTGAAGTTTATAATGCTAGAGTTATCGAAGCAAGTTCGGTAGATTCACAAATACTAAAGGCTCACGATTTTGGGAAAAAAGAACTTGTCTTTTGGAGTTAGTCAGACAAATCGCTGATATAGCTAGGTAGGTCGGCATAATTAATCGCATTATTACCCAGCAAAAATATTGTGATTCCTGCATAAAACGCGCTGCGCGTATGCTTCCGCTAACGCGGGAATAACAGATTTTTATTTCACGGGTATATACTCAATTTATTTATGCCCACCTACCTAATACATTATACATTGATATACTTTTGAACAAATGAATAAAGCTTCTTCTCTTATTGTACAAGGTATTCCCGATCGAGTTCCTGAAGCGGTTGCTGCTGTTTGTCGTTCTAGACTTTTTAATGCAGTCAATAAGCTACTGGATGAAACCAATCTTGAGGATATCCAGATTACTGTAGGGACTCAATCGGCAAATCAGAAAAACGGTCAAAAATCATCGGACGGATCTAAAGATGCTGCGGAAAACAAATCTAACTACGATCTGTCCCCTGAAGATCGCGCCAAAAAATATCAACCCACCCAACCTTTATTTACTTTCGAGCAATTAGTTATCACCAAACAAGTAGAAGAAGATTTACTGTTGGCGGTTGACTTAATTGAGTTAGAATCCAAAGTTTTTGATGACTGGGGTTTGCGACAAATTGAGCCGTTTCCTCGTACCGCCCTCAACTTTCATGGCAAACCGGGAACGGGTAAAACTTTAGCTGCACACGCGATATCCTCTAAAATCAACCGCCCGATTTTGGTCGCCAGTTACGCTCAGATTGAGAGTATGTATCACGGGGAAGGGCCGAAAAATGTTGAGGCAATTTTCATGGCAGCAGAGCGAGAAAATTCTTTGTTGTTTATCGATGAAGCTGACTCTTTACTTTCCAAACGACTCACAAACGTTAATCAAGGGTCAGAACAAGCGATTAACTCCATGCGGAGTCAGTTACTTATCTGCTTAGAAAGATTTCGCGGCGTGGTTATTTTTTCCACTAATCTGGTGCAAAACTATGATAAAGCCTTTGAAACCAGAGTTCGTCATGTCAACTTTCCCATGCCAGACGAAACTTGCCGTCAAAAAATCTGGGCGAAACATCTTCCCGACAAGATGCCAAAAGCAGGAAATGTGTCCTTAGCAGAATTAGCTAAAGTTGATGATGTTTGCGGTCGAGATATTAAAAATGCCGTGATTGATGCGGCCATGAGAGCGGCTCGCAAAGGCAAAAATCAGCTTGAATTAACGGATTTCATCAATTCTATCGAAGCCATTAAAAAAGCTCGTATTAATGTGTCTTCCGAGGATGAATCCAGAAGTTTAACTCCCGAAGAGAAGAAGAAAATCGGGGAAAAAGTTAAAGCAGCCATAGCCAAGGAAGAAAATACTGATGAGACATGATGATGAAAAAGAAATTAGCCGAAGAATTCTCCGGGCTTTGGAAAGATCCCAAAGGCCAAAACTTTTTGACCCCAGCCGCTTAATTTTTTCGGCGATCGCTGGTTTTTTTGTTGTAGGTTTTTTTATTTGGGAAAGCCAGCCCCGAATCAACATAACAGACCTCGACATTTACCACAATGTTAATAGGTCATCAAATAAGAGCATAAAAATGGTTCTGGACTTTGATACTGCCCATCTGAAAAATAGTAATTGTCGGGCTGTTGCTTATTTCTACTACAAAAATGGCCGCAAGGTCAGAAGCACTATCTCTGGTTATCAGACAAAAAATAATCAACTATCAACTAGCGAAGATTTTCGACCAGGGTATGAATATAGCACATACGAAGATTTTACCTTATATATTCCCAACAAGTATTTCAATCGGGGAAGCTATAAGGGGCACGTAACAGCTTATTGCGGCAGTGTATGGGCAAATACAAGAAAATTTAGTTTTACAATAGGTCTTTGAGGTTAATTTACTGCGATCGCTTTTTTATTCCCGCATAAAGAAACCGGGTTTCTGTTGTGAATATGTAGGGGCGAATGGCCATTCGCCCCTAGGCAGCACAAAAAGAAACCCGGTTTCTGTGTACCCGTTTCTTGGGCAAGAGGCGATCGCTCTTATATGTTCCATTGGGGCGATCTTAAATTAAAAAATTTCTCCAGATAAAAGACGACCATCCACGCGCTCGTAGTCATCTTCAATTAGCCACGAGTGTGCTTCATCATAAATAGCGCTTTCAAACAAAGGCTTGTAGTTAGCAGTTGCATCATAAATACAACAATTTCCTTGTTTGCCGCCGACTAACATCAAAATCCGAGGTGGAAAAATAATCGGATCTACCCATAACTCGATAAATTCCCAATCATCGCTTTTGGCGACGAGGTTTTGTGCGAGGGATAACATGGTATTTATTATCTCCTTTAACAATTTTAATTTCAGCGTAATAAAGTGCCAGCAGGCTACCATCAGATTTTATCTGATACCCGATTGGTTCGTCAAAATATAGCCCATAGCGATCGTAATCATCATTTTGATCTTCAACTCCTGTAAGTTCGCCTCTTTCTATAATAGCCTGCACAACAAAATCCATTGTAGCACGGTCTTTAAAAACATGAGCCTTTCCCTCTTTTCTCACCAGTCTTGCGACTTCAGGTGTACCAGGAAGGTGTTTGTCAAATAAGCTACTTCTTGGATGGGGGGTTAATTCTCTATTAATACCACTCATCTACACTTATATTTAAGCTTAACCATCGATTATACATAATTTTCATCTTTAATCGTTGCAGCGATCGCTTTTTTATTCCCGCATCAAAGAAACCGGGTTTCTGTTGTGAAAATAACAGTTAACTGTGAAAGCAAAAAAGAAACCCGGTTTCTTTGTACCCGTTTCTGTGCGGAGAAAAAGAAACCGGGTTTCTGTTGTGAAAATAACAGTTAACTGTGGCAGCACAAAAAGAAACCCGGTTTCTGTGTGCCCGTTTCTTTGCCCCGAAAAAGAAACCGGGTTTCTGTGGTGGAAATAACAGTTAACTGTGACAGCACAAAAAGAAACCCGGTTTCTGTCTCCCTGGTTTCTGTGGCAAGAGGCGTTCGCGCAGCGTCCCGGAGGGAATCGCTCTTTTATTTAGCAGAAAAGCGATCGCCTCTCTTGTTTTAGGGCTATTTGACCAGTCCACTATAAAGCACCTAATTAAACGCTAATATACAACCAAGACAATTTGGAGAGAATCCATGAACCAGAACCCAACGTTAACAGAAGCAGAACCACCCACTAGATCAAAACAAAACCCAGAACTAGACTCCGAAATAGTTGAAAAATTCTCTAGCCTTGCCGAACAGTGGGAAACCGCAGTAGAAGGAATGTCATCTACTGCTCGAATGTCTCAGCATCCTGCATACCAAGAAATTATCCAAATGGGAGATAAAATCGTGCCTTTGTTACTCAAAGAATTGACCCGAAATCCCCTATACTGGTTGTCAGCTTTGCAGGAAATTACCGGAGAAAATCCCATCCAACCAGAACAACGAGGTCGAATTAAACAAATGGCAGAAGCTTGGTTAGAGTGGGGCAAAAAACAAGGTTATACAGTTTAAACATATTAAATGTATCGACGACCGGAACTAGAGTTTAAATGGCCGAATTTATCTGGCACTGACTACAGAGTGACTAGCCCCAAATCTCAAGAATATAACTGTTTTGCTTATGCAGCAGGAGAGACCGATCGCTGGTGGCAAGCCACACCAGGTGATTTTTTTTATTGGCCTGACGGCGTTCCTCAAGAAGAAACTTTAGAAGCATATATCCAAGCTTATCAAACCGTGGGATACGAACCTTGCGATCGCGATGATTTAGAACCCGGATTTGAAAAAATCGCGCTCTATGTCGATTCAGAAAATACCCCAACTCACGCCGCGAGACAGTTACCCAACGGCAAGTGGACTAGCAAGCTAGGTTGGCTGGAAGATATCGATCATAAGCTTGATGCTTTGACGGGCGATCGCTATGGAATTGTCGGACAAATCCTGAAGCGACCTGTTGATGATACCAGTCAGTAATGAGACTTAAATGAGTTAGGAGAAATCAGGCAGCGATCGCCTCTTTGCCCCGAAAAAGAAACCGGGTTTCTGTGGTGGAAATAACAGTTAACTGTGGCAATACAAAAAGAAACCCGGTTTCTGTCTTCCTGGTTTCTTTGCCCCGAAAAAGAAACTGGGTTTCTGTGGTGGAAATAACAGTTAACTGCGGAAGCACAAAAATAAACCCGGTTTCTGTGTACCAGTTTCTGTGGCAAGAGGCGATAAAAAGCGCTATGCCAAAAGGGGTTATCCCCAATAAATACTATCACAAATTACGCCGGTTTTATGGTAAGTTAAAATGGTTATTTCCCCTGATTAATTAACAGTGACTCGCTTTATCCATGACCAGTTCGCCAAGGACTACTTAGAAGAACTTCTCACCCCTTATGGAACCATTCAATCTCCCCGTCGGGTGGCAGGAGAAGTCAGACAAATTGATCTGTGGTTTTCGCCTAATCCTGAATCTACCGCTGCCCCCGAACCGTTGGGAATTTTAGCCCGTGCGATCCAAACCCCCGCGATATTTGAACCGTTCCGCAACCCCGCCACCGCCGATGAAATCTGCGATTGTGTGTTAAAACTGCTAGAAATCCGAGGAGAACTACAACGGGAAGCCAACCGCAACCGGGGTAAGATACCAGAACAAATAAAACCGAGATTGTGGATTATCACTCCAACAGCTTCTAAGAACCTGTTAGCGGAATTTGGTGCTACCCTAGACTTAGAATCTTGGCCAATGGGGATTTACTTCTTATCCCCACAATGGCGAACCGCAATTGTGGTAATTCACCAATTACCCCGTAACTTAGACACCCTTTGGCTGCGGATTTTAGGACGGGGTAAAGTTCAAGCACAAGCTATTGATGAAATCGAACAACTTTCCCCAGATAATCCTTTTCGAGCTAATGCGTTTATTCTGTTGAATCGACTAAAAGCCGATTTAGAATCTAAGCAAAGTAGTAATTTGGAGGATAGAGAATTAATTATGCGCTTATCTCCTCTTTTTGATCGGCAGTTAGAAGCTGCAAAACTGTCGGGTCTACAACAAGGAATCCAACAAGGAATCCAACAAGGAATCCAACAAGGAGTCCAACAAGGAGTCCAACAAGGAGTCCAACAAGGACTTCAACAGGGAGAACGTCTGGTTGTTGAGAATTTACTGCGTTTTCGTTTTGGGACGGTTGACCCGGAATTAACCTTGATTATTGACTCGGTACTGAGTTTACCGCCGTCAGAATTTACCCCCTTGTTGATGCAGTTATCTCGTGAGGAGTTAATTGCTCGTTTTCGCGGTAATTCTTGATGATTTCCCAGGGCGATCGCTCTTTAATTCTTCATAGGGCGATAAGCCTGACGGCATAGCTCCGCTTACCGCTCTTTTATTCCCGCATAAAGAAACCGGGTTTCTTTGGTAGAAATAACCTGTACTGTGGCAGCTTTCAAAGAAACCCGGTTTCTGTGTGCTCGTTTTTGTGGCATTCATGCGATCGCTATTTTATTTAGCAGAAAGGCGATTCCGCTTTGATCGGATCCCTTGCGGGAATCGCTCTTCTATTTTCCATTGGGGCGATCTTAAATTAAAAAATTTCTCCAGATAAAAGACGACCATCCACGCACTCGTAGTCATCTTCAATTAGCCACGAGTGTGCTTCATCGTAATTTGAGATATCATGGTTGGTGGCGATCGCGGCTAATTTTACCACAAAGACACAAAGGACACAAAGAGATTTTTTTAAGACACGAATAGATTTTTCTTAGGACACGGCAATGCCGTGTCCCTACTAAAGCCCCCCTTTTTAAGGGGGGTTGGGGGGATCAAAAGTGTGCGCTTTGTCTCTGTGGTTTTAATCTAGTTAAAGCTAGTTAAAACTACTTAACTTTTCGGTTTATAAGTAGAAGCAACGTGCAATTCTTTCAATTGCTTTGTATCTACAGAAGCCGGAGCACTGGTTAACAAACAGCGGGCTTGTTGAGTTTTCGGGAAGGCAATCACATCGCGAATGGATTCTTCCCCAGCTAATAACATAACTAGGCGATCTAAGCCGTAGGCAATACCAGCATGGGGGGGTGTGCCGAAGTCAAAGGCATCGAGTAAAAAGCCAAATTTATTATAGGCTTCTTCCGGGGATAAACCGATCGCCTCAAAGACTTTTTCCTGAATTTCCCGCTGATAAATCCGCATACTGCCGCCACCAATTTCTAAGCCATTGTACACCACATCATAAGCCAGGGCTCTGGCCGTTTTGATATCGTGCAAATCATCAGGATTGGGGCAAGTAAATGGGTGGTGCAATGCTTCCAGGCGTTTTTCATCGGCATTCCACTCAAACATCGGGAATTCGGTAATCCAAAGCAGGTTAATTTTATTTTGGTCAACCATGCCCAGTTGACGGGCAATTACTTGACGTAGGCGATCGAGGGTTTTATTCACGATCGCCGTTTCTCCTGCCCCAAATAATAGTAAATCGCCTGGTTTTGCCTGAGTACGCGCCAGTAATTCCGCTTTTTGTTCTGGAGTTAAGTTATCTTTAATCGCGCCAATGGTGTCAAGTTCACCATCTTCTTTCACCCGAATATAAGCTAACCCTTTCGCCCCGGATTCAGTCGCTTCTTGGAATAAGTCGCCTTTGGGTTTAATCCGCACATTAGAAATCGCGGCGTTCCCTTCCGGAATGGGTAAAACTTTGACGCTGCCACCGGATGCCACGGCACCAGAAAAGACTTTGAAACCAGAATCTTTTACTAAGTCAGAAACATCGACTAATTCCAACCCATAACGAGTATCCGGTCGGTCGGTCCCATAGCGATCCATCGCTTCCTTATAGGTAAGGCGCGGGAAAGGTCGGGGGATGTCGATATCTTTAACGGTTTTGAAGATATGACAAATTAAAGATTCGTTGAGTTCGAGGATTTCTTCCAAGGACATGAAACTCATTTCCATGTCCAATTGGGTAAATTCTGGTTGGCGATCGGCGCGGAGGTCTTCGTCCCGGAAGCAGCGAGCAATTTGATAGTAGCGATCGCACCCAGCAACCATTAATAATTGCTTAAATAATTGCGGCGACTGGGGCAAAGCATACCATTCTCCAGGGTTAACGCGGGAAGGGACTAAATAATCCCTAGCCCCTTCGGGAGTGGAACGAGTCAAAATCGGAGTTTCCACCTCCATAAAGTGTTGCTGGTCTTCTAAAAACCGGCGCATACTTTTAATCACTTGGTGACGAAGCTGCATATTCCGCGCCATCCGTTCGCGCCGCAAATCCAAATAGCGATATTTTAAGCGCAACTCTTCACGCACCGACTCATTATCAGCACTGGAAACTTGGAACGGCAAAGACTTGTAAACCGCATTGAGCACTTCGACTCGATCGGCGTAAATTTCTATTTCGCCGCTGGGTAATCTGGGATTTCGGGATTCTTCGGGGCGTTCGGTGACTCGACCCGTAATTTTGACCACATATTCGTTGCGAAGGCGCTCGCAATCGGCGTATGAATCTGGGGTGCGTTCGGGGTCGCTGACGATCTGAACGACGCCGGTGCGATCGCGCAAATCGATAAAAATAACGCCCCCATGATCGCGGCGACGGTCTACCCATCCACAGAGGGTGACAGTTTCTCCGATATGTTCGCTATGGAGTTGGCCGCAATAGTGGGTTCTCATGGTTGTGGATCTGGGTTAGTGAACGGTAAACGGTAGGCTTTTTTTGCCAATGAACACTTATCCGATCTTTAGATCGGGCATAAGCTTAATCATTATCTAGCATTCCTGACTACAGTCAACAGAAAAAATCGGGGCAATTTAAGAATTGCCCCGATCGCTTTATCTGGAAATTTTAACGCAAGATTCGCAATCAGCTATCTAAAATTCCCCCAAGAGTCTATTCCTTGGGCGCTTCATCATCCTTTTTCGGCGCGGTCAGCACGTCCCAAGCAGCTTGGGCAGCCTTGGTGAAGCGATCGCCAAAGTCTTGCATTTCCTTTAGCACCCCCTTCCAGTTTTTATCCGCTTCGGTCTGAACCTGGACAAAGGATTTTTCAAACTCGTCTGGGTCAATCAGTTTAATCTGTTCAATATTTTTCCTAGCTTGACCCACCGCTTTCAGATACGCCTCCCGACTAAAGTCTCCCGCTGCTTCCATTTCTGACTTCGCCAGATTCTTAATCGCCGAAATCAGCGCTTCCGTCGCCTGTTTTAGTTCATCCGCTGATTTGGGTTTGGCTTCAGGGGTAGTAGTCATCTCCTGACCTTCTCGGACCACTTCCACAATTGCGGAATCTTTCGGGGTATTCGATTCGGTACTCATTTATCTTTCTCCTCCAATCAATCAACTTACTGGTCATACCCAATCCGGTTCTCGCGCACCCGTTTATAAAGCCATCTGTCATTCCCGCGAATGCGGGAATCCACAAGCGTTTTAGAGGATGATCGTAGGGGCAATTCGCTGTCTCGCCCGTACAGGAGAACCGGATTTGGTATCAGTAGCACCGAGGGGCTACCTTCGCACCTTGACTTTTATTGTAGCGTGACTTATTTTTTGACGAAATTTTTTTGCATGATTAGTAGTTGGTAATTTGCGATAAAAATCAGAACGGTAAAACCAAAGCCAACAGAATCACCGCGATCGCGCCAATAGTAGTGTTAATGATATTGACGATTTCATTGGTTAACCAGGTGTAACGGGATTGCAAAGTAGCCCCAATCACACTTTCTAAATTGGTGGCAATAAAAGCGGCAATCATACAGAGGAATATTCCCGGCAGACTAATTAAACCCACAGCCCAACCGACCAAAGCGATCGCCCCTGACCCCACAATTCCCGCCAAAGTGCCTTCTAAACTAACCGCGCCCTCGGTGCCTCTGGGGACAGGTTGCAGCGTCGTAATTAAATATGTCCGCTGGCCGTAAACTTTGCCCACTTCACTGGCACAAGTATCCGCCAGTTTAGTGCTAAAACTGGCCACATAGCCCAGCATTAATAAGGCAGCGATTCCCTTTCCGGATCCGCTTTGCGGCATCGCCACTCCCAAAGCACAAACCGTCGCCGTCAACGCCGAACCCCAAACATTCTCTGGGCCTCTAGCCCCCTGGCGTTGTTCCGCAATGCCTGCCGCTTCTTTTTCCGCCATACCAATGCGGGTCACACCAGAACCAACCAGAAAATAAAACACCACCACCAGATATCCGGGCCAATTCAAACTGCCCCAAATCAATACCCCCAAAATCCAAGCATGGAAAATTCCCCCTGGGGTGAGTAATTTTTTCAAAAAAGGTGAAGCGCCGCCAATTAAAACCGTATTTAGTAGAATCGCCATCACCCAAGGATTAAGCAAAACCGGATAATAAGAGAGAAACTCTGACATTTTTACATTCGATGAATCAAGTTATCTTCCATCTTGCCTTTCCCGTCGCTGATTTAGCCAAAACATCAGAATTTTACGTCGATGGTTTGGGTTGTGCCGTGGGTCGTCAGACCCCCAACTCCATGATTCTGAACTTATGCGGTCATCAACTCGTGGCCCATGTGACTAAAGAACCACTCGCGCCCCAAAATGGCATTTATCCGCGACATTTTGGCCTAATTTTTAGCCAAAAAGAGGACTGGGAAGCATTGCTAAACCGGGCGAAACAGCAACAGCTTACCTTTTATCAGCAGCCAAAACATCGGTTCCCCGGCGAACCCTTGGAACATCGCACCTTCTTTTTGCAAGACCCGTTTGATAATTTGCTGGAGTTTAAATATTATTTTCACGATGCGGCGATTTTTGGGATGCAAGAATTAACCCAAGTCGGGGAAGTCAGCGATATGGCATCCGCAACGTGACCCCGGGGGAGCAGAGGCCGCCATCGGGTGCGGGGGAGCAGAGGTGCCGGTGTAGGGGCGATCCGATGGCGGTGGTCGCCCCGGAGCAGAGGAGCAGCGATCGCTTCTCTTCGTAGATATAGCGATTGTCATAGTTATGAAGGACAAAAAAAATTTGTCATTCCCGCGAAGGCGGGAATCCAGAAAACCTCTGTAATTCGGACAATAACCGCTATATAGGCGCGAAACTGATGCCAGCCCGCACCCGTTGGGGTGAGAAAGCTGTCTCACCCCTGAAGGCCAAAAACTGAAAGTTAAAAGCTGACGGCTAATAAGTAGGTGAACATAATTAATTGCACTTTTCGTTCCCCACCGTAAATCCTTGGATTCCCGCCTTCGCGGGAATGACAGTTTTTCTTCTGATATGGTCTGTAGTGCATTTATTTCTGCCCACCTACTTAGCTATGAGCTAAACTCAAAAAGGTTTATCACTCACTAAACATTGCGAGGTAATAGGTGGAAACTGCCCTGGAAAATCTGTGGAATCAAGTGCTCGAACGCTTACAACTGCAATTGAGTCGTCCGACCTTTGAAACCTGGATTAAGACAGCAAAGGCGGAGCAATTAGAAAATTACTGTTTAGTGATTAGAACTCCGAATCCTTTTGCGCGGAATTGGTTGCAGAAATATTACATCAAAACCATTGCCGAAGTAGTGGAAGAGATTTTGCGACATCCCGTGGAAATTTATATCACAACGGATCAGGCCGCAAGTGCCTCTGGGACCGAAGCCGCCGAATATATTTGGCCTTCACCCACTCCTGGAGGCGCAGTGGAAGCCACTGCCAACCATCAACCCCGCCCGTCAGAACTAAATCTTAAATATAATTTTTCTAGTTTTGTGGTCGGTTCTAATAATCGCATGGCTCATGCGGCATCTTTGGCCGTGGCTGAGTCTCCCGGACGGGAATTTAATCCCCTATTTCTCTGTGGGGGAGTGGGTTTGGGCAAAACTCATTTAATGCAGGCGATCGGGCATTATCGCTTAGAAATTTCGCCCAACACCCGGATATTTTATGTCTCTACGGAACAATTTACCAATGATTTAATTGTAGCGATCCGCAAAGATAGTATGCAAAGTTTCCGCGAACATTATCGGGCAGCGGATGTATTATTAGTCGATGATATTCAGTTTATTGAAGGAAAAGAATATACCCAAGAAGAATTTTTTCATACCTTTAATACCTTACATGAAGCGGGCAAGCAAGTGGTCTTAGCGGCAGATCGTCCCCCAAATCAAATTCCGCGATTACAAGACCGTTTATGTTCGCGCTTTTCTATGGGATTAATTGCGGATATTCAACTCCCTGATTTAGAAACTCGCATGGCAATTTTGCAGAAAAAAGCCGAATATGAAAATATGCGTTTGCCCAGGGATGTGATTGAATATATTGCCAGACAGTTCACTTCAAATATTCGGGAATTAGAAGGAGCATTAATTCGCACCGTGGCGTATATTTCTATTTCTGGATTACCGATGACGGTACAGAATATTGCCCCAATTTTAAATCCGCAAACGGAAAAACTAGAGGCCACTCCAGATGTGGTTATGAATGCGGTGATTTCTGTATTTGGGGTTTCTATGGAAGAGTTAAAAAGTAATTCTCGCCGCCGAGAAATTAGTCAAGCCCGTCAAATTGCCATGTATTTGATGCGGCAACATACGGATTTAAGTTTGCCAAAGATTGGGGAAGAATTTGGCGGCAAAGATCATACTACGGTACTTTATAGTTGCGAAAAAATTGCCCACCGGATACAGCAAGACCCGGATTTAGCCAATATGTTACGCCAATTAAACGATCGCATTCACTTAGCTAATCGTCAAGGACGCGATCGCGGTCGTCCAAACCCCTAGCATATCCTGTGGAAAACTCACCCTAATTCTGTGGAAAACCGATGGGTTTTTGGCCATCCACCCTGAGTTTACCGCCCAACTATTTGTAGTCTAGGCGACAAATTTTCTCAAAGCTCTGGTAGATTACCCCAGTTTTCCCCAATTTTTCCACAGGTTTTCCACAGATATTTCCCAATTCAACTCTCAAATCAGGGAATCACCTGGAAAGTTTTCCACAGTTTCCACAGGTCGCCGAGAGCCGCACTCTCGGCGATCGCGCCCTGATTAAATGCAATGATTCAAACGTCCAGCCAAAAAAAGCCTAAATTTTTACTTAGGCTTATCGTATGATTGATATCCCGACTATTTAATTGCCATGAAATTTACTTGTAGCCAAAGCGACCTCCACAGCAACCTATCATTAGTCAGTCGCGCGGTGCCCTCTCGGCCTAATCATCCCATTCTCGCCAATGTGCTACTCACCGCCGATCGAGAACATCAACGAGTTCAACTCACCGGGTTTGACCTCAGTCTGGGACTTTGTACCAGTTTCTCCGCTGAAATCGAAGTGGGTGGCCAACTCACCCTGCCCGCGAAATTACTCAATGATATTGTCTCCCGTCTATCAAACGGGGACATTACCATCGATGATGAAACCGCACAGGCAATGGTGACATTAACCAGCCAAACCGGAAAGTATCAAGTCCGGGGGATGGGGGCAGAAGAATTTCCTTCCCTGCCAGAAATTGCCAATCGGGAAGCGGTTTATCTTTCGGCAGAAGCGTTAATCGAAGGGTTGCGGGGGTCTTTGTTTGCCACCAGCAATGATGAAACCAAGCAAGTCCTCACCGGGTTACATATTATTGTCCAACCAGAAACCCTGGAATTTGCCGCCACCGATGGTCATCGCTTGGCTTTGGTGGAAACCGAAAACCCGAAGGAGTCCGATGAAGAACCCTTTGAAGTTACGGTTCCGGCTAGAGCCCTGCGGGAATTAGAGCGCATGATTACCCAGCGTCAGGCACAATCTCAAGACGAAGCTTTATCTCTGGTCGTTTACTTAGATCCCGGTCAAGTAGTGTTTGAGTTGGCGGATCAACGGCTGACCAGTCGGACTTTAGAAGGGAAATATCCCGCTTATCGGCAACTGATTCCCACCCAGTTTGAACGTCAAGTGAACGTGGAACGGAAACAGTTACTCGCGGCATTGGAACGGATTGCAATTTTAGCATCCCAGAAAAATGATATCGTTAAATTTACGATCGATAGCGATAATCAGCAGCTTTCGTTATCCGTAGAAGCTCAAGATGTGGGCAGTGGGCAAGAGTCCATTCCTGCCCAAGTTTCTGGGGGAAATCTGGAAATTGCATTTAATGTGAAATATGCGATGGAGTCGTTGAAAAATCTGGGAGCGAATGAAATTCAAATTCAGCTTAATTCGGCAACTTCTCCAGTAGTTTTGAATCCCTTAAGTGGGGCAAAAATGACTCATTTACTTATGCCGGTGCAGTTGCGTAATTAAGGGAATATCTTCAGAGGCGATTCCGCAAAGCGGATCCAGAGACGGGAATCGCACGGTAGATTACTTAGTAGATTACTTGTCTAATTTATCTCTGGTGGGCGGATTGCCCACCGAGTAAATGATAGAATTTTTCCCGAAATCGGCCAAAAACCTCATCATACTTCAAAATTTTTTTGGGGTCTGCCAAACCAGTCAAAACATTAAACCGGCGAGAGATACGCGATCGATCCCTCGCCGGTTCTGCATAGAATAAAATCGAATAAAATCACTGAGATATTCCGCATTCCGGCGGATTTACCTATAGCGAAATACGAGTTTAACCACTTATTGAATCTTGGCTTCCAAAGACTTAAGATACTCAGTATTGACCCCAGATTCACGAGTCAAAGCAATCTTGCCAGTTCGAGCAATTTCTCTAATGCCAAACTTATTAAGTACCTGAACGATCGCCACCATTTTACCGGGGTCGCCCACTACCTCAATAGTGACAGAATCTTCACCGACATCCACAACTCGCGCCCGGAAAATTTGGGTTAACTCAATAATTTCCGATCGGGTACTTGATGTCGCATTTACTTTCATCAGCATCAACTCCCGCTCAACACAAGGCACATCAGTGATATCGTTCACCTTCAGTACATTGATCAGCTTATAGAGTTGTTTGGTCAATTGTTCAATCACTCGGTCATCCCCAGGAACTACCATCGTAACTCGGGAAACACCTAACTTTTCCGCCGGCCCAACCGCCAGACTTTCAATATTAAAACCGCGCCGCGCAAACAAACCGGCGATTCGGGTCAAGACTCCCGCTTCATCTTCGACTAAAACTGACAATGTGTGTTTCATAATTTAAAACGGTTCATATTTTAAGACAGGAGATCCAGGCCAAGCATCAAGACATCGGCATTCGGCCTGAACGTTGAGAAAGCGCCGTTGTCAAAGCTTGCCTCCCTTGTGCGCCTCCTCCGCCGCCTAAATTTTCGGGCGAACGTCCCCTCTTCTGGGTGTATTTTAGCTTGTTGAGACGGACTGAGTGCGGTTTTTTCAGGATCTTATTAGAAAGTTGCGTTTCGCTGTAACGAATCGACTGAAGGTTAGGGTTAGCCTTCCTTCAATCGATCGCCCAAAATCAGCCTTCAGCTTTTTCTGGTTCGGGGGCAGGTTCGCGAAATACCACCCGGAGTAATGGTGGAGCCACAAACGTGGTTAAAATCACCATCATAATAATCGCCGCTTGTAAAGAGTCTGACAAAGCGCCACTGGCGGCACCCACTCCCGCAAAGACCAGTCCTACTTCGCCTCGCGGAATCATCCCCACACCAATCCCCAAGCGGTTGGTCTGTTCTTGAAACACGGTAAATCCAGCGATAACTTTGCCGATAATGGCCACGGTAATCAGAAACGCGGCAATAATCAAACCTTCTCGATTGCTGGGAATGGAGGGATTCAGGACTCCCAGGTTAGTTTTCGCCCCAACCACCACAAAGAAAATGGGTACGAAAACATCCGCCACCGGCACTACCTGCTCTTCAAGTTCTTGTTGCAGTTCTGTTTCCCCTAGCACCAAGCCTGCGGTAAACGCCCCTAAAATTGCTTCTAGCTGAATGGCTGCGCCCACATAAGAGAGCAAAAAGGCAATAATCAGGGCAGAAATCAATAGCGGCCCGCGAGTTTTCAGATTTTTCACCAAGCTGACATAGTACGGAGCCAAAAAGCGACCTAATAAAATCGCACCGACTAAAAAGACTCCAGCGCTGATGATTAAATAGATGATATTGCTGACTTGGACTTCACCAGTTTTGACTAAACTCGCGACCACAGCCAGTACGATAATGCCCAAAATATCGTCTAGTACCGCCGCCCCAATAATAATCTGACCTTCCTTGGCACTTAAGAGTCCGAGTTCGGCCAGAACTTTTGCGGTAATCCCAATACTGGTCGCGGTGAGGGCTGCCCCAGCAAAAATTGCCGGAATCAAGGGAGTATGAAAGATGTAAATTAATCCCACTGTCCCGGCAGTAAAAGGCGCGACAACTCCCACCACCGCGACGAGCGCTGCTTGCGGCCCGTATTTAATCAGTTCTTTTAATTCTGATTCCAAGCCAATTTCAAACAGCAAAATAATTACACCCAGTTCGGACAAAATTGTAATCACTTCACTTTGGGCTTGAAACGTAGCCGCGATCGCTTCTGGCTCCAAACGGGTGGTTTTTTCTAAAAGATTGATAATTAAGGAGGTAGCACTCTCGTCTCCTGGCTCATAAAATGCCAAGAGTTTCAGCGCCGATACCCCAACAATCACACCGCCGACTAAATCTCCTAACACCGGAGGTAAGTTAATTTTGACGCAAATTTCGCCGCCAATTTTACTGGCTAGGTAAATCACAACCAGACTCAGCAGCACCCCGGCAACCACAATTCCTTCATCGGCTTCTACTTCCGTTGCCGTTGCCAGTAGTGGCATACCCATCAAAAATTTTGCACCGCCTAGCACTGGCGAGTATAAGTTTGAGGTGAGTTCACTCACCCCTGTCAAGAAATTTGTCATTGATTGTCCAGGAACTCATTCTGTCTAATTTACCTGGTTTATAGATTTTCTTAACAAAATTTGCCTCAACAACATACCGATCAATTTCTTATCATTACGATGATTATTTTTTAACCTAAGTAGGCGATCGCCTACTTAGGTTGGCCTTTAAGTCAAATCAGGCTTAGAAAAATGCCCGGTGTTGCAAGCTAGGCATTTGCTGCCGCACTTGTTTGAGACGAGCGGGATTAATTTCCGCGATCGCCACTCCGGGTTGGTCTAGGGCATCCGCCAAAACCATGCCCCACGGATCGACGATCGTGGCATGACCGTGAGTTTGGCGCCGTCCGTAGTGACAACCCGTTTGCGCTGGAGCAATCACATAACAAGTATTTTCAATCGCTCGCGCTTGTAGCAATATTTGCCAATGGTCTTTGCCCGTATAAGCGGTGAAAGCCGCTGGCACAAACAAGATTTCTGCCCCGTTCTGAGATAGATGACGGTAGAGTTCGGGAAATCTCACGTCATAGCACACCGAAAGACCCAAATTTCCTAGCTCTTCAGAAACATAAACTCCCGGTAAATGTTCACCCCGTTCAATGGTGGCGGACTCCCGATAAGTATTGCCGTCGGGAACATTCACATCAAATAGGTGAACTTTCTCATAGCGGGCAAGTTCACTCCCGGTCGGATCCACCAACAAAGCGGTGTTATACACTTTGCCATTATTCACTGGCACCGGGAAGCCTCCCCCAAGTAGGGTGACTTGAAATCGCTGCGCCATTGTTTTCAGGAATTTTTCGCTTTCGGCAGCGATTCGTTCGGCTTGGGCCAATTTTTCCTCTTCTTCTCCCAAAAAAGAGAAGTTCTCTGGCAAGCCGACCAACTCCGCGCCCTGACGCACGGCCAAGTCAATCAGTTCTTCCGCTTCTTTTAAGTTTTTTTCCAGGTCAGGGACACTGGTCATTTGAACTGCGGCAGCTAAATAGGATTTCATCAATGTAGCTAAATCGTATAAAGATCCAAAACATGCATTCTATTTTTCCCTGGAATGCCGCAAGTGCTAAACTTTTTCGTGAGATATCGCGATCGCAATAGATGGGATCGTGGGAGCCAACCCCTGTTTCTGGCAGTCGAGAAAAAAAAACTGGCGATCGCTTGTCAATTTTCCCACACCTATGATATGATAGATAAGTTGACTACGGGATGTAGCGCAGCTTGGTAGCGCGCCTGCTTTGGGAGCAGGATGTCGCAGGTTCAAATCCTGTCATCCCGATTTTAAATCATCCCCTATAGGCTAAGGCTTATAGGGGATTAGCTTTGGCCTAAAACGTATCGATTCACTCAAATCTGACTCAATTGCAAAATGCAGGCAGATCGATCTCCGGCGGCGATTCTGCCATCCCGATTCAATATATATTAAGATGAAGATCCACCAATGGATAAGTTGACCGATCGGCATGAATCATCAGCCGTCGCTAGTGCGATCGCCGATAAGTTCTTAATGGTTGATTGCTCTCATGGTTGGGGGAGGCAGGGAAAACCCGATCCTTGTGGGGCGATGCCCGTCTCTGGATCCGAGTCAAGCGGCATCGCCCAAGCGAATGGTAGAAATCGGACTGGTGACGAGTCTGTTCTCGTTCAAATCCTTTTTTCGCTCACACCCTTTGGAACTCTGTCTAAATCACATCAGTCTGCCCAATTGTAGTGAATCCCTGAGATATCTGCCATCCTGATGGGACAATTATCTATGTCTAGATTTCGCCGCTCATTAGAGAAATTTAACTCTAAATTAATAAAATTAAATTGGCCATGACTCTCAACATTAACAAAAATCTGGGGATAAAATTTCATCATCGAAGGCATTTTATCGGGAATCTTTTTTGGCTTTCTCCAAAAAATTTACTCCGAAATCCGGAATCAATCTTTAAACAACTGATGTCTTAAGAAAAGGAACTATCGGAAAAATCTGATAGTTTCAACCAAATCACACATTGAACTAGATTCAAGTTCTCGAACAGTCGTTATCAAAATTAGGTAAAATTATGAAGAAATTACTGCGATGGGGCGTCATGTTGAGTCTCTTGACCAGCACATTAGTCGGGTCTTCTTTTCTCAGTTCTCAGCGGGCGATCGCTTTGCCGGAAGAGGAGATTATCAAAAAACTGATTCCGGTGCCAGTATTTACCATTACCAACTCCCAAGGCTCACCGTTGTTAGCTTCTTTAAATAATGATAGCAATACATCGGTAGCTGGAGTATTTATTAGCAAACAAGATGCGGATAATTTTGTCCAGCAACTACTAAGTCAAAACAATCCGAATTTGCGTGATGTGCAGGTGACTCCGGTTTCTCTGGCAGAGGTTTACCAGATGGAACAAGCCAGTGAAAATAATCCTGATGAAGCGGTTGTCTTTGACTATGTGCCCACACAGTCACAAGTTCAGTCAGCGTTACAAGTGCTTCAGAATAACGGTGAATCTACCGATAAATTCAGTGGAGTTCCTTTGTTTTTGGCCACAGGTGGTTCTGACAACGGTTATTTGACGATTCAACAGGGCAACAATCAAATCATTCCCTTGTTTTTCCAAAAAGAACAGTTGCAAACAATGTTGAATCGCTTAGGCGAAACCCAGCCAGATTTGGCTGCTTCGGTGAAAATTCAAGTGGTGAATCTTCAGGGAGTGATTAATCTTTTGGAAACTAGCAACGATCGGCAATTAAATCAGATTGTGCTGATTCCCCCCCAAGAATCTATAGACTATATTCGCTCTCTGCAAAATCAATCTAACTAATTTATCTCCATGCGATCGCCTGTGGTAATTGTATCTGGGTTAGAACTTTGGCAGTGGCGCCAAGAAGCGGTTGCCAAAGCCAGAGAGTTTGATGTACCCCTGCACGAAGTTGATTGGCTACTTCAAACTGTTGCGGATTTGGCTAAGTTGGAGTTGCGGTTGCAATCTTTTAAAGAGCGATCGCAGATTCATCTCCAAATCCCTCTAATCCAGTTAACTCAACTTTGGCAACGACGACTGGAAGAACGCTTGCCCGTTCAGTACATCGCCGGGATCGCCCCCTGGCGCAACTTTTCTTTGCACGTCAGCAATGCGGTACTGATTCCCCGTCCAGAAACCGAATGTTTAATCGACCTGGCGATCGCCGCCAGTCAAGACCCAGTTTATCCTCGAACTACCGCCGGAATTCCCGAACAGTGGGCAGATTTGGGCACCGGCAGTGGCGCGATCGCCATTGGACTAGCGGAACTATTGACAAATGGCATAATTTATGCTATAGACATTTCCCCAGAAGCATTGGCGATCGCCCAACAAAATGCCCAAAGCCTGGGCTGGGCGAACCGGATTCACTTTCATCAAGGCTCATGGTTTGAACCGCTACAAGGACATCAAGGGCAACTTCATGGCATTATCAGCAATCCCCCCTATATTCCCAGTCAGATCGTCGATGGCGGACTGCAACCGGAAGTTGCCCACCATGAACCGCACCTAGCCCTTGATGGCGGTGCGGATGGATTGGATTGTATTCGCCATTTAATTAACCAAGCCCCAGACTACTTACAACCTGGGGGCATTTTGCTATTTGAAATGATGGCGGGTCAGGCACCGGAAGTGACACAATTATTAAACAGCCAAGGCAGCTATCAAAAAATTAGCATTCACCCGGATCTTGCAGGCATCGAAAGATTTGCCCTAGCTTATCGCCAATAAACCAAAACAAACATGATTTTATCTAGACCCCTAATTGTTAAATTTTTCGCTCATAACTAATTTTTCATCGCAAAAAGCCCATTATGATCGAACAGTAAACCAAAAATCCTTGATTAATCCTCGATTGATGACTCAAGTTTGTCTAACTGAACTGATTAATCTAGCCAAATCGGGACATCTGGTTAGCTTTCCCACGGATACGGTCCCGGCATTAGCCACCCTTCCCCATCGATCCGAGTTGATTTTCGCGGCGAAACAGCGTCCTGCGGATAAACCGCTAATTTTAATGGGGGCAAGTGCGGAAGACCTTTGGCCTTATGTTAGTGGTACAGCGGCAGAAAAAGAGATTTGGCAGCAAATCGCCAAAACTTACTGGCCCGGATCCCTGACTTTGGTTTTACCGGCATCAGCGATCGCGCCAAAAGCGATGAACCCAATCGATCCCAGTACCTTGGGAATTAGAGTCCCCAACTGTACCTGGTCTTGTCAAATTCTAGCGGCAACGGGTCCAATGGCCACCACCAGCGCCAATCGAAGCGGCGAACCGCCCCTCACAACGATGGCAGAAATTGCCGCCGCATTCCCAGAAGTTTTTACCCTGGAAGACAATAGCCAATTCGGATCGGGATTACCTTCTACGGTCACTAAGTGGACGGGTGAGGGTTGGCAAATTTTGCGTCAAGGATCTGTGCATTTCGCTCAGACGTAGGGTGGGCAATGCCCACCAAAAAAGGATCTGTGCATTTCGCTCAGACGTAGGGTGGGCAATGCCCACCAAAACCCGATCGCTCAGATAACCGTTGTCAAAAGTAGCCGCAAATTAAATTATCTAAAATTATCTAGGATAAATCGATGATGGATTGGAGTAACTTGGTGAATCTAGCTGTGGGTATGGGAGTCGGCTTTAGCCTGGGCCGGCTGTTGGCTCAAAGGCGCTTGGTCAACCCAAGAAAACCAAACAAGATGGTAGATTCATCAAACCCAGTCTCAATTGCCCAGCACGTTAGCCCATTATTAGCACCCCAAGCTTCATCCCCTTCCATGAATTACTCACAAGATCAGTCACAAAGTCAATTAATTTCCGATCTAAAAGCGCAGATTAAGCAACTGACCCTGGATTATTATATGGCCCAGCAGATGTGCCAATTTAAAGCGGGTTTTTTGGCCAGGGTGACGCACGAGTTGCGATCGCCCCTGAATGGTTTAATTGGTGCCCATCAGCTAATATTGTCGGATCTGTGTGACTCACCAGAAGAAGAACGAGAGTTTTTGGCCAATGCCAATCTCTCCGCCATCAAAATGATCGATATGCTCGATAAGATATTGGATGTTTCCCGGACTGAATCGGGTAAAAGTCCGATCGAACTGGAATCGCTGCAACTAGCCGAAGTTTTTGAGGAAGTGCGTTATTTAAGCGAGATGCAAGCGGCCAATCGGAATATTCCTCTCAAAATCGTCCTTCCAGACCCGAATATTTATGTCCTTGCCGATGAGCAATGGCTGACCCCAGTGCTGGTCAATCTGGTAGAAAGCGCCATTACCCCCGAAGAACTCGGTAGTATTTCTGTATCAGCCCAAGTCGATCGAGATTCTGACAATGTTCACATTTTGATTTCTGCCCCTCGTCCCCATGAAAGTTGGACCGAGGCGGTGGATTTACTGACCCAAGAACTGAATCGAGCCAGCGTTCGATCTAAGGTTAGATCCAACGTTCAATATCATAAAAAGGGGGAGGAGGCGGCTACATCCCAAGTCACAACGGAAACTGGGCAGCCGCCGATCGAGTTTAATCCTCAATACCCTTTAGAACTTAATCCCCATGTTTCTGCGGGTCTTAACTTAGTGATGACTTGTAGCATCCTAGATTTGATGCAGGGGCGGTTAGAAATTCTCGAAACCCCAGCGGATGCTGAAGATCCTAATCTCACCAGGATTCAATGCTCACTTCCCTTGGTGCCTCCACCGCCGGAATTGGATTAAACTCAGGCTGATTGTATAGAACCATTGTGGTGGTCGAATTTTCCTCGAATCCAATCCGTTCGTAGAAACGCTGTTGATGAGTGGTCGTTAAATATACCCGTTCTACTCGATTCATCAAGGGGTGACTGAGGACTGTTTCCACTAGCTTTCGTCCCAGACCCACCCCTTGATATTCTGGGTGAATCACTACATCCCAAATGGTGGCTCGGTAGACTCCATCGGAGGTAGCCCGGGCAAATCCAATCAAACGCTGGCGATCCCAGACGGTGACGACGGGGTTACTATTGGCGATCGCCACCGCTAACCCTTCTAATTCTCGTTTTTTTGCCCAAAAAGCGGTAATTTCAAATAACAATTTCAGTTGATTCAGATCAACTGATGCGTGACCTTCGCGAAATTGAATGTGACTGCAATCCCTTGTCATCTTTTTAATGGTTAAACCTCAAGTGAGTTAGAAAAATTACTAAGTCAAACACTTGCTAAATTTTGCTGTTTAGCTTCAAGCGCCACTGTTTGACCGGATAATTAATTTGGCATTTGGCGTCGCATCGAGAAATCATTCAGAGGATGTTCTGAGGATTTCTGTGCTGAATATCTCTGTGCTTAATATCAATGGCGATTTCCTCCGGGACGCTGGGCGAACGGACTAAATGGCTCAATATTCTTTAGGGAAACAAAACTAGACTTACCAGGGGTTGAGGCTGGTCAAATAAACCAAACGTAGCTCTAAACAATTGTAATAATGATATCACAATTATTTTTCCGGAAAACCAATCATCTGTAACGATTGTCCAAGTCAGTTGGATGATGACACATTTTGGGCTGAAAATCGTCAAAACTAATTGGATTTCTGGATTTTAACCGCATTAAGTGTTAGGTGGATTGTATTCTTTTATACGTTAGGGGTCGATGGGGGAATCGCTCCCCCCACCTCCCATTCAGAACGGAGCGTGCCACTTTCACGGCACTCCGCTCCTGGCTGCGCGTGCTTTAACTTGCTCCTACTAAGGCGTCTTTCGACATCCATTTCGGCATCGGAATTCTTTGCTTTCACCCATTTTCCTATCCTTGCGGATGGCATTGTCTAGGAGGTCGAATCCTAGGGGTTATTCGCTGTTCCTACTTCACAGCCGCCCCACGTCAGCATATACCAGGCATTACCCTGGTCTTTGGCTTCTTAGGGCATCCCTTTCCCATATAGGCATACGCTTACACTTATCACTACTCATTGCTGAGAGCCAGTATGGGGGTTACTTCGTTCCGTGGACTTGGGATTATTAGTTTTAGGATGCTGCCCTATCCCCCTGGGTACTTTCGGGATTTTGATACTACATGAAATAACAAATTCTGTAGCTATTCCCCATGACCATATGGATCGTAGCGTATCAACCAGATTTCGCTGCTTAAAGTTTGAGAGGGTTCAAGTCGGACATTCGCCTCACGGCTGACCTTGACTAATTGGCTTGAAGGGATTCCTTTACTGGTTAAGAGTTACCTCCTGGAAAGCCCGCTTCACGCCAGTGAAAAGTGAGTCTCTGGGTGGGGCTGATGCCTAATTACCCCTGGCAATTACTTGCCAGAAAATCCGGGTATTTGTCTTCCATTTAGGACAACAAATCCACAGTTATAATGGTTTGTGACTACGAGTCCAGGCGGGAGCCCTGTGTACACTACGTCTGCCGAAACCATTACCACGCGCACACTTCGGGTTTTCCCTCCGCTTTCCGCGTGAACGAATCGCACTGTTATTAACTTGATAACACAGATGAATGAATTTTCAGCGATTTTTTTGTCTATATTTTATAACATGGACTCCGCCGCAGAATCGCGATCGCCTTCTGTTGACAGAGGGCGATCGATCCGAAGATCATTGATATTTAGCTGATATTTCGCTGGACTGCTGCCTGAAAAAAAACCCGGGCGGGTTTCTGGGAATAGAAACCCGCCCCAATTGTGCGGATGAAAGTGCGCCGCACCGCTGCCGCGATCGCCAAGTTTTCGCGCCTCGCCAATCTCTAGAACTCGTAAAATCTTAACAATCAGCGGCTAATGATTAAGCATTTTGCAACCATCGGGCAGCATCTTTGGCATGATAGGTCAGAATTAAGTCAGCACCGGATCGTTTAAAACTGGTTAAAGTCTCCATCACCACTTTTTCTTCCGAAATCCAGCCGTTGAGGGCAGCGGCTTTGACCATAGAATATTCACCAGAAACGTTGTAAGCGGCTACCGGCAAGTTGGTGGCTTGTTTGACGCGCCAGATAATATCCATATAGGCTAAAGCTGGCTTGACCATCAGCATATCGGCGCCCTCAGCAATGTCCAGTTCAATTTCTTTGAGGGCTTCAGTGCCATTGCCCGGATCCATTTGATAAGTGCTGCGATCGCCAAATTGGGGCGCCCCATCTGCCGCATCCCGGAACGGCCCATAATAAGCGGAGGCATACTTGGCCGAATAAGCCATAATGGGAATATTTTCATATCCCGCCTCGTCCAAACCAGATCGAATGGCTTGCACAAACCCATCCATCATCCCGGAAGGGGCAATAATATCCGCCCCGGCTTTCACTTGAGACACGGCGGTTTTCTTTAGCAATTCTAAGGTGGGGTCATTCAGCACCCGTCCGGTCAAGTCACCCACTTGCAAATAACCACAGTGACCATGACTGGTATATTCACAGAGACAAGTATCGGCAATCACAATCAGATCGGGTACGGCCTCTTTGACGGCAGTGGCGGCTTTTTGGACAATGCCGCAATCATGCCACGCGCCGGTTGCTTCCGCATCTTTGCTTTCGGGAATGCCAAATAGGATAATCGCGGGAATGCCTAAGTCATAGACTTGTTTCGCTTCTTCAACAATTTTGTCCACGGAAAGCTGATAAACTCCGGGCATGGATTTCACTTCGTTGGCGATCGCAGTTCCCGGTACGGCAAACAGGGGGTAAATTAAATCATTGATCGTCACGATATTTTCTCTAACCATCCGGCGTAATTGAGGATGACTACGCAGACGACGGGGGCGATGAGTTGGAAACATATGAGTTAACTTTGTTCAATAATCTTAAGTAAAATCCAGTGTAAAACTTCTGGTTGACTTCCAAATCATTAATTTGGTAACGATTCGTTACAAAGTCCCCAAGCCGGAAAAAATGCTCTGGCCATATGCCAAAAAAAGCACACCCGATCCGAGTGTGCCTTTTTCATAGATTTTTGCCTTGATGTCAAGGATATCTGCTGTTTAGGCGGTTTCTTGACCCACAGGATAAACACTGATTTTTTTGCGGGATTTGGTTTTATGCTCAAAAGTCACAACACCATCAATTAAGGCAAACAGAGTATCATCTTTGCCCCGACCCACATTTGAACCTGGGTGGAATTTAGTTCCCCGCTGACGGACTAAAATATTGCCAGCTTTAACCACTTGACCTCCGTAACGTTTCACCCCAAGGCGCTGGGCATTTGAGTCACGACCGTTACGAGTGCTACCTGTTCCTTTCTTATGAGCCATTTTTTCCCTCGACTTTTGTGAATGATCCGAGTGTAAACCGTTGAGGTTTGATCCTGAGCAGTGAATACTTGAATGTTGATGGTTGGCAGTGAAAGATCGATCCGCCACTGCCAACCATGAATAGGAATGGAATATTTTGGCGCTGATATTTCGGCGCTGATATTTTCGCGCTGATATTTTCGCGCTGATACTCAATATTTTAGCTATCGTCTTCTTCGGTCTCTAAATTGGCGGCGGCCAACACGGAACCATTGAGACTGATAGAAGTAATCATCACTCTGGTGAGTTCCTGCCGATGTCCCCGTTTTTTCCGAGTTTTCTTTTTCGGCTTCATTTTGTACACCAGCACTTTACGGCCCCGCATATGTTGCATGACCGTGGCTTCGATGGTAGCCCCTTCCACGAGGGGTTGGCCCACATGAATATTGTCTTCGTGCTTGACCAGTAAAACCCGGTCAATACTCATGGTGCCGTCAGCTTCTACCGGCAGCCGATTCACATCATAAAAGCGACCAGGCTCCACCCGGAGTTGTGTGCCGCTCATTTCGATAATTGCGTAAGTCATAGAATTGTTTTGATAGTTGCCGTACAGGTAGCTGTAGCTGGTTGCTCTATGAATGCTGGCGATGTTTCAGCGTTTTTTTCAACCTGATCCGAGCAAAAATAGACAGCCAACCTTTAATTATTACTTAGTTGTTGCTTTGATGTCAAACCTAAGTATATATGGGGAGTTGAGGATAGGAAGATGGGGGTTTTTTGATGACTAAAAAATCATTCATCAACTATCCCAAACCCAGATTAAGCCTGAGCGGTTGCAGCTTCGGCTGGAGTCACGGTTACGGGTTGCTTAATGGTCAGGTAGCGAATCACATCTTCACTAATCCGCATGGTGCGTTCGAGAATGGCGATCAATTTCCCAGGGGCTTGGTAATTCATTTGGATATAAATGCCTTCGCGATACTTGCCGATTTCGTAGGCCAAACGACGCTTGCCACGATGCTGAGTTTCGATGATTTCTGCGCCACTTTCCCGCAAGAGGTTTTGATAGGTGGCGATCGCCAACTCAGTTTGCTCTTCTCCCATGTCGGGGCGCAGGATGTACATGGTTTCGTACATGAAATTTTTCATCTTCCAATTCTCCTTTTGGACATTAAGACTTCTTTGGCTTTTGTGGCTTTGTTTGTTTGCCGCCTACGGCTGGTCAGCCGACTGGATCGCCAAGCATTACCACCCAAGAAGTAAGGTTTGATTTTGTTGGGGATTGTTGACCCCTGCCAAGATTTTTCTAGAAAAATCTCCGCAAATATACTATTGTATCGGATCGAAGGCGATAAGTCCAGCGGTACTCGAAATCGTTTTGGCAAAAGTCAGGACTGCCGCAAATAAAGAGGATTTAGGCTAAATCGGGGTCTGATTCTGCCAGTACCGATAGTCTGGTGTGCGACTGTGCGATCGCGGTTCATGGGTTGCGGATGCAACCGAAGCCTAAAACCTGTGGAACTGTGGCGATCGATTCATTTCTGTTCATTAAGTAGCAACACAGTGGGACGAGAGGGAGAGATGTGTAGCAAATTATTTCAGATGATTATTTCAGATTATTTCTGCATACCGATGCCAAAATCGATATTTTTGACTAGGTTAAACCTTATGATTTTGCCAATACCAGGGTGCGGCTGAAGGCCGGTAAAAATCCAAAATATCCGGGCTGAATTTAGCTAAGGCTGGAGGAATCATCAGAATCAGAATTTCCTCCTAAGCCTTGATTTCATTCCGACAAAACAAAAATCCACTATTCTTTGCATTTTAACGTTATGGCACAGCGCTATGTCCGCATTCAAACCCCCGAAGGCAAGATTTACTACGGGTTATTACAACTAAGCCGTGGGGTTCAGGTGTTGGATGCACCCCCTTGGCTAGGGGGTCAACCAACGGAAAAGTCTTTGGAACCTGACAATTACAAATTACTGGCTCCGGTTACTCCGGCCAAAATTGTCGCCGTGGGGAAAAATTATGGCAAACACGCGGCAGAAATGGGCACCCCTGTACCGGATGAACCTTTACTGTTTATGAAACCACCCACAGCGGTGATTGCTCATGGCGATGAGATTCGCTATCCTCCCCAGTCAGAAAGGGTCGATTATGAAGGGGAATTGGCTTTAGTGATTGGGGAGCGTTGTGTGGACTGCACCCCAGAAGAAGCCCAGGGAAAAATTTGGGGCTATACGATCGCCAATGATGTCACCGCTAGAGATTTACAACAACGAGATGGACAATGGACTAGAGCCAAAAGTTTTGATACTTTCTGTCCCCTTGGGCCTTGGATTGTGCGTGAACTGAGTCCGGGGGGACGGTTGCAAACGTTTCTGAATGACCGGGAGCAACCCGTGCAATCGTCTCTGATTGATGACATGGTGTTTCCCCCAGATGTCCTCGTTTCTTATATTTCTCAGGTGATGACTTTGTTGCCCGGAGATGTGGTTTTAACCGGAACTCCTGAAGGGATTGGGCCAATGCAAGTGGGCGATCGCGTCCGTGTGGAAATCGAAGGGATCGGCAGTTTGGAAAATAGCGTTATCCTCAGACAATCAAAACAATAGACAATTCTGGCTTGCATAACAGATCGATCCCCCCAACCCCCCTTAAAAAGGGGGGCTTTTTGGAATTTTGCCAGAATTGTCTAATAATTATTCAACTAACTATTCAACAGAAAAAGGTAGGGTGGGATTTCTGGAAAGCCTACCCTACTAACGATGCCGATCGCGTGAGGAGGAACCAAAATGATTAACGCACCTGCATTTTGACCGCATCAGAAATGGCGGGAATTTCCGCATAAATTCCTCTGGCAGACTGAACCACTGCATAGACTACTGCGGCAATAATTCCCAAGAAAACAGTGTTGTAAAAAGTTTCCACTACCAACTCAACGGGGATGGCTGTTTTCACAAGCTGTAATACTAGACGACATAAAATTAATACGATGTCTAATAAGATTGCTTGCATGGTGTTGAACCGAATGAAATGACTGATGTTGTCGTTTCTCACCACTCCGAATAAGAGCGCAAAGAAAATAATCAGTCCAGCAAAGGGGAAAGAGTTATAAATCTGGAGCAGTGGTAGCAGCGGCAGAAACAGCAGTTGTAATTGGGGAATTTGCTTGAATAAGAAAACGCCAAAGACGATGCCATCTAATAAAGGCAGCAGATAGAGCAGGCTGGCGTAAAATCGCTCTAAACCAGGGGCGGTGTCCCGTCCATTCATCGGAAATCTCCTGTTTTTTAGGTTTAAACGGTTAATTTGACTAATTATTTTAGGATAGCGTATTCACGGCATTAAATTGTTTTCTGGGGAGAACCAACCGGCGATCGCTTCCCTGATTTTGTCGTTTGTGATGCCACGATATATGCAATCAATTTAGCACAAATTCATTTTATTGCGTAGAGACAAATAAGCCAAAGGCCAGAATTGCCCCGCCAATGGAATAATAAAAAATACTCGCGCCGCGATCGCCAAACCACCGTCTCACTTGATGTACTTGTTCGCTATTCCAGAAAGCATCGATTTTTAAATAAGTGCCAAAAATCATTAATAAACTCAGCAAATAACACAGTGGACACATTTTTTATCCTCCATATAATCATAGTTGAAAATGGAATTAATTTTCGATTATTTGTTCAAAAATCAACGAATTTGCGTATAAGCGGCCTCGGAAACAACGGGTATTTCCGCATATTTTCCTCTAATTGTTTGAACTATAGAATACCCAATTGCTCCGAATATTCCCAAGAAAATGGTGGTATTAATGATATTAATCAATAAATTTGAAGTGACGCTACTACCGGGAATAACTGCCAGGGGAAAGCCTAGCAGTTCCAAAGTCCAATGGCATAAGCTGAGAAAGATTGATAATAAGAGCGACTGCATCGTATTGTAGCGGATAAAATGCTTAATTTTGTAGTTTCTCACTACCAATAAAAATAGGGCAAAGAAAAGAATTAACTCTCCATAAGGAATAGTGCCTACAATATTAAAATATAACAATATGAAAGGGAAAAAAGGAATCAGCAAAGCCATTAATACGGGGAAAGTGGCGAATAAATAAGAGCCAAAACCTAAAACACTAACTAAGGGTAAAATATAGGGCAAGCAAGCCAATAGGCGATCGCCGGTAGTGGTGGAACCGCGCCAAGTCATGTTCGGATCTCCTGGGTTCGTGAATCAAGAATCAGATGCTCAAATTGGTCTAGCATCTGATTTAGGATAACGTACTGAGAATCTAATTGCCTAATCTCCTGGGATGACAGGGCATCAGATCACCCAGGTTACAGAACGGTGCAAAGATGATTTCTCATGGGTGAGATATTAGACACGAGTGCTTTCCCAAGTCAAAAAGCCGATGGCGGTTTTAAGGGGGGTTGGGGGGATCGATATCAGTATGAAAGCAATATGTCTATTTATAGGGCGGTGATGGCAGTGCAAAATCCACCGTGAATCCGTCCTGAATCAGTTTTTTGTCAAGACCTAATCATCGCAGGGAATGATTTATTGGGTGGGATATGCTATTTTAATCTGAAGATTCAGTGAAATTATTCAATCAAGAATCTACTACAATCTGAGCGATCGGGTTTTGGTGGGCGTTGCCCACCCTACGTCAACGGTTGATGCGTAATTCCGATTAATCAATATTGCTGATGCGAAAGCCCATCTCGCATTCATATTGGGTGGGTTTGCCCTCGGCAAAGTTTCTCACTGCATGACCACAGCTAAGTTGTCCATGTCGCCAGCGAGGTTGTCCTGTGCGATCGGCAAGTAAGCAGTTTTGACAAATGGCTTGCGGACTTAGGATCCGATCGTCCATCACAATGACCAGCATTGCACACCTCCAGTTGATCCCTTATGACCATACATATATTTTAGGTCAAACCCCAGGGAATATCGGGCAATTTGAAACATAGCTTAATGTAAATTAAACCCCGGATGTCGTATCTTTTGCTTCATTTTGGTTCGCTCTTGCCGCAAGCGTCCCCTTAAATTTGTCATCATGCCGACGATCCTGATTGGTTGGTGAACTTGCCTCAACCCAACCTACTACAATAATTAATTTCTAGATGAGGAATGATTCGGTGACTCAGACTAACTTAGATTTCCTAGCCATGACCGATCCCGCTGTTGCCGGTTTGATTCAGCAAGAACTGCACCGCCAACAAACTCACTTGGAACTAATTGCCAGTGAAAATTTTACTTCTCCAGCAGTGATGGCCGCCCAAGGGTCAGTCTTAACCAATAAGTATGCGGAAGGCTTGCCGAAAAAACGCTATTACGGCGGTTGCGAGTATATCGACCAAATTGAGCAGTTAGCCATTGACCGGGCAAAGCAGCTATTTGGCGCGGCATGGGCAAACGTGCAGCCCCACTCTGGCGCCCAGGCAAATTTTGCGGTGTTTTTGGCGCTGTTGGAACCCGGTGACACGATTATGGGGATGGATCTGTCCCACGGAGGTCATTTAACCCACGGTTCCCCGGTGAATGTGTCCGGTAAGTGGTTTAAGGTTAAGCAATACGGGGTGTCCCCAGAGACAGAACAGTTGGATTTTGACCAAATTTTGGCGATCGCGAAGGAACATCAGCCAAAGTTGATCATTTGTGGCTATTCTGCTTATCCTCGGATCATTGATTTTGCCAAGTTCCGCCAAGTGGCAGATGAAGTGGGGGCTTATTTGTTGGCAGATATGGCTCATATCGCTGGTTTGGTGGCTACAGGTCATCACCCCAACCCGGTGCCCCATTGTCATGTGGTGACGACGACGACCCACAAAACCCTGCGCGGCCCTCGTGGTGGTTTAATCCTCAGTAATGATGTGGAATTGGGTAAGAAATTGGATAAGGCGGTTTTCCCCGGCAGTCAGGGTGGTCCATTAGAGCACGTGATTGCGGCTAAAGCGGTGGCATTTGGCGAAGCCCTGAAACCAGAATTTAGCATTTATTCCAGTCAGGTGATTGCGAATGCCCGGGCATTGGCTCATCAATTGAGCGATCGCGGCTTGAAGATGGTGTCCGGTGGTACGGATAATCATGTGATGCTGGTGGATTTACGCAGTATTGGCATGACCGGCAAACAAGCGGATAAGCTGTTGGGCGAAGTGAATATTACCGCCAATAAGAATACGGTGCCGTTTGACCCAGAATCTCCGTTTGTCACCAGTGGTCTGCGCTTGGGTTCTCCTGCTGTCACCAGTCGCGGCATGGGACCGGAAGAGTTTAAGGAGATTGCCAATATTATTGCCGATCGCCTGCAAAATCCCGAAGATGGATCCGTGGCCGCTGATTGTCGTCGTCGGGTGACTGAGTTGTGCGATCGCTTCCCCCTGTATCCTCACCTAAAAATTCCCGTGGGGGTTGATTACCGTTAACCATAAACTGTAGAAAATGTTATAGAATGGTTTACAAGCAAAAACCAAGCTTAAAAATTTAACGGCTTGACATCCGGAACAAAACTCTTCTCGCTTTGGGAGACCTGTAACAAGGCAATTGGGTATATCCACCAATTTTAAACTTCCTGAAAATAATGGAGTAGAGTAGCTTTGCTGTCAAATCCATTGACTCCAAAGTTTTTTGATGTAGGAGTCTGATTCGATATAGGGCGAGTTGCGTCCGATTTTAAGCCTGTGGACAGAGTGCTGCCGACAGTTTTGGTTGAAGCAGGAAGCGAACTCTCTATTCTTCGGAGTAGTTAAAGTAGAACCAATTTTCTACAGTTTCGTGCAACGGCTTTAGCATAAGTCCAGGATTTTGAGGTTAAAGATACATCAGCGATCGCTCTAGAATATCCCCCGAAGTCCCCCTTAATCATGGGGACTTAGGGGGATGCATCGGTTGATATCGGTTTCTCCGATAAAAAGTGCTTCTCTCGCAAGCAACTTTCCAACCAACAACAACCAACAACCAACAAACAACAAACTAAGGTGCGTTACGGCGCTGAAAAATAGCGATCGATGATATCCCCAGGATAAAAGCAGCGCCTAACACACCCTACCTCTAGCTTTCCAACAAACAACCAACAACAGGGAGCTTCCGGAGCAGAGGAGCGGGGGAGCAGAGGAGCAGAGGAGAACAACCAACAAACAACAACCAACAACCAACAAATAACAACCAACAACCAACAAATAACAAATAACAAATAACAAATAACGTTAATTATTTAAAGCATAACTTCGAGAAAAAATAAATTTAAGTTTATTTGCGGAGTATTGTCTAAAATATAGTAATTGTAGGTAAACGTTAAAATAAGACGTTTGACATTTGTACCCTAACTACTTTTGATATGCCTTACCAGATTTACCACCTGGTTGCCTTTTTAGTTGCGTCTCTGGTTGTCCTCTGGACAACCCCAATTGTGAAAAAAATTGGTCTCAAAAGTGGAAGGTTCGACCTTCCAGGAGGCCGTAAGTTGCACAGTAAACCAATGGTGCGCCTTGGCGGAGTGTCCATATTTTTGGGCAGTTTATTGGCGCTATTAATCGTTTGGTGGCTTGGTGGTTTCGGGGTTTTACCTCCAGAAAAAGACTATGAAATTTGGGGAGTAACCATCGGGGGGTTACTATTTTTCCTAATTGGTTTGGCCGATGACTTATTTGGGTTATCGGCTTTTATGCGTTTGTTCTTACAAACCATTGTCGCCGGGGCTGCTTGGCAAGTTGGGGTTCAAATTGCCTTCGTTAGCATTCCTTATGTGGGCTTGGTGAATTTACCAGAGTGGATTAGTTTTCCCATCACGATTTTGTGGTTAGTGGGTTTAACCAATGCGATTAACTGGATTGATGGCTTGGATGGTTTGGCTGCGGGGGTCTGTAGCATTGCGGCAATGGTGATGATGATCGTCAGCCTATCCATGAATCAACCGGCAGCGGCGTTAATTGCTGCGGCTTTAGCCGGTGCGACCCTAGCATTTTTACGCTATAACTTCAATCCGGCGCAAATTTTTATGGGGGATGGCGGTTCTTATTATCTGGGCTTTACCTTAGCTGGAGTTGGAGTGATTGGGTTGGTGAAAACTACGGCTGTAACCGCAGTGATTTTGCCTTATCTGATTTTGGCCGTGCCAATTTTAGATATGTCAGCGGTGATTTTTGACCGCTTACGCAATGGTAAATCACCGTTTGTGGCCGATAAACGTCATTTGCACCATCGCTTACTGGACGCGGGGTTATCTCACCGATTAACGGTGTTGTTTATTTACTCCTTAACTCTTTGGGTGGGCAGTTTGGCGATCGCAGTTGCCGGAGTTCCCACGGGGATGGGGTTCGCTCTAGGGGCTACGGGAATCCTCAGCTATACCACCTGGAAAGCAAGTCAGCAGTCTCGATGATATTTAGAACTTTAATGATGAAATCCCTCAAAGATGTCAAACTAAATATCCAGAATTACCCCAATATTCTGGATAATTTCTTTTTGTTAAATAGATCGACTCACTGACCCATCAGCGAAAGTGAGCGGTTAATTGTATTTTGACGAAACCATCCCGGAAATTTAGGGAGCGGTTTTTTTATGATTTTTTTGATGATTTTTTGATAATTTTTTTGATAATTTTTTTGATGATTTTTAGATAATTTTTTGATCGCTTGGCTAACTAGGGGCAAGCCCCTAACATTCGTAGGGTGGGCAAAAAAATTACCCACCCTACCATATATGATGGTGGTATTTTGCCCACCCTACAATTGGAGGCTGGCCACGATTTTTTTTAATAATACTAACATTCGTAGGGTGGGCAAAAAAATTACCCACCCTACCATATATGATGGTGGAATTTTGCCCACCCTACAATTGGAGGCTGGCCACGAGTTTTTTTTTAAGATTTTTTTTAATAACTTGGCTAACTAAGGGCAAGGGGGTGAAGGTTCCGCAGGGTGACAGCAAATACCCAAGGTGGGGCAACCACCGCGCCAAAGGAATTGCCCCTACGGACAGCGATCGCGTTACGGAGCAATATCCCGAAGACCCATCAGTCTCTACAGTTCTTTGTGAAAATTTTTCTCTGAAAAAAATAAATTCCTGCGGATTTATCCTGAAGTTCCCGGCAGACTTTTGAATGCTTAAGATAAAATATAAACAAAGGAAAGGGGATCTTCTGACGGAAAAATTACCAGCTAACCGACATTTGGAGAACCCCAAATTTTCCGCAAAGCCGGGTATCTACTATATTTTCCAATCAAGTAAATCGTTTTTTCAGTTAAAAAATAATACCAAATCCGGTTGTAATAGACTGACTACGATCGTCACCTAAAACGCTTGTGGATTCCCGCAGGAGTTTACCCCCGCGAAGGCCGCCATCGGCGGGAATGACAGATGGCTTTATAGACGGGTTTTGACAACCGTATTTGGTATAAGACGATAACTGTCTAAAAAATTCTGAGTTTAACGGCTCAGGGTTAAAGGGATGACCGTTCATCTATTTTTATTTCAGGGTGTTTCTATGTGTGATATTTCTCGCAAAATTAATCTTAGATTATTTGGCGTAGCTGGCCTGATAGAAACCCATGAACAAGCAAAGAAACCAAAAAAATATCAACCCTTTCAAGTCCTTGTTATGCTTAGGGCTTAGTTTGGGTTTGGCGGCAATTTGGGCTGGGGCAGTCACCGCTCAAACCTCATTAAATCAAGCCTCTCCCGCGTCAGTAAATGCTAATTCAGACTCCACCTTGGCCGGGTCTGAACCACTACTTCCTTTTGATGAAGTAATTAAAAATACGGAAAAAGTAGAGGGTTTATTCAATCTCTATAGAAAAAAAGATTCTTCACAAATTTACTTAGAAGTTAAGCCAGAGCAACTGAATCAAAATTTTCTCTGTATTATCACCTTAAATTCAGGAATTGGCCAAGCGCCTCTGTTAAGAGGGATGCCGTTGCAAGATATCATGTTTTATTTCCAGCAAGTCCAAAATCGGGTACATTTTGTGGTGAAAAATGTCAACTTTAGGACGGAAGTGGGCGACCCCTTGCAGCGATCGCTGGATACTTCTTTTAGTGACTCGGTGCTGTACTCGCTGCCGATTAAAAGTATTCATCCCACCCGACAAACTCTGTTAATTAGCCTGAACGAAATGCTAATGACGGAAAAGGATCTGAGTCAACTGAGTGATTATTTACCAATATTATTAGATCCTAGCTATAAAAAAGATAACAATCAGTCTTATTTTGGCGAAACCAAAGCTTTTCCTTTAAACTTAGAAATTGAGTCGGTTTATGGCTTTAAAAGTGATAATCCTTTAGTCTCTATTCCCAGTCTGCCGGATAGCCGGGGCTTGACCCTGCGAGTGCGGTATAGTTTCTCAGAAATGCCGATGAACAATGGTTATCAACCTCGGTTAGCGGACGAAAGAGTCGGTTATTTTTTGACGGCTTATCGGGATTTTTCTGAAAAGAGAAAAGAACCCTTTGTCCGATATATTAACCGCTGGCATTTGGAAAAACAAGACCCGAATGCCCCCTTATCTCCGCCGAAAGAACCGATTGTTTTCTGGATCGAAAATACGGTGCCTCTGGAATATCGCGAGGCAATTCGGGAAGGGGTTTTAATGTGGAATAAAGCTTTTGAAGCAGCGGGTTTTATAGATGCGATCGCGGTCAAACAAATGCCGGACGATGCTACCTGGGATCCCGCTGATGTGCGCTACAACACGATTCGCTGGTCGAGTTCATTTCAACCTTGGTTTTTGGGTTTGGGTCCATCACGAGTCAACCCCCTGACGGGACAAATTTTAGATGCGGATATTATCTTGGATGCGAATGTGATTAGAATTATGAAAGGAGAATATCGCAACTACATCGAAAGTCCCAGCAGCCAACCGGATGGACTCAACAATTTGGCCAATTTATCCAACTGTATGGGGCAAGAATTTTCTGATAATTTAGCTGATTTATCGCCCGGTCAAGCTATATTTAAAAATGGCTCAAATGCTGGGGGCTTATTTTCTCAATTGCGGGGGAAACATGACCTCTGTTATGGCATGGAATCAGCCCAAAATTTTGCGATCGCGGCCATGTCTTTGTCGATGGTGAATCAGGTATTGCCCAGCAGTCAGGAAATGGAAGATTTTATTCATCAATATTTAAGATTTTTGACCGCCCATGAAGTCGGGCATACCCTGGGACTGCGCCATAATTTTCATGCCAGTACGATGTTAACCCCGGAAGAGTTAAACGATCGCACCATTACCCAGGAAAAAGGTTTGGCATCATCAGTGATGGACTATTTGCCCGTTAATTTAGCCCCCCCTGGGATTGCACAGGGTGACTATTTTTCTCAGGTGGTTGGGCCTTACGATCAATGGGCGATTCAGTATGGTTATGAACCGATAGATGCATTTTCCCCAGACGCGGAATGGCGGGTCTTAGAACAAATTGCCCAGCGATCTTCGGTGGAACCAGAGTTAGCTTATTCTACGGATGAGGATGCTTTTGATATTCTCGATCCATTCGCCAATGCCTTTGATTTAAGCAGCAATATGTTGCAATATTCCCAATGGCAGTTGGAAAATGCCCGCACTTTATGGGAGCGTTTGGATCGCCGCTACTTAGTTAGTGGGGATAGTTATACTGAAGTGCGCGATCGCTTTGATAGTCTTTATTTTTACTATCTCCGTCAGGTGAGAAATATTACCCTATATGTGGGGGGGCAGTCTTTTCAACGAATTCGACCGGGAAGCGTTGGCCGTCGCTTGCCCTTTGAACCTATTCCGGTGGAAAAACAACGAGAAGCCCTGCAAGTTATTCAGTCTTATGTTTTTGATGAAAATGCCTTTCAGTTTTCCCCAGAACTGCTGAATAAATTAGCCCCGCAACGCTGGTCTCACTGGGGGACTCGAACCCTAGTCTTTCCCTTGGATTATCCCATCGGCGATCGCATTCTGTATCTGCAACAAGTCGTCCTCAGTTCCTTGTTGTCTCCTGCCCGTTTAATGCGTCTGCGTGACCTGGAACTGAAAACCTCATGGGCCGAGTCTTTGACCATTCCCGAATTGTTCGATACCCTCAAGCAAGGAATTTGGACAGAAGTGCTCCAAGATCCTAAGCAACTAACCCAAATTTCTACCACCCGGCGATCGTTGCAACGGGAACATTTAAATCTTTTATCGGCGATGGTCTTGCGGCAAACCCGAGTCCCGGAAGATGCCCGCACCTTAGCTTGGTACAATTTGCATCAGCTAGAAAAAGCCTTAGAAAGCACCCTGAAAAAGCGCCAAAATGATTTGGACTTGGCAACGGTGGCTCATTTACAAGAAACTCATGCCCGCATTGGCCAAATTTTAAGTGCCCAGTTGCAATCTAACTAAGGGCTGTAGGGCTGTAGGGGCGAAGCATTCCCGTAGAAATATTCGGAATAAACCGATAACATAGATGCGGGAATGCTTCGCCCTTACTTTGCCAGAGCGGAGAAATATGCGCCATAAACCGATAACATAGATGCGGGAATGCTTCGCCCTTACTTTGCCAGAGCGGAGAAATATGCGATCGCGAACCGATAAGATAGATGCGGGAATGCTTCGCCCTTATTATAGGTATAATACCATTTACAAAAATTCATCCAACAGCCCCGAACATTCGTAGGGTGGGCAAAAAAAATTACCCACCCTACCATATATGATGGTGGAATTTTGCCCACCCTACAATATAAATATTTATTATAAGTTTTTGTAAATGGTATTGGCATCCTTAATTTTTTATCATCAAGACCTTCAATGACATTTATCTCAATTTTTTACTTCCTGTTCCTGCTAAGTCTTCTAGTGATTTACTGGACGGTGCAAAAACAGCGATCGCGCCTGTGGTTGCTGCTGATTGCCAGTTTGATATTTTACGCATCCCTACAAGTTAAGTACATTCCCCTGCTCTTATTCAGCATCTTAATTAACTATAGCTTTGGCCGGGTTTTGGGCTGGAGTAACAGCTTACGAGTCGGAAAACTAAACTCCGCACAAGTCGATAGCCTCCATGAAACCATCGCCGGAAAAATCGCCTCTCTCACCCTGGTAAATTTCCAATATCTAATTTTGTCCATTGGCATTCTGTCCAATGTATTACTCTTATTTGGCTTTAAATATGTGGCATTTTTCTGCACCACCGCTGAAACTTTGTTCAATTTGCCCATAGCGGGAGAAATTGCCACCTGGTACTCAGAAAATATTACCCCACCCCTAGGGATTAGCTTTTTTAGTTTTGAATGTATTGCTTATTTAGTCGATGTTTATCGGGGCGCCCCACCGAGTCGTCAATTACTCCGATTTGCGGCTTATAAATTTTTCTTTCCCAAACTAATTTCTGGGCCAATTACCCGATATCATAACTTTGTGAGACAACTGAAAACTCTTCATTTTCCCGCCTCTCATCAAATTATTGAGGGGCTTTGGTTAATTGCGGGCGGGGCAGTGAAAAAAGGACTCGTCGCCGATCGCCTCGGTAGTTTTGTAAATTTGACCTTTGATAACTTACAAAGGGCCGGCAGTGGAGATTTATGGCTGGCAATTTTTGCCTATGGGTTGCAACTTTACTTAGATTTTAGTGGCTATGTGGATCTGGCTAGAGGCACCGCCTTATTATTGGGATTTAATCTACCGGAAAACTTCGATTTTCCGTATTTTAGTACCAACATTGCGGACTTTTGGCGGCGGTGGCATATTAGCTTAGGAGACTGGTTGCGGAATTATCTTTATTTTCCCTTGGGGGGTTCCCGCAAAGGCTTGATTAGAACTTGCTTGAATTTGTTAATCGTCATGCTAATTGCCGGAATTTGGCATGGGGCCGCTTGGGGCTTTATTATTTGGGGAGGAATACATGGTTTAGCCTTAGCAATTCACCGGATTACCGATGCTATTTCTGAACAAGTGAATGCCTTAAAAATTTGGTGGGAAAGTATTCCCGGTGTGGTGTTGGCTTGGGCTTTAACTCAAAGCATGGTATTTATGTCTTGGGTGGTGTTTCGCCTACCCGTGTTAAAAGATTCTAGTTGGGTATTTTCCCATTTGTGGGGACATTCCGCTGATATTCAATTTGCTCAAAAAGTGTATCAGGAAACTTTGGGCATTGACCGATTGGATTTGGCTTTTCTGTTGGGTGCTTTAGGGATTTTGATGGGCTTATCCTATACTTTATATAAACAGTTAAAATTCCAAATTAATTGGCCGGTGAAAATTATGTTAGTCCCGGTCTTACTTTATGTGGCTTGGATATTCGCCCCGGAAAATGGACAAGCTTATATTTATTTTGATTTCTAGTGAAATAAAAATTATTTCTCAAAACTGATTTATTATGGCTAACGGCGCAATAATTGCGCCGTTTTTTCTTTAAAAAACGAAAAAAAAACAAGTTGAAGTTATATTGAAAATTGGCCGTAAAAGCTATATAATAGATAGATAGTAGATCGGAAATAATCAGGATTTAATCATTACCAATCATCGGATAAATCCAGAGCAATCTAAATTGTTACCTAAATTGTTACCTAAATTGTTACCTACTTGGCTTGTGTGAATTAGGCAATCAGTGTTAGTGTCCAAGGGTAGAACAATGCTGATTACCAGGCTCAATACCGTGACGATCTGACTCTAGGGGAGATCCAAAATAACATAAAGGTAAAGGTGCATCTCGCCCCAGGAAACGATTAAACTCACGGAAAATCCCATGTAGGACTCGTAGTTGTTATAGATGCCGATTTCCCGTTTGACCATTTAAGCTTTTTTTGATATTTGAGATGCGACCAACTACAAAAGTTTCAGATTTATCTTTACCAATCACCGATCGCTGGGGTAATTTGCCTCGACGATTTCCTCCGGTACGCAGCGCGAAGGCCAAAACCCTGCCCTGTCCCCCCTTGTCTCCCCCAAACCAGATATGGGCAAACCATCTCTGGGCAAAATTCATAAATTCATTCGGATCTTATGGGTTATTACCGTTGTTGGTACTCAGCAGCGGTTTGCTGCCCCAGGGAGCGATCGCCCAAACTTCTGCCCCTAGCAATATTCCCAACCCGCTGCCTTCCACTCAGCCGGAACTCCCGACTCCCACCTTACTGCCACCCCCAGAAGAACTGTTAAAACCGGCGCCCCAAGATCCCACGGCACCCAGCCCGACACCGGATTCCAGCGCCCCTATTCCCAGAAGTATTGAAGTGCAAAGATTCCTGGTCAATGGCAGTACGGTGTTTGATCCGTCACGGTTTCAGGAACTTTTAGCCGAGTTTACTAATCGCCCGTTATCGTTTGCCGAACTGTTGCAAGCCCGTTCTAAAGTCACCGAATTATATACAAGTAGTGGATACATCACCTCTGGGGCTTTTATTCCTCCCCAAGAACTGTCTGAAGGGGTGGTGAATATTCAAGTCCTGGAAGGGGCGATCGAAGACATCACCGTCACGGGCACCAGCCATTTAAAACCCAACTATGTGAAAAACCGTTTGGAAGTCGCCACGGACGGGGCTTTAAATGTGGATCGCCTGCTGACGGGGTTGCAAATGCTACAACTCGATCCGTTAATTGAAACTCTCTCAGCGGAACTTTCAGCGGGTTCTCGTCCCGGGCAAAGTTTACTTGATGTCACCGTCCGAGAAGCATCCCCTTATCGCAGTTCTTTCACTATTGATAATGGTCGGGCTCCGAGTGTGGGGACTTTTCGCCAACAAGCGAGTCTTGGTCACGCCAACCTTCTCGGTTATGGTGATGCCCTGAGTGTGAATTATACTCGCACCGAAGGCAGCGATCAATGGGAAGGTAACTATAGTGTTCCCATTAATGCTCGCAACGGTCGTTTAATTTTTAGCTACAGTAATACGGATAGTGAAATTATTGAGCCGCCCTTCGATCGCGTAAATATTGAAGCTAAGTCTCGCAACTATGAACTCAGCTTTCGTCAACCATTAATCGAAACCCCGACGAGAGAATTTTCTCTGGGGATTACTGGGGTGCGCCGCGAAAGTGATACATCATTATTAGGGGTGAATTACCCCCTCTCTCCTGGGGCGAATGACAACGGGGAAACCCGACTCTCGATTTTGCGTTTCTTCCAAGAAGTGACCGCCCGTGATGCCCGACAAGTGTTTGCCGCCCGTTCTCAGTTTAGTGTGGGTGTGGGTTGGTTTGATGCCACGGTGAATAATGATGAACCGGATAGTCAGTTTTTTGGCTGGCGCGGTCAAATGCAGTTGTTGCGCTTGTTAGCCCCAGATACCGTGTTGTTGCTGCGATCGGATTTGCAGCTAACCCCGAATGCCCTGGTGCCTCTGGAACAGTTTGGTTTGGGGGGTCAGCAAAGTGTCCGGGGATATCGTCAGGATGCTTTGTTGACCGATAATGCTATTTTCGCTTCCGCAGAGGTGCGCCTGCCTGTATTTAGGACCGAAGACCGCAGTATTGTGGTGCAGGTGGCCCCTTTTTTGGATGTGGGCACCAGTTGGAATAGTGATGGGCCCGATCCAGAAGATAAGAATTTGGCCTCTGTGGGGTTGGGTTTACAATTTCAATGGAGCGATCGCCTCACCGCTAGAGTTGATTGGGGTTATCCTTTAATCGATTTCAAGTCCCGCGATCGCACCTGGCAAGAAAATGGCTTTTATTTCTCTCTCATTGCCAATCCTTTTTAATGGGTTATTGGTTATTGGTTCATTGTTGTAGGGGCGAAGCATTTCCCGTAGAAATATTGTGGTTTTAGCCATCAGATATATGCGTGAATGCTTCGCCCATACATTGACCGTTCCTTCCCTTTCTCACCCTGTTAACAACCAACAAACAACAATCAACAACCAACAATCAACAATCAACAATCAACAACCAACAACCAACAATCAACAATCAACAATCAAGAATCAAGAATCAAAATTAAAATATGTTTGGATTTATTAATCGTCTATTGGGTCGTCAACCAGAAAATGTTAAAGCCAAAGTGGAAATTTACACTTGGCAAACTTGCCCCTATTGTATTCGTGCCAAAATGTTGCTGGGTTGGAAAGGGGTGAATTATATTGAGTATAAAATTGATGGGGATGATGCCGCAAGAGGCAAAATGAGCGATCGGGCGAATGGCGGTCGCACGGTGCCCCAAATATTTATTAATGACCAACATATTGGCGGTTGTAATGACCTTTATCAATTAGATAGTGAAGGCAAATTAGATCCGTTGTTGGCGGCAGAAATTTCGTAGGGTGGGCATTGCCCACCTGAAAAATAAGGTGTAGGGTGGGCATTGCCCACCCTACCCGCTATTAGCCCTGTCATTCCCGCGAATGCGGGAATCCACTCTGGTTAATTTTCACCACAGAGACACAGAGAACACAGAGAAATTAGAGCATTTTAATGATGAAATATTATGTAATTTATGACGGCAACTGCAATCTTTGTGTCACCTTGGTGCAATTTTTAGAAAAGTTAGACCAAGGTCAAATATTTTCTTATATTCCTATGCAGGATAATGCCACCCTGAGTCAGTTTCAGATTACGCCGAAAGATTGTGAGTTGGGGATGATTTTGATTGATGCTAATGCCCCAGAAAACCGCTGGCAAGGCAGTGATGCCGCAGAAGAAATTGGCCGATTGTTGCCCGGAGGCAATGGGTTTGTGGGGTTTTATCGCGCTTTACCAGGGATGAAATGGATGGGCGATCGCTTTTATGAGCAAATTCGGGACAATCGCTATATCTTATTTGGCAAACGGAATGAAACTTATCATTCAGAAAAATATGCCGCTTGTTGTCAATTTCCCGAAAATTGTGCCGCTGAATAATTGACGGGGTATTTGCACAAGGCAAAATATTTTCGGTAGGGTGCGCCATTCGGGTCAAAATATTCGGGCAAAGCCTGCCCCCGTGAAGACGGGGGTCAAGTGAATTATCTGACCGCGTAACGCACCGATTTTTTTGAGTAATTATGAAATCGACCCAATTGCTCTAATTTATCAGCCTCAACCCACACAATAAAAACCCACCCGAACCTCATCAATTTCTGGAATCGAAAAAAATGGCAACATTACATCCGCACGACCACCCCATTGAATCGGGTCAGCGGTAACCATTCCCAACACACTGTTAGCGTGCCACCGATCTACCCCTATAGGATGTGTAACATTTAGCTGTGAGGAAATTTCGCTCCGCATAGTCCATAAATAATTTGATCGCTTCCGATAACTCAATTGCTGTACCATCTATCCAAGTTTGGCCATCTTCCGTGATGACAACAGTCGCTTTACCATTAGCCATCCTTGCTTGGTATCGATCCCAGTCAATTTTGATAATTAACTGTGCTTGACACAAATTGTAGAAATCTAATCCATAAACATTGACTTCACTAATATTCTGATATGCTATTCCTGACAAAATGTAATTTTCTATGGTGTAATCATTAAGATCCGTTGTTCTACGCAGTGCTATCCTGACCTGTGATTTGATTAAATCGATTCTAGTGTAAGTTCTGGCTTGGGCATAAGTAGCTGTTATTGGTTCGTTAAATTGATATTTGCTTTTTGGATTGGTTGATTTTTGCTCCGAAGTTATTGATGATAAACGCTTGACTTGATTCAAGATTTCGGCAGTTGTTTTTTTTAATTCTTCATCTTGAGTTCTTAGGTTATGCTTTTTAATCTCTTCAGCCACTAACTGACTGACTTGTCTCTCTAATTCTGCCTGGTTTACTGCTTTGGTCTGATTGTTGACCATATTAGCTATGATGTTAGACAGCGCCGAACTGGCCGTGTTAAGAATGAAAGATGTTAAATTCATTTATAGCTATTTTCTATGGCTCATTTCTTATATACTAACCAAAAATAATAAATTTCATCAAGTTTTAAATATCATTTTTGATCATTAATTTACTCTATTTTTTTAGACAAAAAAACTAAAAACTTGTCAGATAATCTCAGAAAATATCACATTTTTTAATAAAATCTCACAAAATATCACAAAAATTTGGTATAATACCCGCAGTCTCTGTATTTACTTGGATATGGATATTAACGAAGCCTTAAGGGTCGCTGACGAGCTAGTTTTAGCCAAAACCGGCAAGCATTTAGATAATCTGCAACAAAAAATATTGCGGGGTAGTTGGCAAGGGAAAAAATATTCCCAGATTGCTAAGGAATTTAAATGTGGCGATCGCCATGTGGGTAATGTGGCTTCAAAGTTATGGCAAATGATTTCAGAGATATTAGAGGAAAATGTCACCAAGTCTAGTTTTAGATCCGCCATTGAAAGATATCAAGTTTATCATTCAACTTTCGGGGATTTTAACTTTGTACAAAGTCACCTAAATGTTTGTACCGAACCCCTACATCATTCAAAAGCTAAACAAAACTCACCCCCTCCACCACCCGCAACTGAAGAAAATCCCCAAGACAAACCCAGATTAAATTTAAGAGATGCACCAGCGATCGCCAAATTTTATCGTCGCACTTGTGAACTCACTACCCTGGAAAACTGGATTATCCAAAAACAATGTCGCCTCGTAGCTATTTTGGGAATTAGTGGTACTGGCAAAAGCGCGATCGCCCGTCATTTAATTACCCAAATTCAGACTCAATTTGATTGCATTTTCTGGCATAGCTTCCGCACTTCTCCACCCCTAGAAACCACCCTGAAAAAATTAACTGAATTTATTTGCGATCGCCCAGTTACAGACTTGCCCGATCGCATAGAGGCTCAACTGGCAATATTGCTGGAATATTTACGCAATTCTCGGTGTCTAATCATTTGCGACGACGGGCAACAACTTTTTCAGGGTGAGCAACTTTCCGGCACTTATAAAACAGGTTACGAAAATTACGGCACTTTTTTTAAACTTCTGGGAGAAATGGATCATAATAGTTGTCTAATTTTCACCAGTTCGGAACCGGCTTTAGAAATTCTCACTTTTCCACCGGATTATCAGGGAGTACAGGTTTTATATCTCACCGGGGTCAGTGAAGCCGCTGCCAGAGAAATTCTCCAACAAAATGATTTATTAGACCAAGATAAATGGGGAGAATTAATCAACTTATTTCAAGCCAATCCCCTATACTTAAAATTGACCGCTCGGACTATCAATAATTTATTTGCTGGGAGAGTCGCTGCCTATCTCAGTTATCAATCAGAGTTCTCCATCTTAGGAGATGAATTAACCCTAATTTTACAGCAACAGTATCAGAGACTTTCCCCCACAGAAAAACAGGTGTTAAATGCATCGATCGCTCAAGCAGCCCCGGCTAATTTGCCTCAATTATTAAAAACCTATCAAGGTTCGCCAACCGATGTATTTTCCGCCATTCAATCTTTAGTCAGACGCGGTTTAATTGCACAAAAGATTCACAACCAGGAAACTGTGTTTCAAGTTATTCCTGCTTTTCAGCAATATGTCAAAAATCTTCAACATTAAATTAACATTAAATGTAGGGACACGGCAATAAATGTAGGGACACGGCATTGCCGTGTCCCTACGGGTGTAGGGTGGGCATTGCCCACCAATTAATATCTCAAAAAATACGGAAAAGTTGTAATTGCTCCTCGGATAAGTCAAAGCGAATGCCTAAACGAGGACTGATCCAACCAGTCATAGTCTCAATAATATCTAGTCCATGTTCGCCTCTCAACCACCCACTTAAATCATTTTTATCCGGGTCATAGACATAGTATTCTTCTACCCCGTAACGGTTATAAAAAACCTGTTTGCGATTCATTTCGGTTAAGGTATTACCGGGAGAGAGAATTTCAAACACTACTTGCGGGCTAATTCCTTGTTCTTTCCATTGCATATAAGAACCGCGATAGTGCTCCGCACCGCTTACGCGATCGCCTTTTTTCGCCCCAAATACAACCATCACATCTGGGGCTTGACGTAGCTTATTATTTCCTTCCACTGGATACCAGAGCAAATCCCCCGCCACAAATATATTTTCATCCCGATCTAATAGCCATTCTAGATTATAATAAATCACTGTAATTTAGCGAAATTGTTTGGTATTATCTGCTATTGGTTGTCCATCACTATCGGGATAAATAATATTGGTGTTTTTACTGGTTTTTGCCTCGATTTGAGCAACCATTATTTTATCCTCTCATTGAGAATTTTGATGATTTTTTTGATGATTTTACAAGAGTGCTTTCATAACGGATTGATCCCCCCAACCCCCCTTTTTAAGGGGGGCTTTTTAGGGCGTTGCAAGAAGTCTATTTTAATGGTAAAGCAGAGGGGCTTTCGGGACGAGAGGATTTTTTTTACCCCCAGTCCCTACCTTCCCCGACCCTCGGTTATGTGGGAATGGCTTCTCCCGGACGCAAGCGAGCCCATTTACCCATTTCTGCTTGAAAACTGTTACAACCCACGACATCCCATTCCATTTCGATCGCATCTGCTTGAGAGCGAATATTCACATTAATCGATGGTTCAATGGGATCAAAATCTGGAATATCAGTTAAATGGGGTTGTTGGTGTTGGGTTTCCACCGCGTGATAGGTGATGCAGCGGTCTACATAATGGCAGTTAATACAAATACACATCTCGACAAACTCCACGACAAACTCCACGACCTTTTTGTTAATCTAGCTTATACAGTCCTAAATTTGTCGAGTCCCTCGGTCTAGATACCTACCCTAATACCCATGAACAACCAAAATTTTGAAAATATCGCCATTTTATCCCCGAAAACTTGGCCATTTAGCTTGGAATGGTTGCCGAATGATGCTTATTTGGTGGGAGGGGCGGTGCGAAATGCCCTGCTGCAACAGCAAGGGAAAATCCAGTCCGCTGCATTAGGCTATCTTGATTTGGATTTTGTTTTGCCCGGTCAAGCGGTGAGCGTTGCTAGTAAAATTGCCAAAGAATATAAGGCTGGTTTTGTGGTACTTGATGAGAAACGTAAGATTGCTAGGGTGGTTTTTCAGAATGCAACCGTAGATTTTGCTAAACAAGAAGGGTCTACTTTAATTACAGATTTAGGCCGCCGGGACTATACCATGAATGCGATCGCTTATCATCCCCGGACTGGTGAATTTGTTGACCCTTTTAATGGTGAAGCAGATATTAAAAGTGGCATCATTCGCATGGTTTCGCCTACTAATTTGGCAGACGATCCATTGCGGTTATTGCGGGCTTATCGTCAGGCGGCCCAATTGGGTTTTACCATCGATCCAGAAACCCAAAAAGCCATCCGTCAATTAGCACCATTTTTGAAACAGGTGGCAGCAGAACGAATTAGAACGGAGTTGAATTATATTCTTGATTCTCCCCAAGGGGCAAATCCCTTGACTACCGCGTGGGAAGATGGGTTACTGGGGATGTGGTTTCCCAATGCAACGAGGGAAAGTTTCGCTGTGGTAGAAAGCATTGATGCAGCGGCGATTAAGTTAGCAGAAACTTGGCCAGAATTGGGGCTGCAACTTTCTATTTCTTTGTCGGAAAGTTTGCGAATTTCTAGTTATTTAGGTGTGGCTAAATTGGCGAGTTTGGTATCTCCTGAACCAAAGCAAGCGGAAAGCCAATTAGTCCGTTTAAAGTTTAGTCGGGCGGAAATTAGCGCCGTGCTTCGCGTGGTGCAGGGGTGGCAGCTATATCAAACTATTGAGCAGAATAATTCAGAGCAGGATTTTGAAACCTCGTTCCCAGGCTGGAGCCTGGGAACGAGGGTGCGATCGCAATATTCTTTCTTTCAGGAAGTCAAAGAAATGTTTCCGGCATTGGCTGTTAGAATCATTGCCGCAAAAATAGAAGGAACGGAAGAAACCGGGTTTCTGAATCAATTGATAGAAAAATATCTTAACCCAGAAAATCAAATTGCTCATCCCACGCCTTTAGTCACAGGTCAGCAATTAATGACAGCTTTAGAAATATCCAGTGGCCCACAAATCGGTCAATTGCTGACGGAAATTGCGATCGCCCGCGCTGAAGGTAAAATATCTACCCCAGAAGAGGCGATCGCCTTTGCCAAAGAAAAGGTTAATTATTTTATCTAGATAATTGTTGATGGTTGATTGTTATTTGTTGTTTGTTGTTTGTTGTTTGTTGTTTGGGGTGTAATTGATAATTGATAATTGTTTTCCCCTACACCCTACACCCTACACCCAATTCCCTAAACCTATGCTAGAAAATCCAATTTATATTAACCATAAAAAATGGATGAATCGTGCTTTAGAACTGGCAGAAAATGCCGGAAAAGCAGAGGAAATTCCCGTAGGGGCGGTGATTGTTAATAGTCAAAATGAATTAATTGCTGAAGGAGAAAACCGCCGAGAACGCGACAACGACCCCACCGCCCATGCCGAAATTATCGCCATACGATTGGCCGGAAAAATGTTACAAAATTGGCACCTGAATGATTGTACTTTGTATGTAACTTTAGAACCTTGTCCCATGTGTGCCGGTGCGATCGCGCAATCCCGTTTAAAGTTATTGGTTTATGGCGCCGATGACCCAAAAACCGGGGCAATTCGTACTGTAGCAAATATTCCCGATAGTGCTTGTTCTTTTCATAAATTATCGGTGCTGGGTGGCATTCTTGAAACTCCCTGCCGTCAACAGTTACAATCTTGGTTTGCCCAACGTCGTAATCGGTGAAAAATTTGTGAGATAATTTAGTCAACTTGTGGTAATATTAGACAGAAGAAAAAACAACCAACAACCAACAACCAACAAACAACAACCAACAACACCCCCCCCAACCCCCCCTTCAAGGGGGGGGCAACCAACAACAAACAACCAACAACAAATATGGAGTGGCAAGAATTTTCTGGTAACTGGGTTTATATTCCTTCTCGTCCCAAGGGAATAGTGCATTTTATTGGCGGTGCTTTTATCGGTGCAGCGCCCCATTTAACCTATCGTTCTTTGTTAGAAGACACCAGTAAAAAAGGTTATGCGATCGTCGCTACACCGTTTATTAATACTTTCGATCATCGCGAGATTGCCCGGAATGTTTTGGAAAGCTTCGAGTGGTGTGTGGAACAGTTGCAAATGGCGGGAAAATTACCGAATCGCTATTTGCCCGTTTACGGATTAGGGCATAGTATGGGCTGCAAGGTACATTTATTAATTGGTAGTTTATTTTCCGTGGAACGGGCAGGAAATATTCTGATTTCTTTTAACAATTTTCCGGCGCGGCGATCGATTCCTTTTGCGGAAAATTTACCGGATGATTTTGATTTTGATTTTAGCCCAAATCCCAGGGAAACTAATGATATTATTGGTCGCAAATACCAAGTTCGGCGAAATTTGTTAATTAAGTTTAAGCAGGACAATTTGGATCAAACTCTCAGTTTAAATCCCATTTTACAACAACTATTTTCTAACATGGTGACGGTGAAAATTCTGCCGGGAAATCACCTGACTCCGTTGAGTCAAAATGTGCAATGGAAACCGGGAAAAGAGTTTTCGCCTATCGATGCGATCGCCCAATGGGTGAAGCAAGAAATTCATCGAGAACCGGATTTGCTTAAACAAGAGATTTCCCGCTGGCTCAATCCTCTCGGTGTGAATAGCTAAATCGCTAATTTACCGAGATAAATTCACATAAATTACTGAACTTTTTACAGGTAAAAACCATTTTTAAAACCCTTTTTATGGACTAACTTCTGTGCGATAAAGCAGGCGATCGCCTTGACGATAACCGGGACTTTTTACTGTAACCATTGCTCCCGGTTCCGCCGTTCCTTGGGTGAGTTGATGCCAGCGGGGATCGTAAGCCACCTGGGAACCAACTGGGGCGATCGCCTCGACTCCCCATTGTTTCACCAACTCTTCCACGGGACGCATTAACGGCAACAAATTCACCGCGAGTAACTGAGGATTTTGCTGGGCAGCATAGACCGCTTTTGGCCATTGCTTTAACCAAGATTCCAGTATTTGTAAACCAGACTGCTGAAATTCCTGCATCAACACTTCTCGCTGTTGTGCCATCTCTGTTTTTAAGCGTTGATATTCGGCTTGATAGGAATCTGTTTTTCCGGTTCCGTCTTTCGGTTCTTGCCTTTCTTGGGGCGTTAATTCCACCGCCGCAAATTGGCTGACTAAATCATGCAGGGAAATTTGCAGGGCGGCACAGAGTTTCAGCAAACTTTCGCCCCGCATTTGTAACGCTTTGCCTTCCCGTAATTGTTGCACCTGCCAACGAGAAACCCCCGCTTGGCGACTGAGTTCGCGCAAACTTCTCAGTCCTACCTGCTGCATTAACTGTTGTAATCTTTCGGGATAGTCAGTATAATCAGTTTGACTCATAATTTTTGTCCCACAGTCTTGCTTTCCAGAATAGTTTTTGAGAGTGGTTTGTGTTTGACTTGTCTAAAATTATCGGTAATTATCGGTAGTTATCGGTGAAAGGGTTGGCCAAATGTTTCACTATAAACAAGTTGGTCTGTTTCAAAACGTCCCCCATAAGGTTTCATGGGTTCAGCGGCATAACCCAGGGGCAGCAGACAGCAAACATCTACTTCTTCCGGGATATTAAATGCCGCTTTCACCTCAGAAGCGATAAACCCTTCCATTGGGCAACTATCCACCCCATAGCTTTTAGCCACAATCATCAAATGCGCCACTGCCAGCATGGTTTGCCGATTTGTCCAAGTTTCTATGTTTTCAAAAGAGGGTTTATGCTCAAAAATCTTAGGAATCGCCGATCGCATATATTCCGCTAATGGATCGGCGATCGCCCCGGTTTTCATCCCCAAAGAAATCACTGATTCAATATAATCTGGGTCAAGAACCCGGCGATCGCCACAACAAATCAACACCACCGGCGCCTCAGTCACTTGCCGTTGATTAAAGGCACAAGCTTTTAATTTTTCCTTATTTTCGCGATCGCGCACCACAATAAATCGCCAAGGCTGGAGATTAAACCCAGAAGGTGCGTGCAAACTTAAGCGCAGAATTTCTGCCAAAATCACCCTGGGAATAACATCAGGACGAAACGCACGGGCCGCCCGTCTTTGTTCAATGGACTCCTTGACACCAATAGAAGGTTTCATCTCCATCCTCCTGTAGCAACTGTATGGACGTAGCAACACACCTATCAGAATACCTGGATTTTGGAATAGACAATAATAAATCCTCAAACTTTTACATTTTTGGTTATTGGTTATTGGTTATTGGTTATTGGTTATTGGTTAGTTGTTGGTTGTTGATTGTTGATTGTTGATTGTTGATTGTTGGTTGTTGGGTGAGGAGCAGAGGAGCAGAGGAGCAGAGGAGCAGAGGAGAACAAACAACAACCAACAACAACCAACCAACAACAACCAACCAACAACAACCAACCAACAACAACCAACCAACAACAACCAACCAACAACAACCAACCAACAACAACCAACCAACAACAACCAACCAACAACAACCAACCAACAACAACCAACCAACAACAACCAACCAACAAATTTATTGAAACGGTTTTAAATCCCCTGGATTGACTGCCCCATGTTCCGTAATAATTTTAGTAATTAACTCTGCCGGAGTCACATCAAAAGCTGGATTATAAAAATCTACTCCAGGGGGAGTTAAAACCGTTTCACCTACTTGATAAACTTCGGCAAAATCGCGTTCCTCAATGGGAATTTCTGCCCCAGTTGCTAACTGAAAATCAATGGTAGAAAGGGGTGCCGCAACAAAAAAAGGAATCTGGTGGGCTTTGGCCACTAATGCTAAAGAATAAGTGCCAATTTTATTCGCTGTATCCCCATTTGCGGCAATGCGATCGGCCCCGACAATCACTGCATCAATCATCCCTTGTTTCATACAATGAGCCGCCATATTATCGGTAATCACGGTGACGGGAATTCCTTCTTGCACGCATTCCCAAGCTGTTAGTTTGGCCCCTTGTAAACGGGGACGAGTTTCATCCGCATAGACCCGCACTAAACGTTCCGCTTTCCAAGCCGAACGAATCACCCCTAAAGCAGTGCCATAACCCGCAGTGGCTAAGGCTCCAGCATTACAATGGGTCAGAATTCGCAGTTTCTGCGGGCTGGGGGGTAAAACTTCTAAGCCTTTGTCCCCAATAGCTTGACAAGTTTGGATGTCTTCCTGATTAATAGTTTTGGCAGTTTCCAGAAGCACAGTCTTAATTTGCGCGACGGTTCCCTCGGTTTCTTGGGCAGTTTTTAACATCCGGTCGATCGCCCAAAATAAGTTGACCGCAGTGGGACGAGTTTGCCGCAACTGTTGGCCAAATTCGGCTAATTTTTCTAAAAAGATACTTTTGTGGTCGGTTTCAATTTCTCTAGCCCCTAAATACATTCCGTAGGCTGCCGCTACCCCAATAGCCGGGGCGCCTCTAACGATCATGGTTTTAATCGCATCAGCCATATCCTCAATGCGATCGATTTTGACCAGGCGATATTCAGCGGGAATTCGCGTTTGGTCAATCAGGAAAACGCTGTCATCTTGCCACAGAATCGGATAAATCATTATTATATGGACTCAACGAAAAATACCCCAACATCGTAGAACGATGGGGGTATTTTTGGGTATCTTTTTCGTCACCAGGAGAGGCGATTCGCGAATCGCGATCGCAAAAGCGGCATCGCGCATCGGGTTTATCTGAGGCTGAATGGAAACCGTTAATTTCCCGCTTGGATGCGGCGAGCGGCGGCAATTTCCTCTTTTAACACATTTAACGCTTTCGCATATTGAGTATCGGTTTCGGTGCCAATTAAAGTGCGATCTTTTTTAATCGCTTCTCTGGCTTCTTCCGTCAAATCAATCTCAATGTCTGGGTGAATGCCTTCATGGTTGATATCTGTGCCATTAGGGGTCAGATATTTGGCGATCGTCACGGCTAAACCAGAGCCATCACCTAAACCGCGCACCGATTGGACTAAGCCTTTACCAAAGGTTTTCGTCCCCACAACCACTGCTCGTCCGTTATCTTGCAATGCCCCAGAGAGAATTTCACTGGCACTGGCAGAACCGCCATCCACCAATACCACCAGGGGTTTATCAGTCAGCGATCGCCCCGAAGCTTCTTGGCGATCCATTTCCCCGCGTCGGTTGACCGTCGAGACAATGCTGCCACTGGACAGCCACATCCGGGCAATTTCCACACTGGAGTACAACAGACCACCTGGGTTAGAACGCAAATCCAGAATATAGCCCGTGACTTTTTGACTTTCTAAGTCTTTTATCGCTTGGCGCATTTCCTCGGTGGCGTTGGCGTTGAACTGGTTGAGGCGAATATAACCAATTTTGCCACTGTCAGATTCACGCACGCTATAGCGAACTGGGTGGATTTCAATGCGATCGCGCCGAATCGTATAATCTTTTTCCGGTTCTTCTTCCCGCTTAATGGTCAAAGTCACCTCTGTACCCACCGGACCGCGAATTAAATTAACCGCTTGGTTAACATCCATGCCCTCGGTACTCTGACCGTTAATTTTCACAATCACATCTCTAGCTTGAATCCCCACCCGGAAAGCCGGGGTATCCTCAATCGGCGCAATCACCACCAGTTGCTTCGTTTCTTCATCTTGCGCCAACTGGATACCCACCCCAGTCAGTTCCCCAGAAGTATCAATTTGCATATTGCGGAACTCTTCGGGATTCATAAACCGGGTGTATGGATCCTGGATTTGTTCCAGCATTTCTCTAATCGCTTCATAAGCTTGATCCATCGATTGATAGGATCGATTTTCCACATAATCCTGACGCACCGTTCGCCAATCTACACTATTAAAAGTGCCGTCCACATATTCCCGGTCAACGATCTGCCAGACTTCATCGACCAATTCTTTAGGGCTATCTTGAAAAAAGGCTTGTCCTTGAGACAACAGTCCCGTGACCGTCACCGTAATCGCCGTTAACATAAATGCCGTTGTACCGAGTACAAGTCCGCGTTTTTTACTCACCATAAGTCTCCTGAGACGGGAAGAAAACATTACATATAAACATTTACAGCTATGAATCACTGAAATCCTGGTTGAATATTTTCCAGATCCATCACGAACGATAATTACTTGATGGCTGGTTAGGGGTTTTGACGCCTTAAAGTGTCTAAGGTTCAAATATGGAGCGAGTCAACTCGCTACCTTACTCGAATCAGATGTTCATATCAATAAGTTCTCCATTATTTTTCTGTTATTTTCCAGGACTCCTCTTTATTTTAAAGAATTTTTTAAAGATTTTCACGTTGGCCGATCCTGCCCCTAACAAAAAGTTTCCGTAATATCACGGAGGTTCGACTGCTGCTACGCACCTTGGTCTTAATATTAGCAACTGAGTAGAAAGGTTGTTAATCGATCCTCCGGGCGAAGCATTCTGGTAAAAGGTTATGGTGAAATCGGATAAGTTTTTTGCCCGAATACTATCGCCCCCTACATAAGCATTGCGATGCATTTTTCCTGAATTTGGCTAAATTATTAAAGGCTTTTTCTCCAAACAATTAGCCGAGGCGATACAACCGGGGATTATTCCTAGGGCATTTTTGCGATCGTGGATCGCCTCAACTCAACTACCTTTGTTAACTCGGTTGATTTTGATTAAGATACTTACGCCGCCGAAAAATTGCCCACCCTTCAGTTTTCACGATAACACAGATTTCCTTAACCAGTCTTCAGTATTATTCTTTCCATAATTGTTTTTGGTGGAGTGGTTGGTTATTGGTGATTGGTTATTCGTTATTCAATGTCTGGCACCATAAAACAAATAACCAACAACCAACAACCAATAACCAACAACCAACAACCAATAACAAATAACCAACAACCAACAAGCAACAACAAAAGTTAAGGATCGACCCAGCGACCGTCGGCCTTAATTAAATCGATCAATTCTGCTACCCCTTCGGTTTCGGGGACTTTCTTAATTTCGTCCCGTCCGCGATAGAGGGAAATATAGCCCGGTTGCTTACCCACATAACCATAGTCAGCATCGGCCATTTCTCCTGGGCCATTGACAATGCAGCCCATCACCGCAATATCTAACCCGGTTAAATGCTTGGTGGCTTCTCGGACTTTATGCAGCACTTCTTCTAAGTTAAATAAAGTGCGACCACAAGAAGGACAAGCTACATATTCCACCATTGTTTTCCGCAAGCCCAAGGCTTGCAGAATGCTGTAACAAACGGGGATTTCTTTTTCTGGGGCTTCGGTTAAGGAAACCCGAATGGTGTCGCCAATGCCTTCCGCTAAGAGAGTGCCAATGCCTGCGGTAGACTTGATCCGCCCATATTCTCCGTCTCCGGCTTCGGTGACTCCTAGGTGCAGGGGATAGTCCATGCCGAATTCATCCATCCGTTTGGCCATCAGCCGATAAGCCGCTAACATGACGGGAACTCGCGAGGCTTTCATGGAAATGACCAGGTTGCGGAAGTCCAGAGATTCACAAATGCGAATAAATTCTAGGGCGGATTCGACCATTCCTTCGGGAGTATCTCCGTAGGTAAATAGCATCCGTTCCGCGAGAGAACCGTGGTTCACCCCAATTCGCATGGCTTTCCCTTGATCCCGCAGGGAAATGACTAAGGGTTCTAAGGTTTCCCGGATTTTTTCGCCAATTTCGTCAAATTCCCCTGGGGTGTATTCGGTGCGATCGCTTTTTGGCTTTTCAAAGACATATAACCCTGGATTAATCCGCACTTTATCGACGTGCTTGGCTACTTCCAGGGCGATTTTCATGCCGTTGTGATGCACGTCTGCCACTAAGGGCACGGGTTGATAGGTGGCCGCGAGTTTTTCTTTAATGGTGGCCAAAGCTTTGGCATGGGCCATACTCGGCACTGTCACCCGGACGATTTCACAGCCAATTTCATGGAGACGCCGAATTCCAGCAACGGATCCGTCGATATCTAAGGTATCTTCGTTAATCATCGATTGGACGACTACGGGATATCCGCCGCCAATGGTGACGTTGCCGACTTTTACAGGGCGAGTTTTGCGGCGATGGATGGTAGTGTCCATCAGGGCATCGTTGGCATCCACTTTAGAAGTGGTCGGTAAGGCAGATGGTAGTGGCAGAGTTTGCATAGTTGCAAGAGTTTGAATTTTATTTAAATTCTCTTTTATCTTTCAGATTGCCATATTTCGGGGATCTTTTAACAGTTCTGGGGTCAATATGATTTTGTCTGAGGTGCGATCGCGGTGACAGGAGATGTTTGCCGCCGCCATCACCTCCCGGCATTCCGTGGGCATTTCCCGATCGCGCTTATCGTCGAGAAATCAGCAATGGTAGCGATCGGGTCGGGTCAGGGGCGGGAATCCCCCGGTTTGCTCAAAGGTATGTCACAATTATTTAGTGAGTCTGTTTATTTTGTTTCATTTTATTAAAGCTCAAAATGTTAACCAGCTACATTCAAGCAGCGATGCACCGAGCCACCTATCAAATTCTTAGCGATGATGGAAGTTTCTATGGAGAAATCCCCGGTTTTCCAGGAGTTTGGGCAAATGCTTTAACTTTGGAAAATTGTCGAGAAGAATTACAGTCTGCCTTAGAAGATTGGATTTTAATTAGACTGGCAGATCGTCAATTTTTACCAATTGTTGATGGAATTGAATTAATAATTAAGGAGGCTGTCTAATGCCTCCAATTGGTCCAATTAAGAGAAAAGACTTAATTCGTTATTTAAAAGAACTGGGATTTGTCGGGCCGGTCGCGGGCGGAAAACATCAACATAAGAAAAAAGGCGATCTTACCCTAACTCTGCCAAATCCGCATCAAAGTGATATTGGTATGGAGTTGTTGGTGAGAATATTGCGGCAAGCCGGGATTAATCGGGATGAATGGGAAAATCTTTAGCATAATTTTAACCAGAATAATAAAAGACGAAAATTGGATCGAAAAAATCAGTCCCGCATCCGCCAAACTAAGTTAAACTAAAAATAAAATAGTCATCAAAACTGCTTATGAATTTGGTTAAAGAACGCAATATTTCTGAATATACTCCAGAAGATGTTATATTTCCTGAAAGTGATTTATATAGCAATGAACCCCCAGTGGAAACTCATTTACATCTTCAGCAAATACTGCTGTTGCTGAAATGCTTAGATTGGTTATGGCGCGATCGCACTGACTATTTTGCCAGTGGCAATCTCACCATTTATTACTCTTCGCGGCAACGGAAGTCGGAAGATTTTCGCGGGTCAGATTTTTTTGTCGTTCTTGGCACCGAAAAAACACCGCGCAAAAGTTGGGTGGTTTGGGAAGAAGACGGCAAATATCCTAATATCATTATTGAACTGCTGTCAAAAAGTACCGCAGCGATCGACCGAGGCTTAAAAAAACAACTCTATCAAGACATTTTTCGCACTCCTGATTATTTTTGGTTTGACCCAGATACTTTAGAATTTGCTGGTTTCCATTTGCTAGATTCTGAGTATGAAGCGATCGCCCCAAATGAATCAGGATATTTGTGGAGTAAGCAATTAGGGTTATATTTGGGGGTTTTTAACGGCCAATTAAGATTTTTTACCCCGGAAGGGGAATTGGTAAACACCCCAGAGGAAAGTGCGGAAACCGAACGTCAGCAGAAAGAGTTGGCTTTGGCACAAGCGGAAACCGAACGCCAGCAAAAACAGTTGGCCTTGGAAAAAGTGGCTCAATTATCAGCCAAGTTGCAAGAATTGGGTATTGACCCGGATAGTTTGTAGATGGCTTGTAGATTGCTTTCTGAACTGGGTATTACTGCGGTATGCGCTAGAATCAGAGACAAGCCAAAAACCCGGTTTCATCGCGGAAAAACCCAGTTTCTTGAAGAAATCGGGTTTTCCCGGCTATCCCCCGCCTCTACTTCATTCCACTAAAACCAGCAATATGATGCAACTTGACGCCAAACTGCTTAAGATAAGTGCGATCGCATTTGTATTGATCGGACTAACCAGTTGTAATGGCTTGGTCAAATCAGGATTGGGTGTCACCCGAATTAACGCGATCGAACAAAATTGGGAAAAACATTCTAAAGTTTATGTCAAAGGAACTGTACAAAAAGTAGTTCCTTTTGTGGATAGTGCCGCCTATCAATTAGCGGACGAGAGCGGGAATATTTGGGTTTTCATCCAAAAAGATGCTCCACCCAAACTGGGAGAGCAAGTCTTAATTCAAGGTCAGGTTAAGTATCAAAGTATTCCCATTTCTGACCAAGAGTTTGGCGAAGTTTATCTGGAACAGGTTAAGCGACTGGAATTGAATGACAGTAAATAAAGGTAAAAAATAATTCTTTAAAAAATGAACACAAAACTGCGGCACGTTTCTTTAGGTATTTTACACCAAGATAGCAAATTTTTACTGCAATTAAGAGATAATATTCCGACGATCGCTCATCCCGGTTATTGGGCATTTTTTGGCGGTCATATTGAACCCAACGAAACCCCAGAAGCGGCGGTTAAGCGCGAGTTAGAAGAAGAAATTGGCTATGCCCCTGGGGTGATTTCTTGGTTTGATAGTTTTGTGACGCCAGAAGTGGTTCGTCATATTTACTATGGTGACTTAACCGTGGACATGAATCAGTTGGTTTTAAATGAAGGATGCGATATGGGTTTATGGACTGTGGAAGAGATTCTGCGGGGCGATCGCTATTCGGAAAAAGCCGGTGAAGTTCGTCCCCTGGGGCGACCGCATCAGGATATTTTAATTCAGTTTATTCAGCAGCATTTTCCCGAACTGTTCTCTTAAGCAATTTTTGCCGAATATACCCCTGCATGAAAGACTGATTAAAAATAGGTAGGAGGATTTAAGTGTTAATCCTTCTACCTATTTTTGTTTAGAGACTATTTCCCCGGCTATTTCAAAAAAAACACGAGGTTTTAAGTCGCTGATTTAATCACTAATTTTCTTCTGAAAATCAGGATAAGTTTTGCGATCGCCTGGTCTGACAACTTTACTTTCATTGTCAGTTGCCGTGACGTTTTCATAGACTCCCTCATCCCGTTTCACCAGCTTGCTAAATCCCATACTCTTATAGTCACTATTAGAGGTGGGAACCACAACACTGGGGGCGGTGATTAACCGCCGAACTGGGGAATTTTCTGGAGTGTCTCCGGGATCGCATTTAGCCATTTGGCACAATTGACCCCAGGTTTCGAGTTTTTCATGGATGCTGTGTACCACTTCGATGGTTTTATTGTTACTAGCGCAAAAATAATCGTAGGTTGGCATAGCGACAATTTCTCTCCATCCTCTTGATATATGGGTATAGATTGTTCTGTAATTGATGTTTTCATCATAAATGACCGGGTTTTTGCCGTCAACTGAACGGAAGAAGCGATCGCAGTCTCCCGACCAAATCCGTAGTTCTCTGTAGTTGTCATCTAATTCCAGCAAACAATTCCAGCAAAACTTGACAAACGATCGCCGTCTTATAGCCAATCCTCCGTAAAAGTACGATAATTTGGTAGCGCTATTGGTGGCTGCCAATGTACGACCCACAAAATATAATCAGCATTCAACTGAATATCCGCAAGTCTAACCCCCATTTGCTCGACGGGTTAGACGCTTTATTGCGTCTGGGATTGGTGACTGACGAGCAAGTCAGGCAACTTTGTCAGGAATCTCTGACCAGTCCTTTGCCCCCATTGGTGGTGGCAGAATTAATCCCGGAATTAATCCCGGAATTAATCCCAGAATTAATCTCCGAATCACCACCAGAACCAGCCGCAGAAATTCCCCTCCGCCCCTCCGCCCCGACGACCACCCCACCTCGTCCGTCTTACATTGCCCAAGGGTTAAAATCCCTGATGGCGGAGTTAAGCGTGCAGTGGTTGCTATTCCTAGGGGTGTTTATGGTGACACTCTCTTCTGGGGTATTGGTTGCAACTCAATGGGAACAGTTTCCCCCGTTTGGTCAATATTTAGTCTTATTTGCCTACACTTGTTTATTTTGGTTGGTTAGTCAGTGGACGGTTAAGCAATCAAATTTACAGTTAACCGCGCAAACTTTACAGACAGTAACTATGTTACTGGTGCCGTTAAATTTTTGGGCGATGGATGGATTTCATTTGTGGGATTCCCCCCTCGGATGGATTACTGCTGCGATCGCTGCCATGAGTTTAGCTGCTATGACCATTGGGATTTATCCAAGTGTTAAAAATATTAAAAAAGCCCCTTACTCCTCAATTGCTTGGGTAAATTATATCTTTGTTAGTTTTCTCCACTGGGGTTGGGCTTTGCCCTTTTTGCCTTTAATTGCCGTATATTTGGGGACGATATCCTCTTCTTTTACAACTGTTTATCAAACAAACGCTCGGAAAAAATCTAGCAGTTATATTGGAACTAAAGGGTTAGAAATAGAACAGGTTTTAAATAATCCCAAAGCTAATCAGCGGTCTGATTTATTACTGCTTTATGCCACATCAGTCTTATTATTTCGGGGAATTTTTCTACAAGGAATTGACATTACTCAATTAGGATTAGCGATCGGGATTAGTGGTTGGCTATTTGTTTGGTTGTCGGAGGAGAAAAACCCTGATGCAGCAGATTCAGCGGCTAATGTTCCCCCAGATACAGAGTTGCCTTTATCGCAAATTGGCATATTTTTATTATGTCTGGGTTGGTTGATTTCATTTGCCAGTATTCCTTGGACAAGTGAAGGGTGGCAACCGTGGGAAGCATTGCAAGCAATTGGCGTCAGCGCTTTGGGTTTGTGGCTGCTATTTCGCCGCTTTTTGGCGAATTTTAACCGCAATAATTTGACCGCAATTTTCTTGATTGGTTTACAAGCTTGTATTCTAATTCGCCAAATTATTCCCCCTGGTTTTCGCTCGCAAGCGGTGAATACAGCGGTAGAAATTGCCCAAGCTGCTGATGCCCCATTTACGATTTATGCAATTACTCTGATTCCTTATTTAATCTTGACGGTTTGGTTCACCGATTGGATTTACAGACAAGACAAATCAAATGCGATCCAATGTGGTTTAACCGGAGATTATTTGAGTTTAGGGTTAGGCACAGGTATGGCGTTGCTGAGTTTGGCAAACGCGAATGTGCGATCGCTCAATTTATTAGCCAGTACGCTAATTTTGGCGGTAATTACTTATCGACGGTTAACATCAGGTATTGGATTACCAAATACAGACTCTCGCCAACATTATAGTTTTCCCCCTGTAACCACTGCCACCAGCTTAACCCTGGTGTATTTGACACATATTTTTGGGGGATTCACGGGCTTTTCCGTAATTGACCGATTTTTACCCAATTTATCCCCACAAATTTGGGGGGTAATTTGCTTGGGGGCAATGGTCTTTGAGTGGGCAGTTTATCTCTGGGCAGAAAGCCGTAACCAGAACCGAGAAGTTATTTCATATTGGGCTTATTTTTTTGCAGAAAGTGCATATTATCTAGGGTTGGGTTTGGCTGGACTCAGTTATTATTTATTAAACCAGAATATGGGGCCGAATTATACCCCTGGGACTCAAGAATTATATGGGATCTGGCTGATTGCGCCCATTTCCCTAACAGCGGTAGCCTATTGGTGCAAAAAACGGCGGATTATGGCCAGTTGGTTGAGCGCGATCGCCCTAGTTATGGCCAATTTAATCATCCTAGAAATGCCGGTCATTCGGTTAATTGGTTTTGCCGTAGCCACGGTTTTGATGTTTATTAATACGGGTTATTTACGCCAAACAGGGGCAGCAGCAATGACCCTTGGTTTTGGCCTCAGTTTGACGGCGTTTGTCCTGGATTTTGGCATATTTGGTTTACCCCCAGTCACCGGGAACGGTTGGTTAGTGGTCGCTGCGGTGGCGATCGCGGTTTTAGTCTTACTACATAAGTATTTAAGCCCCTTCATAGAGAAACAGGGAACGGAGAACGAAGCACCGGCAGCAGAAGCAGAACCAAACCAGATTAAAAGCTTGGGATTGGTCTATGAACCAGCAGTGAATGGTTGGGCAATTTTTCTCTCAGCTTTTCTCCTAATTGCCCTAACTGCTCATTCCTTTACCATATACTCGTTTGGGTCAGATATTGTCGCCCCCGAATTTAATTTACATTCCAACGCCTTAATTGCCACAATCATTCTGACTGTGGCGATCGCCTATTGGAATTTCCCGATATTTAGTAATGAGTCTATATATGCCTTAGCTTGGTGCATAGAAATTTTAGCCGTAGAAACTTTGGCATTTTTCGATCGCTCACTCCTAAATTTAGCCATTGCCAATATTGTCCTCGGACTGGCAAGCCAACTATTAGGAGATTGGTATGATTCGCGGCGTCAAACTACCGAAAAAAATACCCCCCGCAGTTTGGACATTATCCCCTTATGTTATGGGATTTTAGGGACTATTTTTCGCTCCGGCACCTTAAGTTCTTGGACAGGTTTAACTACCTTGGGATTAGCATTAACCGCCATTGGAGTGGGTCGTCGCAGTCCCCAAGGTAAGTTACTAATTTATTTAGCCTTAGTGGGAGTTTGGTTATCCGCTTATGAGGTTTTATATTATCAAATTTCCGCTTTCGGCACCGGAGATCGATTAGTCGCGAGCGCGGCTTTAACCACGGGAATATTATACGCCTATCGGCTGCTAACTCCTTGGTTAACTTATTACTTAAAACTCACCAAAGAAGAGTTAGTTATCTGCGCCCATACTCACTGGGTCATTGGCAGTAGCTTGTTAATTACCGCGATCGCTTATCCGATTACCTTAAATACCCTGGTGGGTATTGGCACCGGGGCTTTATTAGCCCGATATGCGATTATGCAAGGTCGCCATAATCCCTATAAGAATATCGCCGAAACTTGGGTTTATCTGGGTTTAATAGAAACCGCAATTTTGCTAATTTATGCCGTGACTCAATTGCCGGATTTTTGGTCTAATTGGGTCATCAGTTGGGCAGGGGCGATCGCTGCCATAATTGCTTACTTTTTCTATTTTATCCCCTGGGAAAAATGGGGATGGCCTTGGCAACCTTGGCAGACCACTGCTGTCATATTACCCATCACCACTGCTATGATATTCGGGGGCAATCTTTCCTCAATTACCTTTGTCCCCAGTAGTCTCTTAATGCCAGCGGCATTTTATATGTTTCTGGCCTGGTTTAATCGGCGATCGCCAAACTCTTTGCGGTTCACTTATCTCAGCGGCTTTCTGATTGATTGGGCGCTGATTCGGTGGTTAGTCCAAATCAATTTTACCGAACCTTTGGGGTATGTCATCCCAATTGCGTTTTTGTTTTTATATATTGCCCAAGTCGATCCTGATTTAAAGACCCCGGAGCAAAAAGAAAACCGTTCTGTGATTCGTTTTTGCGCCACGGGTGCCATTTGTGTGGTGTCTTTATTCACAGCCAATTGGCTAGTGACGGGATTCATTTGTATAATGGCAATATTTGCCGGTTTAATCTTACGAGTTCGCGCCTATCTTTATGTGGGAACTGTGGTATTTTTGCTCAATGCAATTTACCAAATGGTGGTACTGATTTATCAACAGCCTCAACTCAAATGGGCGATCGGTTTATTAGTTGGCATTGCCTTTATTTGGATTGCCGCTACTTTTGAACGCAGTCGCCAAAGAATTATTATCCTGGTACAACAGGCGATCGCTGAGTTAGAAACCTGGGAATAATCTGGGAATAATCTGGGAATAATTGAATAGATATCCACGGGTTCAACCCCGTGGAGACATGAATTCAGTTCTATCAGGGATTAAATTGTGGAATACCAAAACCTAGTTTTTTCTCGTCATGCTATCCAACAAATGTTTTTTCGTAAGATTAGTAAATCTGAGGTACAAACCGTTATTGCTTATGGAAAGGTAATCGAACAAAAACCAGACGACTCTCCTTTTCCTAGTTATTTAACTTGATTACGTTGGCAGTAAGCCAATTCACGTGGTATTGTCCTATGATCGATCTATGGATACGGCGTATGTGGTTACAGCGTATATTCCCGATCCAAATTTTTGGACAGATGATTTTCGCGTTAGGAGGTTGAATAGATGAATTGTATCATTTGTAAAAATGGAGAAACTAGCCCAGGTTTAGTTACGGTGACATTAGAACGGGGAGAATCTATTATTATTATTAAAAAAGTACCAGCGGAAGTGTGTAACAATTGTGGAGAATATTATTTGAGTAATCAAATTACCGAGGAAATTTTACACCGCGCCGAAATTGCGGCAAATAACGGGGCTGAAGTGGAAATTATCCGATATGCCGCTTAGAGATAGAGCAAAATTATCATATCCACGGGGGGTTTAACCCCCCGTGGATACTGATAAATATAGGCAATAATCTCCCTTAGCCGAAATTACTTTGACTGATTTTTATTGCCCTGAATCATCTTGCTCAACTTCCTAGTCTTGCTCCTCTCCTACCGTATCGACTCCTTCTACTTCTTCAAACTCAACTGTTGAACAATCTGCCCCAAAGTTAACTACTGAAAGAGTCCCATCCTGACCCTCAATCTCTTGGCCGTTCTCATCAACTACCATATAGCTAATAAACAGACCATTTTCATCTTCTTCCAGGGTATATTCCTTTTCATTCACGATAACGGTGTCACCCGCTTGGAGTTCTTCAGTTGTACAGGCATTTTCATAAGCGAGCAATTGAACCGTTGACTGATGATTTTCCTGAGACTCACCAAACATTAACGCAGCTTTTGAGACAAGGGGAATTGTGGTTGTAGTGATAACCAAGACGGAACCCATAACCAGTTTTTTTGCTAAACCGAAATTTGCCATACAGGCTATTATCCTCAAAAAAAATCAAAATCTTAGGCTTGATTTTTCGTCTAAGATTTATTATTTACTCACGATCACAATAAAAATCAAAAATAACAAGGGGGTGAGTAAAAAATTTTCTTGATACATTTATAAGAAATATTAAGCAAAATAACCTAGATTAAAAAGGTAATGTTTTTATTTGATGAACAAAAAATTCTTAGGATTTATTGGTGTTAATTCCCGTGAATGTCTGGACTGATTATTTTTATACACCATAAAGATGAGAAATACTATAACGAGCGATCGCCTCTTGGCCAAAAAGTCTTAAAAAGCTAAAATTTATCCCTCCCCCGTGAGCATAAGAGCGAAATCATCATCACTGACAACAACCAACAAACAACAATCAACAAACAACAATCAACAAATAGCAAATAACAAATAACAAATAACAAATAACCTTTGCCGTAAACCACCGATCCAACTTATGCTAAAGTGATGAATCGGATTGTGATGGATGAAAGCATCAGATGGCGATTATTGCGGTGCGAGCTTGGTATCTTCAGGAGTATGAACCAATTCGAGAATTGGAAAAACGACCGAAGGCGGATTTACGACTGAACAAAAATAGTTTGTTAAAAACCGGACTAAGGGCTGATTTTCTCGATGACAAGGATGAGGTCAGACGTTCAGCTTGGTTTGAGCGCTACTTAGAAGGGGATCCAGTCGAATTTTATATTGAAGGCAGTGGCGGCTATGCGGTGGCCAATATTGACTTGATTTCCCAGGAAATCTATTTTACGAAACAAGACGTGATGGCCCGTTTGGATCCGACCATCTATTTCTCTGTGCAAACGGAAAATCCCAGCTTGAGTGATGACCTCCGGGAAGGATTGCAAGAGGCGATCGCTCACTTAAATCAGCGATCGCGCCTCACCTTATCCCTGGAAGAAGCCCAGCGCCCAGATACGGGGCTGTTGCGTCCGAGTAATAGTCGGATGCGGAAATTGCGCCAGAGTTTACTGTTTATTGCCGATATGACTCCAGTTGCCACTGCTAAAGATCGCTTCGGAAATCCTGCCCGGGGAATTCCCAGTCCGACGGTTTGCGTCGAATTGGGCTATGCTCTACAAAGCAAGCGTCGGGAACAAATCTTGCTGGTGCAACAATTATCAGAGGACACCCCAAAAGAATTGCCCTTTGATTGGCCTTCATTACAGATGATTCAGTTCCGCGATCGCGCCGAATTAGAGGAAATTTTACCCGGTGCGATCGAAGCTCAACTGCAACGTTATAGCTTATTTTCTTAACCCAGAAAATTAGTCAATTCTTGCCAATTTATTTTTTTCATACCGATCGCAAATCTTCCCAGATCCGATTGGTGATAATTAGTTAAGGAGAATTTGTCATGCCAAGAACTCCAGATGAAATTGCGGTTTATATATTTCTGACAGGTGGGCAACGGGAATGTGTCAAATTTCCCACCATCCAAGACTTTCAAAAATGGTATCAAGGGGTATTAGTCCCCAAAGCGGAAAGTCAAGAATTTGTCAACGTCCCCATTAAAAATATCCAAGGGGAATACATGGTAGTCCGACCATCTGCGGTCTTAGCCATTCGGGTAGAACCTATTTTTGGATCGACCAATATGGATCGAGATCAAATGGCCTAATTACCAAAATTAAATTACCACAATCAAATCCTGTAGGGGCGATTCGCTTGAAAAGCCCCTACAGGATTTAGTATAATTTGGTATAATTTGGTATAATATTTTATATTCCCAAACATTTTCCCAACCATCTTCCAAACCATTATGCTAACAATTAGAAAATCTCCAGAACGCGGACACGCTAATCGTGGTTGGTTAGACTCCTATCATACTTTTTCTTTTGCCAACTATTACGATCCAAATTTCATGGGATTTGGCAATCTTCGCGTGATTAATGAAGACCGAGTGCAACCAAAAATGGGTTTTCCCACTCATTCCCATCAAGATATGGAAATTGTCACTTATGTTATTGAAGGCGCTTTAGAACATAAAGATAGCATGGGAAATAGTTCGGTGATTCGTCCGGGGGAAGTGCAGCGCATGAGTGCGGGAACCGGAGTCAGCCACAGCGAATACAACCAGTCGGATAATGAGTTAGTTCATCTGCTACAAATTTGGATTTTGCCAGAAAAAAAGGGTCTGTCTGCCAGTTATGAACAAAAAATGTATGCCCCCGCAGAAAAGCGCGGTCAGTTACGTTTAGTGGGTTCTAGGGATGGTCGAGATGGTTCAGTGACAATTCACCAAGATGTTAATTTATATGCTAGTTTGTTGGTTGCTGGAGAGAAAATTGAATCGGAAATTAAGCGCGATCGCCTAATCTGGTTACAGCTTATCAAAGGACAAATTACTGTCAACGATCGGGCAATTTCTGCCGGAGATGCGGTGGCAATGGTGGATGAATCAACCATTATTTTATCTGCCGAAAGCGATGCAGAATTTTTACTATTTGACTTAGGCAGATAATCAACATTATTCAATCAAATTTTGGGATAAAAATAGGGGCAATTAATGAATTAATTGTCCCTATAATCAAAAAAAATATTTTGTGAGGTATTTTCTGAATCGGTTTAACTATTCAGATTTCACAAAGTTCAACGAAGCAGAATTAATGCAATAGCGTAATCCGGTGGGGTTTGGGCCATCATTAAAAACGTGACCCAAGTGAGCATCACAAGCGGCACAAAGTACCTCGGTGCGCCGCATAAAAAAGCTAAAGTCACTCTCTTCTTTGATATTTTCATCCTGGCTGGGAGCCCAGAAAGATGGCCAACCTGTGCCAGAGTCAAATTTTGTATCTGAAGTAAAGAGATCCGCCCCACAACAAATACATTGATACTTGCCTTTTTCTTTATTGTCGTGATAAGCCCCAGTAAAGGCTCTTTCCGTGCCTTTTTTGCGGGCAACTTTAAACTGTTCTTCGCTTAATTGCTGTTTCCACTCTTGTTCGGCTTTTTCTACTCTTTGAACCATGATTCGCTCCGGTTGTGATTAAATTGGATTCATAAAAAATTATACGAAATCTAGCCACAAAAAGTTTTTTTATTTTTCAAATCACAAATAACCAACAGAGTGTAGAGTGTAGAGTGTAGGGTGTGGGGGAAGCCGCCGTCGTGTAGGGTGTAGGGTGTAGGGTGTAGGGTGTAGGGTGTAGAGTGTAGAGTGTGGGGGGCAGGGGAGAACAATTAACAATTGATAATTGACAATTAAATATAATTATCAATTATCAATTATCAATTATCAATTATCAATTATCAATGACTTTATATCTGCTGGAGATGGACTTGAGCACTTTGAGCCACTACTTCCATTTCATCGGTTGCCAGTTGCTCTAAAGTCGCTCGTGCTTCTGGCCCACCGAGTGTCCCTAATGCTTGGGTCAGTCGGTGGCGAATTTGCCAATCGGGATCCGTGGCATAAGGCAGTAATAACGCGATCGCCCGTCGATCGCCCAGTTCCCCTAATGCGCTAATCGCCACAGTTTTTACCAGTTGTTCCCCGTTGAGGAGGGCATCTTCTAGGATTTCAAACGATCGCGGATCTCCCATTTCTCCCAGGGCGGCCACAATACTAAATTTAATCAACCATTCTTTAGTGGTTTCGTATTGTTGGCGCAAGTCATCAAAGGCTTCGGTCAATTTTAAGGCGGCTAAAGCATCCGCAGCGGCGGCTTGAACATCGGCTTCTGAGTCATTCTGTAGCCGATCGCGCAGTACAGTTAAAGCCGTTTCTCGATCCTGATGACCCAAAGTCGCTATCTGACTCACCGCAGCATAGCGAACTCGAGCACTTTGGTCTTTAATAGCTGTTTGGATCAGTTGAAATGCGATCGCCGGGTCAAGGTGACGTAAATCATTGACTGCACGGAGGCGATCGCCCACATTTTCTGACTGTAGCTGTTGCTGGATAGACTCAGGAGTTATCGTCATGTTCGTAATTTAATAAATGCTCGATTATTATTCGCTAGAGATTCTTACAAGGATACAATCAACTAATCTTCACCGGCAGCCATCACTCTGACAATATCTCCACGAGTAATAATTCCTACAACATGGCCATTGTCATCAATTACCGGCAGGCGATCGATCCGCTTTTCATTCATTAATCTGGCGGCATCTTTAACAGATTTTTCGGGTTTAATCGTTGAAACATGGTCGCTCATCACTTCGCCTACAGTTTGGCCTAATGCCTTATGAAGTTCTCGCTGATAACGCCCTGGATTTTCCAAATAAATCACGCTATCCAGTAACATAATATAAGCTGGCGGTTTTACCTCCGTTTCTTGCCACATTAAGTCACTTTCTGACAGAAGTCCCAGCAGTTTTCCTGACTCATCGACCACAGGCAAACCACCAATTCGTTTTTCCGCTAAAATCTTAATCGCCTCTTCTAAAGAAGTTTGAGGTTGCACTAAGATCGGATCGCGGGTCATTGCTTCACCAACGTTTTTTGACATAATTCTGATTACATTTATCACTAATTTTCAGCCATCGAAATCTGCTTGCTTAGAATCTTGTTTAGAATATTTCTTATCCGCATCAAGACATCTAAGCTATCTGCTAAGTAAGCTAAACAAGCATTTCTTTTTACCAGCTTATTACCAGCTTAGATGATGGGTTGCCCCAATTTTATCTAAGATGATGGATCTGCTATTTTCCTGAACCGAACCCAATAAACGAGACTAGAGTCTAGCTAATTTTTAGCCTAGGTGATGTTTTCTCTAACCCAGGCGTTTGAATGACTTCGGATCCAGATCCTAATCAATCAGATTAGATTGCTTGAGTTTTAGACTGTGCTACAAAAATTTTCGCAGATATCCGCACAAAAGTCGATCTTTTCTGGAAATTTAAACTATTACTTCCAAAGAAAGGCGATCGGCAAACTATCGTTGGGCTTGTTATGATCTTTTGTAAAGATTTATGTAGGGATTTGAGCGATGACACCCATAAACGATCCACAAGCAACGCCACCGTCAACCGCACCGTCAATGGTACAGACAACATATAAGTGTGTTTCCATTTGCCAGTATCAATCTTGTCAGCGCAACGGATCCGCAGAGGTGCTGGCGATGTTTCAGCAACTTAGATTGCCGGAGTTCACGGTGAGTGGCTGTGGTTGTCTCGGTCAGTGCAGTTCCGGCCCGACGGTGAAGGTAAATCCCGATGATGTTTGGTATTGCCGGGTTAAACCCACTGATGTGCCGGAGATTATCGCACAACATCTTCAAGAGGGTAAACCTGTGGATCGCTTACTCCACCCCAGGATTCATCCCCGGTTTTATTAAATAGTTTGATTAAGTAGGGTGGGCAAAATTGCCCACCTTAGCAGTAGGGTGGGCAGTTTCGCCCACCCAACAGGTCAACGAATTGATAAAACCCACGTTTTGATCAATTCATTGACCTGTTGGGGAATTTCATCATGGGGGCAATGACCCGCTTTGAGGAAGTGTTCGGTGAGTTGGGGATAATGTTGGCGAAACTTTTGACTGCGATCGCGCACATTCATCCAGGGATCGCCTTCCCCCCACAGAGTCAACAGGGGACAGTTCAACTCTTGGAGTAGCTGGTCTACTTTTTCCCCCGAAGGAGACTTGAACACCGAAGCAAAAACCCCCGCCGCCCCCGGATCGCAAGAAGGACGATAAATTTCTTCTACCAGTTGGTCTGTCACCGCAGTGGTATCTAGATAGACTTTTTCCAGGGTTTTCCGAATCACCGATCGCCGTCTGGTCCATTGGAAAATCAAAAAGCTGACCCAATCTTGGCGAAAAACTCCCCGGATCAGTTGATTCATCCCTTGGCGAATGGGTGATGGTTTGGGCGCCGATGATGTGTCCGTTGATGTCTCGGTTGATGTCTCGCTAAAAGGTCCCGCACTATTCAGTAAAATCACCCCAACGGCAGACTCAGGGCGCTGGGCGGCCAAACATAAGGAAGCATAACCCCCCAGGGAGTTCCCCGCTAACACCACGGGCGCCCCGATTTGTCCTTGGATGAAATCATGCAGTTGATCGCGCCAAAGGTCGCCCCCATAAACCCATTTCGGTTTCGCCGAACGGCCAAAACCAATCAGGTCGATCGCCCATACTTCAAAATCTTGTTGTAATTCCTGAATATTTTTCCGCCAATGGTCGGTGGAAGCCCCAAAACCATGTACTAATAACAACGGTGGGCGCCCCGAATGTCGGTTTCCTGCCCGAACATAATAAATCGACTGTTCGCGCCATTGCCAGTAATCACCGCAAATTTCTGCTGAAGCCAGGACTGCACTATCCGCCATGATGATTAAGAAATAATAAGTTTTGTGAATAATTGTATCTTAAGCAGATTTTTTTGTCCTTGGGTTCTGGGGTGTAGGGTGTAGGGCCGCCATCGGCCGCCATCGGCCGCCATCGGTGTAGGGGAGGTAGGGGCAATCCGGTGGCGGTGGTTGCCCCGGTGCCCCGGTGCAGGGGAGTCCGCCATCAGAAATTTTCCCCTCCGCACCTCTGCCCCTCCGCACCTCTGCCCCTCTTCCCCCACACCCTACACCCTACACCCTACACGACGGCGGCTTCCCCGATGGCGGCCCTACATCGGATAGATTTGTAAATTCAAATAATTAGTCATTCTTTAATAAAAAATTTTAATAAAAATTAATTTTTTTCTCATATTTAGACCCTGGTTAAGCATGGGATGTAAATCACTCGATGGGGAGGAAATTGACTTTGGCGCCGTTGACCGATCTAATTCCGTGAAATTACGCAGGAGAGAGTCCTGACTAGGCTCTCAGAGCCTAGAAAAGTATTGATTAACCCCAGCTATGTCAGGATTTCCCATACAGACCAAATCAGTAAAAACTCGGATGCTACGGTGAATCGACAAATAAGCTATTATAACTATGAACGCCTAAATAGGGAACCATTAGTCTGGGATTTTAGATGGAATAATTCCCTAGCAATTATTTAAATCTGACTAAACCTCTGGTATTTTGCTGATTCTTGAGATAAAATAAAAATATACTTAGTTAGAGCTTTGGGTCACGAGCAGTATGGTTTGGATGATTTGGCAACTACAAATTCCGTGACCTGCCGCCAATAAAGGCTGGCAAGTTTGATGACAAACAAAGGCCGATCCGTCGGCTGTCAATGCCGCACACGCACTGATCAATAATTAATATTTAATCGGTCAACTGGATCCTGCTTAACGAGTCACAGACTGTGCGGGTTTGACCCTATATCGATCTGAAACTCAACGATCCACCTTGGGGAGCAACTTACCTTTTTAGATGCGATCGCTTTGTTGTCGGAATCCACAACAATTCGCGATCGGGGTGACACAAATATCCGCTCTTTGGTGAGTTGCCATCACCTGCAATCATCAGTATCTTTCGATACATTCAAGCATCATTGACGATTTTTGTCTATGATTCTGAGATGCCTGCGAAAGTAACTGGGTGATTAGCATTTAGGCAATCAGCAAATCCTCAAGGATATTTAGGGTGACACCTAGACAAACCATGTTCATTTATTAATCAAAACTGCGGGGTTTTTCTGTGATTGCTATATCACCTCGGATCAAAGGACGTAGCTGGAACAAAATTAGCTTTGCCTCCACGCTATATCTCTGTCCAATTTTAGATTTGCTATTGGCAGAAATTCCCAGTCAATGGCAAGCAGAAATTAGACTGGGACTACAAGAAGCTTTAGTGAATGCAGCTAAACATGGCAATAACCTAGACCCAAGTAAAACAGTTGAAATTCGTTTTTCAGTAGTTCGTGATGAGTATTGGTGGATCATTTCCGATCGAGGAAATGGTTTTTATTGCCCCAATTCCGCTTATGCCAATGAAACTAACGAAGAATTTCCCCACGAGGAAGATGAATGCGGCAGAGGATTGTTTATTTTACACCAGATTTTCGATAAAGTTCATTGGAATAATAACCTGAGAGAATTAAGTCTATGTAAGGTTGTGAATCACTATTCTCGTAGCCCAATATTGCATTAAGCTTTGCTCCCTCACGGTAAACCGTGAATTATTGATGATGGCGGTAAGCGTTCAGAGAGCAGCGCTTTTCAGCGATTGATAGGTTTTCACCCTGGCCGATCGCGCTTTGGCTACCCACTGAATGCTTACAGAATAGTGGTTAATTATCTAATCTTCACCAGTCAACCAAGGAATCATCTTTTAAATCGATCGAAGTTGGTTTCTATTGACTTATTTGGACTGACGGCGATCGCCATGAGTGGGACAAGGAGGCGCCGAAATTGACCGATCTAACCACCCTGTTGCTTGTTGTAAATGCGCCAGGGCTGCTTCGGGATTATTTTTTAACAAGAAGACTAGAGCAACCGCAGTTTGTTCCAGCGATCGGGCATTACGGTTAGATTTGTTTTTATGCCAATTCAGATCGGTAATACTCAAGCGTTCCGCCAAAGCTTGAGCCAATTCTAAGGTGCTGACATCCTGCAATTTGGCAGAGGTGGGACTTTGTAAATTCGCGGAGATGGCAAATAAGGGATTGTTCGGCATTGTGGCCATAAAATAAATCCAGCAGTTAATACAACAATATTTTTACTCTACAGATATTTTAGGTTTGCCGATGACATCGCCCACTCCCACCCCCAACGAACCCACCCCCACCCCAGAAAGCACTCAACAGTCTGATGATGACTTGGATTTTGCCACAGCCTTGCAAGAAGTCGAAAAATCTCTGAGTGATTTAAAGCAACGCTATAGCGAAATCGAGCCAAATCAAGTCCTGCAAGCACAACTCAGGGAACGAGCGGCAGAGTTAAAAAAAGAATTACGCCGTACTCCCAGTTATGAGCGATCGCGTCGTCAACCCCTGCGCGACGAACTGCGACATATCCAGGAACAACTCGACACCATTGAACTCAACTTAGAAAGTCAACTTTTTAGCTTATCCAGTTTAAAAGAACCTTTTTGGCAAGCGATCCGGTTTGGCGGGTTGGGCCTTATTATAGGCTGGATCTTAAAATCTTGTGCTGGTTGACCGGATTTTTATTGATAACCTCTCAAATACCGCGAAAAAAAATGACTAAACGGATTGCTGAAATTTTACGCAGTGGCGAACCTGATGACGCTTTGACGGTTCAAGGGTGGGTTCGCACCAAACGAGAATTAAAAGATTTTGCCTTTTTAGAGATTAACGACGGTTCCTCTATGGGCAATTTGCAAGTTGTCCTCAGTCCTGAGATGTCCAACTACCAGGAAGTAGTCAAAGGCTTAAATACTGGGGCTTCCGTAGAATTAACCGGGGTATTAGTGGCATCCCCCGCTAAAGGACAGCGCATTGAACTGAAAGCGTCAACCTGCGAACTGTTGGGAGAGTCGGATCCAGAAACCTATCCCCTGCAAAAGAAACGGCACTCTTTTGAGTTCTTGCGGACGATTAGCCATCTGCGATCGCGCACCAACACCTTTGGGGCCGTGTTCCGAGTCCGCAACGCTGCCGCTAACGCCATTCATCAATTCTTCCAAGAACGGGGTTTTCTCTGGGTTCATACTCCTATCCTCACCGCAAGTGACTGCGAAGGGGCGGGGGAAATGTTTGCCGCGACCAACTTTAACCTCAAAGAACCCCCGCGCACCAAATCCCAAGACATTGACTATAGTCAAGACTTCTTTGGCAAACCGGCATTTCTCACGGTCAGCGGACAGTTAGAAGCGGAAGTCATGGCGATGGCTTTTAGCAATGTCTACACTTTTGGGCCAACTTTTCGGGCGGAAAATTCCAACACTTCTCGCCACCTAGCGGAATTTTGGATGGTGGAACCGGAAATGGCTTTTTGTAACCTGAAAGGGGACATGGATTTAGCCGAAGCGTTCTTAAAATATATTTTCAAATTCGTCCTAGAAACTTGCCCGGACGACATGGAATTTTTCAATCAACGCATTGATAATACCGTATTAGCCACCGCTGATAATATTATCAATAACCAATTCGAACGGATTACCTACACCGAAGCAGTTTCTCTCCTGGAAAAAGCCTCGAAAACTTTTGAATTTCCGGTAAAATGGGGTTTAGATTTACAATCGGAACACGAGCGCTACTTAGCGGAAGAACTGTTTAAAAAGCCCGCGATCGTCACAGATTATCCCGTAGGAATCAAAGCGTTTTATATGCGGTTAAATGATGACAATAAAACCGTAGCGGCGATGGATATTTTAGCCCCGAAAATTGGCGAAATTATCGGCGGTTCCCAAAGAGAAGAACGGCTGGATGTTTTAGAGTCCCGAATTCAAAAGCAAGGACTAGCATTAGATGACTATTGGTGGTATTTAGATTTACGCCGTTATGGAACTGTAGAACACGCTGGTTTTGGTTTAGGATTTGAGCGTCTGGTGCAATTTATGACCGGGATGCAAAATATTCGGGATGTAATTCCTTTCCCCCGTGCGCCGATGACTATTGATTTTTAATGGTGTAGTCTGGTAGTTGTAGGGTGTGTATAGCCCTACGGGCATGGCGAAAGCTAAAGGCGGCGATAATATTTGATTCCCCAGAGTTAATTTATCTGTCCGCCTAGACGCACCATTTTAACTATAAAAATCGGTGCGTTACGCGGTCAGATAATTTACTTGACTTTCGCCGGGTTTGCTGAACCGCTAACGCACCCTACCGACCCTAGGCACTTTTAATTGAAAATGGGATAAGATTCTCCCTAAGAAGCACTTCCTTGTAACTCATCCAAACGAGCCAGCACTTCTTGGCTATGAATCGGCGGTCTGACCCCTAAAAATTTCTCCTGCAAAATGCCATTGGGGTCAATAATATAAGTGTGACGTAAAGAATAAGGGGACAACCAAGAACCGTAAGCTTTACTAACTGCCCCATCGGTATCTGCTAACAACGGAAATTTTAAACCTTCCGCATCGCAAAATTTCGCATGAGAGTCTATATCATCGGCGCTAATCCCCAAAATTTGGGTATTTTTTTCGATATATTTCGGTAAGTCTTGCTGAAACTTTCGGGCTTCAAGAGTGCAGCCAGAGGTGAAATCTTTGGGGTAAAAATAGACCACTAACCACTGACCCCGATAGTCCCGGAGAGAAATTTTGCCATCGCCGCTATTCGTGGGTAGGGTGAATGCGGGCGCCGGTTCGCCAATGGTGGGTTGTAGTCCACCGAGAGCCGCCGCCGCAGGGACAAAGTTTAACCACAGCATCAGGGTAAGGCAACTGACCAGCAAGGTGGTGAGTATTTTGCGATATGAGAGCATATTGATTGATGAATTCTGAGAGTAACTTTACATAAGTTTACAGTAAGTGGCGGCGATCGGCAGGGGGTTGACCACCGATGGTAGGGGCAGCGCTCCCATGCCTGCCCTAACAGGTTAGCCCATTAACCTTAATAAACTTCTGAAATCTCGCGATTTATCTCCGACAAAGCTTTGCCGATCGTTTTGGACATAAGCTTGCCTAAAATTGCCTAAAAGATAGAACTTTAGCGATCGCATTATAGGGAATCTGCGGATTTATCCTGATGTTCTTGATGTTCTCGCTATCTGTTCGTTGATGATATTTTTTGATTCTGGGGATACAATTAAAAGTAGGAGCATATTTCTTGGGAATTTAGGAGGCTGTGATGATGCCTATCTCTAAGTCGATCGCAATTTTTAGTACCTTGCTGGCGGTTAATCTTGTGGGATTGACTGTACATCACCTTAATTTATTGTCCGGCGATCGCGGGATCAATGAATGGGCGATTCCGCCAGCAATTGCTCAGTCAAACAGCGAGACTGAAGCCGAAACCGCTATTAGGTTAAATCGAGAAGGAATCGCACATTATCAAAATGAAGCCTGGTCGGAGGCGTTAGCGGCGTTTGAACAAGCGTTGCTAATCTATCAAAAAAATCGCGATGTCCGAGGCGAAGGATATCTGCTATTTAATCTAGGGAGGGTTTATGAAAAATTGGGCAGGAAAGAAGAAGCTTTAGACACCTATTGGGAGGTTTTACAGATTGCGGATAAAATTAGTAATAAAGCGACTTTTAATGCGGAATATGAAGTTTACTGCAATACGGAATTCGGCGCCGAACTTTGGCAGCCCGATGATGAACCAATTGATTGCTTAAAAGAAAGCACGGAAGGGGCGGCCATCATGTTATTTGATGAAGATGCCGAAGAAAACGTTATTCCTCCAGAAAAACCAATGATTAATTAAGGTTATTTGTTGTTGGTTGTTGTTTGTTGGTTGTTGGTTGTTGTTGGTTGTTGGTTGGTTGTTGTTGGTTGTTGGTTGTTGGGTAGGGATTATGCATGTTGTTGGTTGTTTGTTAATTGGGGTGTAGGGTGTGGGGGAGATGTTTTTCTCCTCTGCTCCTCCGCTCCCCCGCTCCTCTGCTCCTCTGCTCCTCTGCTCCTAAGCAAACTTAAATTAGCACAGTTGTGAGGATAAAATGAAACGTTTCTTGCCGGTTGTTAGTTGCCTGTTGCCTGTGGTTTTTTCTTGGTGGCATACACCATTATTTGCTATAGAAAATATGCCAAAAAACCCTGGGGCTGTTACCCAGTTAAAATCAGCCGAAATACCGGAAGCAGACTCAATCGATCGCCTAGAACAAACGGGATTAGATGCGTATCGGAATCGCCGCTATTCAGAAGCGTTGGAAATTTATCAAGAAGTGTTAAAATTGCGGCGACAAATTGGCGATTTAGCTGGAGAAGCGGCCACTTTGCATAGAATTGCGGGGGTCTATAATAAACTAGCGAACTATCAGGAAGCGTTTAATTTTTATCAACAATCTTTAAACATTCGCCAAAGTATTGGAGATCGATCGGGAGTTGGCAGTAGTCTGAACAGTATTGGGGGAATTTATTTTCAAATGGGGCAATATGATGCAGCGATAGCAGTTTTTCAAGAAGCGATCGCGATTCGGGAAAAATTAGGCGATCGCTTAGGAATAAGTCGGACGCTAAATAATATTGCGTCCCTGTACCAATACCAAGGAAAATATGGTCAAGCCCTGAATTACTATCAACAAGCATTGGCCAATTTTCAAGCCCTAGAACAACCGAACGAAGTTGCCGCCCTGTTGAATAATATCGGATTAATTCATCACCATTTAGGTGAATATGACTTAGCCTTAGAGTTTTACCAAAAAACTTTAGCTATGCGGCAACAAATGAGCGATCGCCTGGGTCAAAGTGAAACTTTGAATAATATTGGCTTACTCTATTATTTCCAAGGTAAGTATCAACCAGCCATAGACTTTTATCAACAAGCTTTAGCCCTGCGGCAGGAAATGAGCGACCAAGCTGGAATTGGTCAAAGTTTAAATAATCTTGGTTCAGTTTATAATGATATGGGCGAATCTGCCCAAGCCCTAGAACTGCTGCATCAAGCCCTAAATATTTACCAAGCAATTGGCAATCAAGCAAGTGAAGCCCGCACCCTAGATAGTTTAGGCAGCACTTATAAAAATTTGGGAGATTTTCAGGCAGCTAGAAAGTATTATTTTGGGGCGTTAAAGATTCATCAGGCAATTAGCGATCGCCGCAGTTCTAGCATTACTTTAAGCAATTTAGGGGACTTGCTGCTGCAAGAAAATCAGCGCGAATTGGCGATTATTTTTTATAAACAAGCGGTGAATGTCACTGAAGAAATTCGCCAAAATTTACAGGAACTTTCCCTAGAACAACAGCGGTCTTATACGGAAACTATTAGCAAAACTTACCGCACTTTGGCAAACGTTTTACTGCAAGAAACCCGGATTAGAGAAGCCCAGCAAGTTCTAGATTTGCTAAAAATTCAAGAACTAGAAAACTATCTGCGAAATGTTCCCGGCAATGCCGAAACTGCTCAAGGAATTGAGTTATTACCCCAAGAACAAGAACTGTTTAATTTTGTCCAGAAAGACCAGCGAATTGTTGAGCAGTTTAATCAGTTTATTCAAAGTCCTGGTTTGGTGAATCGGCTGGCACAAATCAACACTATCACCCAGGGAGAAAGTCTGGATATTAAAAATTTTAACAGCTTACAGCAGCGTTTGGGGGAACTATCAAAAAATGCGGTAATTTTGTATCCCCTGGTATTGAGCGATCGCCTAGAATTAGTCCTGGTAATTCCGGATTATCCCCCAATTCATCGTTCAGTTCCCGTCACCCAAGTAGAACTAGAACAGGGAGTAAAAAATTTTCTGGTGGCTTTAACCAGTCCGATCCAAAGAAGGCGAATTAACGTAGCCCATCAATCGGGTAAACAACTCTATGAATGGCTGATTAAACCTATAGAAAATGACCTGGCTTTACTGAAAGCAGATACGATTATTTATGCCCCAGATGGTCAGTTACGTTATATTCCTTTGGCTGCCCTCTATGATGGCGATCGCTGGTTAATTGAAAGATTTAGAATTAATAACATTACTGCGGCTAGTTTAACCAACTTCCAACCGCAAACTATCAGCCAAATGCAAATTTTTGCGGCGGCATTTACCCAAGGCAGTTATCAGTTTCAGGTGGGACGGCAGGAGTTAAATTTATCTGGGCTGGAATTTGCCGGTCAAGAAGTGGCAAATATTCTCAGTTTGATTCCCAATACTACCACCTTATTTAACCAGAATTTTAACCTAAAAACAACTCTGCCCAATCAGCTTAATCAATATAACATCGTCCATTTTGCCACTCATGCCGCGTTTATCGATGGTCAACCGGAAGAGTCATTTATTTTATTAGGAGATGGCAGTCGGATTACTTTACGAGACTTGGAAACATGGTCGCTGCCAAATGTGCAATTAATGGTCTTAAGTGCTTGTCAAACAGCGATGGGCGAATTCCTGGGCAATGGTCAGGAAATTCTGGGTTTTGGCTATCAGGTGCAAAAAGCCGGAGTCAAAGCTGCGATCGCCTCTTTGTGGAGTGTAGACGATCGCGCTACGCAACAGCTAATGACTGAATTTTACCATCAATTGAGCACCGAAAACGTGACCAAAGCTGAAGCCTTACGCCAAGCACAGTTGTCGCTAATTAATAACAGTAACTCAGGAAATAATCAGGCTCAAATCAAGCATCCCTACTACTGGTCGCCATTTATTTTAATTGGCAATGGTTTTTAGTCCGTAGATTCTTGATTGCCGGTGCCTAGCCATGATACTTTTTACAAAAACAGAACTTACGCATGAACGCTATTCGTAGCTATTCGTAGGGTGTGTTAGCGAAGCGTAACGCACCAATACGCGATATAAAAAATTAATCCAACAGCCCCTAACATTCTTCGGGTGGGCAGGCATATTTTACCCACCCTACCATATATGATGGTGAAATGCCTGCCCACCCTACAATATAAATACTTATTATCGCCTAAATTTTTGTAAATGCTACGACTATGCCGCCCGGTAAATTTTGAGGGGAGTTTGATACAGTGGGACGGTAAAAATCGTAGTCGATCCCAAGCCTTCACCCATACTGTAAAAATGCACTTCCCCACCCATCAGTTCGATCAATTTTTTAGAAATAGATAATCCTAACCCTGTACCGGGATAAGGACTTGTCCGGGGATCGTGAACTTGAAAAAATGGCTCAAAAACTCGTGGCAGATATTCACTGGGAACCCCAATTCCCGTATCATTCACGCGAATTTCTACCCATCCAGGATATTCTTGATGATGCACTATAGCTGGCTCGGTAATCACCTCACAAGTAATGGTGACGCCCCCAGAGTGAGTGAATTTAATCCCGTTGCCGACGACATTTAAGAAAACTTGTAATAATCGAGATTCATTGGCAGATAAAATAATATCGTCATAATTAGATGGTTTAATGATATTTAAGTATAAATTTTGATGTTCGGCGCGGGCTTGGGTTAGTCGTTCTACCTCTTTGAGAATTTTACTTAACTTCACAGGTTTTCCCAATTCTTTGGACATTTGATTATGTCGCAGATTAGAAAAATGCAGTAAATCATTAATAATATGCAGGAGTTCCAAGGAGGAACGATGGGCGTCTTGGATAAATTCTCGCTGTTCTTCTGGATCGTCAAACACATCATCTAAAACTAATGTGAGTGAGCCAATAATTGCGTTCATTGGGTTACGCAATTTATCACTAATATTCTGTAAAAATTTTTCGATCGTACTCGTGGCTTGTTTAACTTTTTTTTGGGATGCTTCTAACTCTTGTTGCATGGTCAAGTGAGCGATATAGTAGCCCACTTGTGCGGCTAACTGTGCCACAAAGTCTAGTTCAGCTTCAGTCCAAGACCGAGGTCGATCGCACTGATATAAATAAATTAAAGCATTCGGTTCTTGATGATAGCTAGTGGCCATAATCATCAATGATTGGGCGGGAAATGGGCGATCGCTGGGCAGATTTTTCAGAGTGATGGGATGAAGACTGGTTAGGGCTTTTTGGGCATAAATTTCATTAAATTTAATCGTTTCTTGTCCTAACATTGATGCCGATGACCCTTCGCGATCGCTTGCGGCAACTACTGTACAAAACTGGCTCGATGGTCGGTCGAGAATTAAACATTTGCTAACCCCCAAAGCAGCCGTTAAACTATGGGCGGTTTGCTCATATAATTCGGGCAGTTCTTGGATTGACCGAAGTCGAGCGATCGCCTCAAGTAAGAGTTGATTATATTGAGTATTGTGAGTATTTTGAGTATATTGATTGCACATAACCTGAATCATTTTCATTGTCACCCTTGATGAGCAAAACTGCTGCGGTTTTCCGCATTACTTTTGTTGATTATTCAAAATTTTAACTGGCAAATCTTTACTGGCTTTTGGCTTTAAACCGCGACCAAAGACTGTCATTCCTTGAATCGATCGCCCTCATTGAGATTTTCCTCTCCCGAGCCTTGTAGGGAAATATCCATCAGTGTAAATCCCTAGGGGACTCCGTAAATTCTCGGAAAGCAATCTGAGGTATTACGTCCGAGTATATACTGAAAATTTTTACATATTTGCCTGAACTTTTTGGTATAAATCCGATAGTCTTTACCAAATCTTTAAAAAAGATTCCCAGAGTCCCCGCAAAAGCAATAGCCAAAATCCCTGATTTTTGTGACAGAGTGGCGGACAGGCACCCCGTATATTTACCGAACGTCAGCATAGTGGAAATTACTTATTTCTGGCTGATTTTGCCTGGAATCCGCCGTAATATATAATGCTAACCAGCGAGATTCAAGGCTAAATTAATTACATATATTTAATTAAACATTAAGGATGATTTAATATCAGCATTAATTATCACATATTCTGAATTTGGTATTCATACCAAATCCGGTTATTCTAGTACGGGCGATTCGCTTGCTCGCCCCTACAAGCGAGAAAGCGAATCGCCTCTACGATAATCCCCTAAAACGCTTGTGGATTCCCGCAGGAGTTTACCCCCGCGAAGGCCGCCATCGGCGGGAATGACAGATTGCTTTATAAACGGGTTTTGACAACCGGATTTGGTATGACCTGAAACTGTCCCAGGGGAAAGGGTTAAATGTATCTGGAGTAATAAAAAAACGTGAACGCATTTCCGATACATTCACGCCAATTCTTTAAGATTGTCTAAGCTTGTTTAATCATTCCATTCACCTCTCGGCGGTACAGGTGGATTTCTCAACAGGTTACGAGTGAGATCCTCATCTTGTTTTAATTCACCTCGAAGCCACTGTCTTAAAGCCGCCTCAATCACCTTGCTGGGGTCATTGGTCAGGTGGTTGACTTGATCGACCAGTTGAGAATCCAGATGGACAGACAATTCTACCTTTTGAGGGGATCTCCGATACTCTACAATCTGTTCATCCATAGTAAAAAGTCCAAAATATTCACCAAAACAACTGAAAAACTTCATAGAGGATTGGCGGTTGGCTAACCTCATATCAGTAATTGTACGATGCATTGGTTGTGAAAGAGAAAGGAAAACGACAGAAGAAGCAGAGTTTAGGGAAATTATTGTGACGGGATTTAAATATTTCTCCCATTTGTCAAAAAAACCTTACCTGGGCTTGATTGGCGGACTTTGGGGTGAAGTGAAAGGGAAAAGAGAAAAACGAAAAGCCCATAACTTACGGGATGGGCGCCTCCATATCTGTTAGGGGCAAGCGATCGCTTGCCCCGACTATATCGCGTAATATATCCCCTACTATATATAGATAAGGGAATGCCTCAATCAGCCAAGGAAATTGCTTTCTGCTTAACCATGGTGGGGCAGAATCGGGATTACAATATATTTACAATATGTTAAGTTGCCGATTTCGATTCCCTTTCGGGATCGCGGAGCGAATCGCTGAGGATGCCTTTGGCGATCGTCCGGGCATCTGCTTGAGTGAATCGATCGCTAACTATTTATCTGCCTAATATAGCCAAACCCATGACCGACGTTCCTGTTTCTCGGATTCGTAATTTTTCGATTATTGCTCACATCGACCACGGTAAGTCTACCCTGGCCGATCGCCTGTTGCATATTACCGGCACCGTCGATGACCGTCAGATGAAACAACAGTTTCTAGACAATATGGACTTAGAACGGGAGCGCGGGATTACGATTAAACTGCAAGCGGCCAGGATGAATTATACAGCCAGTGATGGTCAAGAGTATGTGCTGAATCTGATTGATACCCCGGGGCACGTGGACTTTTCTTATGAAGTGTCCCGCAGTTTGGCCGCTTGTGAAGGGGCTTTGCTGGTGGTCGATGCTTCTCAGGGAGTCGAGGCGCAAACCTTGGCCAATGTCTATTTAGCTTTAGAACATAATTTAGAGATTATCCCCGTCCTGAATAAGATTGATCTGCCTGGGGCGGAACCAGACCGGGTGAAGGAAGAAATTGAACAAATTATTGGCTTAGATTGCACGGGTGCAATTATGGCATCCGCCAAAGAAGGCATCGGCATCCCGGAAATTCTGGAGTCAATTGTCCATTTAGTCCCCGCACCCGTAGATACGGTGTCGGACCCCCTGCGAGCATTGATTTTTGATAGTTATTACGATGCTTATCGCGGGGTGGTTGTCTATTTCCGGGTGATGGATGGCACGGTGAGAAAGGGCGATCGCATCCGCTTGATGGCTACGGGCAAAGAGTATGAAATTGACGAACTCGGCGTCCTCGCACCGTATCAAAAACAAGTTGGAGAACTCCACGCGGGGGAAGTGGGCTATATCGCCGCAGCAATTAAGGCGGTGCAAGATGCCCGGGTCGGCGATACCATTACCTTGGCGAAAAAACCCGCCACCCAACCTTTGCCCGGTTATAAAGAAGCCCAGCCGATGGTATTTTCGGGTTTATTTCCCACGGACGCGGATCAGTTTGGGGATTTACGGGAAGCCTTGGAAAAGCTGAAGCTGAATGATGCCGCCCTGTCTTATGAACCAGAAACTTCTAGCGCGATGGGATTTGGGTTCCGCTGTGGTTTCTTGGGCTTGTTGCACATGGAAATTGTCCAAGAGCGTTTGGAACGCGAATATAACTTGGACTTAATCACCACTTCTCCTTCGGTGGTTTACCGGGTGACAACGGTACAGGGAGAGGTGTTGCTGGTGGATAATCCTAGCCATTTGCCCGAACCGACGGAACGGGAAAAAATTGAGGAGCCTTATGTCCATGTGGAGATGATTACTCCAGAGGAATTTGTGGGGACTTTGATGGAATTGGGGCAAAATCGCCGTGGGGTGTTTAAGGATATGAAATATCTCGCCCAAGGACGGACGACTTTGGTCTATGAGGTGCCTTTGGCTGAGGTGGTGACGGACTTTTTCGACCAGATGAAATCCCGCTCTCGCGGCTATGCCAGTATGGAATATCACTTGATTGGCTATCGGGAAAATCCCCTGGTGCGGATGGATATTATGATTAATAATGACCCTGTGGATGCTTTGGCGATGATTGTCCATCGTGATAAGGCTTATGGGGTAGGACGGGCTTTGGTGGAAAAACTGAAAGAATTAATCCCCCGTCATCAGTTTAAGGTGCCCATTCAAGCAGCGATCGGCAGTCGAGTGATTGCCAGCGAACATATTCCGGCTTTGCGTAAGGATGTGTTGGCAAAATGTTATGGCGGTGATATTAGCCGGAAAAAGAAACTGCTACAAAAGCAAGCTAAAGGGAAAAAACGCATGAAGGCGATCGGTACTGTTGATGTACCTCAAGAAGCTTTCATGGCGGTGTTAAAACTGGATCAAAGCTAAGTTTAGAAACCGGGTTTCTTCAAGAAACCCGGTTTTTTTCATGGCTGATTGATGCTTAAAGATAATTTACGCTTAGAAACCACGCAATCTTGCAAATAAAGATTAATGATTTCCTGGGAAGATATCCCTTTCTCCTGAGCGATCGCTTCAAAATATTCTATCACATCAATTCCCACATCTATCACAATCTGTTTTTTTAACTGTTTGGCAAAAGGATTCGGTCTTCTTTTCATTTTTGATAGATCGTATTCTGCTTCCATTGTTCTATCTCCTATATTCTTTACTTTCATTTTTAGTGGCTTTTCTGGCTGAGATAATTCTGATAATAGAATCGTCTTCTCTAAAACAATGAACGACAATTAATATTCTCATTTGAGAGCTTCTGCCCAGAAGTAAAAAACGTTCTTCGTCTTGGGAATGTTCCTCATCCCAAAATTGAATAGCGTAATCATCAAAGAAAACGGATTTAGCTTCTTCAAAGGAAATCCCATGCTTTTCTTGATTTATTTGGTTTTTTTGCTCATCCCACTGAAAGGTTATTGGATTCATTGTGCCAAAAAGGTTACGGACTGTTGCTCTTGAATCATGATTTTTGTTGTAATTTTGACAATAGCGATATTTTGACGATCCTATTGGTTTAGGTAATACGTTAATTATTATAACTCAATTCCATAATATTCCTCTAACCAAGCTTGAATAACTCCCCAACCGCCACCCCCAGAAACCTAGAAACCGGGTTTCTTTCTCGCCACCCACAGATAACTCTTGATACCCACAACAGAAACCCGGTTTCCTTGCCCCAACAGCCAACCCCCAGGAACTCAGAAACCGGGTTTCTTTCCCTCTTCCCACAAATAACTCGTGATATTCACAACAGAAACCCGGTTTCTTTCTCCCAACACTCCTTTTCCCATGATATAATATCAATTACCCAGTCAATTTACACCAACTTTAAAATAGGAGTATTCACCGATGCAACTGGAAGACTATTTTGATTTTCAGCGATCGGATGATATTCGGGTCAAAGGAACGCGAATCGGCATTGAAACTATCCTATATGATTTCATTCATCGCGCTCGCACTCCCGAACAAATTGCCCAAACTTATCCATCTCTAAACTTGGAACAAGTTTATGCAACTATCCTTTATTATCTGCATAATAAAGAAGCCGTTAGTAACTACATTGCTGACTGGTTAGAGTGGAGTCATCAGCAACTTAAAGCCCAGCAACTTAATCCTCCACCTGGTATTGCTAGACTGCAAAAATTGAGAGCGGAACAAAAAGCTAAACAAATCAAAAATGAGTCTGAATTATCTGTTGGATGAAAATGTGGATCCTAGCTATAAAGCTGAAATCTTGACACGCAATCCCGATTTGATAATTTGGTGCGTGGGCGAACCCGAAGCACCGAGTCGGGGAACTTTAGATCCAGAAATTCTTAAATGGTGTGAGGAATATAACTTTATCTTGGTGACGAATAATCGTAAATCGATGCCCTTGCATTTGGCAGATCATTTAGCTGAGGGTCGTCATATACCAGGGATTTTTCTCCTCAATGCCAAATTAAGTATCGGACAAAATATTCGGCAATTAATTTTTATTGCTGAGGCATCTTTTGATGATGAATATCAGGATCAAATAGTTCATTTGCGAGAGATTGTTTGAAACCCCCAGGACCACAGAAACCGGGTTTCTTTCTCGCATTCCACAGATAACTCTTGATACCAACAACAGAAACCCGGTTTCTTTGCCCCACCAGCCACCCCAAAAACCTAGAAACCGGGTTTCTTTTTCGCTTCCCACAGATAACTCCTACAGCGGTTTTCTTTCTTACTAGACCACGGTAGGGCGAAGCATTCCGGTATTCAGATTAATATTTTCAGCAATAATTTGTCTGCCGGAATGCTTCGCCCCTACAGGTATTTGTGGTTTACTCGCGGAGAAAATTGCTGTAATATTTACAACTTTAAACCCGGTTTCTTTGCCCCAACAGCCACCCCCAGAAACCCCAGAAACCGGGGTTATTCCCTAAAATTCCGAAAAGACGCTTCCAGGGTTTTATCGATTCATTGAACTCGGAAAGATTGACCAATGGCTTCAAATTGATCTAAATTTTGTTGTTTTAATTTTCGTCTAATTTCCGCAAATTTTTGGACTTGGGCAGGAGTGTATAAGCGTTCACCGCAGCTTAAACAAACTTGTGCAGTAATTTGAATAATCGCAGTATGATTCCCTCCCCGTAAAATTTTTTCAACTTCTTTCTCTATCATCTCTCCTGAACAAATCGGGCATTTTTTGAGGGTTTGCATTTTAGTATCTCCTTTTTTTATAATTGAGCCATCGTTGATAATCAGGACGGTAAACAGTTACTAGGGTAGCTGTTTTGGTTTCTACATCATAATCCCAAACACTGTGTACGGGTTCATGGGAAAAATTTTCACCATAAATTAAGCAGCGAGGATAAGGGTAGTTGTTAGGATAGGTTTCAATGATTTCACCATACATGACAGAAAAATAAATTTCATCAAAGGAAAGTTGATCGTTGGCGGCTTCTTCATCGGCATGATCTGTAATCCAGATTCTCTGATCTAATATGGCATCAATAATATTTTTTAATTGCATTGATATTCATTAGGATTAGTATTGGGTAAAAGTTCTCTTTAATTTGTGCTAAGATTAGTCAGTTTTATTATATCATTTCCTCTACCCAACTTTGCATCGCCCCTAACAAATTACCCTGACTGGGGGGAAACACCCCAGAAACCGGGTTTCTTTCCCGCTTCCCACAGATAACTCCTAATATTAACAGCAGAAACCCGGTTTCTTTGCCCCAACAGCCACCCCCCAGGAACCCAGAACCCCAGAAACCGGGTTTCTTTCCCGCATTCCACAGATAACTCCTGATATTCACAACAGAAACCCGGTTTCTTTGCCCCAACAGCCACCCCCAGAACCACAGAAACCGGGTTTCTTTCTCGCTTCCCACAGATAACTGATGATGCCCACAACAGAAACCCGGTTTCTTTCTCCCAACAGCAGAAACCCGGTTTCTTTCATGCTTGGGTGAGAAAAGCGATCGCCCCTTATTTTATCTTAAAAAACTGGCTTATATTAATTTAATGCAAAAACATTTTATTTTATTAAAGTTATTTAATTAAAAATATGTATTTTTTCTTTTTTGCTGATTAAAATGAGATAATTATTGTCAGTTAAATAAAATAAACAAAAAATTTTTTTGCTGGATAATCCTATGCCTAAAAGCAATGCAAATCCCCTTGGCAAAAACCTAGAACTACCAAATGCCGAAGTTATTTTCTATCCCGGCTTATTTCAACCGCCAGAAAGTCACCAACTATTTACCGATTTATTGAATCAAATTGAATGGAAACACGAACCGATTAAAATCTTTGGCAAATCGGTGCTTCAGCCTCGCTTAACCGCTTATTATGGAACTAAGGCTTATACTTATTCCCAGGTGACAATGCAGCCATTGCCCTGGAATGCACCTCTATTACAAATTAGAGAAAAAATCGAGCCTTTAGTTAATACTCATTTTAATGGCGTTCTGCTGAATTTATATCAAAATGGTCAGGATTATATGGGTTGGCATAGTGATGATGAAAAGGACTTAGCTAAAGGTGCGGTTATTGGTTCTCTGAGTTTGGGAGAAACCAGGCGGTTTATTTTTAGACGTAGGGATAATCATCAAAACAAATTTGAACTTAATTTAAGTGATGGCGATTTTTTGGTGATGGGGGGTGATACTCAAAAGTTTTGGCAGCATCATGTTCCGAAAACGGCTAAGTCAACTCAGCCCAGAATTAATCTAACTTTTCGGGTTTTGCAATAAATTAGACAAGAAAGCTTGCATACCAAATCGATCGCCCCAACCCCCTTAAAACCGTCATCCGCAGATTTTTTGCAGCTTTAATAAAAACTTAAGTTTACTTTAAAAATAAATTAAGCTTGATTAAATTAAGTTAATGATGACCAAATTATAACTTTAGTTGAGATAAAATCTATCCTTGAGTTAAAATTATTATAAGCTCAGAATTAATTGATTAAAACTCAATGATGCTTGGCGAAGATGCTGGGCGAAGATACTGGGCAAAAGACCCGCGATCGCTTCTAGGATCCAGTGAATAGAACATTGGTGTAATAGAGGGGGCGGGGAGGCAAAAACGGGATTTTTGACGGGTTGACCCAGAAATAGGGTAAAAATGGCAAAAAAGACCGTTTCTCAGAGGTGCAGCCCGGATAGACTTGTTATACCAAATCTGCCCCTAAAATACCATAAAATGCTGATGGATTCCCGCGTTCGCGGGAATGACATCTGACGAATCGGGCGAGCAAGCGAATCGCCCCTACAATCTCCAAAAATGCTGATGGATTCCCGCGTTCGCGGGAATGACATCTGACGAATCGGGCGAGCAAGCGAATCGCCCCTACAATCTCCAAAAATGCTGATGGATTCCCGCGTTCGCGGGAATGACATCTGACGAATCGGGCGAGCAAGCGAATCGCCCCTACAATCTCCAAAAATGCTGATGGATTCCCGCGTTCGCGGGAATGACATCTGACTTTATAAGTGGTTTTTGAGAACCGTATTTGGTATTAAATTAAATCAACCCTATCAAGACATTTTTCACACTTATGTTAAGTATTTCCACAGATTCCCAACCAGCTAATACACCGCCATTTCTGAGTAATCCGCACTTGTGGAACCCCCAGTCAACTCTCGAAGAACTCTTATTATATGATGCTCAAGTTGAATGGTATCAAACAGGGGAAGATGTGGAGAAACAATTGAACAAAAATCCCTTGTTGCCTGGAGTGATTTTAATGCAGCAGGGTCGGTTAATGGGGATGGTTTCCCGACAACGGTTTTTGCAACATCTCAGCCGTCCTTATGGTTTAGAATTATTTTTACAACGGCCAATTAAAGCATTATATAATTTTGCCCAAATTGAGTTATTAATCTATCCCGGTTCAACGACGATTGTGACAGCGGCAGCGGATGCAGTGCGCCGATCGCCTGCTATGTTGTTAGAGCCAATTATTGTCGAAATTGAGCCGCAAGTTTACCGTTTGGTGGATGTACATCAGTTAATTTATGCTCAAGCCCAAATTCATTTGGTGACGATTCGGTTACTAGAACAAGCCAACGATCGGTTAAATCGTCTGGCGACATTAGACGGGTTAACTCAAGTGGCTAACCGACGACAATTTGACCAATGTCTCCAGCAAGAATGGCAAAGATTAAGCCGAGAACGTCAGGATTTGTCGCTGATTCTTTGTGATATTGACTATTTTAAGAATTATAACGATACTTATGGGCATTTAGCTGGGGATGACTGTTTGCAAAAAGTTGTTTATGCCGTGCAAAAAGCAGTGCAGCGACCGGCTGATTTAGTAGCTCGTTATGGGGGCGAAGAATTTGCGGTAATTTTACCAAATACGCCCCAGTCTGGGGCGATGAAAGTAGCAGAAAATATCCGGGAGGAGGTCAACAGATTGCATATTCATCATGCCGCTTCTCAGGTTAGTCCTTGGGTGACGTTGAGTTTAGGCATATCAACGATGATTCCCACACCGGAAGAAGTACCGGCAACTTTAATTGCCCAAGCTGATGTGGCACTTTATCAGGCGAAAACCCAGGGACGCGATCGCGCCGTATGCTATTCTGAGGTGAATTCCGCATCAAAAACCGCATCAAAAACCGCATGAAAAACCGAGTTTCTGGGGTAATTTTGGCCGCTGGGACCCTGGGGTCAGAAACCCGGTTTTTGTGGGATCATTTGTGGGATCAAATGAGTGATGCACATGGCATTAATCCGACCATTCCAGATCGCTTAATTGCTGAAATGCTTTGGAGGTAGCAGCGATCGCCCGTTCCACGAACTCCTGCCAGAGTTGTTCATCCTCATCTTGCGCTTTAAAAGCTTTGGTATTGCTGTGGGTCCACCGAAAATCCTGCCACTTGTCCCCGGTTTCGGGAATCATGCCGTCCATATCGGCATATTCCTGGAGTTTTCCACTCACTGGGCCTAGATCGTAGATATGAAATGCCATTGGATCAATCCTCGGATTACTGGTAGCTATTTTTACTTACTTAATCAGGATCTTCAATGTAACGAACAATGCAACTATCTGTGTAGTGCTCCTACATTGAAGCGAGTCGATCCGCAAGACGAGTGGTTTCTGGTAAACGATATTTCGGGGTACATTGCAAAACATAGTCGATCGCGGTGGTTAAATCAAGACGATGGCCAATCGAAACATAAATCGGCTGAACGCCAGTGCGCGATCGCACCACAGCGCCGACAATTTCTCCTTGGTCAATTAACGGTTGCCAACTGCCCCGCTTTTCCCCTAATAAATCGTGTTCGCCAATAAATCGAGATTTCGCCACTCCAATTGCGGGAATATTGGTCAAAACTCCCAGATGACAAGCCAACCCAAATCGACGGGGATGGGCCAAACCCTGACCATCACAGAGTAGTAAATCCGGGCAAATCGTCAGTTTTTCCCAGGCATCCAAGACCGCAGGAACTTCTCGAAATGAGAGAAAACCGGGAATGTAGGGAAAGGTCGTGGGACGCAAGGCGATCGCGCGATCGCATAGTTGCAATTCAGGAAGACTTAACACGACGATCGCGGCTTTGGTGATGCTATCATCGGCACTATAGGCCAAATCCACCCCCGCTACATAGTTGACCGATGACAGGTCTGGAGTGGTCTTCACCTGCGATCGCCATTTTTCTTGAATTGCCAGGGCTTCTGATTCAGTTTGTGGCCAAGGGTGGGGCGGATGAATCTGCATCATATAGCGGTTCTCAGAGGAACAGGGCGAGAAAGGGGAACGGAATAGCGGGAAAATTCGGATCTGGAACGAACAACTAATAACAAATAAATTTGATTTTCGTCAAAATAAAACTGTGTAAAGTATAATACATAGTTAATCCCGATTAAAAATCGCGTAAATCGTTTCAGCTTCTTACCCTTTAATCGGCAACCACAGAACCCGCACCAAGAGACGGGCAAGAGACGGGCATTCGTGAATAGTTTACCCGTAACAGTAAATCAGTGAATCATCATGTGAACTGCCGATCGGTGGCTTTTATCCTTAAATTTACCTCAGTTTATCATCAATCAATTCAATTTAGCTTAAATCAACCAAATTAACCATAATTTTCCAGATGAAAAATAGCAAAAAGATTATACATCACAAAGAAAAACTCAGCGATCTAATAATTCTTTTTAATCCGACTGTTGTCGAACCAGAGACAGAATTGTCAGAAGCGATCGCTATTCTCAGCAAGCCGGGACAATATTGCCGAACTTGTTGTCATAACAACCAGATTAACCGACTAGATTATAATCGCGCAACTTTAACAAATACTCCCGACCAAAATTCCGATCGAACTTGTTTATGTGTGGTCAACCAGCAGAATTTAATCGGATTAGTCACTGAGCAGAACTTAGTCAACATTATTGCCACGGAAAATATTCCGATTAAAAATACTAAAGTCGTCGATATAATGACAAAAATTTTTATTACATTGCCCGAATCTGAATTGCGAGATATTTTCACCGTTGTCAATCTATTAAATCAGTATAAAATTCGGCATTTACCGATTGTAAATGCTCAAAACCAACTGGTGGGATTAGTCACCCCTGAAAGTATTCGCCAAGTCATCCAACCCACAGACTTACTCAAATGGCGCCGGGTGGAAGAAGTGATGACCAAAACAGTCGTCTGCGCTCCCCCAACTACTTGTTTAAAAGATTTAGCCCAGTTAATGACTAATAATCAGGTAAGTTCTGTGGTAATTACAGAACAGAAAATCCCGCAAATAAATCCGCCAGATCCGGGAGATCGAGATGTCAATATTCAAGGGGCAAATAGTGAGAATGCCAGCATAGAAGTGGCCGTAGGAATTGTCACTGAACGAGATATGGTGCAGTTTCAAGCTTTGGAATTAAATCTTGAGCAAATTGAAGCTGGAGAGGTGATGAGTACGCCGGTTATTGATGTCGGTCAGGAGGAGTCTTTGTGGACTGCCCATCAAGAAATGCAGCGTCGCGGGCTGCGGCGTTTGGTGGTTTCTGGGTCTGGGGGAGAACTGCGGGGAATTATCACGCAAACCAGTATTTTGCAAGGGTTAGATCCCACAGAAATCTACGGGATTATGCAAAGCTTGCAAACACAAATGCGCGAGATCAAAACCGAAAATATCGATCTTTTAGAACAACGAAATTTGCTCCTAGAAAAACAAATTAAGGCGCAGATGACCCAGCTTTCGCAACAGTCAAGCGGCGATCGCTTGTTAGAAAAAATAGCCCTGAGTATGCGGCAATCTTTGCATCTGGAAGAACTGCTGCAAGGTGTGGTGAGTGAAGTCCGAATGTTGCTAAAACTTGAGCGAGTGTTCCTGTACCGTTTCGACTCTAACTTGCAGGGTTTGGTCATTAGTGAATCTCTCGCTCAACATATTTCTTCTTTGATGGGTAAATCCATCCCCAAAACTTGTTTAACCAACTTATTTGACCAATACGAAAATGGTTGGATTCAAGTTATTGAAAATATCGATCGAGGGGGGTTTACCCAATCTCAGCTTGATGACTGGACTGAGTTGGAAGCAATGGCTCATTTAATGGTGGCGATTGTTCCAGGAAACCACCTCTGGGGGTTGTTGGTAGCGCAACAATGTTCTGAGTCACGACCTTGGCAAGATTGGGAAATTGAGTTATTAGAAAACTTATCAACTCAATTGGCGATCGCCGCGCATCAAGTCGAACTGGAACAGCAAGCTGAAGCCGCGTCTATCGCTCGGCAAAATAGCGAAATTGCCTTAAAAAAAGAACATCAATTTGTCTCAGCGGTGCTGGATACGGTCGGCAGTTTAGTCCTGGTTTTAAACCGAGATGCACAGATTCTTAGATTTAATAAAGCTTGTGAGTTAACTACCGAATATGCTTGGGCAGAAGTCGAAGATCGATGTATTTGGGATTTAGCTTTGGTCGCGGAAAACCTAGAGGCAGAGAAAGCTGTTTTTGCCGAAATTATTCAGGGAAATATTCCCAACCAGCATGAAACTTACTGGGGGACAAAATCTGGCGATCGCCGCTGTATTCTTTGGTCGAATACCGCGATTATTTCTCCCAGTGGAACCGTAGAATATGTGATTGCCACCGGGTTAGATATTACCGAACGACAACTTGCCCAACAGCAACTTAAACAACTGAATGAAGAGTTAGAATTCCGGGTTAAAGAGCGAACTTTAGAGTTAGAAACGATTAACATTCAACTCCATGAAGAAATTGCCCAACGGGAAAAAACTCAACTTGCCTTGCAAGAAGCGAAAGACCAACTACAAGTGGTTTTAGATGCGGTTCCTGGTTGTATTTCTTGGGTGAGTGCAGATTTACAATATTTTGGGGTGAATCAGTATTTAGCCAAACTGTTTAACTTATCAATTCAGGCATTTATCGGTCAAAGAGTTGGCTCCCTCCATTCTGACGACCAATTTGCCGAATATGTAGAACAGTTTTTTGCCAGTTCGGTGAACAAGTTCGCTTTTGAGTTTCAATTATCGGTCAAAGGAGACACCAGAATTTATTTAATTGTCGCCCAAAAGTATCATCAAAATCAAGCAGCGGTATTTGTCGGTCTAGATATTACCGATCACAAACAAGTGGCGGAGGCTTTGCGAGAAAGTGAAGAACGTTATCGATTAGTTTTAGAAGCGATGAATGACGGAATTATCCTCCAAGAAGCATCGGGAAAGGTTCTCGCTTGTAATCACCGAGCCCAAGAAATCCTGGAGTTATCCAAACGGGAAATATTCCAATATGTTCCGGGGTCGATAAATCCACAAGTAGAGAAAAAAAAGTCAGGTTTTTTGTTTTTAAATCCAGATATGGAAGCGATCGGCGAAGATGGTTCTCCGTTCCCAATTGAAAGAAATCCTTTACAACTGACTTTAGCAACCGGGTTGCCCCAAGAAAATGTAATTATCGGCTTAAAATTTCGGGAAAAATTAATTAAGTGGATTTTAGTAAATTCCCAGCCATTTTTTAAGTATTTAATCTCTAAGCCTTATGCAGTTCTTACTTGTTTTTCTGATGTAACAGAACGTAAACTAATTGAAGATAAACTGAAGACATCGAAAACGGAAATGCGGGGCTTATTTGCGGCGATTACGGATATTGTGATGGAAATTGACCACACAGGAAATCAAATTAATGTGGCGCCGACTAATCCCGCAAAATTATACGGGGAATTAACTGCTGATGTGATTAATCAAACCATTGAAGCGTTAAGCCGTGGTAAGGAACGAGAAATCTGGTTACAGAAAATTCAAGAGGCAATTCATACTCAAAAAACCATTCATTTTGAATATGCTCTATGCTTGCCAAAACCGATGAAAACCGGGGCTTTGTCCGGAGCAACTGCACGGAATATTAGTCCAGATTCACAAAATTCACAGAATGAGTCGATCGCCGAAGAAATTTGGTTTTCTGCGAGTATTTCGGCTATGTCAGAAAAGTCGGTAATTTGGGTGGCGCGGGATATTCGAGAAAGCAAAAAGGTGGAGAAAGAAAAAACCCAATTAATTAAGTCCCTGCAAGAAAGCCAGAGATTTGTAGAGAAGATTGTGCAAACCAATCCCAACTTAGTCTATATTTACAACCTCAAAGACAAGGTGACAAGTTATGTCAATCCTGCAATTACCGAACTGCTGGGTTATTCTCCCCAAAAATTACCAGAAATCGGCAACAATTTTTTCATGCAGCTATTGCATCCAGAAGATGTGGAAAAGCTGGAAGAGCACTATCAAAAATGTAGCACCTTAGAAAATAGTCAAATCCGGGAAATCGAGTATCGGATTCAAGATATTCAGCATCAGTGGCACTGGTTTTATAGCCGAGATACGGTATTTTACCGGACTGAAAAAGGGGAAGTTTTGCAGATTCTAGGGAATGCGGCGGATATTACTTCCAGAAAACAGGCGGAAGAACAATTACAACAAGCTAATGAAACTTTAAGATGCTGGATTCAAGAATTGGAAGTGCGTAATCAAGATTTGGCATTTTTAGCAGAATTAAGTGATTTTCTCCAAGCTTGTTTGACCTTGGCAGAAGCTTACAATGCGATCGCCACTTTAGTTGAGCCCATGTTTCCCCAAAGTTCTGGGGGGGTTTATATGATTAATGCGGCGAATAATTTGGTGGAACAAGTGAGCAATTGGGGAACTTTGGAAATCAGTGAAACTTTGTTTAGCGCCCATGAATGTTGGGCGCTGCGTCGCGGACGTTCTCATTGGGTCAAAAATAGCGAACCGCGTTTACTTTGCCAACATATTCATCATCAGCGATCGCCCATTGAAACCCTCTGCGTGCCAATGATGGCCCAAGGAAAATCCTTGGGACTGTTAGTTTTAGGCGATGAACAAGGGGGGCAACTTTCATCGGCAAAACAGCAGTTAGCGCGAACGGTTGCGGAACAAATTGCCCTGGCTTTGGGTAATTTAAAACTACGGGAAACTTTACGACAGCAAAGCATCCGGGACTCGTTAACCGGCTTATTTAATCGGCGTTATCTGGAAGAATTTCTAGAACGAGAGTTAAGTCGGTGCTTGCGAAATCAACAAACTATCGGCATTTTGCTGTTGGATGTGGATCATTTCAAGCATTTTAATGATACCTTTGGTCACGAAGCCGGAGATTTAGTTTTGCGAGAGTTAAGCCATGTGTTGCATAGCCATATCCGCAACTCAGATATTGCCAGCCGCTATGGTGGTGAGGAATTTATGGTGATTTTACCGGATTCTTCCCTGGAAAATAGCCAGAACCGGGCGGAACAACTCCGCCAAGAAATGAGAAATCTTCATTTAACCCATGAGGATCGATCTTTGGGAGCAATTACAGTTTCAATTGGGGTGGTCTGCTGTCCCGAACATGGCAATACCTATCAAGACTTGTTTCGTAAGGTAGACGCCGCTTTGTACGAAGCAAAAGACCAGGGACGCGATCGCGTCGTGACAGCGAAATCATAATTAGGACTTAGGCAGTCTACGGGGGCAACCACCTCCTTGAGGACTTGCCCCTCAAAAATACTCGATCTAGATTTGCCAGGGTCTGCCCTAATGTCAGCCCCTAACATTCGTAGGGTGGGCAAAAATATTCACCCCACCTTACCATATATGATGATGGAATGCCTGCCCACCCTACAATATAAATACTAATGTCAGCCCTAATGTCAGCCCTAACAATGACAACAATGGTACTATAGTCCTGTAATAGTTCAGAGAAAGCATTGAAACCGCATCATTACTCTGGTCAGCGATCGCCATCCATTTAATTTTCGAGAAAAACAGAAATATGGCCTTAATTCTTATTGTTGACGATGCCTTAATTAGCCGCACAGTCATTCGGAAAACCTTAATCGCGGAGAATCACAAAACCTTGGAAGCCGCCAATGGCACCCAAGCCTTAGAAATGATTCATAGCTACCAGCCCGATTGTATTTTATTAGACCTGTTACTCCCCGCTCCGAATGGGTTAGAGATTCTTAAGATTTTACAAGCAGAAAATTGCCCCATTCCGGTGATTGTGATTACTGCCGATACCCAAGAAACCGCGAGGCAAAAGTGTTTAAATTTTGGCGCTAAAGCAGTGCTTTATAAACCGCCTAAACCGGGAGAGTTGCTAGAATTAATCAACCAAAATATCCCCGCTGAAAAGGAACCAAAATGATGAACTTGACGGAAAATCAACTAAATACTTTACAGGAAGTGTTCAACATTGGCGTGGGGCGCTCCGCTGGGGTTTTAAATGAGATGATTGGCCTGCATATTTGTTTAGAAATTCCTTGGGTGAAAGTTCTGTCCCCATTGGAGGCACAACAAGAGTTGGGCGATCGCTTGGGTGTCAATCCTCTATCCACAGTGCGGTTAACTTTTGGCGGCACATTAACTGGCAATGCCCAACTGGTTTTTCCTACGGATAGTGCTTCTGAATTAGTCTCCCTGCTGACTGATGGAGAACTCAGTAGTCCCGACCTCGATTCCCTGAAAATTGGTGCCTTAACCGAGGTCGGGAATATTGTCCTCAGTGGGATTATGGGAGCGATGAGTAACTTACTCCAACAAGATTTTGAATATTTGATCCCCAATTATCTGGAAGACAGTGTAGAACACTTATTAGAACTTCCAGGTTATGATAGTAAGCAGACAATATTGTTAGCCCAAAACAGTTTTCAAATTGAAGATATGCCGATTAAAGGTAATATTATTTTACTATTTAAATTGGGGTCATTTGAAAATTTAATGGCGGCAATTTCTCAGCTAATGGATATCGATGATGAATGAAGAAGTCTGGCATCTTACCAACAATTTTGGGATTCTAGATCGGCTTCCCGTGGGGGCAATGGTTCTCAGTTCAGATTTTATTATCTTGTTTTGGAATAAATGTTTGGAAGCTTGGACAAATATTCCTAAAAATGAGATTGTCTGCCAGCATATTGAGCAATATTTTCCCCATATTATGCAGCCGAAATATGCCATGCGGCTGAAACAAATTTTTGCTGGAGGCCCGCCGACAATTTTTTCCGCGCAACTCCATAAACATTTTATTCAGGCACCGCTGCCGAATGGCGCATTAAGGATTTTGCATACCACGGTTTCCCCAGTGCCTCAAGGCGATCGACCGGGATATTATGCTTTGGTAGTTTTGCAAGATGTGACGGATGTTACGAACCGGATCCAAGAGTATCGGGTGATGCGCGATCGCGCTTTAGCGGAAATCGAAGAACGCAAGCAAGCAGAATTAGCTTTATCCCAGAAAACTCAAGAACTAGAACAGCGCAATTTTGAATTAACTCAACTCAGTAAAATGAGTGATTTATTGCAAGTTTGTCTGACCGTGGAAGAAGCTTACAAGGCGATCGCTGCCACGGTACAAATTCTATTTCCCGACATTTCTGGGGCTTTATTTAGAATTGATGAAGCGGGAGAATTTGTCGAACTGGTGGAAAATTGGGGTGACTTATTTGCCGATTTAAAATCATTTATGTACTCAGACTGCTGGGCATTGAGGCGATCGCAAGCTCATTGGGTGACGCAAATTCACCCCAGTTTAATGTGTAAACATATCCACAGCCAACCGGGGGAATATTGCTGTATTCCCATCATCGCCCAAAGCCAAGCATTAGGATTGCTTTATTTGAATGCTGCACAACCGGGTAAATTAACTCCCGACAAACAATTATTAGTCGGATATCTCACCGAACATATTTCTCTGGCATTGGCCAATTTAAAATTACGAGAAACTTTGCATTACCAAAGTATTCGCGACCCGCTGACCGGACTATTTAACCGGCGTTATCTGGAAGAATTTTTAAACCGGGAAATTCACCGCGCTGTCAGGAAAAAACTTCCCCTAGGCATGATTCTGCTCGATGTGGATCATTTTAAGCAATTTAATGATAATTTTGGTCACGAAGCTGGCGATCGGGTGTTGAGAGAATTGGGTCAATTTTTGCAAAAAAGCATCAGAAATTCCGATATAGCCTGTCGCTATGGCGGCGAGGAATTCATCTTAATTTTACCGGAAGCCAATTTAGAAAATAGCACTCAGCGAGCGATCCAAATTCAGCAAGGAATTCGCCAATTAGAAATCCGGTATGATGGCCAAGTTCTCAATCGCATTACCACTTCTGTAGGTGTCGCTTGTTTTCCCTGTCATGGGGCTACTGCTGAAGAAGTGATTCGGGCAGCAGATGCGGCACTTTACCTGGCAAAAAAACAAGGACGCGATCGGGTGGAAGTGGCATAAGTTTAAAGTTGGTTGTTGGTTGTTGGTTGTTGGTTGTTGGTTGGGGTGTAATTGATAATTGATAATTGATAATTGAGAATTGATAATTGATAATTGATAATTGATAATTGATAATTGTTAATTAACAATTGATAATTGATAATTAACAATTGATAATTTTATTTAATTGTCAATTGTCAATTATCAATTGTTAATTGTTTCCCCCGCTCCCCTGCTCCCTGTTCCCTAATTAACTAGATAATTTAACTATGTAATTTACCCACAACTCTGGTTAATTTAGCCCCCAGTTCTGCCACCGATGCGTGTTGTTGGGCATCTTTTAAATTACCCTGTTCATCAAATGCTTCATAAGCTTGGGGAATGCATCTTTGGTCGGGCAAAACTAACACCCCAATATTACCAAGAATAGCTCGCACATGAACCAAGCCGCGCAAACCGCCGAAACCACCCGCAGCGGCACTCATAATCACCGCCACTTTATCTCTAAAACAACTTAAGCCCGGAGGAGGTTCTCCGGGTTCGGAACGAGAAGCCCAATCAATAGCATTTTTTAACACAGGAGTAATCGAGCTATTGTATTCAGGACAAGCAATTAATAACCCTTGATGTGATTTCATTAACTGCTTAAACTTGAGGACATTTTCCGGGAGTCCGGCTTGATCTTCTAAATCTTGGTCATACAAAGGCATGGGCAAATCACGCAAGTCTAAATAAGTGACTTCCGCCCCGGCAGCTTTCGCCCCGGCAGCGGCAATTTTTACCAATTTTTTGTTAAAAGAATCGGTGCGTGTACTGCCAGCAAAGGCGAGAATTTTTGGTGCGATCGGCATGGTTGAATCCTCTTTTAATCGGTAGATTAAGTAGATATAGCAAAGGGGAAGAATTGAGAGCATTAATTCTCTAAATTCTTCCCCTTATTTTTCCCGTTTATCTATTCAGAAACCAACGAAAATCGCTGATTACTTAGCAGATTTCAGGTAATTCAGCATGGTATCTGCATCAGACACTTCAAAGGGATCGGTGGGGCAGTTATCAGAGTAACCGGGTTCCACAAACAGCTTTTCAATGTTGCCGTCGTTCACCACCATTGAATAGCGCCAAGAACGCATCCCAAAGCCCAGATTAGATTTGTCAACCAGCATCCCCATTTTACGGGTAAATTCACCGTTGCCATCGGGGAGTAAGAAGACTTTTTCTGCTCCTTGGTGTTTGCCCCATTGGAACATCACAAAGGCGTCGTTTACGGATAGACACATGATTTCATCGACGCCTTGGGCTTTGATTTCTTCATACAGTTCTTCGTAGCGAGGAAGATGGGTAGAAGAACAAGTGGGAGTAAATGCACCAGGAAGAGAAAATACAACTACTCGCTTACCGGCAAACAATTCTTGAGTGGTACGGTCTTGCCAACGAAATGGATTAGGGCCTTCGACGGACTCATCTCTGACGCGGGTTTTGAACACGACATCTGGCACTTTTTCTAGATGATGCATAGTATTATCCTTACTCTTGATTAGATGTTTAGAACTATCAAATTAGAGCCCTGAGAATTATCTCAGATCCCTAATGGGGTGATTTGACAACCCCATAATTAACTTGGCAATTTTTACTTAATCATAATCAGTATGACTTGTCAAGGCGATCGCTAAAAATATTCTCTATCCTCTACGGTGAGGCGCAGGGGAGCGGGGGTGCAGGGGTGCGGGGGTGCAGGGGTGCAGGGGAGCGGAGGGGCAGAGGAGCAGAGGAGCAGAGGAGAGAGGGAATAATTGATAATTGACGATCGTGTTTAATTGTCAATTGTCAATTGTCAATTGTTAATTGTTTTCCCCTGCTCCTCATCCCCCCTGCTCCTCTGCATTGAGGCTGAGATTAAGCTTCCTGATTATTCGGTGCCGACAAATTTACTCAGTAAACCAGAAACCAAGGACAGAACAATTGAACCAATCATCGCCGGGAAGAAACCCGTGACATCAAATCCGGGAGTTAGGTAAGCGACCAACCCAATGGAGATGGCGTTGACGACTAACAGAAATAAACCCAAAGTTAAAATCGTTAGGGGTAACGTCATCAAAACTAAAATGGGTCGGACGATCGCATTGATTAATCCCATAATTATGGCGGCGATCGCGGCAGCAGTGACAGTATCTAGGTTAAAACCGGGGACAATTTTAGCCGTAATCACCAAGGAAATTGCTGCAACCAACCAAGTTAGTAAAAACTGTGGCATAAATCAAACTCGCTGGAATATCATCAATCCCAATTTTAGCGATTTTATTGCCGATTGGGGTTAACTGTTCACAAGAGGGATAATTTTTCTGGTGAATAGTCAACCATTTAACTCCCCTTAATTTGCCGCGATCGCCTCTGACCGAGCATCATATCCCGCTGATTTTAAAGCATTTACTAAAGTCTGGCTATTTTCCACCCGAAACTGTTGACCAAATGGCACAAAAATGCGCTTAGTGGAACAAGTTACAACTCCTACCACCGGAACTTTAGCGCGATCGACTTCCCCTTTATTGGTCAGTAAAATATCTTTTAACCGATGCTGTTCTTGAATATCCCCTGCTTGGTGGGGGCTGAGTTCTACCATCACCATTTTTACCTGTTCGATGGGTTCGGCATCTTCGAGAATAATTTGCACTTTGTCATCTCGTTGGTCTACTTTTCCCCAAATAATTAACCGACGATCTGCTTTGATATAAGCTTCAATGGGTTGATAGGACTTAGGAAAAATCACCGCCTCAGCAGATCCGGTGAGGTCTTCCATTTGCACAATGGCCATGCGATCGCCTTTTTTAGTAATCACTTCCTTGACTGCACTTAGCATCACAATGGCGCTAATAGTTTTCTTTTCTGATGTATAATGAGCTAAATCCCCCAAATGAATTGGGCCAAGCAAGTGAGAAGCTGTTTCAATCGCTTTCAGGGGATGGTCAGAAACATAAAAACCCAGCAGTTCTTTTTCAAATTGGAGTTTTTCTTGGGGGCTAAAATCGGGAGTATTGGGCGGGCTGGGTGCGACTTCAAATTCTGCTTGATTCCCGTTATCATTGCCGCCAATAACATCAAAAATATTCATTTGACCACTTTCTTTTTCTTTGGCTTTTTTTTGCGCCCAATCAATCACCAGTTTCAAATGGTCAATAGTTTGTTGGCGATTAGAATTTAGACAATCTAATGCCCCACATTTAATCAAAGATTCTAAAGTTCGGCTATTGACTTTATGCAAGTCTACTCGTTGACATAAATCTGGTAAAGATTTAAAAGGTTTTCCCTCTGCCCGCGCCTCTAGAATAGAACGAATTGCTCCTTCACCCACATTTTTAATGGCGGAAAGTCCAAACAAAATTTTGCGATCGCCCACCGGGGTAAAATCCACTTCTGACTCATTAATATTCGGCGGTTCTACTTTAATCCCCATACTGGTACAGTTGGCGATATATTTATTCACCTTATCCTGATCGCCACTGTTAGCGGTCAGCAGCGCGGCCATATATTCGGCGGGATAATTCGCTTTTAAATAGGCGGTTTGGTAGGTGACATAAGCGTAGGCAGTAGAGTGAGATTTATTAAAGCAATTAGAAGCCACTAACCCATTGCCTAACAGAAAATTGTGGTCTTGCACCACGCCAATATCATAAACATTCTCGGTGCCAACTCGTTGACGAGAAACAATTTTAACCACGCCGATAACTCCCGTAATGAACTACTAAATTATAATTGAATCCAGAGGTATGGTGGGCAACTGACGCTTTTTCTGGCTACAGGCAGGGTCTGCCCCTGGTGGTTCAACCTACTTGTAAGCTATTGTTGCATGATTTATTAAACATGGTATTAGCAAAAATTTTAGGAAATTTCCTGCAATCTGAATTTGAGGGATAAATATTGCGATCGGCAAATAAAAAAGCGACCGGCAAAGGAAATCAAAACCTCAGATATATTTGTTTACTATTAAACATGATATTACTGTTTAAATTGCGGTAATAATCTCTCAATTTACTGCAAATATTGGTAATTCATAATCGCCGCCACCGGCTGAAAAAACTGATCTATCGCAACTTGCTTTTTAATTGATTTCATGTGACTTATTAGTTCAATCGATCGTCGCTTAGTAAGCTGTTTCAAAATATGGCTCAAGTACATCCTCTCGAACCATGCCTCCAGCCTCCTGGACGATCGTCCAAATCTCATCACTTCCAGGTAAAAGCTTCACTAACTCCACAATCGTCTGCTCTGCTTCTTCCCGCGTGGCAAAATATAACTCAGGTTTATTCTCATCAAAAAGTAGAGAAGCTCCTAAACTTTTCATCGTTTCCCAACAAGTTTCTGGACTAATACGATCGCTTTTTCTCAAGGCAGGAATGACCCGAAATTGTAATAACCCAAGCGCCACTGCCTCCGGGACAGTTAGCCCACTGGCCAAAGCTATATTTTCATGTCCGTGGGATTTATAGGCTGCCAAAATAATAGCTGTTCGCTCTTCCAAATGAATCGATAACCATTGATCCCAAACCACAATAACCCGAAGTAATCCCCCCCGAAGCTCATATTCATAAATTAACGGTTGAGCTACTTGATTTTCATCAATTAATTGCTGGCTTAACTCCTCTACTAAATTATGATTAATCCGAGAGAATGAGGAACTATAAGATGCTTTGGTTAAACTGATCCTGGACATATTTACCTCACAATAAATTAGAATTAACTAAAAACCATTCCGTTGATTCTTGCATTCGTTTAACTTCAAATAAATAGGCGATATTTTTATGGTATCTCAGGGTTTCATTCCATAGCTGATGGGCTTGCTGTGCTTGATAATAAAGCTCCGATTGAAAATCAGCAGCGTAACCCATAGAATAATTGATTCTATTTAAAATTAACCATTCAGTCCAAGCTAATAAGTTATGTCCCGCTCCTTGATTTGACCACAAAACCCCCTGCGATCGAGCGGTTCTAATTGCAGGGTGTAAATCCCCCGACCAGGTAATCGGATCTCTTACTCCCTTACCAATAAAGGAAAAATAAGCAGCTTTCAAGGTCATTTCGATCGCATATCCCCACAGATAAATCGCCGCTGTACGCCGACCTTGAATCGCTAAAGATAGACCATCGTCATATCGCTGACGAGAAGCGGATCTAAATTCAGCAATGCTATCAGGTTGGCACCGTTGAAGAAGTTGTCTTGGCATAGCATTATAAACATCCTAACTTGTCCAAATACTGATTAGCATCTACGTGGGCATAGTGATTTTATAATAATACTAATGGCTAGTGGTAGGGCGGGCAGGATTTTCTCAGTAAAATTTATCCTTTGTGAGTTCAATGTCTGCCCAGGTTTAGGCGCGGTGGGCAACTGGCGCTTTTTCTGGCTACAAGTAGGGTCTGCACCCGGTTGCCCACCCTACTCAAATAAATTCTGCCCACCTTTAGGATAATAGTTTATCATAAATTTTATCGCAACTAATCTTTATCATACTCTGTCAAGTCTGGGATATTACTTTGAACTGAAGCGATCGGCTGTTCAAGGGGATCATCTGTTTAAATCATGGTCTAAGATGTGATTAGTTTTTGGATCCCTTGAATAAAAACTTGAAAGCTGCGGGATTTATTGGTGGTTAAGGATAGATAGGGAGCAATTTTTTTAGAATGTGTTCCGGCATAATATTCATTGACTAGATTTTTCAGTTCTTGTTTGGCAGAGTTAAGCAGATCGGGGTCACGGTACTTGCTGTTATTCTGTTGTTTACTGAGAGTATTAGGTTTGAGGTTATAGGCTTTTTCAACAGCAATTAAATCACCTAAAAACCAGGATTCTAGTTCGTGGCAGATGATCCGAATCATTACATTGCTTTGTTCCGCAGTTTCACAAATTTTTAATAGCTCAGATTTGAGTTCTTGACAATCATGGGAGTCTTGGTCATGGACAATAATAAATTTTGTCGTGGGACTAAAGCGAAAAGCTTCAATTTTTCTGGGGATAGATTTCGCGAGGTCTTGTTTGCCTTGATGGGAAATACAAATGTAGGTCATCTCAGCGGGAATCAGTTTAGGTAATATGACCTCTAAAACGTTTTTTATCGAGGGTTCTTCTAATAAAAAAATTAGGTCATAACTCATTAGGGGGCAACTCCTTTAAACCAGCCTTGATTCCAGAGATATCCCGGTAAGTCTCCTGCTTTAAATAAATTTATGAGAATTTCGTCATCGATCGCTTTTGAGATTTTTGCGATCCCTTGCTCTTTGGTTAGCCAAAAAATACTTTCTAAGGGAACAGCATTAAGAAAGTCGGGAGAATGGGTAGAGACAAAAACTTGTCCCCCTCGGTTAGCATAGCTGGCAAATTCTTCAGCAAGTTCATGTAAAAGGCTGGGATAGAGTTGATTTTCCGGTTCTTCAACACAGAGTAAAGGGTGAGGTTTCGGATCGAATAGTAAGAGCAAATAGCCAAACATTTTCATTGTGCCATCAGAAACATAGCGATCGATAAAGGGGTCTTTAAAGGCTTCGTCTTGAAATTTGAGAATTAAGCGCCCATCTTCTGTGTTTTTGGCTTCTACTTGGGAAATGCCGGGGACTCTTTCTTTCATTCTCTGGAGAATCTGCTCGAATATTTCCGGGTGTTCTTGATAAATATATTGGGCAACTACTGCCATATTATCTCCGGTGGAAGATAGGTGTTCCGCATAGAGTGCATCTTTGCTGCCTCTAGCTTCACTAATATGAAAGTCGGAAACGTGCCAATTTTCGATGAATGAACGCAATGCACTAGCAGCTTTAAAGCGTTGGAATTGTCCTAAGCCTTTTATGGCTAAAATATCGCTAGATTCGAGTTGTTGTTCTTGCGGTTTTAGGTCTTCATCGGGTTGGCTAAAATCTTCCTCGTTGATAATAGCGTATCCTTTCCCGTTTTGAAATTCGATAAGGTGAAATTCTTGGCCATATTCGCCTCTTCTATAGCGCAATATTTCTCGTTTAACCACAGGTCGTTTTTTCTCTTGCCCAACGATTAAAATATAGGTGACTAAGCGTTCATTTCCTAAGATTTCCATGCGAAACTTTAACTCTATTTCTATGTCTTCTTGTTCTTGGCCTCTGGTGACAACTTCGTTAAATCCGCCGCGAACTTGGAGTGCTTGACGGATATTATTTTTTAGGGCATCGCGGAGAAAACCAAAGACATCAAAAAGGGTTGATTTGCCTGTACCATTTGCTCCGATAATTACACAAAATGCCGGTATATGATTAATTTCTATGAATTTAAATATTCGATAGTTTTTTATTCTGATATAAACAATTTTCATAATTTACTTTTATTGTAATAAAATTAATGTTTATTGTCGCGGTTTTTTTCACCTATTTATCACATTTTAATTATAAAAAATAAATAAAAAATACTTAATTTTGTGATTATGGGGGTAATTCCTGAAATTTTTGAATAGCCATGTCTAGGGTTAGCATGATTTTCTCCTCTCTGGGAAAGCCACTAATAGTTTATCATAAATTTTATCTCCAGAGGTAGGGTGGGCAGGTTTTGAACGGTAAAAATTTTTCTCCTGTAAGGTGAATCCCTGCCCACCTTTATTTGCTGTGGTCAACTGACTTGTAAGCTTAGGGATCGGGAGATAATGCCCCGATAATTGCTACTGTTGTATGATTTATTCAAAATGGTATTAGATAGCAGCAGCCGATCGCTATTCAGTGAAAATATCGTTAACATAGGCGATCGCTATTTACAGCAGAGGAAATCACAAAAGTTTCTCTAGGTTATTGGAGTAAATTCAACCCAAAGGCAGCAAGGCAATCCTTACAATAGATCGCGATCGGGTTTTGGCTGAGACGATGGAGGATCGGATTTGATTCATGCAGCCACAGATTTTAATCCGTGGGTTTCTTTCATCTGCTTTAAATCAAGATGATTCTCAAAAATGTCATCGTCAATCAGTACACAGTTTTCTGCTCGTTTCCCCATCCCTCTTGAGGTGTAATTGTTTCCTCTAGCTCTCTTACCCGTTTGACCCGAAAAACAATCCTCTCTTTCATCCTCCCGATTCCTTGAGTATTCAAACAGTAAAACCCGATAATGATGCCAGCGAAAAAGGCAGGTTCTTTCTGACCTCGGTGCAGGTATAGCTGGCAATCTATCAGATCGAATGCTTTCTGACGTTTTACAGACCAGTTTCCCGTTTCCCACTCGTCTCGCTCTCGGCAAACCGGGGTTAATAGTCCGACCTTCTCTCGCTCTACAAAGTGAATCGCTTTCATTGTCCGGTCTCTTCAGTATTGTTCAAACCCAGCATAAACAAAATCAAAATCACAAGATAACCAACAATCAAATATTCTACTACAGCCGGAAAAAATTAGAAAAAATTATTTAGGATGCCGAAGCGATGTACTGTAGCGATGTATTAGATGGCAATTCCACGCTAACTGCCCTTACCGAATGTTGTCAATCACTTGCAGTGTAAATCGCACAGCGTCCCGGAGGCCAGCGCTTGTCGAATCTGTTTTAAATCATCCCCAGCAAATCGTTCTAGAAAAAGAAGCTAGAAAAACCTATCCGTCTCAAATTGACTTTGATGGGGGTAAAATGTTCTGGCTGCCAGTGATTGTTCCAGAGAATATCAACCCCGCTGCGATCGGAAAGAGCGATCCAGTTCTCGGTACAGAAACTTGGTTTTTGACCAAAACCTCGCTAAAAATTCAAAAATCATCGCTTTCAACCCGGTTTATTAACTCCGATCAAGAATTTAGACGTTGGCTTCAATTTTTTCTATATCTCCTTCGGATTGCGGCATGATTATGACGGAGAGACATATAAATTGAGTCCTTCGATAAAACGAAAATCTTTGAGATTGAGCGTATAAAGACTCATGTCATATACTAACGCTGTGGCAGCAATGAGCGCATCGGGAATAGCAAGTTTATGGCTAAGGGAGTAGCGTCCCATGAGTTGAATAAATTGGGCTGAAATTTGTTCATCAATGGGAATCTTGTTGATTAGGTTGAGATGCTTTTGAATTCTAGCAAATTCTACTTTGTCGATCGCGCCGTAATATAGTTCAGCTTGGGTAATAATACTAATGGCTATTTGATTCATGCCAATTTTTCGCATTTCATTAATGACTGTTGGGTTATTTTTGTATAACTCTACCAGGATATTTGTGTCACATAAAATCATTGGCTGTCTCTGCTCCATGCTTTTAGGCGAAGAGATTCAGTTGTAATGTCTTTGTTTTCCCAGATTCCGGCAATTTCAAAAAAGTCTTGTTCTTGGTTGCTGTTTATTGCAGTAGCATTATTTTTGTGTTGTTGATTAGATTTCAACTCTAATAACTGAATAAAAGAAATCACTTGATTTTGTTGGTCTGGGGTAAATTCTCGGATTTTTTGAATGGCCATTTCTAGGTTTAGCATGATTTGATCCTCTCTGGGGAAGCTACTAATAGTTTATCATAAATTGGCTTTTAAGTAATGGCTATGATATTTTGTTCTGGAATATTATAGAACCGAACCGATCGCCCTGACAGCATATCTCCCCAAAGCCCTGACAGCATATCTCCCCAAAGCGCTTCGCCTTTCTTAGAGAAAATAGTTATAATTAAGGGGAACTCATACAATCGTGATGGCAATGATGCAAACTGCCACTAAACAAGTCCGTTGGACAATTTCTGATTTAGAGGGATTTCCTGACAATGGGAATCGCTATGAGATTATTGATGGAGAGTTATTTGTGACACGATCGCCCCACTGGAACCACCAAACCGCTGCTGGTAGAATTTGTAATAAATTGAGCCTATGGTCAGAACAAAGTGGTTTAGGCCAAGCAGCCATGACCCCTGGCATTATCTTTTCCGATAGCGATAATGTCATCCCCGATGTAGTGTGGATTAGCAATCAGAGATTAGCCGATCTATTGGATGATTCGGGACATCTCACAGGTGCGCCAGAATTGATCGTAGAAGTGCTTTCTAAAACCGAGAAAGATAAGGAGCGAGACAAGAAAACCAAGTTAAAATTATATTCTGCCCAAGGTGTCCAAGAATATTGGATTGTTGACTATCAGCAGCAACAAATTGAAGTCTATCGCCGCGATCGCGCAATTTTAGAACGAGTGCTGACCTTATTTGCTACTGATGAACTCACCAGCCCTCTTTTACCAGAGTTTCGCTGTTTGGTTGGGTCTTTATTTTAAGGTGGATTTTAATATTTGTTGTTTTTTCGTAGGGGCGAAGCATTCCGGTCATATATTTTTGCTTTTCATCAATAATTTGTCTGCCGGAATGCTTCGCCCCTACTATCGGAACTAGGGCGAAGCATTCCGGTCATATATTTCTGCTTTTCATCAATAATTTGTCTGCCGGAATGCTTCGCCCCTACAGGTTTATACTTGCACCTGCTTCAAATCAAGGTTTTTATGGAAAATTTCATCAATCGGCAACATTTGTCCATCTTCGGTCATAAACTTATGGTCTTTTGTTGCCCGAATTACGCTGCCATCTTCTAGCAGATATTCAAACACTTCTTGAGTGCCGCGATCGTGCCATTGCGCGATCGCCTGTGTATAAACAAAGCCATTGGCATCCACCGTATAAACCGTACAGTCAATCTGATTTTCCACAATTTTGCCAATGGGTAGCGGCCCATATTCCACGGTCATAATTTCCGTCTCATAAGTTAAGCAATATTCGGCAAACAATACCATTTGATCGAACAAAGCTTCCGCCACTTTATGCGGCACCCCATTCTTAGTAGAACCATCCACAAAAATCTCGCGATGCTTCTGCATTTCCGAGACTTTTTTCTTACCCATAGCCCGTCGCAATAAGTCCGCTTGACCCAAAGAATAGCCCGCCAAATCTTGAGCAATTTTCATAATTTGCTCTTGATAAACCATCACCGCGTAGGTTTCTTCTAAGATAGGTTCTAACAACTTATGATCGTAAACGATCGCCTCTTCACCATGCTTCCGGTTAATAAACTTGGGAATCAGACCCGCATCCAAAGGCCCCGGACGATATAAAGCCAAAATCGAGGAAATATCCTCAATACAAGAGGGTTTTAAATCCCGCACAATTTGCCGCATTCCTTCAGATTCTAACTGAAAAATGCCTTCTAAATCGCCTTTTTCAAACAAATGATAGGTTTCGCCAACATCTTGAGGAAACCTTTGTTCTCCCGTGCGTTTAATAATTTCTTGTGCTTTTCTTTCCTGGGCAGGAAAATTATATGGGTCTAGTCTTTCTCCAGTTTTTTTCTCAATATAATCTAGGGTTTTCTCAATCGTGGTGAGATTTTTCAAACCCAAAAAGTCCATCTTTAACAAACCCAGAGATTCCAGATTTTCCATAGAATACTGGGTAATCACTGCCCCTTCATTATTCTTTTGTAACGGCACAATTTCATCCAGGGGTTGTGCGGAAATCACCACCCCGGCAGCATGAACCCCAAAAGTTTTGTTGGTGCCTTCAATTCTGATCGCCATATCCAACCATTGCCGCACGGAAATGCTGCCAATTTCTACATCTCGATCGTCCTTTAAGGGAATAATTTCTGTTTCGTAGGCTTCTTTAAATTTCGGTTCTGGGGTATCATCAGAAATCATCACCGAAAGTTTCGCCGGTTTGCCCCGCGCAACGGGAATCATCTTCGCCATTTCATCGGCTTTCTTATAAGGAACGCCCAAAACTCTGGCTACATCTTTTAACACCGCTTTGGAAGTCATGCGGTTAAAAGTGATAATCTGGGCAACCCGATCTTCCCCATATCTTTCGGTGACATATTGAATCACGCGATCGCGTTTTTCAATGCAAAAGTCCGTATCAATATCCGGCATTGACTTCCGTTCGGGATTGAGAAATCGCTCGAATAATAACCCATGATGCACCGGGTCAATATTGGTAATTCCCATCGTATAAGCGACCAAAGAACCGGCAGCAGATCCTCTTCCCGGCCCCACGGGAATATGATTATCTCTGGCAAATTTAATATAGTCCCAAACTACTAAAAAATAAGTGGAAAATCCCATCCGTTCAATCATTTTTAGTTCATATCCCAGCCGTTCTCGATAAACTGGGAGAATTTCCGATCGCGTCTTGGCATTTAAGCGGTCTAAAAGTCCTTGCCAAGCAATTTCTTCCACATAAGTATCGGCAGTGTGACCGGAGGGCACCGGAAAATCAGGGATGCGCGGTTCCCCTAACACTTTATACTCTTCAATTTTATTCGCCACTTCTACGGTATTCGCGATCGCCTCCGCAATCACATCATCGGGCAAATGATCGCGAAATAAGTGTTTCATCTCTTCAGCGGACTTTAAATATTCCGTCCCGCTATAGCGCATTCGCTTTTCTTCACTAATCAGCTTTTGGGTATTAATACAAATCAAAGCATCGTGGGCTTCCACATCATTACAAGAAATAAAATGGGAGTCATTAGTCGCCACAATTTTTATATCTAGTTCGCGGGCTATTTTCACCAGTTCTACATTCACAATTCGGTCTTCTTGATAACCGTGGTCTTGGATTTCTAAATAATAGTCATCCCCAAAAACTTCTTTATACCATTTGACGATTTCCCTAGCTTCTGCTAATTTCCCTTGTAAAATATTTTGGGGAACTTCTCCCCCCAAACAGCCGCTAGTGACGATTAAATCTTCGTGATATTTTTGCAATAACTCTTTATTAATACAGGGACGAGCAAAAATCCCTTTTCCCTGCATCCCATGTAGATGAGATTGGGTGGTTAACTTGACTAAGTTTTTATAGCCTTGGGTATTTTTGGCTAAGACAACTTGGTGATATTTGCGGACTTTCTGGGTAGTACCCAATGGCCCATTAATCACATACATTTCATTGCCAATAATGGGCTTAATACTTTTACCCCGGCAAGTTTTAATCAAGTCGATCGCCCCATACATCACCCCATGATCCGTCAGGGCGATCGCGGGCATTTCTAACTCAATGGCTTTGGCAACTAATTGGGGCACTTGAGAAGCCCCATCAAGTAAACTGTAATCGGTATGAATGTGTAAACCAGCAAAAGACATAATTTTATTGGTTGTTGGTTGGTTGTTGTTGGTTGTTGGTTGTTGGTTGTTGGTTGTTGGTTAGATGTTGTCGATTAATTATAGTCAACTAATTTCATAAATTCCCGAATAGTTTCAAAATATTTTTCCCCGCTGACCCTGGCGATATTATTATGATCGGCAGTGGGGACGATGAATAATTTCTTCGGTTCATTGGCAGCATCAAATAAGGCTTGACTCATGGAAAGTGGCACAGTTGCATCGGCAGTTCCGTGAGTAAAAAGAATCGGCATTTTTAAATCTTTTACTTTAGTAAGTGAGTCAAAGCGATGAGTCAGAATCCAGTCAATCGGGAAGATATTAAAATAGGGATGTTGATAATCTACCATATCCCGCATGGAAGTAAAAGAAGCCTCAATAATTGCCCCAGCCGCATTCGGTTGACGACTGGCTAGGTCAATAGCGATCGCGCCCCCTAAAGAATGACCATAAATGACAATTTTTTCCGCAGGAATTCCCCGTTGATTCACCAAATAATTCCAAGCAGTTTCCACATCTTCATAAACCGTTGATTCTGTAGGAAACTTGCCTTGGGATAAACCATAGCCCCGATAGTCTACAATAAATACCGAAAAACCCAACTGATGAAATCGGTTACTATGCTTAAGATTTTCGCTAATATTATCAGCATTGCCATGCAGGAAAAGCAACACCCATTCTGACTTGATTGGGCTGCGATTCTCAGCCGCTGCCGGTATCCACCAACCATGAACTTTCTCCGTAGTTGATGCTGATTGATTTTCCCCAGAAATCACCGGCAGCCAAACTTCTTGATATTCCATTTGCAGGTCGCTGGGAAGCGTCGATATTTCCCGTGACGGAACAAAGATAAACCGATTTTGCCTAACAAATAAAAAGAGACAAGCACTCAGATAGAGCAATGCCAACAAAGTCCCCAGAGTCACTAAAATTTTTAACCAGAATTGCATGGTTTGCTCATTAATAAAATGGATGATTGGTTATTCGTTCGTTGTTCGTTGTTCTTGGTTGTTAGTTCTTAGTTCTTAGTTCTTAGTTCTTAGTTGTTGGTTGTTAGTATTTATATTGTAGGGTGGGCAAAATTCCACCATCATATATGATAGGGTAATTAGAATTTTTTGCCCACCCTACAAAAATTAGGGGCTGTTGGATGATTTTTTGTAAATGGTATTAGTTGTTAGTTGTTAGTCCTTTGTTTTCCGATCGCGGACTGAGAGTTAGGGACACATAAACAATCGCTAATAACTAACAACCAAGAACTAACAACCAAGAACTAACAACCAACAACTAACAACCAACAACTAACAACCAAGAACAAATAACCACTAACAGTTAATCTAATTTGGGTTCGTACTGATTCCAATCCGTAGCTTGTTCATAAGCATAAGCAACCCGCAACAGCAAATCTTCTTTTAAAACATTGCCGATCAATTGCATCCCAATGGGTAGTCCTTTTTTATCAAAACCACAGGGAAGACTTAGTGCAGGTAAACCAGCTAAATTAACGGGAATGGTCATTAAGTCAGAAAGATACATACTCAAGGGATCGTTCATTTTTTCCCCAGCTTTGAAAGCGGTGGTGGGGGAAGTGGGACAAACCAAGATATCCACCTGGGCAAAAGCGCGATCGAAATCTTCTTTAATTAGAGTCCGAACTTTTTGGGCTTTGAGATAGTAAGCGTCGTAGTATCCCGCAGATAAAGTGTAAGTGCCAATCATAATCCGGCGTTTAACTTCGGGGCCAAATCCAGCGGCGCGAGTTTTGCCATACATTTCGATTAAGTTTTCGGCATCGTCGGCCCGGAAACCATATTTTACACCATCATATCTGGCAAGGTTGGCCGATGCTTCTGACGGGGCGAGAATGTAGTAGGTGGGTAAACCATACCGAAATCGCGGACAAGAAACTACTTGAATTTCTGCCCCTAAATCTTGGAAAACCTCGATCGCTTTTGTCACCGTACTGGCAACTTCTGGATCGATCCCTTCCCCCAAAGTTTCTTGAATAATGCCAATTCGCAGTTGACCTTTGGGTTTTAAATTCGGTCTGATCCCGTGAACATAGTCAGGAACTTTCATGTTGAGACTGGTGGCATCTTTGGGGTCATAACCAGCGATCTCCTGTAATAAAATTGCCGCATCTTCCACGGTCCGACCAAACGGGCCAATTTGATCCAAGGATGAGGCATAAGCCACCAAGCCGAACCGAGACACCAGACCATAAGTAGGTTTCAAGCCCACCACGCCGCAAAAAGAGGCCGGTTGGCGGATTGAACCCCCCGTATCAGAACCCAGGGCGATCGGGCATTCTCCTGATGCCACCGCAGCGGCAGATCCCCCGGAAGACCCCCCCGGAACTCGTTCTAAATCCCAGGGGTTGGCGGTTAATTGATAGGCAGAAGTTTCCGTAGAACTGCCCATCGCAAACTCATCCATATTGGTTTTACCCATCATCACCGCCCCAGCTTCCGCCAGTTTTTGGGTCACGGTGGACTCATAAGGGGGCACATAACTTGCCAAAATCCGGGAACCACAAGTAGTGCGAATTCCCTTGGTACACATATTATCTTTAATAGCAATAGGAATTCCTGCCAGCAGTCCAATTTCCTCCCCGGCGGCAATTTTGGCATCCACCAGGCGGGCTTGTGCTAAGGCTTTTTCTGGCGTCACCACCAGGAAACTACGGAGTTTCGGTTCCAGCTTGGAAATTCGGTCTAAACTTTCTTGAGCAATTTCAACAGCAGAGCGTTCTTTTTGAATGAGTTGTTTATGTAACTCGCGGATGGAGGCCATGTCTTACCTTCTTATCTTCTATCCGGGCTTACCAGAGTTTATTGTAAAGTGGCAAGTCCCCTCTCGTCGGTTTTCATTGATGGATCTGATGATTTTCTCACCTGCCTGGACAAATCTGACGGCTAAAACCGGGGTGCGGAGGTGCAGCCCAGACTTAGGGCAAGGGTGCAGGGGGCTTTATTATACAATAATTTTGAGATTTTGGGTCATATCTTGATTTTTTACCACAGAGACACAAAGGACACAAAGATTTAAACTCTCCGTTTTCTCTCTGTCTCTGTCGTAAAAATTTCTATTTAACCGGGGCGATCGGCATTCTTGGCGGCGCAGTTTTCCACATTAAATCGATTTCTTCCGGGGTTAAACCATAAGCTTGATTAACTAAATCGGCAAGACGCTGTTCTAGGGTCAAGGCTTCTCCTTGACGGGCTTGAATATCCGGGGCATAATCTTGATAAACTTGCCGCAGTTCTTTCAGGGCAGAGGGACTCATACCGCCCGCAGATTTGGGTTTCCGCTTTCTCACTTCTTGAATAAAATCCTTTTCCTCTAAATTAGCAAAGTCTGCCAGTTTTTGACCGGGTTTATCAATTTGTTGCTCAACTTGTAACCAGTCCAATACTTCTTTATAAGCAGTTTGGTTGGCTTGGGTGATTTCAATCAGTCGGCTAACAATCGGTTCCACTTGTTCGCGGATTTGATCGGAGGGTGGGGCGATCGGAAAATCCACCATAATATCTCCACGGGGAGTCACCGCATCACCAATCATTTTGGGAAATATTTGATGAGCGATCCACCATCCTAATGCAGAATTTAAGCAACCACAAAGATATAATTCATATTTAGCAATCAGAAACACTTTATTATTGGCAAAATAACCCTGAGTATCGATCGCATACGCTGGAAAAGTATTAATTTCTTGATAGATAATTTTCGGCTGTTCAAACATCTGCCAATAATCAACGGCATCTTGAATTTCATACCATTGATAGCTTCCGGTTTTTCTTCCTAGCCATTCCCCATCCTGATTTGTATGCCAATCTTTAGGGCGGGGTTCTAATTTTTCTCGATACTGACTTAGATGTGCTTTCACTGCCGGATAAGCATCAATATCAATCCCTCGTCTGGTAAAAATCAACCACAAATTTTGCCAATCGGGACTCCAGCGTTTAATATCCCGTCCCCGCAAAAAAGGCTTAATCACCTCAGCGGATTTAGGGTCAGCTTTAACCAGACGATTTTTCGTCCCCTCATCAATCAAAAACGCTTCATTAAACCCGGTTTTAATCCCGTACAAAGGCTTAACTCCAGCAAACTCTTTCAAAGGAATACCCACGCGCTGAATTTTTTCCATTAATGCTTCAACTTCGGGACGTTCCAAACTCCAAGCATCCCCAGAAAACCGCGACCAAGCAACCGGATAACTTTCTTGCTGGACATATTGACTCAAATTAATATTCGCTAATTTTTCTCTGGGAACTGGACAAACTTGCACATACTTTTCCCCGGAACCTTGGGGATCTAATCGTTTCCGTAACCCCACAATACAAGGAAAAGTATCCGCATCTTCAAAAATAGGCGCATGACCAAAATCAACAATTTCCTCAAATACGCTATTTTCCACAAAAAACCGCCGCAAAGCTTCCCCATATCCTGCCCGCAACCATTTATTTGTCACAATATAAGAAAGCACTCCCCCCGGTTTCAAAATATTTAGCCCTTGCTCATAAAAATAAGCATATAAATCCGCTACCCCATCATAAGACTGATATTTTTTTTGCAAATAAGGCTTAATTGGCGATAACAATTCTTGGCGCACATAAGGCGGATTACCGATCGCCACATCAAACCCACCATCCGCAAACACTTCGGGAAATTCTGCCTGCCAATTAAAAGCCCGTTCTGCCACTTCCGGGTCATCCACCAGGGAATTACCCACTTTAATATTCCCATCTAAATCCGTCAGGGTTTTCCCTTTTTCAGCGGTTTTCAACCAGAGAGAAAGCTTGGTAATTTCCACCGACTCAGGGGACAAATCCACCCCATAGAGATTCTGGTTTAAAATTGTCCGGTTCAACTCAAATAAGCTGCGCTGACCGACAATTTCTGCATCCTTTTTCCCCCCAGTTTCTAAACTGGCTAAGGCTTGGTTGACTCGTTCATATTCCCGCAGCAAATACTCAAAAGCCGCAATTAAAAAAGCCCCAGATCCACAAGCCGGATCGATGACTCTGGTTTGCTTCAAAACCTCATCCCGGTAGGTTTCCCAAAACTGAATTTCTGCTTGCTGCCGTTTCTTAGTTGCCCGTGGGGAAATTTGCTCTAATTGGAGGCGATCGCGGACTTCCTGTTCCTGTTTTTTCAGATAACCACCCAGGGCAACCTCAACAATATATTGAGTAATAAAAGCCGGGGTATAAAATACCCCTTGAGTCTTGCGTTTTCCTTTTTTCCGATCATATTCTTGCCCGGTCGCTTCTGCTTTTAACTCCTCTAAATCCGTCACCGACTGCTCAAATATCCGCCCCAGGATATCAACAGAAACCTCCGTATCAAAATCATAGCGAGTTAACTGCTTAATTTGACCACAAAGAATATTCGGAACGGTCAACTGTTCATCTAACAGGGGGTCAAGTTCAAATAACCCGCCATTATAACCAGAAATCGGCGGATTTTCATTGCCTTTATCCACCCAACGAAACACCGCTTGATAATTTTGCCAAATCGGTCGGGGATTATAGGGATCTACGCGATCGTGGGCTTGCATAATGGTTTTTGCTGGCAATAAACCCTTATCTTCGCAAAAGGCAATAAACAAAATCCGGTCTAAAGTTTTTTGGGCTTTTTCAATTAGCAGGCGATCGCGATCGGGCAGGTCTTTTGGCCCCGAAAAGCGAAAATGCTTCACCAATTGCCCGCGAATCTCCTTATATTCTTGATACAGTTGCTTAGTAATACTTTCTTGCACCTCATTGGACTCAGCCAATAAGCGATCTATAGCCGAAGGGCGATCGGATTTCACCCCCAGAAAATTTGGCCGACAGAAAATAAAATAAAACCGCTTAAACTCTTGAATATCCTCTAAATCAACCAGACGAAACCGCTCATAATAAGCCGGAGTTTTACTGGTATAATATAAGCGCAACTCCCGATAATTAGAAACAATCACCCAGCGACAATCTGGAGTATAATTTGCATAGCGCCAGCCCTGTTCCACCGCTGACTCTTTGCGACCCGACGGGGGGCGATCTAAATCTTCTTTTGCCCCTTTTAACTCAATCGGTGCGATAACTTTTCCTTCTAGCTTAATTTTGTCTTTTTTCCCTGCGGAAGCCGTAAAAAAACCCAAAGCCGCATCTGCCGAACCACCCCCATCAGATATAGTCGTTTCCGCGTGAATTTCCCAGGCTTTACCCCCACCGGAAATCACCGAAACATAGCCCAAAACTCGCTGAAAAATATCCGTCAGAAATTCCCCATGTAAAGAAACTTCTTTAATTTGATTCAGCGTCCCTGCTTTTAATGGTTCAAGCCACTTTTTAACCAGGGCATGACGTTGGTCTAAGTCTTGGGGAAAAGTAAAATTGCGGATAGCATTATTCAGAGTTTTGGGGTGAAATAAAGGATGGGTAATTTTATTAGTCATAGCTAAGATTTAACTGCTTGGTCTTATTGTAATCTTCTTTATGTCCTTAGTCTCTTTGTGGTGTTTATTCTTTACATCATCCCGCCCCAAAATCGGTATATTGCCGCATGATTGGGGAATTAAATCCCAAAATAATATCTTCTTTCGGCACCCCTAATTCAACCAATTGATTCGCCAGTCCTTCTTCGGTTCCATCTTGTTGAATCCAAATTTTCCCATCAATAATATCTACATGAAGCACCACCCCATAGACCCGCTTGGCATTGGTTGGCCACCCCACATAAACTAATTGATAGTGGTCTCTCTCTGGATCGAAAATTGTTTCCGCCTTAATCTTAGGATTCCAAACTAATTTTGAGCGTTTTGTCAGCAATTCTTGAATATATTGTCGATAAATATCTACGGTAGCCATCGCTCAATGACCTCCTGTTCAATATTATAAGTTAAAAGATAAACTTGATTTTCTTGGACAAGTTCCTGAATAAATGAAGTTTGAAAAAATTCCTCATAAATATCGCTAGGCACTCCTAAGTATAATTGACGGTCTTTGTCTTGCAACTTCAACGCTGACCGATAAGAGATGAATTGACCCAAAGCATTGTAAAAATCAGCAATTCTAGATGGACTGCGAAAGCTTTTGATTTCCACCGCAATTTTTCGTCCTTTTTGTTCAGCGGCAATAATTTTTTCTGCCCCGATATCGATCGCCAGATTAAAGCTACCTGCCTGAAGCGGATATGGATCGTGAGTAACGATCCATTGATCTTTTTGCAGGGCTGTTTTGACAATTTCGTGAAACTTATCTTTGGCAGACATAGTTAATCATCAAATCAAAAATGATCGCACAACTATAATATAGCAAATTATACCATCTTTTACCATCATTGACATAAATATTTATAAGTAGGTGAACATAATTAATTGCACTTTTCGTTCCCCACCGTAAATCCTTGGATTCCCGCATTCGCGGGAATGACAGTTTTTCTTCTGATATGGTCTGTGGTGCATTTATTTCTGCCCGTAAACTTACCAGTTGTCAGAGTTATGAACTACAAAAAAACCTGTCATTCCCGCGAATGCGGGAATCCAGAAAACCCCTGTAATCCGGCTAATACTAATAACCGCTATATGTTTTCTCTCGAAAGTGACGTTAATTATTTTTTAAACCACCGGACTTAACATTTCCGCAACGGCGATCGTTACATCAGGAAAAGCTAAAAGTGAAATCGGGTCATTTTCCCTGAGAATAGCTTCCCGTTGATAACCATTTTCTTGAGGTTCTCGCAAAACATATAATTGGCGATCGCTAATATCTAAAACCCAATAATCCGTAATTCCCGCTTTAGCATAAACCGTCCCTTTGAATTCGCGATCGCGTTTCAAAGTGCTATCTGCCACTTCAATAATGAGATAAATTTCCCTGGGGGTTGGGTGGTGGTCTTCATAATACAAAGGGTCAGGTCTTACCAAAGCAATATCCGGTTCTGGTTCAGAGTAATCATTTAACTGAACTGGGTCTTGTGAAATAACAAAAACGCGATCGCCTAAACGATTTCTCAATAAGTTCTCAAGGCGTCTGACAGTAGAAGTATGACGGGTTCCTTTCATAGGTTTTTGAATAACTTGTCCTTCAATTAATTCTACAGGTTCATTAGGGTCGAGAATTCCCAACTCTCCCATCCGATGATATTCTTCCACCGTTAACCGACGAATATCGACTATCATTTTTCGCTCCTAATTCCACTTAGTGTTTAATTTTTACCACAGAGACACAGAGGACACAAAGATTAAATCAGAGAGATTAAATATTTGTGTTATATCTCGAAAGTGACGTTAATTATTTTTTAAACCACCGGACTTAACATTTCCGCAACGGCGATCGTTACATCAGGAAAAGCTAAAAGTGAAATCGGGTCATTTTCCCTGAGAATAGCTTCCCGTTGATAACCATTTTCTTGAGGTTCTCGCAAAACATATAATTGGCGATCGCTAATATCTAAAACCCAATAATCCGTAATTCCCGCTTTAGCATAAACTGTCCCTTTAAATTCGCGATCTCTTTTCAAAGTGCTATCTGCCACTTCAATAATGAGATAAATTTCCCTAGGGGTTGGGTGGTGGTCTTCATAATACAAAGGGTCAGGTCTTACCAAAGCAATATCCGGTTCTGGTTCCGAGTAATCATTTAACTTAACGGGATTTTCTAGCCTGACTAAAACGCGATCGCCTAAACGATTTCTCAGTAAATGATCTGTTCTTGAAACTGCCGCACTATGAGATTTTCCTTTCATAGGTTTTTGAATAACTTGTCCTTCAATTAATTCTACAGGTTCATTAGGGTCAAGAATTCCCAAATCTCCCATCCGATGATATTCTTCCACCGTTAACCGACGAATATCGACTATCATTTTTTTCTCCTAATTCCACTTAGCGTTTATTTTTACCACAAAGACACAAAGGACACAAAGATTAAATATCTCCGTGTTCTCTGTGTCTCTGTGGTAATTATTCTTGCACGGGTTTTGCTTCACCTAAAAGGGCATCTAATTCTTCCCCTTCAATCACCTCAGTTTCTAATAATTTTCCAGTAATTCTGTCTAACAAATCGCGGTTATAATTCAGCAAAGCTAAGGCATTCTCATAAGCGGTTTCTACAATAGTTTTCACTTCCGCATCGATCGCCTTAGCGGTTTCCTCGCTAACCATGCGGCGCATATTCATTGACCGATTACCTAAGAAATTATTGGCATCATTTTGCTGATAAGCTAAAGGTCCTAATACCTTACTCATGCCATAAGCTGTCACCATGCGTTCGGCTAAATCCGTCGCCCTTTGTAAATCATCCGATGCCCCATTAGTGACGCGGTTAAAGACAATTTCTTCCGCTGCCCGACCGCCAAGTAACATAGTAATTTGTTCGCGAAATTCGCTATCATCCATTAAAAAGCGATCTTCCGTGGGCATTTTTAAAGTATAGCCTAAAGCGGACATTCCTCGCGGCACAATGGAAATTTTAGTCACTTTCCCAGCCCCGGGCATAATAGCACCAACTAAGGCATGACCAACCTCATGGTAAGCCACTACTTTTTTCTCCTTATCACTTAGGACGCGGCTTTTCTTTTCTAAACCAGCAATCACTCGTTCGATCGCCTCATTAAAGTCCTCTATTGTCACCGCTTCCCGATTATTTCTGGCCGCTAATAAAGCCGCTTCATTAACTAAATTAGCCAAATCAGCCCCGGCAAAACCCGGAGTTTTCACTGCGATCGCGTGTAAATCCACATCGCTTCCTAACTTTACCTTTTGGGCATGAGTAGTTAAAATTGCCTCTCGTCCAGCCAAGTCCGGGCGATCGACCAAAACTTGACGGTCAAAGCGTCCGGGACGTAACAAAGCTGCATCCAAAGTTTCCGGGCGGTTAGTTGCTGCTAACACAATCACCGTAGCTTTTCCTGCCGCAAACCCATCCATTTCAGTTAACAATTGATTCAGGGTTTGTTCCCGTTCATCATTACTCCCACTAGGAGTACCCCCACTACTCCGAGACTTGCCGATCGCATCTAACTCATCAATAAAAATAATACAAGGGGCTTTTTGTTTTGCTTGTTCAAACAAATCGCGAACTCTGGCCGCCCCAGTACCCACAAATAACTCCACAAATTCCGAAGCCGAAATACTAAAAAATGCCACCCCAGCTTCCCCAGCCACCGCTTTAGCCAACAGAGTTTTTCCTGTTCCCGGCGGGCCAACTAATAACACCCCTTTAGGAATGCGTGCCCCAATCGCCGCAAAGCGTTCTGGACTTTTGAGAAACTCCACAATTTCTGCTAACTCAGTCTTGGCTTCTTCCACCCCGGCAACATCTGCAAAAGTGATTTTAGTATCCTCTCCGGCCACATAAATTCTCGCCTTACTCTTACTAAAAGAAAGACTGCCTTGAGTCCGACTATCCCGACCCATAAAAAACTGAAACATTAACACTAAAATCACTGGGGGAATCACCCAACTAATCACCGTACCCACCCAGGTATTTTGTGGCGGCGGTGCCCCTTGAAATACTACCCCATTTTTTTCTAATCGTTGAGGTAAACTTAAATCAAAAATAGGCGTTGTCGCCAGTAATTGACCCAGTTGCTTCTCCGCTTCTGCGGGTTCTTCACCTTCTTTTGGTTCTCTTTTTAAGTAATATCTAATTTCTTGCTCGCCCACTTGGGCAGCCGCCACTTGACCCGCCTCAACCTGGGAAATAAAAATGCTATAAGGAACTCTGGGAATTGCTTGACGACGGGGCAACAGGAAATTAGCGGCTAATAATAATAAACCCACTAATATCAGCAAGTTACTTAAATTGAAATAGGATCGAAAATTAGGCTTTTTAATTAAAGGCATATATCCTTCCAGATTATTTGCAATTATTTACAAGTTTTGTCCGGGTTTAAACCGGAGGCCAAGCCTCCAGTTTTGTTAACGGTTAACTCCGATGGGGAGAACGATAAAAAGGTTTTTTCACCACCACAGCGGGATAACTTTTCCCTCGGATTTCTATGGCGAATTCTTGCCCAGATTTCCCCAGGGCAGTGGGTACATAAGCAAGGGCGATCGCTCGTTGCAAAGTCGGCGACCAACTGCCACTGGTAATTTCTCCCACCGTCTCACCGTCGGCTTTCACCGCATAACCATGACGGGCAATATAGCGCCCTTGCATTTCCAACGCCACCAGGCGCCGTGACAACCCAGTTTGCTTTTGTTTCTCCAACACTTCTCGACCGAAAAAGTCTCCCTTACTATCCAGGTGAACCACCCAACCCAGTCCCGCTTCCAGGGGCGTAGTCGTATCATCAATATCTTGACCATAAAGGGGCATCGCCGCTTCCAGACGCAGAGTATCCCGGCAGCCCAAACCACAAGGCGTCACCCCAGCCTTCAGCAGACCGCGCCACAAAGTCACCGCCACTTCCGGGTCTACCATCACCTCAAAGCCATCCTCTCCGGTATAACCTGTTCGGGCGAAAAAGCCCAATCCGCCACAAACCGGCGCTTCTAAATGACCAAAATACTTAACAGCAGTTAAATCCGTTTCTACCAAAGATTGTAAATGCTTCACCGCGTCCGGGCCTTGGACTGCAATCAACGCTTTTTCCGGGGATAAATCTTGCAGTTCCACATCAGAACCCTGGAAATTTTCCCATAACCAAGTTTTATCCTTGTTCAAAGTTGCCGCATTCACAATCATCCGTCCTCGGTGTTCCCCAGTGGCATCTTGACCTTGGTAATAAAATATAATGTCATCAATAATGCCCCCTTGAGGATTTAACAGCAGGGTATATTTAGCCTCACCGGGTTGTAACCGACTCAAATCCGATGGCACCAAATATTGCAATTTCTCAATTAAATCCTTGCCTTTAAGGGTAAATTTGCCCATGTGGGAAATATCAAACATTCCCGCAGCGGTTCGGACTGCTTGATGTTCTTCCGTAATGCCGCTATATTGCACCGGCATTTCCCAGCCAGCAAATTCAGTCATTCTGGCGTTCAGTTCAACGCAAACCTCGAACAGCGGAGTCCGGGAAAGGGTTTGCGGAGTTTTGTTTGCTTCTGGTGATTTAGCCACGAATTCTTCTTCTCTTACAAATCAATATGTTTATCTTAGAAAAAACTCGTGCCATCTGACGGAATCGCTGACTTATTTCAGGGGCGGAGGGGCGGAGGGGCTTTTGGGGTGTAGGGAATAATTGATAATTGATAATTGATAATTGATAATTGATAATTGATAATTGATAATTGATAATTGATAATTGATAATTGATAAATAAACATAATTATCAATTATCAATTGTTAATTGTTAATTGTTTCCCCTACACCGATGGCGGCCCTACACCCCAAAAGATTGTACTTACTTGAATTACCCTAAACAAATCATCAGATTCACCGAGCAAAATTTGGCCAAAATTAAATGTGAATCTGGCGCAGAATATCAGTAAATTTACGGATAAAATAATGAAGATTAACTAAATATTTGGCAAAATTAGGTAAAATTCACCGAATCTTAAAGTTTTTCCCATCAGTAGTAATTAAACGAGCCAAAGAGGGTACAATGAAAATAGAGTCAGTTGGGGATACACCCATGCCGCCAGTCAACCCCAGACATGAGTTAAATTGCGATCGCCAAAATATGTTGACCCAAAAATTTATTTTAATTAGCGAAATCATTGGGGGTGTAGTTGCTTCCGCAGTTGCTTACCATCCCACAGTTTTAGCTAATCCCATTACTCCGGTAAATGCCTTCCCAGAGAGCGACGAAACCGCGATTAGCGTAGGGAGACTAGAGGGAATCGCCTCTGAACCTCAGTCAACATTTCCGGGGCAATTTTCTCATCGGTTCACGGCGGCAGATTTAACCGAGAATTACACAGACAATTACACAGACAATTACACAGACAATTACACAGACAGCCAAACCCTAGGCAATGCTGAATCCACCGCTCAACTACCCCAAGGAAGACAATTATTTGATATCCAAGGTCACTGGGCGCAAACTTTTATTGAATCCTTGGCAGTGCGGGAAATTATTCGCGGTTTTCCCGACGGCGCTTTTCGTCCCGAAGCCCCGGTGACTCGTGCGGAATTTGCCGCCATGATCCGCAAAGCATTTCCGCAAGATCGAGTAATTCGAGATGGGGGGCAATTTGCCGATGTACCGATCGCGCACTGGGCATATCAAGCAATCCTCGAAGCCTATGGGATGGGATTTATCCAAGGATATCCAGGGAATATCTTTGAACCGGATCAAAATATTTCGCGATCGCAAGTATTAATTGCCCTCGCCAATGGTTTAAAATTAACCGCCTCTGGTAGCAGCAACACCGAGAACATATTAAATACCGCTTATCTCGACAGTAATAATATTCCTGACTTTGGCCGAGACGCCATTGCCGCAGCCACGGAAAATGGCCTCGTAGTCAACTATCCCAGCGTTAACCAGCTTAATCCCTCGGCAACTGCCACCAGAGCCGAGGTCGCCGCTTTTCTGCATCAAGCCCTGGTGAAAACGGGACAACTGCCACAAATTAGCGCCGCAAACCAAGCATCGGCATATATCGTTGGCTATCAACCGCCCACCAGTGCGGCACCGATTAACGTTCCCACTCCCAACCCGGACAATACCGCCTCCTCTGACTTAGACGACGCGGAAATCGAAGCCTTACGAGAACAATTAAGAATTCCCTCATTGCCGGTGGTGCTGATGCCGTCAACCCTTGGTGCGGCGGCATCACCCGGTTCCAGTTCTGGGTCGCCCACCGCCTTCGGTGCTGACTTTGGCAGTGTCTTTACCGGAGCCAGCTTTCAAGAAAGAACCCGGTTTACTTCGTCATCCGATGGCGCAGTTTCTGCCGGGTTTGGCTTGGGAAATGCCACCAAAGCCGTTGGCTTAGAAGTCGCCGTATCTGTGCTCGACCTCACCAGTCGCGGTGGCGACGATCGCGCCTTTGACCGAGGCAGTTTCAGTTTTAAACTCCATCGGCGGTTGCCCAACAACTTTGCCGTAGCCGTAGGTTACGAAAATGCCCTGGTCTGGGGATTTACCGATGCGGGCAGTAGTGTTTACGGCGTTGGCAGCAAAATTTTCCAGTTCCAAGACAGTCCGCGCCAACCTTTTAGCAGCCTCACCGTATCTTTGGGGGTGGGGAATGGGCGTTTTCGCACCGAAGATGACTTTAATGCCGATAACAAGACCGTGAATGTCTTTGGTAGTGCCGGTTTAAGGGTTCTAGAACCCATCTCGGTGATTGCGGACTGGACAGGCCAAGATTTAACTTTGGGTGCTTCAATTGCTCCCTTTCGCAATATTCCGATTGTGATTACTCCAGCGATCGCGGATGTTACGGGGAGTGCGGGCGATGGTAGTCGGTTTATTCTCGGAGTTGGTTACAGCTATTCCTTTTCTTATTAATTCTGATTATAAGTAGGTGAACATAATTAATTGCACTTTTCGTTCCCCGACGGGAATCCAGAAAACCTCTGTAATTCGGACAATAACCGCTATAAGCATCGGGATACTCACTAAAAAAATTCTGAAAATTGGTGCCGCAATAATTCCTTGGATCGAAATCCACTCAATTCAATAGGTGATTTACCATGAAAAGCAAATTTGGCTTGCGTCTAATCTCTGTGCTAGGTTCTTCCTTGATTCTCGCGCTACAGTTTGCCCCCCTAGTCCAAGCCCAATCAGGGAATATGTCCGATGGCACTGGGGTGAATATTAATTCCGGCGGCAATATGTCCGATGCCACCAGTGTATTAATTCAACAGCTACTCGACGGCACCCTGACCGAGATTAACGGGGTGAGAATTACGGTAGAAATTCGGACATTAATGCTGGCGCTGATTAATGGCGATCAACGGGGAATTGGCCAGTTAGTCAGTTTTTTAGTGCAATCCGGGGTTCCGGGAAACTTGGCTTCGGAGTTTTCCAGAAGCTTGCGGGGTTTATTTATTAATGGCCGGATTAACCAAGCTCAATTAACCATTATTAGCCAACTTTATTACCGCATTGTTTCTACCGGCGGTGTCAATATCACTCTGTTAAATAGCTTTGGCTTATTTCAATCCATTACCGCGATGTTGGCGTCCTTTGGGGTTGACGTGACCATTCCCGTCATCATTGGCTACCCCGTCGGACCGGGAAATCTTTCTGATGCCACTAATGTATTACCAGCATTCGTGGAAGCTGAAGCGGAATCAGCCGTTGAAGCAGAAGCGGAAGTGGAGTCAGATCGACCAGATGAAGTGGCGGAAGAAGGCAGCCCAGAGGCACCCGTAGAAGTTTCCGAGTCTTTGCCAGAGTCGGAAGTGGAAGCACAAGCAGAAACCCCCGAAACCGAAGCAACGGAAGCCCCACTGGTGGCTGAACCCGTCGCTGAACCCGTGGCAACCGCCGAGGTTAGCGCCCCAACAGAACCGGCAACCGAAGCGACTGCCCCAGCACAACCGTCATCAGAACCCGTAGCGGTGAATGTCACGGTGACGCGCAACAATTCACGCAGTGGAAATAATGGCCGGTTTAATAATGCCGGTGGGGTGATGGCGATGAATGCGATCGTGACTACCAGTGATATTGTTGGCGGTCGTTTTCAGTTCGCCAGTCGCAGTGTCCTCATGGCAGTGCTTCAAGGTGCCAAGTCTTTAATTAGTGAATTACTTGGGGAAGGTGAGGTATTTTTTGCCGGTCAAATGATTTCCATTGAAGCGCGGCAAACGGTGGTCACGGTGATGACTACTTCTTCCTCCGTCTCCGTGCAAAGTTATGTCAGCAGTTTAACCAGTGGCGGTGTCCCTAGCAATTATGCTCAAGCATTGGCAGCCACAATGGAAGGCATGATTAGCGTGGAAAGCAGTGGGGAAGTTTCCGGGGTGAATGCGACTCAGTTAACCACTGCGATCGCGGTTTATAACGAAACGATTAATGTAATGAGCACACAAGCCCTCAGTCAGCGATCGGAGGTATTGTCTTGCACCGGCTATGCCCTATCTAACTTAACCCAAGCCGCCGCCAGTGGCGCAACCCAACGGGCTAATCGATAGCATCCTTCCTGAAATCAGCTAATCGATCGCATCCTCTCTGAAATCCGTAGTAGGGTGGGCAAAGACTTGCCCACCCTACTCTTGCTTTGCCCACTTGCTCATATTTTGCACTTATAGTACATATAGGAGTTATCCGTAGTAATACGGAATCCGGTTGTCATAAACGTAATAAAGGTGGCCAGCCTAAAGGCTTTCAGCTTTTTATATTAGACCTTGCGGTTCCGGATTCCGTATAAGGTGGGCAAAGATTTGCCCACCCTCCTCTTGCTTTGCTACGCTTGCTTTGTCCATCAAACCCAGATAGCGATCGCCAAACCATAAGACTTTTATTCATTCAAGTCAAACCCTAAAAATTAAACCTATGACCCCTGAATTTTTTGCTGTCATCGAAAAGCATTTTCCGGGTACTTTGCCCCTGGAAGAATACATGAAAAAAACCTTTGAGGTATTACAAAATTACGGATTTGAAGACGAAAACACAATGGGCATGGTAGCCCTTTGTCGAGACGAAATTACTGAACCACTCCTTAATGAAGTGGTAAAATATTGGGGCAAAACTTTTAATTGTTGTAGTCTAGGCGGATTTTTAACCATTGGCAGAACCGGGCTACACGCGGCGGCAGAACATACCCCAATTTATGATGGAATTCGTCGGTTTACTTTTTACGGAATGCCACATATTGCCATTTCTAGATATGGAGAAATTGGCAAGGTGTATCGAGAAGGAATTGACCATGCCTCTCATGCTTGTGGTTCTTTGGAGGTAATTGTAAAGGAACTGATCACCGGACATTTTAACATGATTCTCGATTTGGAGGATTTGGAAGAAAGTTTGATTCGGCAAAAGCTTTTATCTCATATAAAATATGGAGGTAAGCCGGATTTAATTAGAATGACTAAACTGGCGTGTAATATTATTTCAATAGATATAAAAAATCTCCTATTAAAACAGCTAAATCCGGGAATCTTTAATTATGCGGTGATGACGGGAATTATGATTCATGGGCCTAGGGAAAGCAATTGGGTCTATCCTCGGAATTTTTATGTAGTGGGGGAAAATTTCCCGCACCAACTGGAAAAAATTAAAACTTTTCATCCCTATCGACTTGAGATCGTCAACAAGTTAAGAAGCCGGAACGGATAAATTAATGTTTGCGGAAACATCTAGTAGCTGTTGACTGAAACCGAATTTAGGCGATCGCCTGACTAAATTTTTTGCCAAAACCTAGATTTTATCATCCGCGATCGCCCCCGTCTCCCCGACAATTTCCCCGGCTTATAATATATTCTGTGAACACCGTAGATAGGAGGGGCCAGAATTTCTGGTCAAAAAGGTCTATAGAAACGATATACGGCAACCTTCAAGGTTTAAAACCTAGTCAACTCAAACAAATCAGTCGGCTTTACCACCAACGCTTACCCGTAGACTGCCTAACCACCCCGGAATTTGCCCAGCGGCTGGCCGCCATCAGCACCGAAATCGGCCAACCCATCTGCACTTACCTCAACCGTCGAGGTCAAGTCATTCGGGTGGGCGTCGGTTCGCCGCGTCAAACCCAAATTCCCCCCTTAGAATTGCCACGCTATGGGGCAGGTCGTCTCAGTGGCATTCGCTGCATTGCCACAACCCTCAAATCCAGTCCCCCCAGTGAAGCATCTCTGACCGCAATGGCGATTCAACGCTTAGATGCTTTAGTCGTCTTGACCCTGACCGGGAGTGGATTTGAACGGCGCGGCGGTGGCGCGACTGGGTATGTGAAAGAAACCTACTTGGCGCATTTAATCCCACAAATCCCACAAGACATCGATAGTTCAGCATCAGAAAATCTCGATATTTTTTGGCAAGTCTCGCCACCAGTTAGCTTGGATATCTTAGTCACCCAAGACTTTTTGGATCTGGTTGAAGGCTTAGAAGCGGAATTGCAGAGTCAATTCGTAGCCAGAGAAGTAGATGCTGACCAAGAAAGAGTGTTAATCGTGGGTTTAATGACCGATAAGCTGACCTCAGAGCAATTTGAAGATCAATTAGTGGAACTGGCAAGATTAGTAGATACTGCCGGGGGCAAAGTCGTGCAAACGGTGCGGCAAAAACGTCCGCGTCCTCATCCGCAAACTGTCGTGGGCACCGGGAAAGTGCAAGAAATTGCCCTGGCTGCCCAGACCGCTGGGGCCAACTTGATTGTCTTCGATCGCGACTTATCTCCCGCACAAGTCCGCAACCTAGAAATCCAAATCGGTGTCCGAGTGGTCGATCGCACCGAAGTGATTCTAGATATTTTTGCTCAAAGAGCCCAATCTGCTGCCGGTAAACTACAAGTAGAATTAGCCCAACTAGAATATACCTTGCCGCGACTCACCGGGCGGGGTCAAGCCATGTCTCGTTTAGGGGGCGGCATTGGCACCAGAGGACCGGGGGAAACCAAATTAGAAACCGAACGCCGCGCCATTGGTCGCCGAATTGCCCGACTGCAACAAGAAGTGAACGAATTACAAGCCCATAGAAATCGGATGCGGCAACGTCGGCAAAAGCAAGAAGTGGCTTCCGTGGCGATCGTGGGTTATACCAATGCCGGAAAATCGACCTTACTCAATGCCTTAACTAATGCGGAAGTTTACACCGCTGACCAATTATTTGCCACCTTGGATCCCACGACCCGCCGAGTCGTGATTGCGGACGCACAAACCGGGCAAGCCATGCCAATTTTATTAACCGACACCGTGGGATTTATTCACGAACTGCCGCCGACTCTGATGGATGCGTTCCGGGCTACCCTGGAAGAAGTCACCGAGGCGGATGCTTTGTTGCACGTCGTCGATTTATCCCATCCCGCTTGGCAAAGTCAAGTTCGCTCAGTGACAGAGATTTTGCGATCGATGCCGTTCGCTCCCGGCCCCGCTTTGATTGTGTTCAACAAAATTGACCAGGTGGACGGCGAAACCTTAAGACTTGCCCAGGAAGAATTTCCCCTTGCCCAGGAAGAATTTCCCCTGGGGGTCTATATTTCTGCAAATCTACGGATTGGCTTAGAAACTCTGCGCCATCGGCTCGCCCAATTGATTGACTATGCGGTTTCCTCTGGGTAAAATTTTCGCTTTACAAAAGTTCACGCTTCCGTATTTCTACTTAAAATAAGTATCTTTACTTTGGGGCTGCGCGATCGTTGAGTCAATCTAAATTCCTAAATTTAGATTGACTAATTCCATCATCATTCATTTTGGCAAAGGGCTAAAATTGCCTTTGAATTGCCGAGAATTTACGCAAGATATCATAGATTTGGGTATATTCTCTTGATTTAAAAAGCTTATCATTAGAGGCGATCGCGGCATTTTTCCTATAGTTAAAGGTGAAATATTGATTTTTACTTCCAGGACAATATTTCAGTATTCTTATCTCAATGCTGAATAAATGACTGCATGAAGCAGAAGCCATCAGAAATGAGCCAAATCAAACTCCGTGTAAATACTGATATCCGAGCAAAAATCGGCGGAAAGTCGTGATAAATCAGTGTTTTTACCAAAAATCGCTAGATCGCTCCCTGAATTCATTAAAGATTTGGTAAAGCTTGCTAATATTCCTAGCCAAAGAGGGAATTTAGTTTATAAACTGATACTAGGGTTTGACTGCGGTGTAACCAAATGGATGCTTCAGAAGGTGAATCCTAACTTTCTTAAGTTCAAATCAGGGGGATTGGGGTGTATCTAAACCAAAGGATGATTCAGCAACAACGAATAAGCAAGGGTTCACCAAGACAACATTTTGGTAGAAGAGGGGAAAGAGAATGTTTAAACAAACAGTAAAATTAGGAATTAGGGTAGCCGCTATATCTTCTGCTGGGCTAGGTTTCTTACTTGAAGCTCCCTCGGCAGCGGCCTTTGTGTTCAATGGCTCAACCGTTGAAGATGTTAGCGCTGAAGATGTGGGCAAGTCCTTTACGGTCAACTTTGATGGGAATGTCGAGGGGACAAATGTTAATGATTTGACCTCTTGGGCAAAATTCACCCTGCAATCATTTACCGGCACTGAAGCCGTCTTTGGGGTTCAGTTGGACAATACTTCAACTGGCAGCATTACTTCCAGAACCAGTGCCCTGGGGTTTGATCTGGACGGAGCAGAGATCCAAAGCGCCAGCATTACAGGTGGCGTCTTTGCCAATGCCCATACTGATGGTTCTTTGCCCAATGGATTTGGGGCGATCGACGCCTGTTTTATCAATAATAAGAATAACTGCAAGGGCGGCGGTGGTGAGGGCAATGAGGGTGGTGTTTCTACCGCCGATGGGGTGGCTGCATTCACCGCCACAGTCCAGTTAACTCAGTCGGTGCAAAGCTTTGCCATGAGCAACTTTGGCGTGCGCTATCAAAGTATTAATGGTGATGGTTTTAGTGGTGCCAGTGGCACTGGTAGAGGTACGCCGTATTATGAGCCTCCCGCACCGAAAGCAATTCCCGAACCCAATACAGTCGCCGCACTTGTAGTGACTGGATTTGCTTTCCTTCAACAGCGCAGAAGAAAGCAAATAACTAAAATTTAAGCCTAATCAGCATCCTCCTGATAGCTGGTATATGGTCTGGCGCAGTTAAATGCTTTTCTTCTCCCCGACTGGGGGGGGAGGGGAGGGTTTTTTTTCAACAAAGGCGATCGCCTCTTTTCTTTAGGCATAAAATACTATAATAAAAGTTCATTAAGAAATATTACGAAACCAGCGATCGGGAGCAACTATGCCGAAAGTGGAAATCTATACATGGAGCCGTTGTCCTTTCTGTATCCGAGCGAAAGGCTTGTTGACAACAAAAGGTGTGGAGTTCACAGAATATTGTATTGATGGGGATGAGGCGGCTCGGGATGCTATGTCCGTTCGCGCTAATGGTCGTCGTTCTATGCCCCAGATATTTATTGGCGATCGCCATATTGGTGGTTGTGACGATCTTCATGCCCTGGAGAAAGCCGGTGAGTTAGATTCCTTGCTCCAGTAGGGAATTTTGGCCGCCTGGGTTCCCAGGAATCAAGCCAAGATGCCCAGAAAAATATTCAACAAAAAGCGATCGCCCCGACCGGGCGGATCGCTTTTTATCGCTTTTTTCGTTACGTTTGGGGGTTTAATGGATTACGGTGGCTAACGAAATTAAAAAGAGAAGTCAACGTGAAACTTGCGTTTATCATCGATCCAATCCACAAGCTCGATCCCACACACGATAGCAGCGTCGCCATGATGGAAGCGGCCCAAGAGCTTGGCCATGAAGTTTGGATTACGGAAATTAATCAGTTAAGTGCGATCGCGAAGCGTTGCGGATGCAATATCGCCTCTACAGCTTGGGCGAATTTGCAGCCGGTTCGTTTAACTCCCGTGCAACGGGTGGCAGGACGCTGGCAAAAAGTCGAATCTTGGTATGAGATAGGCGATCGCCGTCCAGTATGTCTGGAAGACATGGATGCGGTGTTCATGCGTACCGATCCCCCTGTGACCACGGCGTATCTTTATGCCACTTATATTCTGGACTATATCGACCCCCAGAAAACTTTGGTGCTGAATCATCCCGCAGGACTCCGCAATGCCAACGAGAAAATGTATGGCCTCCAGTTTACCAACGTCATCCCAGAGACCATTGTCAGCCAACATAAGTCAGAAATTCGGGCATTTACCGAAAAACAAGGGATGGCAGTGCTCAAACCTATTGGGGGTAAAGCCGGAGAAGGGATTTTATTGCTGAAACCTGACGACCCGAATTTTAACTCCCTGGTTGAACTGAGTACCCAACAAGGGACTCTGCCAACGCTCGTGCAAACTTATTTACCCGCTGCCCGGGAAGGGGATAAACGAATTATCCTGTTAAATGGCGAACCTATTGGCGCGATTAATCGAGTCCCCAGTGGCAATGAATTTCGCGGCAATATGGCCGTGGGCGGTCGAGTGGTTCAGACCGAAATTACCCCCAGAGAGCAAGAAATTTGTGCCACTGTTGCCCCGAAATTAAGAGAAGATGGGTTATATTTTGTCGGTCTGGATGTGATTGGGGGCTATTTAACGGAAGTGAATGTCACCAGTCCCACGGGAATTCGGGAAGTTGATTTGTTTCAACCAGATCGAGTGCCTTTGGGTCAGCAAGTAATCCGGTGGGTGGAAGCACAAGTTAAAAATCTGCCGAATTTATCCGCCAAGAAATAGTTTTTTTATTACCACTAATCTCTAAATAATGCGGTTATTTTTTAATAATAAACTATCAAGCAAAAATATGCTTTATTATTTGAGAGATTAGTGCTATTTTTCAATATTTGAAATTGAGATAATTATGACAGATTCAGGAATAAATGTGGCCGCTGATTATGCCAGTAAAACCGGGGGAAGTAAGCCCCTAGGAGTCGCCATTGTGGGGACGGGATTTGGGCAAAAAATCCATATTCCCGGATTCCAAGCCTATCCGGGAACGGAAATTGTCGCTGTTTATCACCGGGATATTGACAAGGCTAGTGAACTCGCTGATGCCTATAAAATTCCCAATGCCTGTGACGAAATAACTGAATTGGTGAATCTGCCAGAAGTGCAGGCGGTGAGTATTTCAACTCCGCCTTTTTTGCACTATGAGATGGCAAAAATTGTGTTAGAATCTGGGAAGCATTTGTTATTAGAAAAACCTACTACTCTTTCTGTCCAAGAAGCGCGATCGCTGTATCATTTAGCGGCAGATTCGGGAGCGATCGCCACGATGGATTTTGAATTTCGCTTTGTCCCGGCATGGCAACGCTTTAAAGAATTATTGGCCGAAGGATATTGTGGGGAAAAACGATTAATTAAAATCGACTGGTTAGCCTCTAGTCGGGCTGCTGCCGATCGCCCTTGGAACTGGTATTCCCAAAAAGACAAAGGGGGCGGGGTACTGGGGGCGATCGGTTCCCATGCCTTTGATTATATTCGCTGGTTATTTGGCCCAGTCAAGCGGTTATCTGGGCATTTATCCACGAGTATCACCGAACGTCCGGATCCCGCAGACGGCGGCAAACTGAAACTGGTGGATGCGGATGATAGTTGTTTGTTGATGCTAGAACTGACCGATGGCACCCCGGTCAACGTTTGCTTAAGTTCTACCACTTATCAAGGACGGGGACATTTTGTGGAAGTTTATGGCGATCGCGGCACCTTAATTCTCGGCAGCAGCAACCAAAAAGACTATGTACATGGCTTTACCATTCAAGGCGCCCCAGCGGGCGAAGACCTGCGGGATCTGGAAATTCCCGATCGCCTACAATTTCCGCAGACTTACAGTGATGGCAGACTAGCCCCATTTATCCGCGTCGTGGACAACTGGGTTCAAGGCATTAACCAGGGTCAGACCGTAGTCCCTTCCCTGAAAGAAGGAGTCTATTCTCAACTCTTAATGGACTTAACATTAGAATCTCACGCCACCGGCACTTGGGTCACAGTACCAAATTTCGAGCAATTTTTAGCCAATTCTTGATCGCAACCTCCCAACCCCCCCCTCGAAGGGGTTGCGGATGCCCGGATCCTGCGGTGAATGGAATCCGTCGGAAAATAAATCAGTCAAGATTTTCCAGAATCCGGGCAGAAAAATAGACAATCAGAAATAATGAGGATTAATTAACAATGGCGACTTGGCGGTGTATCGAAAGATGTGGGGCTTGTTGTAACTTGGATCCGAGCGATCGCCCCGACGTGGAAGACTATCTTTCCCCAGAAGACTGGCAACTGTATCTCAGCTTAGTCGGGGACGACGGCTGGTGCATTCATTACGATCGCCTGACCCGGCGTTGCGGCATTTACGAGGATCGGCCTCGATTTTGTCGAGTCCAAGCGGATGTCTTTGCGGAACTCTATGACATTGAACCGGAAGAGTTAAATGATTTTGCCATTACCTGTTGTCAAGAACAGATTTCTGCGGTGTATGGCGAACAAGCTTGGGAGTTACAGCGGTTCAACCACGAAGTCGGAATATAGGTTCTTTGCTCTCGACCCGTTAAAATTCTCGTTAAAATTTTTATTAGGACTGACGCTTTTTCACCCTGAATCAGTCTGAATCAGTCATCAATGGTAGCTAATTGTTGCCAAAGGAACGAATCAGGTGATTCGGTCAGTCAGTCCTATTGTCAAGATGCAAATCTTATGGCCTCAAAAAGGCGGAAATAAAATGCAATTGTTTCAAAGCGGTATGGGATTAAAGGGTAATCATTTATTAATTTCTTTGTTGGTAGTATTGGGTTTGTTGACTGTAGCGCCGACCGCTAAAGGGCAGGCATTATTGCCCCATACCCTGCAACTGAATCAAGAAGATTTGGAAATCCAGGGAATTAGACTAGCGCAACAAGCCGCTCAGTTAGCGCAGTTTCAGCAGTATGACTTGGCTTTGGCTAGAGCCCGGTTAGCGACTCAGTTAGCCCCGAAGGAAGAAAGAACCTGGGAAGTTTTAGCGGGAGTGCTGTTTTCTTTAGGATCTAGCAACTTCCAACAGCAAAATTATGAAGGGGCGGTGGAACACTTACAAGCCGGGTTGAAGATTAAACCGGATCTGCCGATCGCCCGTTTTGAATTGGGGAATACTTACTATAAGCTCAACAAGCTGCCACAAGCGATCGCCGAATATGAAAAAGCGATGGCCGTCGATGAAAAATTCTGGCCAGCTTTAAATAATATTGGCTTAATCGAATATGAACAAGGCAAAAAACAAGCGGCATTAAATAGATGGCAGTCTGTGGTTGTCATTGACCCCACTGCCGCCGAACCCCACTTAGCGATCGCCGTGGCGTTTTATATCCAAGGAAATGTCGAAGAAGCTTACGCGATCGCCGAAAAAGCCCTGCGTTTAGACGCTCGTTATGGCCAAATCGAATTTCTCCGAGAAAACCTGTGGGGCGATCGGTTGTTAGAAGATACCAAAAAATTCTTACAAACCCCTAGAATGCAGGCCACTTTAGCCCAAATCGAACGTTCCGCACCTCCAGAACCTACTACCCTACCGGGACAGTAGGGATTGATAGTTAGTTGTTATTTGTTATTTGTTATGCGAGCCGGTAAATAACAAATAACAAATAACAACTAACAACCAACAAAAGAATCCCTACCCACTAACAACTAACAACCAACCAACAACTAACAACTAACAACTAACAACCAACAACTAACACCTTACTCGCTGGGCAGCAATTCTTTAATTTGCGCCACAAACAGTTGATGATCGACGACCGGCTTAGAAATGTAACCATCAGCGCCACTTTGTTCCAAAAACGCCTCCCTATCTCCAGCCATTGCGTGAGCCGTGACTAGAATAATCGGTAAATTTTTGGTTTTCTCGTCGGATTTTAACATTTGAGTAATCTTAATCCCATCAACCGCTTTGCCCTTGTAAACACTTCTAGCCAGAGAAACGTCCATGAGAATCAGATCCGCTTCTCCGGCTTCGGCGATTCGCATCACTTCTTCCACATTTTCCGTATGCTTGGCGTTTAAGCCCCCCCGTTTAGTCAGGATTTTAGAAAAAACCCGGGCATTGACGGGATCGTCTTCCACAATTAAAACTGTTTTCATAGCACTTTCCTTTTTTTTGCAGTAGTAATGCATTAATTGTCATAGTGTATCTAAGAGAAGGATTCCAGAGTCCGACTAAATCCCGCCTTTCGCTTACTATTCTAAGACTTATGCATCAACGATTTTCGCCTCTGCTGCGATAAAAGCCTATCAGGTCGTCATATATCAGATTTAAGTCAATCGGACTTACGCACGGTGTTGATATTTAGGATTTTGTAGGGGCAATTCCCCCGTGTTTGCCCTATATACAGGGTTAATGCTTAAGTCCTAATCAAGAAAAAGCGTAAGTCCTGTATTCGTATCCTAGAGTCTTAGGACTTAAAATAGTCCCGATGTTAGAAAGTTAATTGGTTCAGGAAGGTTCCTCATGGCAAAACAGTTATCGATTCTGTCGAGCGGACAGGTAATTTCGACTGCTTTACATACAGAGATGCAGCAGTCTTATCTTGAATATGCCATGAGTGTGATTGTGGGCAGGGCATTGCCCGACGTGCGCGATGGCTTAAAACCCGTACACCGCCGGATTTTATATGCCATGCACGAGTTGGGTTTAACCCCAGATAGACCTTATCGCAAATGTGCCCGGGTGGTCGGGGATGTTTTAGGCAAATATCATCCCCACGGCGACCAGTCGGTTTATGATGCTTTGGTGCGGATGGTGCAGACTTTTTCCAGCCGCTATCCTTTACTTGCCGGTCATGGGAATTTTGGCTCGATCGATAACGATCCTCCTGCGGCAATGCGCTACACAGAAACCCGCTTGTCGGCGATCGGTCAGGAAGGGTTGCTGGGAGAAATTAGTGAAGCTACGGTCAACTTTGTTAGTAATTTTGATAATTCCCAACAAGAACCAGTGGTACTCCCGGCGAAATTACCCGTGGTGTTGCTGAATGGTTGTTCGGGCATTGCGGTGGGAATGGCGACGAATGTTCCGCCTCATAACCTCAGCGAGTTGGTCGATGGTTTGATTGCTTTGATTGATTGTCCGACGTTATCGGACGAACAATTATTTAAGTTGATTCCCGGCCCGGATTTTCCTACGGGCGGTGAAATTATTGATAACGAGGGGATTTATACCGCCTATACCACTGGTCGGGGGACGATTCCGGTTCGGGGAATTACGGCCATTGAAGAGGTCGAACGCAGTCGGGGACGCCATCGCCGCAATGCGATTATTGTCACCGAGTTGCCGTTTCAAGTGAATAAGTCCGCTTGGATTGAGAAAATTGCCGATTTGGTGAATGAGGGGCGGATTTCCGGGGTGGCGGATATCCGGGATGAAAGCGATCGCGATGGGATGCGGGTGGTAATTGAACTGAAGCGAGAAACCGATCCAGAAATCGTCCGCGAACAGCTTTATCAGCACACGGCGTTACAAAGCAATTTTGGCGCAATTTTACTGGTTTTGGTGAATGGGGAACCGAGACAGCTTACTCTGCGAGAAATTCTGCAAGAATTTTTAGGGTTTCGTGAAGCAACTCTGACCAAAGAGTATTCCCAAGAACTTAGAGAAACAGAAGATCGAATGCATATTCTCTCCGGGAATTTACTCGCGCTGACTAATCTCGATCGCACCATCGCTATTTTACGGGATAGCCCTGATGGGACTCAGGCGAAAGTCCGACTGCAAGCCGAGTTAAAGTTGAGCGATCGCCAAGCAGAGGCGATTTTAGCTATGCCTTTGCGTCGTTTGACCGGCTTGGAACGGCAAAAGTTACAAGCCGAATTGCATGAACTGACTCAGCGGCAACAAGAGTTACAAAAGTTATTGGGCGATCGCAACGAACTATTAAAAGCGTTAAAAAAAGACTTACGCGCCCTCAAACGTAAATATGGCGATGCCCGTCGCACGCGAATTACTAGCCCTAAAAAAGTCGGCAAAAAAACGGGTGCCGCACAAATCAGCAGCGGAGGCACAAAAAGTCAAGACGCGAAAACCGCCGAAAAATCTTCAGGGAAAAAGGCTAAAACCACCGCCGCCGCAGGGGGTGGACTAGGTTTAGATGTAGCATTTAAACCGGAAGATACGGTGGTAGAATTCACTTATCGGGGGTATGTGAAACGAGTTTCTCCCGAAAGTTTTGAACGGCCAAAACCCGATAATAGCGCTACCAAAGAGATCGAAGTCATTGGCAAGGCGATCGATGATTTTAGCTTGCAAACGTATCTTACCCGAACCGATAAAACCGTAGTCGTTTTTACTCGTACCGGCAAAGCTTATCCTTTAAATTTGCGTGACCTGCACTTGAATATAAAAGCCCGCCAAGGGCGGGACACTAATAGTCGCAGTTCAAAACACATAGAGGGGCGGGGCACTCCTCTGATTACTTTGTTGCCGAATTCAGTTCAAGGCGATCCGAATATTATTGCTACACAATTACTACTTTCCGATAAAACCAATGCTACGGATTTAGTTTTATTAACCAAGCGGGGCAGAATTAAGCGGATTTCCTTGGAACAAATTAGCAATTTAAGCAATCGCGGGTTAACCGTTGTGAAGCTGAAAGAAGGGGATGAACTTTTGTCGGTGAGTCTAGCTAACCCTGGAGAATTTGTGATTTTGGCCACCTCTGGGGGGCGGTTATTGCGATTAGAAGTTAGTGACGACCATTTACCAATTATGAGTTATGGTACACAACCCCAACAAGCTTTACGTTTAGGAAAACAGGAAAATTTGGTCGGATTTGTGACTTTAAATGATGCGGACAAATTTTTATTTTGTACCCAAGATGGATGGGTTAAACGGATGAAAGTTAGCAGCCTCCGTCTGGCAAATACCGGAGATATTGGCACTCAATCTTTACAGTTTAAAAATCAAACCGATACGGTGGTCGGCATTGTTCCTGCGGTGAAAAATGGTGAAGTTATTCTTGTCACCAGTCAAGATCGATTGTTAAATTTGCCGATGAATGCAGTGAAGTTATGGGAGAAAGATGGGTCAGGCGATCGCATTAAAATCTTGCAACATCACGAACAAATTGCCTCGATAAACTTATCAATGGTTGTAGATGAATCTTAATTGATTCAACGGATAAAATTCCTGTAGGGGCGAAGCATGACCGTAGACATTTGTGGCTAAAAAGCCGAAATTTTATCCGGTCATGCTTCGCCCTTAATGATACCTTAATGATATTTTTCTGCGGAAAAACCCGGTTTCTGGGACAATCTCTGCATCCTCACCAACATCTGGCTTAGAAACCCGGTTTTTTATCACTCATTTCTAGTGACTCCTAAGTGTCTGGTTTTTTGACTTCACAATTAGTTAGCCCTTTTGCCTTTTTAATCAGTTTTTCATCAAAAGTGTAAAACCTCTCGCAATCTTGACTTTGTGCCAGATGAAAAGCATCGGCAAAATCCAAACCATTTTCATGCCACAGCAGAGCTTGATGAACTAAGGTATGGTTAGTTAAGTAAACATTGGGGAGTCCCAAAAGTTTCCCTAAAGCCGAACCAACTTGATTCGGCTTAAACTGATAAGCAAATCTGAGTACCCATTCCGTTTCTAGGATAACGGTGTCGGGAATAAAAATTTTGTGGTTTTGAAAAAGTTCCAGACTTTTTTGATACTGGACTTCATCATCTTGAGTCAAAAGCCTAACTACAATATTCGTATCAACGGCAATCATGCCATTTCTCCTGAATTCCTTGGCTAATTGCAGCTTCCATATCCTCTAGGGTTTTGGGGGAACCTTGATACTTCAAACACCCCGCCACTTCATTTAAAGTTGTGGGAGTAAAAGGCGGTTTGGGCTGAATTAAAATCCCCTTTCCAGTATCAGTTAAGATGATTTCTGTCCCCACGCCCAAGCGATAAGTCTTCCGCATTTCGGGGGGGATAATAACTTGTCCTGTTTCCGAGACTTTGGCAATTTCCATAAGTGAATCAATTAAGATTTGTGGGTGATTCTAACATAGATGTTCCACATTGATGGTAACGTTTCTATGACCATCTCTGCATCCTCACTGAAATCTAGCGCCGAAACCCGGTTTCTTTCCGCCCACCGACCAGCCCAGAAACCAACCCAGAAACCGGGTTTCTGGGAAAACCTCTGCCTTCTTAGGCAAATCTGATGAAGCAATCCGGTTTCTAGCCCTCTGGATTGACCACATTAAATAATGCGGAGTAATCCTCATCCCCCAGGTGCTGATTCATGGCAATTTCTAAAATTTCTTTTACTCCGGCTAAACTACTCACATTTAAACCTAAAGATTGGGCTTCTTTAAGAATTAAATCAGTGTCTTTTAATAGATGTTTGGTGGGAAAATTAGGATTGGCAAAGTTGCGGTCAATCATCCGCTGTAATTTTTTGTCAAAGGTCGGTGCATATAAGGCACTTTCCCGGAGAATTTCCATAAAAACTTCTATATTGACTCCTTGTTTTTGGATTAATCCTAAACTTAAGGCAAATCCAGTGGTTAAATTAGCAATCAGTTGATTTAGTGCCAGTTTTAAGGTCATTGCCGCACCTACAGGGCCGATTAATTTGGGTTCTGGACTAAAGTTTTTTAGCAGCATTAACCATTTTTGAAATTGCGCTTCTGTGCTGCCAACCATGACAATGAGTTGACCTGTTTTTGCTTCGGGGATACTGCCAAGTACCGGGGCTTCCATATATTCACCTCCGAGATGGATTACTTCGGCAGCGATCGCCTGACTTTCGCTGGGAGCAATGGTACTCATAGAAATGATTGTCCGTCCCGATAATTGGCTACGAGTCGATTCAGAAAATAAAATTTCCCGGATGGCATTGGCATCGGTTAACATTAAGAATATACAATCGCAATGACTCAAAACTTCTTGAGGGAAAGAGGCTATTTTTGCTCCTTTTTCTGCCAATGGTTGCACTTTTTCGGCAGTGCGGTTATAGACCATCACGGATAAGTCTGCCTCTAATAGTTTGTTGGCCATTGGTAATCCCATTAAGCCCGTACCGATAAATCCAATATTCATTATATGCTCCATAATTTGTTGTTGGCAACGGATAGATGAATTATGGCAGAAAATGGATGGATTTTTGGCAATTTTTTGGGCGATCGCTGTGAATTTTTAGGCGCGATCGCTCATAGCTGTGAATAACTCTGGTTTTGGGCGATCGCCCACGTCGATCGCTTATCCCAAATTACCAGAATATTGGCTGGTTAAATATTGTTGAATCACTGGCTGAACTGTAAACACGGTTTCCTGGTCTTGGGTAATTTTTTCAATCAGCGATCGCCTCGACAAAGATTTAATCGCATTCAATATTTCTGAGAGAGATAATTCTAATTCTTGGACTAAAGCGGAAGTGGTTACAGAATCCTCGGCTGTCACTAGATAAAGCATCACTTTTTTCTCCACCTTTGATAAGCGATCGATCTGCTGCTTTAATTTCTGTTTAAAAGCATCATCCAAAAACAGATCCTCATATTTTAAAAATTCAGAAACTCCACCGGAAAATAAATCGGCGATCGTGGTCGCCACCATTTTCAACCAAAAGGGATGACCTCGGTATTGGTGAATCAGGTCAGGCCATTTTTCTTCATCTCCTAACTCTTTTTCTCGGAAAAATTCCCCAGCGGATGATGCGGACAAGCCCTTTAATTGATAACAGCGAACCGGCGCATTTTCTCCTTCTAATTGACCAATTTCTGCCGGAGGTTCCCAACCCAGTAGCAGCAAACAACTCTGATGAGAAAATTCTCCGATTCTGCGGAAAAATTCCCCATAATCTTCATAGCCCGGTTGGTAATGACCGGCCAATTGACCCCTACTGAGAATCATTTGCCCATCATCCAAAATCAGCAAACAACGATACTCTTGCAGCGATTGCATCAGTAAAGATAATTGGTCTTCTGTAGCGGCGGGTGACTCTCTTTCTGATTGATTAGAAAGCGATTTCAGCAAATTAGTCAAAAGCCCTTTCAAGGGAGGAGAAGACCGCAGACTTTGCCAGATAATATAGTCAAACTTATCTTGAATTTGGGTGACACATTGCACCGCCAAGGTAGTTTTACCAATTCCGCTTAACCCCACCAAAGCTACCAGTCTTGTGGATTCTTTTACGATCCATTGTTCCAGGGTATTCAGTTCCTCTGTGCGTCCGTAAAAACTGGCAAATCGCCAAAACCTGGTTTCTTCAAGAAACCGGGTTTTTGTCTCCCACAAACCGGATTTTTTATCTTCTTCTGAGTTGGCTGCGCGATCGCCCTTTTTTGAAGGGTGGGTTAGGGGGCGATCGGCTTTATCGCTTTTAGACTTCCGTTCTCGTCCCTTTTTTTCTCGCTTTTCTCGACCTGAACCATAATGCACCGTATCTCCACAAACGCTGAATTTTTCAATCCGAATAGAATCTTTATTAAACTTATTAAAATTTAAAAAGTTGAAGAAGTGCAATCGCTCAACTGTGGCGCGAAAATTAAATTTATTAACCTCTTGCCCTAATGCCTGGGACAATACTTTCCATAACTCTGAGGCCACATCTTTCACATGACCCTCACTACAGTGGAATTCCTCAGCAATTTTCGAGTATTTTTTCCCCTTGCAAGCACCGCGTAAAATATCCTGCTGTAAATTATCCAGATGTTTGCCCGTTTGCGTAAAAACCAGTTCGTCTGCCAATGTCAAGATTTCGTGAACATCCATAAGTCGGGGAGATGCAGGAATTTTGATTATTTTAGCCGACTTTACCCGACTTTTTCCGACTTTAACTGACTTTTTTTGCCAAACCAGCTTTCGGTGGGTTATTCCTGTCCAGGACTTGCGCCAATCTTGTGATTCAAAGCTATCGGTAGGGTGTTTTTCCGAGACTGTGACACACCAATACCCCATATATAGAGTCGTTGCGTAAGTCCTAATATCCCCTCGTTCCCATGCTCTGCATGGGAATGCCCAACCAGAGGCTCTGCCTCGCGAGAGTTGCCGAATTTCCCCTCGTCTCTCGTTCCCATGCTCTGCATGGGAATGCCCAACCAGAGGCTCTGCCTCGCGAGAGTTGCCGACTTTATCCGACTTAATCCGACTTTTTGACAGTTAATTTTGCCATTTATTGAAAATAAAGTCCCTACTAAACAAGACTTTTTCCGACTGGACATCAATACTTAATTGATAAATAATTTTATAAGTAGGTGAACATAATTAATTGCACTTTTCGTTCTCCGCCGATAGGCTTTGGATTCCCGCCATCGGCGGGAATGACAGTTTTTCTTCTGATATGGTCTGTGGTGCATTTATTTCTGCCCACCTACTTAAGATCATAGCAAGCAACCGAATTTTTTTGATCGGCTCAACGGCGATATATTCACGCGAATACATCGCAGGCCATCCATTTTGTCATCTCATCGCTTTACATCAGGGAATCTTTATATAGCAACTCTCATTACTCATACATTACTCGTTCCCATGTTGTACATAGGAATGCCCAAATAGAGGCGCTGCCTCTAGTACAGTCCCAAATTTTTCTCGTTTCCAAGCAGAGTAAAGCCTACTTAAGGATAGCGAATCCTAGCTCAGAGGCTTTGAAAGTGGATAAATAGCACTTTTTGTGGCCAATTTCTAGCTCAGTTTTGCTCAGTTTGGCTCAGTCGTGGCTCAGTCGTGGCTCAGTCGTGGCTCAGTTTGGCTCAGTCGTGGCTCAGTTTGGCTCAGTCGTGGCTCAGTATTAGCTAATTTTAGATCGGTTGTGGCTCAGTTTCGCTGATTTTTGGCTCAGTATTAGCTAATTTTAGATCGGTTGTGGCTCAGTTTCGCAAATTCACGGATCACTTTTGGCTTAAATTGTATCAGTAAATAATTCAAAAAATTTCTATAAAAACTCTGGACATTTGCCAAAAAAATAGCTATAGTACACATAACTTTGCTACAGCGCTTTCAGGCTCTGCATTTCCATACTCTGCATAGAAACAAGAACGTAAACCTCTATTTCCTTAGAGAGGAATTGACCTATGGCTGTTAACTTATTTGACGCCAACTTCTACCGCTCAGTGAATCCAGACTTGGCTAGTTTCAACGATGCCCAAGCCTTCCAACATTTGGTTAGTGCGGGTCTCAACGAAGGGCGAAAATTTTCCTTATATGTAGACTTAAACACTTACCGGGCTAACAACCCCGACTTAGGGGCCGCAGGGCTGACCACCAATCAACAACTCTACGACCATCTCTCAGCAATTGGGGCAGCGGAAGGGCGGACATTTTCCCCAGTATTTAACGCCAATGTTTATCGGGCATTGAATCCCGACTTGCAAGCGGCTGGTTTAAATAACGAGCAACTATTTGACCATTTTCGCGCTTTTGGCATCAACGAAGGTCGCCAAGCTTCAGACTCTTTTAGTGTCGGTTACTACCTGGCAGCCAACCCTGATTTAGCTGCTGCCGGTTTCAACCATCAGCAAGCATTGCAACATTATGTATTTTCTGGCATAGCTGAAGGACGCATTGCCGCACCGGGAGTCGCCGTGACCCCAGTTACGCAAGCCCCACCCCCACCGCAAAATACTGGCGATCCTTTTCCTGCCCCTGGTACTACACTCAATACTTCTAGCGATCTCGGTGTGGTTAATGGCTCACGTAACCTAACTGATTTTGTCGGTACAGACGATCCCAACGACTATTACCGCTTTGTCTTAGCAAATAATAGTGAGTTTGGTTTAACCTTGGGTGCTTTGACTAATAGTGCTAACGTGCAGCTAATTAAAGACTATAACCAAAATGGAGAAATCGATGATGGAGATGGAGACGTTTTAACGAGCGACTACGGCTATTCCAGTGAGAATGCCAATATTAATCAAGCCTTAGCCGCAGGCACTTATTTTATCAGAGTCTATACTAATGGCAACACCAACTACGATCTGAGATTGAATGTTGCGCCTCAACCGGGAAATACACCAGTAGATCCGGGCAACACCTTGAGTACGGCTCTAGATATTGGATCTGTCAGTGGTGAAAGAAGCTTCAAGGAGTTTGTAGGCACAACCGATCGTAACGACATCTATCGCTTCAGCCTTAGTAATAATAGTGACATCAAGTTAACCCTAAGTTCCTTGACCCAGAGTGCTTATATAGCACTGATTCAAGATAAAAATGGTAACGGTCGGATTGATGATGGAGATGGAGATGTTTTAAAGAGTGACTCTGGCTATTCCAGTGAAAATGGCTATATTAATCAAGCCTTAGCCGCAGGCACTTATTTCATCCGAGTCTATCCTTATAGTTCCTATAATGACAATGACATCGCCAACACTAACTACGATCTGAAAATTTCGGCTCAAGCACGCGCTGGAGTCATCAACAATAACAGCAATATTGACATAATTGCTAACATTGACCCTCTGACCAACAGCAGCACCGTAAATGAATTACCGGCAAGCGCTGACTTTGGCAATGTTGCTCTCAATGATGCCAATGTGTCGCTAACTCAACAATTCACTGGCAATGATGCCGTTGAATTGGGCAATGTTGCCAGCAATCAACTGCCGAATACGACTCAGGATTTAATCGGTGATGCTTTGGGAATAGGCTCCGATTTCGGTAGCGGTTTCAATAGTAATCTACTGGATAATGCCAACTTTAACTCTACCCTAAGTTTGCTGTAATACCAGTCACCGATTATTATGGTGAAAATGGTGCGTTACGGCGGACAGATAAATTAACCGTCGGGAATCAAAGATTATCGCCGCCTAACACACCCTACCAGACTGTAATACCAGCTTTTGTAGGGTGCGTTAGCGGGGCAAAAATATTCGGCGAAAGTCAAGTAAATTATATTCCCGCGTAACGCACCGATTTTTTTAAGCTTTTGTAGGGTGCGTTAGCGGGGCAAAAATATCCGGCGAAAGTCAAGTAAATTATATTCCCGCGTAACGCACCGATTTTGATGGTTAAAATGGTGCGTTACGGCGGACAGATAAATTAACCGTGGGGAATCAAAGATTATCGCCGCCTAACACACCCTACCAGACTGTAATACCAGCTTTTGTAGGGTGCGTTAGCGGGGCAAAAATATTCGGCGAAAGTCAAGTAAATTATATTCCCGCGTAACGCACCGATTTTTTTAAGCTTTTGTAGGGTGCGTTAGCGGGGCAAAAATATTCGGCGAAAGTCAAGTGAATTATATTCCCGCGTAACGCACCGATTTTGATGGTTAAAATGGTGCGTTACGGCGGACAGATAAATTAACCCTGGGAAATCACAAATTATCGCCGCCTAACACACCCTACCAGACTAACTGTAATTTCGTTTACCAACAATCACGTAGGGATACGGCATTGCCGTGTCCCTACAGATAAATTTAATTCAAACACGCCTACCAGACATATTGTTTTGAAATCAACGACGGTAATACGCCATGAATAGCAAAAAATTCTTTACCCAATTGCCAGCGGTTTTTATTTTAACCCTTGGTTCGCTAATTCTCAGCCCAACGATCGCGAACTCTCAACCCCAAGAAACCATCGATCGCTGGGCGGATAATTTTTTCTACAGTGTTAATCCTCAACTATCTCGACGAAAACTTCGGGCTGATGAAACCGAATACATCCGAGAATGGAACGCTATTCAAAGAGTCGTTCCAGATATTTTGGTATATCGAAACAACGGATGTACTCGAGGCTATTCCTGGCTGCTGGTAAATTATGATGATGAAAATCGGCCAGAGGGAAGATTATTAGTGAGTGAGGATTTAGATAAAGTAGCAGATGCCATATTCTACTCGCGGAATCCGCAATTGGGATATCGCAAAATTCAACCAGGAGAAACAGCCTTAGCGAATGAATGGATGCGAATTAGAAGGGCAGTTAGTATGCTGCCTCCTTGCTTCTATTAATCGATCGCTGACTTAGATTATCGCCACCTAACACACCCTACCAGACTTGCCTCATTTCTTGGTGTTCCTTTGTGTCTTTGTGGTGAAATAGTCCACCTTATATAATTCAATAAAATAGGGGTTTATCATGCGTTTAGAATCTGGGAATCGCAAGTATTTGGAAAATTCCTATCCTCAAAATCATCCTGAAATCATCATCTGCGTTGACAGTCAGCAAGAATTGCGCGATTTAGCTAAGGCTATCGATGATCTATTTGATCCGATTGAGAATTACGGCGATTTTTATTATCAAGCTAAAAATTATAACCAAAAAATTCACTTATGTATTGGAAACCAGAATCAAAGAGAAATCGTTGATGCGGTTCAAGAATCAAAAAAACAATTATTAAAATTTATTGACGAATATCGAGAAGATCCAGAACTTCCTGCATGGGCAATATTTATGACCATATTGCTCACCATTTCTACGTTTATTTTAATCGGCGTTTTTAAAATTATTATAATCCTTTGGCAATGGTCGGATCGGAAATTAAAAGAAAAATTCGGCTTGACTCAAGTTCAATCTTCACTGATTTTATCTGCCATTACGGTTGTCCTAGTTGCAACTTCTATATTTATTGCTGATGCTACTGGTATTTTACAGGAGTTTCAAAGTTCCTCGTCTGTCTCAAATCGATCGCAACTTCCCAGAAGAGAACAGCCTGCACCCACAGCCCAAAGAATGAACCCACCTTCTACACCGACACAACCTTCTTCTGCGGCAACAGAGAAATTTCAACATAATTTTACATTTCCTCAAAGTTCTTGTGGCGATCGATTACCTGATGACCAGGCTGCGTACCCAGTTACATTTTATCCGGTTTTTGTGACTTATACAGACGCAAACTTGAACCAACTCAAATCTGAATTTTGTCGAGACGCATTTAAAATGTTTCGAGAAAAGAATAACCGCCATGAAATTCAAGTTGGTTCATTTATAACTCGACAAAGAGCCAGTGAATTTAAAGATGTTTTATCTGAGACTTTCAATGGTGTAGATGTCGGAGAGGGAAGCATTATTCCAGAGAAACGATAAATCTGATATTTATCCTGGTATTTTTTTGGCGAGGATATATTTTTCGCATTTCCGAGGTAATAATAACCTGTCTGGTTTTCTTTCGATATTTTCGCAATTTACATAAATCAATGAGTAGCTTTTGTTGGGTGCGTTAGCGGGCGATAAAACCTAGGGAAATTCAAGGTAATTATATTCCCGCGTAACGCACCGATTTTTATAGTTAAAATTGTGCTTTACGGCGGACAAATCAATTAAATTTTATCTTTTCTTTGTGTTCCTTTGTGTCTCTGTGGTAAAATAAATCTTCAGTTAAAATGGTGCGTTACGGCGGACAAATAAATTAACTCTGGGGAATCAAAGATTATCGCCGCCTAACACACCCTACCTTAAATCTATTATGCCTGAGAATTGCTATAATAAAATCACCCAACAGCAATTGAGGGGAAAATTACCATGATGTCACCCAAATTACGGAAGGCGATCGCACCATTAGAAATTTGTCTTTGGCAGAACAACAGTGGCTTTTGGAACGGTTAACCAAGCAAGTACAATGCCAGAAGCAAAGCAGGGGCAAATTTTCCGATCTGGAAGCCATCAAGCAACAACTAGAAGATATGGCTAACGATCCAGATATCCAAAGAGAAATTGCCGAGATAAATCAAGAATTTGCGATCGCTGAAATGGATGGGCTAGAGAATGTCCCTGATTCCTCTGTGTATCTCTGTGTCTCTGTGGTAAAATAACTCTTCAGTTAAAATGGTGCGTCTAAGCGGACAGATAAATTAAGCCCGGGAAATCAAAAATTATCGCCGCCTGCCTTTAGAGAAGCCGTAACCGTTGGGTAGGGCTATACAAATCCTACCTTAAATATATAGCAATCCTATATCACTTCTGTAGTTAACCCTCACCCCTCACCCGTCTGCCAACAAGGAAGAGAGGAACAGGTTTAGCCGCCATTTACTGGCTTAACTGATACCTAGTATAAATGCGCGATTCCGCGAAGCGGATCGCTGCCGCGAATCGCTTATCTTGGCAGATGCACTTTAAGGCCAAGTTGTCACGAATGGGCACCAGGGAATGCTTTTTTAGCGGCGCTGTCTGTTGAGTGAGAGGTTAATTTTTCTTAAAATATCTTCAAATTTATTTAAAATCAAATATCAAGCAGCCGATCATAAGTAGGTGAACATAATTAATTGCACTTTTCGTTCCCAGCCGATAGACTGTGGATTCCCGCATTCGCGGGAATGACAGTTTTTCTGGCGATATGGTCTCTGGTTATTTCTGCCCACCTACTTAGCTATATTTAAGCAAAATTTTATTTGAGGGATCGAGTAAATCAAGGATATTTGCTTATCTCTGTCGGGAAAAAGGATCGCGATCGGGATAATTCCAGATAATTTAAGGAAAAAAATTTTTCACATTTCTGAAAATAACCTAATAAATTAATTAATCTTAAAAAATTGCGAAAAAATTAGGATTTCTTGAAAAATCATCTAAAATTCATAAGATGCACGACAAGAGTAATTATAGCAGTTAGAAATATTGTGAGGTGTAGTAGCTCTGTGGATTCCCGCGAAGGCGGGAATGACAGAGAATGCAGCAGTACCTCTTAAGTATAATAAACGCTATATTTCCGCAACAAAGACTTGCCTGATGAGGCTACTATCTCAGAAACCGGATGAGAAGCTGTTTTTTTCAGCAACAGTCGCTTCTATTCTACCTGGGGAACAGTGACGCGGCAAAATTTATCTGGTAGTTTCCATTACTGCAATAAAAGATTTAATTTATTTGAAGAAATCCGATCCATGATGTCTAAGCTAATTGAGCAAAAACAATTGTCGAAAAAACGTTTACCAAATCATCGCTGGCAAATTTACTCGGAAAACCCGGATTTAGCCAGAGAATTGGCAAAAACGACGAATTTACCCCCTGTATTGGCACAGGTGTTGATTAATCGAGGGATAGAAACCCCAGAAGCCGCTGAAGAATTTATTAACCCAGATTCTCTGGTGTTGCCGCTACCGATCGCCGAATTTCCCGATTTAGCCAAATCGGTGGAGTTGTTGCATTGCAGCATCGCCGCAGGGCGAAAAATTGCCATTTGTGGGGACTATGATGCCGATGGCATGACCAGTACGGCTTTACTGCTGCGGGCATTGCGGAGTCTGGGGGCTACGGTGGACTATGCTATCCCCAGCCGGATGAAAGATGGTTATGGGATTAATGTGCGGATTGTCGAAGAGTTCTACCAAGAAGGTGTTAGCCTAATTTTGACCGTGGATAACGGCATTTCGGCGGTAGAACCTGTCAAACGCGCCCGCGAATTAGGCTTAGATGTGATCGTCACCGATCACCATGAAGTCCCCAAAGAAATTCCCCCCGCCACGGCAATTCTCAACCCCAAACTGATTCGGGAAGAGTCCCCTTATCGCGGGGTCGCGGGGGTCGGCGTGGCCTATATTTTAGCGGTGTCTTTGGCGCAAGCAATGGGAAAAGCCCAACCCCTGATTAAACCCATGCGGGAGTTGTTAACCTTGGGGACGATCGCAGACTTAGCGCCCCTGACTGGGGTAAACCGTCGCTGGGTGAAGTGGGGGTTACGGCAGTTACCCAAGTCGGAGTTAGCGGGAATCCAAGCCCTGATCCAAATTTCTGGGGCTGATGGCAATGGGGCGGGATCGAAAGCGATGAAACCCGATGAAATTGGCTTTCGCCTTGGCCCACGGATTAATGCGATCGGACGCATTGGCGATCCGCAAACCGTCATTGAACTGCTGACCACCGACGATCTGGCCGTAGCTTTGGAACGGGCGATGCAATGTGAGGCGATTAATCAGACGCGGCAGCAAATGTGTCAGGATATCGAATTGGAGGCGATCGCCCTCATAGAAGAACAGCAACTCGACTTAAAGCGCGATCGGGTGTTGGTGTTACTACAACCTCCGGACTGCGAACAACCGATTTGGCATCATGGGGTGATTGGGATTGTGGCTTCTCGCTTGGTGGAACGCTACGGGGTGCCGGTATTTATCTGCACCTATGAAGATCCACAGCGCAAGCAGGTTCGCGGGTCAGCCAGAGGCATTCCGGAATTTGATGTATTTGAAGCCTTACAATTTTGTCACAGTCTGCTCCATAAATATGGCGGTCATCGGGCAGCGGGCGGTTTTTCTCTCTGTGCGGATCTGGTGCCGGAGTTTCACGCTTGCCTGCGAATGTTTGCCAACCGTTGCTTGGAACTGAGTCATTTGAAGCCGTTGATAGAAATTGATGCCCGGTTAGACTTTGAACAAATTAATTTAGACTTCTATCGGCAAATCGACGCTTTAGAACCTTGTGGGATTTCTAATCCTGCCCCGGTCTTTTGGACTCCCAACGTCCAAGTCCGCGAGCAAAGAATCGTCGGCAAAGGACATATTAAGCTGACTTTAACCACAGAACAGTCATATTGTGAAATGAAGGCGATCGCGTGGCGATGGGGGGATTATTCTCCCTTGCCCTCGGTGGTGGATATCGCTTATAAACTCAAAGAAAATACTTGGAACGGTCAGACCAACGTTGAACTAGAACTGGTTAGTGCCCGATACCGCGAACCAGTCCCAGGCGGATCCCCCAAAGATATCCCCAGCAGCACCACCGTCCCGGATTCTCAGCCTTCTGGCTTAAAGATTTTGAACCCCGAACCGCCGTTAGTTGAGCAACAACCTCTCTGGTTACAGGGACAGGCGATTCGCGGCAGCGATCCGCTTCGGGGAATGGTGGATTTATTACCCAAATTACAAGGCAAAATTTTATGGTATGGGGCGAATAAACCAGAAATTACCCCTGGGACGATCGCCAGAGATAATAACCATTGTCAGATTATCTGCGATCGCCCCACGGAAACTTGCGATACTTTCCTGTTATGGACATTACCCCCTTCGGGCAGCCATCTGAAATGGCTTCTGGCTAAAGGGAAACCACGTCAAGTCTATCTCTATAATCATGTACCCCAACTACCCACCGCCGATCAACTGCGATCGCGCTTGCAAGCATATATCCAAGAATTTCCCCATGAGCCCCTCAATTTGCTGCTAATGGGGCAAAGATGGTGGGTAGCCCCCAGCACCCTCATCGCCACCTTGCGGGAATTAGGGTATCCCTGCCCAAATTTTCCCAAAAGTTATGGACTAGAACAAGAAATCGAACGACTCAATCGTTGGTATGGCTTTACTGCCGCCAAATTAGCCCAAATTTCTTGGTAATGGCTGACGGGAAGATACCCCCACAAAAAAAACCGATCGGACTTATGAATAGATAAGTCCGATCGGTTTGTGGCGATAAACAAGCCCGAACCAGTCGGGCAGAGAATCAATTAAATAATGGCGATCGCCTGTGGGAATTACATATCGCCACCGCGAAAGGCCAGCAAGAAAATCACAATCGGACCGGAAAGCATGATCATGCCCACCAGGGTCAACTGTGCTATCGTCTCGTAATTCAGGTTGCCAAAAAAATTAAAGATAGCGTCCATGTTGCCTCCGCAAGAAATCTCTATGATATAGGCGAATAAATAAACAAATACGCACTCTCATTACGCCAACAGCAAGCAGCGTCTCTGTTTATCCCGATCCAGTTTACCCGGAAAAGGCGACACAGGGGAAGCTGCCCTCTGGAAGATTTCACGAGAATGCACTGGGTGAATTTAATCATCCGCATCTGATTTTATCTGCCTAAAGCTCATTTTTTTTAAATAACTTTACAAAAATATAAGAAACGCAATACAAGATGATTAGCGATCGCCTTTAAGCCATCACTTTATCGCTATTGAGTTATCAATTAAATTTGACCCACAGTATTTATATTGTAGGGTGGGCAAAAATCCACCATCATATATGATAGGGTGAGTAAAATTTTTTGCCCACCCTAAGAATTTTAGGGGCTTCATAACTCCGCCAAGTGCTATATCAGTTTTAAATCATCGATATAAGAGCAATTTATCAATTGCCCCTACACCGATGGGATTGACAGTGGCAACATCAGAAAAACCCATCAATCCCAGAAACGACCCTGGAAAAAACCTACAAGCTTCTAGGGAGAAAACTTAGCGTAAATTAAAGGAATTAACAAACTGATTCACCTGATTCTCCCGTTCAGAAACGCCGAACAAGAAATAGACTCGTTGCTGAACTAAATACAATCGCAAAACTAAAGCCGCCTCCTCCTCGCTAATCCGATATTCCAAACCGGGATGACCTTTTAAATCAATCGGTTTCTCCACTTCTTTTAACCCTTCCAACTGGGTAGAAATCAGGAATAGAGCACTCATATCATTCAACACTTCCCGAGCATTAGTTCCCTGCATATAATTGCTGGGCAGGTCAGTGTAAATCACTCCATAAGCGCCACTGTTATCTTCAAAAGTCATTTCGTTAAAGGTGAGAGTCAATCCTTCGTCAATTTCTTCAGAATTCCGGCTGGAAACTGGCTCACCGGGCATTCTAATGGTGAATCGTTCTGAGCCATATTCGCGCCAACCGCCTTGAGAGAGGAGAATGACCTCGGCATTTGCTTGGGGATTAACCGTTTCGATCGCCGCGACGGGAAGAGTAGAACCCAAGGAGGTCAACAAAGCAAAAATGGTCAAAATTTTTAGTTTCATTGGTTTAATGTTCGTTCGTGGTATTTGGTATTTACCGATCCGTTAGTCAGCACCGGGATAAAGACACAGCGATCGCCGAAATCAACTCAGACCTTAGATCGGCGCGTGAAGTGAAGCTATCCCGACAAGCGCGAATCGCGGTCACTTTTGCCGAATTCCCCGGATGTCCTGGAGACGCAACTTAATGGCGCGATGGCGATTCTCCGTTTGAACCAGAATCTTATCAAAGTCTTGTGCCTGAATATCGTACAAACCTAGACGGGGAATTTTTCCAGTTTGTGTCCAATCGGGCAAAAAGGAAATAGGAAAACGTTTTTAAGCGGTGACGGTGGGCTTCTGCCCACCCTACAGCCTCTATTCAGCGATCGTAATGCAATTACGTCCAGCAGCTTTGGCCTGATGAAGATATCGATCGGCGCACCGATAAAGAGATTGTAAATCTGAACCATGTTCGGGATATTGAGCGATTCCGGCACTAAATGTGATGGAAAAGGTTTCCAGGGTAGGGGCTTTTCCGTGGCGGTGATTGTCCTCATTTGGCCAGTCTTCTGCCCCTCGCTCGATTTGCTCATCATCCGATGACAAAATTGTCGCCGTGAATTCTTGCTCTTGGAGTTTTTCCAGTAATTCACTCAGCCGTTTCATCCCATCTTCTTTGGTCATACCATACATCACCACCACAAACTCTTCTCCCCCCCAACGAGCGACGATATCTTCACTGCGGAAAGAAAGACTTAATAATCGACCTAGGCGATGTAAAATAGCATCTCCCATTGCATGACCATATTTGTCATTAATTTGTTTAAAGTAATCTAGGTCTAAGAGGGCAAAACAAATGGGTTGTTTATGCCGTTTGGCTAGTTGTAAAAAACGATTTATTTCTTGAGTAGATTTACGGCGGTTGGCTACCCCGGTGAGAGGGTCACTTTCCGCCATATTTCTGAGTAGTTGAATTCGTTCTAATCGGTTGAGAATCCGCGTGACTAATTCTGGCCCGACAATGGGTTTATTTACATAGTCATCGGCACCCCCTGCAAAGATGCGGTGAACCATTTCCGGTTCTCGATGGGCGGTTAAAAATAAGATCGGCATACCACTCCAACGAGGGTCATTTCGCACTACTTGGCAAAGAGAAATACCATCTATTTTGGGAATTTCTACATCCAGAATTAGTAAGTCTGGCTGATAAGAATCGAGGGCTTCTAAAAATTTCTCTGGATTAGATAATCCCATGAGTTTGAGCCCCCAGGGTTCTAAGAAACTGCGTAATTCTATTAATTGCGCTGGGTCATCATCAACGACCATGACTTTGGCTTCGGGAGTCTGCGATCGCTGTCTAACTTGGATCACCGTTTCCATGACTTGAGCGGCGCTAAGGGGTTTTTGGATAAAAGCCCGTCCGCCTAATTTGGCTACTTCTAAGCGAATTTCTGTACTGCCAGAAGCGGTAAAGATCAGTACGGGGACAGGAGAAACATGGTTGGTGAGTTCAGCGAGGAGTTGTAATCCTTCTTGGGCCGTTTCCAGGTTGCTGCAAGGCTGCCCTGAAATAGCCAAGTCAAGCAGTACCATTTCCGGTCTACCCCGTGCGATCGCCTCCCTTGCGGTGAATAAATCTTCGACGATTTTCACTGTGATGCCCCACCGTTGGGCTTCTTGTTCCATTTGTTCCGCTACGGCGCGATCGCGATCGATAATCAGCAATTGTGGCACTAGCCGTTCTGACTCGGAACTAGAGTCGATCGAAGAGGTTTTGTGAACATAGCTGGCGGTTTCATTCGGCTTATGTTCTAATTCCTCGCGCAAATGCTGGACTAAATTCTCTAGTTCAGGAATTGCTTCTCTTCCGACTTTTGCTTGTTCTAAAATACTTTCAATTTTTCGGGCTAATGTTGAACCATTGGCAAAGCCAAAAGTCCCCAATGAACCAATTAATTTATGGGCATCTTGCGTGGCTAACTGCCGCAGTTCATCATCTAAAATTCCTGCCCGTAAAGCGATCGCCGCTTGTTCTAATACAGTGACTCGATTGCCGATTCTTTCTTTGAACCGTTCCCAAACTTCGGCGATCGCGGCCTGATTTTCTGTTTGAGTATCGGATTTCATCTCCGATGTCAATAACTGCCGATCGTCAGGGGCAGTTTTGTGGGCGTCAAGGGGGGGAGTCTCCGATCTGGGAACCGTCTCAATTTCCGGCGGATCCGACGGTGAGACGGGCGGTGGTAATAGAGGAATATTCAGTTTTTCAGCCACTTGACTGGCTAATTTTTCCCGATCTATGGGGGGAGTGATATTGAAAATTGCGATCGGAGAACTCAGGGGTTCTGTCAGTTGGCTAATAATAGATTTTCGGGAATTATTTTTAACAACTTTTTGGCAATAAATAATGGGTATTTTGCTGAAACTATTTTTCTTGGCTGCCAACCTGAATACTTCAGGAACAGACGGTTCTCGCAGGTTTTCATCAATAATTATTAGTGACCATTGCTCCGTAGAAATTTGTTGGATAGTTTCTTCTCCAGTATAGGCAATTTCTACTGATACATACTCTAATCTTTTGACTAACCATTCGCCTAATTTATCTGGCAAACCAGCCAAGAGAATCTTACTAATTGCGGGAGTATTTTCGGTTTTTTTCGGCAATGGTTTTAAGCGATAACCTAACCCATAAACGGTTTCGATTAAATCTGCCGGGGCGCCAGATACTTTGAGTTTTTGGCGTAATCCTTTAATATGAGCGCGAATAGTTTCTTCACCCGGTGGATCTTCAAAAGACCATAAGTGATCGAGAATGGCAGTCCGGCTATAAACTCGACTACTATTACGCATAAATAACTCTAACAGACGATATTCTGTCGGAGTTAAATTCACCAGTTCTTCTTCATAAGTCACTTCAAAAGTATTAGGATTAAGCTGTAAATTTCCCCAAGAAATCACCGGAGGTAATGCGGAGTCACCTCGACGCAGTAACGCCCGAATTCGCGCCGCTAATTCCTGGGGTTCACAAGGTTTTACCAGATAATCATCCGCCCCAGCATCGAGCCCCACCACTTTATCTTGGGTGCTATCACGAGAGGTAAGTAATAAAATAGGCATTTGGTAGCCCTGCGATCGCATCTTCCGGCACAGGGTAATCCCATCAATTTTGGGCAGTCCTACGTCGAGGACAATCAAATCATAAAGACAACCTTCGACTAACTGCCATCCTTCTTCGCCATCACTGGCAACATCTACAAGATAGTTTTGGTTGTTGAGCGTAGAAACTAAAACAGTGGCGATCGCCTCGTCATCCTCTACCAGTAAAATTCTCATAGTGGCTTTTCACTATTTAGTAATCAGTGACAAAAATTAAAAATTATAAATTATAAAATCAATTTCAATGGCGGGATTTATTTTTTTATTTTATCCTATTTTGATTCGCGATCGCACTTTTGGAGGAAAGAGGATAAACAATTAACAATTGACAATTGACAATTATCAATTATCAATTATCAATTATCAATTATCAATTATCAATTATCAATTATCAATTATCAATTAACTCCCAGAGTTCCGCTTCGGAAATACAGGGAATCCCCAGGGCTTGTGCTTTCTCCAACTTAGACCCGGCATCTTCTCCCACTAATAAATAGTTGGTTTTTTTACTGACTGAACCCGTCACCTTACCGCCCCCTTGTTCAATTTTCGCCTTCGCTGCCTCTCGCGTCATGGTGGGCAAAGTGCCGGTAATCACAAAAGTTTGACCCAATAGGGGCAAGGTTGTTGTGATTCCAGATATAGCTTGCGGCTGCTCTGTACTGGTTTCTAAAGCTGTAGCCAGTTGCAACCCAGCAGTTTTTAAGCGGTCAATTAAGGTTTGATTGGCGGAGACTTGGAACCATTGAGACACGGAATCGGCAATTTCTGAACCAATGCCATAAACAGAGGCGATCGCAAGAGGAGTAGCGGCGGCTAATGCTTCTATGTCACGGAATTTTTCTGCCAAAACTTGAGCATTGACACTACCCACATGGCGAATCCCTAAACCATACAGCACTCTAGCCCAAGGTTGGGTTTTACTGCTGGCGATCGCCGCGATCAACTTTTCCGCAGACTTCTGACCCATGCGTTCTAAAGTCATCAATTCTGCCACGGTTAAACTATATAGATCGGCAACGGATTTTACCAGGTGGCGATCGACCATTTGTTGTACGAGTTTTTCCCCCAAACCATTAATATCTAAAGCCTTGCGCGAAGCCCAATGGATCAAAGACCCTCTCAGAATTGCCGGACAAGAGGTATTAATACAACGAATCACCGCTTCATCCGCCGGTTTTACCACCGTTGACCCGCATTCCGGGCAATGGCTGGGCATTTGAAACCGTGGGGCATTTTCCGGGCGTAACTCTGGCAACACCCGCACCACTTCCGGGATAATTTCCCCGGCTTTTCTCACAATTACCGTATCGCCAATATGTAAATCTAATTCATCCAGGCGATCGCTATTATGCAGAGTTGCCCGTGACACCGTGGTTCCGGCTAATTGTACGGGTTTCAACTCCGCCACCGGAGTTAATGCCCCCGTCCGTCCCACTTGCACAGTCACCGCTTCTAAAATCGTCGGCAATTCTTCAGCGGGATATTTTAGGGCAACTGCCCAACGGGGAAACTTTTGGGTAAAGCCCAGTTGCTTTTGTAACGGCAAAGAGTTAATTTTGACCACCACCCCATCGGTCATATAGGGTAAATGTTCTCGTTCCGTTTCCCAGCGATCGTAAAAAGCTTTGACTTCGGTCAAAGAGGGACATAAATCTCGATTGGGGTTAACCCTAAATCCAGCTTGTTGTAACCATTGCAAACATTCCCATTGAGATGCTGGTTGCAATTCTTCCGGCAAATGTAAGGTATAGGCAAAAAAATCCAGCCGGCGATCGGCCACTTTGCGAGAATCTAACTGCCGCAAAGTTCCCGCTGCTGCATTGCGCGGATTGGCAAATAAATATTCCCCAATTTTTTCTCGTTCTTGATTAATTTGGGCAAACACATCTAAGGCTAAAAACGCCTCGCCCCGCACTTCTACCCAAGGTGGCGGATTATCTAAATTTAAGCGTAAGGGAATGGAGCGAATAGTCTTCACATTTTGGGTAATTTCTTCCCCAGTGGTGCCATCCCCCCGCGTGGCGCCGCGCACCAGTAAGCCATTTTCATAACTTAAAGCTAAAGCGGAACCATCTATTTTTAATTCGCAAACATAACCCCCCCCAGACCCAGAAACCGGGTTTCTCTGAGCAATGTTTGCCTCCCCACCGGACCCTACCCTTTGCCACCGTTCCTGCCAAGTGGCAAACTCTGCCAAATTAAAGGCATTTTCCAAACTGTAGAGCGATATTTTATGCTGAACCGAGACAAATGCGGTGGCAGGTCGTTCCCCTACCCGTTGGGTGGGACTATCCGGTGAAATGAGGGACGGATATTGCTGTTCCAGGTCTTGCAGTTCCCGATAGAGGCGATCGTAAACCGCATCCTCCATAGTCGGATTATCTAGGGCATAGTAGGCATAACTGGCTTTCTGTAATTGTTGCCGCAGTTGTTCTGCCCGCTGTTGAAGTTCTGGGGTTGGCTGTGACAAGGGTTTTCTCCACTGACAATTTCTCTTTGTCTTAGTGTAACTGAGGAAATTAAATAGATTGTTTGTTGTTTGTTGTTTGTTGTTTGTTGTTGGTTGTTTGTTGTTGGTTGTTGGTTGTTGGTTGTTGGTTGTTGGTTGTTGGTTGTTGGTTGTTGGTTATTTGTTGGCCTGAAAAATAACCAATAACCAATAACTAATAACTAACAACGTTTTTATCGATTGCCCGTGAGTAAACCAAACACCAAAGTAATTAAGGTAATGCCGAGAGCGATCGCGCCTAATACTGCCAACATCAAACCAACCACCAGGATTAATACAAACCACTTATCAGCTTTTTTACCCATTTGTGGTGACTTAATATGAACATCCAGCAACTCCATATTTTTCACATTAGCTTTCCATGCCACATCAAATAAATCTCCCAAGACGGGCACAGTCCCCACAAAAACTTCTAGCAAAATATTAAGTACCATCCGCACCAAACTTTCTCGCGGTAAACCCAACTGTGCCGCCGAAATTACAATATAAGCCGACAATGCCGCCCCAGCAATATCACCCCCACCGGGAATCAGTCCTAAAAGGGGATCGAGTCCAATGCGGTAGTTCGTTCCGGGAATCGGAATGGCATTATCCAGCACATGAGTTAGGTTACGCAAGCGTTGGAGAATCTTTGCGTTAGAGTCTTTGTTTAAGTGTTGCTCTTTGGGCTTAGTCATTATCAGGGGTAAAAATCACAGATTTAGTAATAATCAGATTGTGGCATAAGTAGGAATCGTGAATCGCTGTCTAAGAAAAGTGACAAATTTGCCTTAACCTTCTATAATAAACCTCTGGCAAAATTCTCGCTCATCCGAGTGGCAGCCCCCCTTGGAAAGGGGCGATTAAGGGGGTATCTAGGAGGTTTGGGGGTATCCAAGCCCTTATTTTGCCAGAATTGTCTAATAATTAAGCCATATAGCGATGAAAAAATTACTGGCATCTTTTCCAGCTAATTCCTGCTAATCACAAAATGCTAGTCAAAATATCATTAAACCATGAAAGTTAAGCATTTGAGGCTCAATTCATTTCGAGGATTCGACGAGCTAACCTTGGAATTTTCGGCTGATTCTCCCACGGTCATCATTGGTAATAATGGTGTGGGCAAGTCTAGCATCCTTGATTGTCTGGCAACTCTTCTTTCCTGGCTGATTTATCCGCTCAAATCTCAGCCCGGAATAAATTTTATCGGTACTAAAGATATCAAGGCTGGCAGGGATAAACTTGAAGCAGAAATTAGCCTGTCTCTAGATGAGCGATCGCTAATAAATTGGTCTATATCCAATGTAGCTTTAGAAAACAATAGTGAACGAATCAACCATAATCTTCAGCAATTAACCCCCCTGATAGATGGGATTAAGCAACATTTATCTGCTAGTTCTCCACTTAATCTTATTCTAGTGGTTTACTATCCGGTTAATCGAGCCGTTATGGATATGCCTCTGGAGATGCCAGAAAACTATGATTTTAACCAGTTAGATGCTTATAAACAGGCTTTAGGAGAAGCAAAAATCGGCTTTCAAAGCTTTTTTCATTGGTTTAGAGCTTTGGAAGATTTAGAAAATGAAGAACGACGAGATAACCCGGATTATTGCAACAAAAAATTAGAAGCTGTTAGACAAGCGATTTATGCTTTAATTCCTGAATTTTCTAACCTGCGGGTCAGACGTAATCCCCTGCGAATGACTGTGACTAAAAAAGCCAATAAAAAAGCGGCAGAATTTAGCCTCGAACAGTTGTCTGATGGAGAAAAATGTTTACTAGCAATGGTCGGGGATTTAGCCAGACGTTTAGCCCTGGCTAACCCCTGTTTAGAACAGCCTCTTCAAGGTAGTGGCATTGTCCTAATTGATGAATTAGAACTACATCTTCACCCGGCATGGCAACGGCAAATTATCCCAAGATTGACAAAAACTTTTCCGCACTGCCAATTTATTGTGACGACCCATTCACCTCAAATATTGAGTCATGTTAAACCAGAGAATGTTTACTGTTTAAAAACAACAGAAACGGGGATTAAAGCTGTACATCCCGAAAATTCTTTTGGTCGAGATAGCAATCGCATATTAGAAGACCTGATGCAGGTTCCGAAGCGTCCCCAGGAAATTAAGGATCGTTTGCAAGATATATTTGCATTAATTGAGAATAAAGACCTCGATCGCGCCAGGGAATTGTGTCAAATCATCGCGGCGCAAATTGGGTCTGACGATCCAGAGTTAGTTAAAGCCAGAACTTCTATTAGAAGGAAGGAAATTCTCAATAAATGAAATATATCCAAAAACGTCAAGAACCCGCCAGCTTTACCGAATGGAAATCACAAATCAGTGAAGACTGGCAACCCACATGGGAGATACTCAGATCGTCAGAGAAAAGAGATTTACATGATGCTTTGCTCCGAGAACAAGGATATATTTGCTGTTATTGTGAAATGAGAATTACTCAACAAAACAGCCATATCGAACATTTAAAACCCAGGACAAACTATCCCACCTCAGCATTAGATTACGCTAATTTACTGGCATCATGTCAGCGAGAACGAAGTGCTGTAAAACATTGTGCTTATAAAAAAGATGATTGGTACGATGAACAATTGATGGTTTCGCCTTTAAAGCCGAACTGTGCAGATTTTTTTAGATACACAGAGGATGGACGGATTTTACCGACTGAAGATGCGTCAAAAAATGCGGCTGCTGTCACCACAATTGACAAGCTAGGACTCAATGCAGATCGTCTGGTGGATATGCGTTCTCAGGCTATTGACGATATATTGGAAAATATCGATGGGCTGACCGAAGAAGAGATTAATCTGCTGATTTCGGGATTTCAAGAACTAGATGCCAATGGGCAGTTTGAAGAATTTTCTGGAGCGATCGCCTATATTCTAAAACAATATAGCGATTATTATCTGGATGAAGTACAGAGGTTTTCTGGATTCCCGCATTCGCGGGAATGACAGGTTTTTTTGTACTTCATAACTCTGAGAAGTGCTATATGCTTGAAAATTCTCCCTACTTCAACCCCGGCGCCAATTAAAGAAGCCTTCAAGCAGATTTTCCCAGGGTCGAATCCGCTGATGATATCGCCACAATTGGGCTGTTTGGCTGTTAATTTCCGAGAAGGAAGGAAAAATATGCGGCAGAGAAGCGATCGCACTTATTTTTAACTTATTTTGCATTGCCAAAGCCCAGCTATGGATTAACTCACTGGCGCTATTCCCCACCAAATGCACTCCCAATAATTCCCCATTTCGGCGAGTAATAACTTTACAAATTCCGGTAGTTTCTCCTAACAACTGTGCCGCTGTAATATCCTTAAAATAATGCCGAAATACTTGAATATCTTTACCGTATTTTTCGGTAGCTTGGGCTTCCGTTAACCCGACCCTAGCAAATTGAGGTTGAGTAAACATAGCCCAGGGAATTTCATCATATTTTACCTGATAAATTGGCAAAAATAAAGCATTTTTTATGGCTATATTTGCTTCATATATAGCCAGATTTGTCCAGCCGTATTTTTGGGATAAATAGCTACAACTGTAAATAGAAGACCGTGTAGTTTGCAGTTTTTTATTTAAAATTAACTCCTCATATAATGAATCATGCTTAATAGTTTCCACCCCAACCCGGTCTAAATTTAATGATTCTAGGTTAGGCTGATTCTCGGTAGCAATATAAACTTGGTCAGCTTCCAGGGCTTTGTCACCAGCTTGCACCCATATTTTATCATTAATTCGCTTAATTTGACTCACGGAAGTATTCGTCAATAATCGGATGCCATCCGCTTCTAATTGACACTGAATTAAAAACGCTGCCTCCGCATCTTCTTCGGGAAACAGTCGAGAAATGTTGACAATAATTGTCACTAAATAGCCAATTTTGGCAAAGCATTGAGCAATTTCTATCCCTTGAGGACTGCCGCCAATTATAATTAAATGCTTAGGTAAATTATCGGTATTTTTAAAACTATTTAAATCGATAAAATTGGCTAAAAATTCTTGATTTAATTGTTCTGCTTTAACCTTATTTAATCCTTCGATATAGTTAGGAATTGCCGGACTTGAAGCCGGGGCTAACAAATAAGCACGCGATCGCAATAGGCGATCTTTCACTTCAAAAGCTAACCTAGGTTTGGGGCAAAATTGACCCTCACCGGCGATCGCATCAATGCCCAACGATGCCAAAATCGCCGGAGAATAGGGTTCTCCTACAGGCAAATCGTAGAAACTTAACTCTGGAGAAAGGGAAAATCTTTGCCCCTGAAATCTGCAAATTTCCTGCTGGAGAAACCGGGTTTCTTGAAGCGGTTGTACCAGGGCGACACGGGCTTTTAGCTGGGCTGCGGTTTTCGCCGCATAAACCCCAGCTATACTGCCGCCAATAATGACTAAATCGTAATCAAAATTCACTGTTGGTTGTTGGTTGTTGTTTGTTGTTTGTTGTTTGTTGTTTGTTGGTTGTTGTTTGTTGGTTGTTGTTTGTTGTTTGTTGTTTGTTGATGGTTGATGGTTGATGGTTGATTGTTGATTATTGGTTATTGGCGGTTAACCGTCTGTAGGGGCGAAGCATTCCCGCAGAAATATTCCGGTTTAAAAAACAATCTGTCTACGGGAATGCTTCGCCCGTACCAAACAGCAAACAACCAACCAACAACAACCAACAACAACCAACAATCAACAACCAACAATCAACAATCAACAACCAACAATTATCAATTATGATAAAACTTCCCTGAGTCCTTGGAGGAGACGCTGGTTTTCTGGTTGGGAACGAATGGCTACCCGAAAATAGCGATCGCCCAGTTCGGGAAAACTCAGGCAGTCACGAATCAAGATTTGATGATGTTGCAATAAAGCTTGTTGCAGTTGGGAACTGGCTTTTTCCGTCTTGACCAATAAAAAGTTAGCCGCACTTCGGTGGGGGGTGAGCCCTGGTAGCTGGCTTAAGCCTTGAAATAGTTCATCTCGCGTTGGGGGCAACCAAGACCAAGTTTGCTGCTGAAAGGCTGTATCTTGGAGAACGGCGACCCCCACCGCAGCGGCTAAAACGTTGACTGGCCAAGGGTCGCGCCATTCTTGCCACCGTCGCAGGCGATCGGGGTGAGCGATCGCATAGCCCAAGCGTAGTCCGGGCAGGCTGTAAAACTTAGTCAGCGATCGCAAAATCACCAGATTAGGGAATTTTGCCACCTCGCTGACCAAACTTTCTTGTTCCGTTGGGGGCAGAAAGTCCATAAAGGCTTCATCCACCACCACCAACTGAAATTGCTCCAAATAAGGCAGCAAAGTTTCCCGGCGAAATAACCGACCACTGGGATTATGAGGGTTATTCAGCAAGAGTCCTGAACTTGGGGACATGGGAGAGGGCAAAGACCATCTGTCAATATCAACTGCTTCCATGTCTTCTGGTAAGTTTGCCCACAGACAAGACTCAACAACTTTGGCGTTAAATGCCCGCAGACAGCGCCGATAGTCACCGAATGCTGGAGTCACCAGCACCACCCTGGGAAGAGTTGCTAAATCCCAACCGGCCCAGGTGAGTAACTCAGCGGCGCCATTTCCGGGCAAAATCCATTCTGGAGAAATCTGGTGATACTCACCGAGAGATTTACGCAGTTCACGATAATTAGGGTCGGGGTAAGCGGCGATTTCCTCTAGGTGAGATTGGATCGCCGCGATCGCCGACTGAGGAGGCCCCAGAGGATTGATACTGGCGGAGAAATCCACAAGTGAAGTTGGGGGACAACCTGCTAGTGCGGCTGCCCAGAGCAAATTTCCCCCGTGTACTGGTCGGTTAACGGCCATTAAATTCGCAACTAATAATTTATTGCGCTTGGGCTACTTTTTCTTTAAACAACTTTCCAGCGGAGAAAGCTGGAACTGTAGTAGCGGGGATTTCCATCTTATCGCCAGTTTTGGGGTTACGACCTTCACGGGCTTTGCGGTGACGTGCTTCAAATGAGCCAAAGCCCACCAAAGTCACTTTATCTCCAGCGGCAACGGCGTCGATGACTACATCTAATGCTGCGGTCAGCACTGCATCAGCTTGTTTTTTGGTGACACCGGCTTTTTCGGAAACTGCGTCTACGAGTTCACCTTTGTTCATTTCGATACTCCTTTTATGTGTTTGGGCGTTGAACGCCACGATGAAATTTCAGATCGCCCAGGGGGATTTCGTGGCAATTCTCAGTCATTCTGACACAAAATCTCTGAAACTCCCATACAATCTATTTTCTAGAAACCGGGTTTCTTAAGTGAGATTTTGGCTGTGATGCTAAATTTAACGCAGAAACCCGGTTTCTGAAAGTCTTCAACCCCAAAAGTGAGATTTTGGCTGTGATGCTAAATTTAACGCAGAAACCCGGTTTCTGAAAGTATTCAACCTTAAAATGGATCGGTGAAACCTTTAATTTCTGTAGATTTCAGGATTTTTTTAACAATTCACGACCGACTGGATGTGCCAAAGCCTCTAAATTTAAGTTATTTTATCATTACTTTTGTGCCTACAAATAAATTTGGTTAAAATTCTCTGAAGTATATAAAACACCCCGGTTTTAGCAACAGGGGTGTTCAGGAAAATCTGACAAGTTATTGTATTTTTTGGGTTTATCAAGGATCCACGGATGGCAGACCGCCGTAAAAATTGGCGGTCTTAGCGGGAACGATTCATCATTTGTTGGGCATCTTGTCCGGGGACATAACCGTAACCATACCCAGAGCGATCGGAGTCATCCAAAATCTGAGGAGTCACCAACACGATCACCTCAGCCCGTTGGTTTTCTGTCTGGCTACCCCGGAATAGAGAGCCAATAATCGGTAAATCCCCTAGAATTGGCCATTTAGTGACCGTAGTCCGTTCTTGCTCTTGAATAATTCCAGAAAGAATTAAGGTCTGACCGTCCCGCAGGCGAATTCTGCCAGAATCTAAAGAACGCTCAGATAGGAGGGTAATTTCACTGTCTCCAAACGCTTGTGTTCCAGCGATCGCTCGCACATTGGGAAGAATTCGCATGGTGACAAAGCCATTATCATCAATTCGATCTACAACAATCCCCAACTGTAACCCAGCTTGCTTAATCTCAGCGGTTGTCGTGGTTTGAGAGAATCCATCCCCAAATTGGGTTTCTCGTTCGATGTTCCCCACCACGTCTTCAGTTAGATTAACGCTGGCGTTTTCCCCTTCTTGGATCACTACTGTAGGATCGGTGAGGATTTTGGCATTGCGGCTGACCACCTGTGCTTGTAGCAGAGCTAAAAACTTAGTCGGATATTCAAATAAAGTCGGCAGAGCAAAGGTTGCTTCTCCCAGTTCCAAAGACTCAAGGGTCGCATCACCAGCATCAAGGGTAAATGGGAGATATTCTGAAATCCCCGGTTGAAAAAGACGGTTTGCCTCATTCACCAGTGGGGCGATCGGACGTAAAAACGATCCCCCTTCTTGACCCGGAGCCGTTAGCGGCACCCGAACTTGGCCGGTGGGATCGGAAAACGGAGCAACCCCACTAAAGGGATTTGTCACCACAGGGGGCACCAAATTCAAGGCCCCATCCCGACGAGTTGTGATGGTATTTCCCGTAGGAGGATTCATCCCACCAAAGTTAATCGCCGCTGAACCGTTATCACTGACAAAGAAACTGTCATTAATGCCAAAAGAAAAGCTGGTATTAAATGTATCTGAGTTGTTAAGATTCACGTCAATAATTTTGACATTCACCGCCACTTGACGCTTACGGACATCCAGAGCCACAAGTTGGGCTGAAGCAATTTCTACCAATCGGCGAGGGCCGGATATGGTGAGACTGTTGGCTCGCTCATCAATCACCACTTGCAGACCGCGTAAAAGTGGGTTCAAATAGTCAGGCTCAATCGTCAGAGTTTCAATGGTCGTTCTCAACGAGGTAGTCGTTTCTTGACGAAACTGGTCAGTGCCAGCGATGGGAATCGCCACGGTTTGCGTTTGTGGTTGTGTGCTTGACACCGCTGTTTCTGCACCTAAGCTGGCCAAGTAAATTCCGGCATCGCGAGCAGTGATTTGGTTAACCCGAATGGTGCGAGCTACCATGTCCCTTGCTGAGTCTGGTAGATTCACTCCAACAAAAACAGTGTTGCCGACTCGGTTAGCTTCCAAGCCACTCAGTTGAAGAATATAGTTAAAGACATTTTCTAGGGACTCGTTCTCGATATCCAGGTTAATGGTCAGTTCTCCGACTTCTTGAGCGT
>JAABRM010000044.1 GCA_011390955.1 Oscillatoriales cyanobacterium | reverse complement strand
GCGGGAATGACAATGTAAGCGGGAATGAAAATAACGTGGATTCTCAGATTCGCGGGAATGACAGTGTAAGCGGGAATGACAGTGGGGGCGGGAATGACAGTGGGGTGGATTCCCGCCTTCGCGGGAATGACAATGGGGGCGGGAATGACAATGTAAGCGGGAATGACAGTGGGGGCGGGAATGACAGTGGGGTGGATTCCCGCCTTCGCGGGAATGACAGTGGGGGCGGGAATGACAGTGGGGGCGGGAATGACAGTGGGGGCGGGAATGACAGTGGGGAAGAAATTTCCCAACGGATCAAGAAACTAAGCCAACAAATTGACCAGTTAATTGCCACAGAAATTACCCCCCATGACCCGAAATTCCGCTTCGGGCAGAAAGTCGAACCCATCCGCTACCAAGAAATTCAAGGCTTACTGGACGAACAGACCGCAATTGTGGAATGGTACATTACTTCTGGAAATATCCAAGCCTTGATTGTCACCCACCAGGGAGAACAACCTATCCCCGTTGCCACCGATAGGGATGCGGTTGAAGCTTTGGCAAATTTGACGATGGAGTATTTAGCCAATTATCTCATCAATGATGACGATCAATATGAATGGCGGCAGCAATTACCCTCCTACCTGCAACGGTTGGCAGAAATATTGCAAATAAATCGACTCCTATCTAAGATTCCCGATCGTTGTCAGCAGTTAATCTTAGTTCCCTATCGGTTTCTGCACTTATTCCCCCTCCACGCTTTGCCGGTTTCTCCCTCAGCTTCTCGGAAAAAGCCGCGAGAGGAAAGCGTATATCTCAGCGACTGCTTCCCCCAAGGGATTCGCTATGCCCCCAGCAGTCAGATTTTGCAGATATCTTTATTCGAGGGAACGGGGAACGGGCAACGGGCAACAGATGGGGCAGCGGATGGTACAACAGCATCTCTGTTTGCGATTCAAAACCCGACAAAAGATTTAGATTATACCGATATCGAAGTAGAGGCGATTCAAACGGTCTTTAATCAGCCTACGGTATTAAAAGCCGAAAAAGCGAATAAAACCGCATTCAACCAAGCAGTGACAATATTAAAAGAGACGGGTTTTGCCCATTTCTCTTGTCACGGCTATTTTAATTTTGCCAATCCCCAGATTTCGGGACTGATTCTCGCAGATGCGGAATTGCCGGAAACCGCTGTTACGGAACCTAACATCAGTCAGGACACGGCAAACATCAGTCAGGACACGGCAATGCCGTGTCCCTACGAGTCGGAAAAAGAACCAGAAAAGCCCCGAATTCGATCGCGTCGCGGTGAGTTTAACCCCGATGAATGCCTGACTTTGCCGGAAATCTTTAATCTGCGGTTGCCGCAATGTCGTCTGGTTGCCTTGTCTGCCTGCGAAACCGGCATCACGGATATTAGCACTAACACCGATGAATATATCAGTATCCTAGCGGGGTTTTTCTTTGCCGGTGCCCGCAATGTCTTGGGCACCTTATGGGCAGTCAATGACGTATCCACGGCGGTTTTTATGATTCGCTTTTATGAAACTCTTCTGGGAGAAAAGCAGCCCCCGGTGGCTTTGGCTTTGAAGCAAACCCAGGAGTGGATGCGGTCAAGTACCGTGGCGGATTTGTTAGACTGGGTTAATGGCTGTGCGCTAATTAATCAGCAACAACGGCAGGAAATGATCGATGTCCTCAAATTAGGCCATCGGAATAAACTGAATATTAAGCGCTATGCTTCTCCTTATTATTGGGCAGGATTTTGCGCCGTTGGACAGTAAAATAATCTTTTTCCAGGATAACTCCCAAAATACTAGAAACTACTAGAAACTACTATGGAAGCAACAAAGTTGATTAACGCCTTTCTTCAAGTTTGTCATAATCGCCCAGAAGTGTTTGACAGAACTGGGGCGATCGCCGGGTTAGAATCTATGCTGGGGGAACTTGACAAAATCAAACAAGAATCAGCGGAAGATATTGCTGAAAGAATTAAAAAATTGTGTGATGAATACCCCGATTTAGCGGAAGCTATTAATGCCAATCGCAAACCTAAGCCGAAAAAGGCTGACGACAAAAGCGTAGATAAAACCCTGGATAATCGCTTTACGGAATTATCGAAAGTGTTGCAGGAAATTGTTAACCAATCTCAGCATGGTTAATTCATGGGGATGCTGGACAGGAGAAGTTAAAACCAGAATTAAAGCCAGGATTAAACCAGGAGATAATGTCATGTCACCCAACTTAGATAGAATCACATTCGATCCGAAAATAATGACTGGAAAAGCCTGTATTCGAGGCATGAGAGTTCCGGTGTCTTTGGTGGTTAATTTACTGGCTAATGGAAAAACCACAGCAGAAATTATCGCAGACTATCCCTATTTGGAACCGGAAGATATTAGACAATCCTTGCTTTATGCTGCATGGCTAACAGAAGAAAGAGCAATTCCGATCCAAAAGCCTAAAAATTTGGAGTCAGTTATATGAAATTTTTAGCTGATATGGGAATTTCACCTCGTACTGTAAATTGGTTAAGAAGCAAAGGCTATGATGCTATTCATTTGGTAGAACAGGGGCTAGAAAAAATTCCCGATGAAGCAATTTTGAGCAAAGCCCAAAAAGAACAAAGGATTGTTCTGACTGTGGATCTAGATTTTGGTTTTTTACTGGCTATAACTAAAGCTTCCTTACCCAGTGTAATTTTATTTCGATTAGGAAATGAAAGTCGGGAAGTCATTGAAGAAAGGCTAACAGAGGTTTTAGAAAAATGTCAGGATGAGTTATCGCATGGAGCAATTATTTCGGTCAGCGATGAATATTATCGGGTGCGGTCTTTGCCCATTTAATCCTCTCTGTGTCCTTTGTGTCTTTGTGGTAAAAAGTGGTAAGGTAAAAATTTAATCAATGGATTTTGGGTCACATCTTATTGTAATTGTCTTATTGTAATTTTAAATATGGGGAAAAATTATGCCCGTTGAAACTGTAACTTTACAAATTCCTGAACTGCTCCATCGTCGTTTAGTGAATACAGCCCTGGCGACTAATCGGAGCTTAGAAGAGGTGATGATTCATGCCCTAAAAGTTGGTAGTCCGCCCAATTGGGAAGATATTCCCGATGAATTTAAAGGAGATTTAGCGGCTTTGGATAAGCTGGATGATGAAACATTATGGAAAATTGCTAAATCGCGAAAAACTGCTGAGGAAATGGAACGTTACAATTACCTATTAGAGCAAAATCAAAATTACAATCTGACCGCAGCAGAACAAATCGAATTAGGTCGTCTGAGAATGGAAACTGACCGTTTTATGTTACTTAAATCCCAAGCAGCCGCACTGTTACGCTGGCGGGGTCATTCGCCAATATCCTATTAATTGTTAATTTTTTAATTGTGTCTATCTATATTCCTCAATCGTTACGAGAACAAATTAGAGCAGCGGATCGACAACGCTGCTGTTACTGTCTGACTACCGAAGCAAATAGCGGCATTCCCATGACCTTTGACCATATTTTACCAGTGTCTAAAGGAGGTGAAACAAGTTTTGAAAACCTTTGTTTGGCGTGCCGTTCTTGTAATGAATTTAAGTCAGATATTACTGAAGCAGCCGATCCTGTAACTGATGAGATTGTACCGTTGTATAATCCTCGGACTGAGAGATGGACAGAGCATTTCTACTGGAGTGAAGATGGAACTAAGATTGAAGCAAAAACAGCAATTGCGCGGGTGACAATTTTTACCTTACGGATGAATAATTCAGTGATTAAAGCTGCTCGCTTACGATGGACGATCGCACTTTGGCATCCTCCGAGCGATATTTCCTAACCTATTATACCTTTCTCTGTGTCCGACTTCTGTGGTAAAAAATTTTTTATCACCACAAAGACACAAAGAACACGAAGGGAAACCATCTTTTATTCTTACTATTAGTAATTTTATATGAATCCTCAACCAAACTCTACAGCCGATCGCATTTTTGCTCCCAATGTCTATGTATTTGCTTATGCCCTCGCTGATGACAGCAAAAATCCGCCTAATACTCATCCCCTTTGGGAATATGGCGACGAGATTATTGGGAATTTTACCGATAAAAAAATTACAGATAACCTGGATTTTATATCTGATTCAAAGAATAAGTCAAATAGCGATCGCCTTTACTTAATTCCTGAAGATGCCCTATCTTTTACCAGCAAAAAATATCCCGGTATCGAAGGATTTGCCCAACCCCAAAAAATCAAAGATAGTTATGCCCTGTGGCTGAATATCGGTTATTCTGATGAAAATGAAGCTGCGGAACCTGTCCCGGTGGATTCCCTAAAACAATTGAATCCCAATCATGTCTTAAGTTTACCACAAGCTGAGAAATTTTCCGGGCAATTTTTAGGGCAAACTTTGCTAATTACCGCTTGGTTAACTACCAAAACCCAACAACGCGATCGGGACTATCTCCGCAGTTTAGCTGACCAATGTTGTCAAAATCTCTTGGGAGAAAATGCCCCGCAATGCGATCGCGAAGGGGAATTATTTGCTAGTCCGATTTTTGCCTACAGTAAACCGACGCAACGGGATAAATATCCTCATATTTTAGTTTGGCTATTCCGGGATGAAAAAGCCGATCGCCAATATGATGACTATCAACAGGAATTAATTGCTTTATTCCTCTATCGCAGCAAAATTATTAAAGCCTTCCAGAATAGTCGTTTGGTTTATAACTCCCTAGATCGATTGTATGCCAATCTTGAAGATAGCTTAGATCTGTTGCAAACAGACCTGAATTGTCCGCACGATGTAGTCACGAATGACGACGATCTGGAAAAGTTTAAAACCCAGTTAAAAACTTTTGCCACCGACTCTCTACCCTACACCCGATTTCTGCGAAAAATGGAGGATTTCCACAATACAATTGAGATAAATCTTCACAATTATAATCAGATAATTGAGCAAATTTGTGCTAAGATAAAAGATGATGGAGAAAATTTATCTTTTCTCCGGGATTTTGGTCAAGAAACCGCCCCGCTATTTCGGCGACAAATTAAAGCGGACTTAGGCTATTTTCAACATGGGACGGATTTGATTAATACCGCGATCGCCTCGATTCGGGGTATTGTGGAAATTGACCAGGCAGAACGCGATCGCCATCGGGAAAAAACCGAAAAAGACAGTAACCAAAAACTCCAAGACCTGATTCAATCGGTGGGGGTGGGCATTGCCGCAGGGGCGATCGTCGCTTCTTCCTCTGGGTTAATCACTCAACCTTGGTATCTCCCCAACGGCAAAAAAGTCGAATTGTCTCTACTTCCCCATCCTTTTATGATTGCCTTGATTGGCAGTTTTCTATGTTCTTTAGGGGCGTGGTTGCTGGCTAAACAAATAATTAGTAATAAGCGGGAAACAGACAAGAATAATCAGCGGGAAAAAGACCAGAAAACCAGCGATAACACCAGCGAGAAAACCTAGGATTTTTGGGGCTGAGTTTCCGTCAGCCCCAGCCAAAAAGCTAGGGGGTTCGCGGTCGAAGTACAGTGGGGCCAATTACGCAACTGAGCCGAATTCACTGCTGGATCGACTTCCCAAGAAGCAGCGCAAACAGGGGGAACCAGTCCTAAACCTAGACATAAATGAACCAGCACTTCTAAAAATCGCCGATCGTGTCCCGGAGATTTAAGATGAGCATGGGCATATTCATGGACGACTAAGCCTAACCAATCTTCACGATTAACCCGACCGACATCAATCAGAATCGCGATCGGGTCTAATAAAATATTGCATAAGCCGTCAACCCCCAATATCGAGGCTAGTGGGGCGGCGAAAATTTGAATATTTTGCCGTTGGGCGACGGGAAAGCACTGATGACAAGCTTCTAGATAATCGGTGAGTTCTAAATTAATCCCATCTATGCGATCGCCAATCCAGGTACAGATCCGAATGCGATCGCTAATCTCATCACTTAACTCAACCATCCCCGGTTCTGGGGTAAGCTGACGCACCCGATCGAGGTACTGCCAACCCCGTTGAAACGGATCTGGATTGGTATTGCTGCTGGTCAATTCCCAGGAGGCAACCTCAGAAACCGGGTTTCTGGGAGAAACCAGGTTTCTTTCCGGGTTACGGTCCAAGGGCTGCCCGTTCATCTCTAATCCCCAATCCCCAATCACGTTTACCACCCCAAAACCGAAGAAAAGGCGGTTCCTAATAACTCTTTATTAGCCTTTGCTGAACTTACTTCAGAATTACTCCCATCCCCTGACTCTGTGGAAATCCGACTTTCGCTACAAAAAGAGGCGGTACTAAACCCACCAAAGCGAGTCACAGTGCTAGTCCGCATCCGCAAATTGGGATTGGCAAACCAGAACCGTTCAATCACGCTCATAGTTTCATACTCAGTAATCAGTATCAGTCCACCTTCTTCGTCCATATGATATTGTCCGGCCACCGGGACAATTTCCGCATAGCCCCGTTCTCTTAACATTCGCCCAGTATTGGGATGATTCGGATCGGGAACGATCGCAAATACCGTTTCCCCAGAATGATTTTCCCCTTCCCGGTCCCAAGCCATCGAACCTTGCCAAGAGACAAAAGCCCCGCCACTAGCTTCGCTCGGATCCACCTCATGCAGTTTACAAATTTCCTGCACCTTTGGATCGTCCCCCGCTAAAGCTTCCACGGTAATTTCCGAGTCGCCCATCTCAGCGCGTCTAAAAGCCAAATGGTGGGTAGTGCGCTGCGATCGCCATTTTCCTGCACTTTTTTGAAAAAATTCTATCGCGTCCATGAAACTGCTGATGCCTTGTAACTCTTGATTTTTGGTTGTTTTCACCTCTTTATCATAAACCGTCTGAGGCTTTTATGAACTTTTGTAGCAGAAATTAATCTGCAAATGTACATTATGGACAGTTTGTCAATAGCTTGTTACGATACTTTACATTTAACGGAAACCAAACCAGAATCACTTAACGTCTTGAATCACAGGACAACGGAAAACAGACAAGAAACAACCGAAAAAGGAGCAAATCTATGAATACGACTTCAGGTCTCAGCTTGGAACAACAATTTCAGTTAAAAGTGTACGAAAAGCAAATCAAAGGGTTAACCAGAGAGCAAGCGCAAGATTATCTGTTAGAAGTGTTGCGCCAGAGCATGGTCAAAGATAACTTGTTCAAAGACCTGCTCAAGCAGCACGTCTAATAAACGAGAGCGGGGCACTACCAGTTGTTACACGACATTGTTACAGCAAAAATCCCAATTAATCATCGGAGCCATAACATTCAGGCCATCATATATCTATAACCAGCTACCGGGATTTAATTGGGATTTTAATTTTTTCGGGAATTGCGATTACCCTTAAACCAGCATGATTCGGGCAAGATAGGGTTTTCGGGGCAATCGTCGATCGTCACAAATAGATGATGTTTTGATGATAATTTATAATTTTTCTTGCTTATAAATATAAAAGTTTTGCATTGCTCCCAGGGTTTCAAATTGGTAGGTTGGGAGTAAGGGCAGATTAAACTTCGTTTTGTAAATACTGAACAAGAGAAAGTTATGGCGTTCGGTATTCTGACTAATCAGTTGGGAAATTTGCGGCTGCGCTGACTGCACCAGTGAGAGACAGGGCTTTTTACCCATTGGCACTTTCTCACAGGCTACATTGTTGAGATACTGGGTCATTTGCTGGGCCGCATAGTTGTTGTAAGCTTCAGGACGGGGATTGGCGATCGCCATTGCTACCCCAAGTCCCACGACCACCACTGCGCCGATGGATGCGACTATCTTTCCTTTCATAGTGATATTGAACTCATCTGTATAGTTTAACTACCGATGCTAAACCGCAAATTTCGCAGCAGCAGCGACTTTTAGACAAAATCAAAAAAATTTTTCCCAGGGGGTAGATCAATTTTAACTAATGTGCTATAGTGATAAATCGAATGGCGAGCGTAGCCAAGTGGTTAAGGCAGTGGATTGTGGTTCCACCATTCGCCGGTTCAATCCCGGTCGTTCGCCCTTATTTTAATTAATCAGATCCGTTAACCCAGGGTAGGATGCCTTACCCTGGGTTAAGGTGCGTTACTGGGCAAAGCATTCGGATATTAAATTTGGGGTTTTTTCCCAGAAATTGTTGCCCGAATGCGAAGCCATGCCCGTAGGGCTATATGCTTGGCCCCTACAAAATTTCGTGGGTTCGAGCCCCATCGTTCGCCCTTATTTTAACTAATCAGATCCGTTACTCTGGGGTAAGATGCGTTAACCTGGGTTAAGGTGCGTTACGCTCCGCTTCGCTACGCTAACACACCCTACCGCTACCGCACTGGGCAAAGCATTCGGATACTAAATTTGGGGTTTTTTCCCAGAAATTGTTGCCCGGTAAGCGAAGCCATGCCCGTAGGGCTATATGCTTGGCCCCTACAAAATGACGATCCAGTGGACTAACCGCCTCCTGGATTTTTATCTTTCATGGACTATCATAAGACAGCAAGCCTAGTACAAAACGAACTAAGCCCAATCACTTCAACTGGCCGTAGTCATGCGAAACAATTCAGAACCCCCCGCCTTACCACCAGCAGTCCAGAGAGTTATTCCCGCATTTCGCCTTGGCGGATGGATTAGCTTTTGGGTTCAGGTCGTCCTAGCCGTCGTAGCTAGTATCATCTTCTTATTCGCGATTATCTTTGAAACCAGCAATTCTGGGGCTTCAGGCGGTGGCAGTAATCCCGGAACCAGCGTCGGCATCTTTTTTGCGGTGAGTGGAATAATCGCCCTACTGGTAAGTATTTACTGGTCATTCCGTTATACCAGGTTGGCTTTACAGTTAAAAGCGAGTCAGGCTTCCCTGCGTCCCAAAAAAGCAGATGCCATGCAAATTTTGCGTTTGGGTGTGATCGTCAATCTTGTTGGGATGTTTTTAAGTTTACTGGCCGCTGAATCGATTAGTGGGATTCTTCTGGGGAAAGCCCTGCAATCTCAAGCAGCGCGGTTTACCATGAATGTTGCTATGCAACAATTGATTCAACCGTTGGATGTTTTTGTGATTTTGGCGAACACTCACACCATTTTCGCTCACTTCATCGGTTTAGTGACCGGGTTGTGGGTGATCAACTGGATTACGCGAGATAATGCCTAACTTTGCGAGAAAGTCCCGGAATGAAACCGTCAATTCTGGCGGTTTTTTTATGGCTGGTGAAAGGCGATCGCGCCCATAACTTCGATCGCTGGCATAGTTAATAACACATAAACAATAGGCAACGAGATCGGCGATAATTTTTATGAATATGAGAGGCGATCGCTCATCTCATGCCAAATTCAGCTTAATGATTTTATGTTTACATAACTTAACAATGTGGGGAACGGGACTTTTGGGGAATTTTCAGAGGTAGTCCTGGGGCGCGATTCACCGCCATAAGGATTTTCTGGACTCCTGAATCTGGTTGAGCATTGAGAATAGGGGCAAAATACGCCGATAAATTCGCTGCGGTGTAATTGCCCCAGAGAAAATATCTGTAACGAATTCTGATAAAATGTAATAAAAGTTAAAAATTCGTCATAAATTCTAAATGACTTTATTGGTTGTCGGTGCCACAGGTACATTAGGAAGACAAATTGCGCGACGCGCCCTGGATGAGGGATATCAAGTGCGTTGTTTAGTCCGTAGTTTCAAAAGAGCAGCCTTTTTAAAAGAGTGGGGCGCCGAACTGGTGCGGGGAAATCTTTGCGATCCTGAGACTTTACCTGCCGCGTTCGATGGGGTGACTGCGGTGATTGATGCAGCCACAGCCAGAGCCACAGACTCTTTAAGTATCAAGCAAGTTGACTGGCAGGGCAAACTAGCGCTGATGGAAGCCGCCAAGTCTGCGGGGGTGCAGCGTTATATTTTCTTCTCGATTTTAGACGCGGAGAAATATCCCGATGTACCCTTAATGGAAATTAAGCGGTGTAATGAAGCGGCGTTAGCGGCATCAGGGCTAAACTATACAATTCTGCGTCTAGCCGGATTCATGCAAGGCTTAATTGGGCAGTATGCGATTCCGATTTTGGATAATCAGGCGGTTTGGATGACTGGTGAGGTGGTGCCGATCGCCTATATGAACACTCAGGATATTGCCAAATTTGCCATCCGCGCCCTATCTGTACCAGAAACGGAAAACAAAACCTTTCCGGTGGTAGGGACTCGTGCCTGGAGTGGTGATGAAATTGTGGCGTTGTGTAATCGCTTGGCGGGTAAAGAAGCCAAAATTATCCGCTCACCCCTGAGTTTATTGAGAACCGTGCGGAAAATTGCCCGATTTTTCCAATGGAGTTGGAATGTGGCCGATCGCCTCGCATTTGTGGAAGTGCTCGCCAGTGGCAAACCCTTAACGGCGTCAATGGATGAAGTTTATCCGGTCTTTGGCCTGGATCCCAAAGAAACCACGACTTTAGAAGGGTATTTGCAAGAATACTTCAGTCGAATTATGAAAAAACTCAAGGAACTGGATTACGAAAAAGAAAAAAGCAGCAAGATGCAAAGCAAAAGGAAGATTCCTTTTTAGGCAATCCCAATCTAGCAACAGAAACCGGGTTTCTATGAGCGTTGTTGGTTAATGGCAAGGGTTGACGTTAATTACCCGGTTTCTCAGAGGTTTGCCCTAGACCTCATGGTAGAACCATGCTAAAAATGTCCTAGGGGCAAACCCTATCTCTGTGCTGTGTAAAACTTAAACCGAAGAAAGGCTGCTGAATGTCGCCCAAAGCAGGCATTATTTATAACGACAATAAACCGATCGCTTGTCGTATTGCCCTCGAATGGCAAGACAAGCTGACTGATGCTGGTTGGCAGGTGGTCTCCACCACCGGAGTCGGGGGAATTCTAGGTTACTCCAGTCCCGACAAACCTCTCTGTCATACCGCGATCGACCAACTGGTTCCCCCTGGGTTCGATCAAGATATGACTTTTGGCTTAGTGCTTGGTGGGGATGGCACTGTATTGTCCTCGTTCCGCCAAGTGGCACCGGCGGGGATCCCATTGCTGACGGTGAATACTGGTCACATGGGTTTCTTGACAGAAATCTACCTGAACCATTTGCCGGAAGCGATGGCACAAGTTCTTGCCGGTGACTATCAAATTGAAGAGCGGACAATGGTCACGGTGCAAGTGATTCGGGACAATATCGTAGTGTGGGAAGCACTCTGTATGAATGAAATGGTGCTTCACCGGGAACCGTTGACCAGTATGTGCCACTTTGAAATCGAAGTGGGGCATCATGCACCTGTGGATATCGCCGCTGATGGAGTGATTATTTCCACACCCACGGGATCCACCGCTTATGGCCTGTCCGCAGGGGGTCCGGTGATTACCCCTGATGTGCCAGTATTACAGTTAGTGCCGATTTGTCCTCATTCGTTGGCTTCACGGGCTTTGGTCTTTGCCAATAGTGAGCCGGTGAATATTTTTGCCGCGAATCCCGATCGCCTGGTGATGGTGGTGGATGGCAATGCGGGATGTTATGTGTTGCCGGAGGATCGAGTCCATATCGAGCGATCGGCCTATCGTGCCCGGTTTATTCGCTTAAAACGGCCTGAATTTTTCCATGTGCTGCGAGAAAAGTTAGGCTGGGGATTGCCTCATGTGGCTAAACCCACTTCAGTGGAGTTACCGTGATCTTTAATACGATCTCTGAGATTGGGCTGACATTTAAGTCCTTGAACCTAAACAAAAGTTGAATTTTTACTATTAAAATTCAACTTTTATCAAAGCATAATACTAATATTATCATAACTCGGATTCATTTTAAAGATATGTATAGATAAAAAAATCAGCCCTAAATTCAGAAATCAAAAAAATTATATCATCAAATTATTAGCAGAAACATCCGTTAATAACGATATTTTAAGAGTAAATTATTATATATTTTATCCATTTACCAATAAATAATTACATAAAGGTAAAAATAAGCCGGATATATAATATATCTCTGTCAAAATAACGGTTTTGCGGGAAATAACCCAGTATTGGGAATTATTGTCTAATATAAAAACTGCTGTCATGTAGATTGATGAGTTTTATTTGTTTTATTTCTTGGGTCGAGACATCAAGAACGAAAGCAGAAAAGCAATGAATTAATGACAATCTGTCAAGGGATGGAAAAATCTACGGAACTAATGGGCGATCGCTGTATATAATGGCAACTTTTGAACTTAAAATATGTCTTGGACTGCTATGGGCAAAAACCTGATTCCCAGGGAAGACAGAAGAGGAGAAGCAGAAGGCGGATGATCGAACAAACAGCAATCATAGAACTATTTGAGAAAGGCGGCATTTCTATGTTGCCGCTATCGTTCCTCTCGATCTTATCGTTAAGTACGATTCTAGAACGCCTGGTCTTTTGGCTGGGCGTAATGAGCAAAGAAAGAGAACTGATCGATCGCGTCCTAGAAGCCGCTCGTTATGACTGGCAAGTGGCTCAAGAAATTGCCAAACAAGCCAGTAAACAACCGATTGGTCGGTTCCTGTATGCGCCTTTGCGACTGCAAAATGCGGATCCAGAATTGTTTCGTCTGGCTTTGGAGTCATCGGCAGATAATGAATTAGCCTCAATGCGACGGGGGGAAAAAGTATTAGAAGCGGTGATTGCCTTGTCTCCGCTTTTGGGTTTGTTGGGGACGGTTTTAGGTTTGATTAACTCCCTCGGTTCGATTCGTTTGGGTGATATCGGCACTAATGCGACGCGAGATGTGACGTCTGGAATTGGTGAGGCGCTGATTAGTACGGCGGCAGGACTGATTGTGGCAATTATGACCCTAGTCTTTTATCGGATTTTTCAGGGCTTTTTGTTCTCGCAGATGAAGATGTTCCGCAAGTCGGGAAGTGAGTTGGAGTTACTTTATCGGCAGTTTTGGGCGGAAAGTAGGCATAGTCAGGGAATGCCCCAGATGACGCCCCAAAGTCCGCTTCCTCCGCGATCGCTGTCGGAACCATCAGAAAGAAACATCAGTGCGGTGGAATCAGCGGATGGAGTGGCGCGATCGAGTTCGGTGTCTTTATCTGAGGGTTCAATCCCTGAGAAAACCGGGCGACTAACTGACAGTCCTTTGTCCTCAAGTTCTGGTTCTTTATCTGAGGGTTATTTATCTGAGGGTTCTTTATCGGGGGAAACCGGGCGACTCACGGAACCTCCTGCTTCAGAAATACCGACTGCTTTACCTGTAGCGGATAGTCAGGTAGCGGATAGTCAGCGATCGACTCCAGAGACTCCGTTGCCGGGGGCTGCCACCGCGATCGCACCGCCCCTACCCAACAATGAACGCACCAGCAGTCCTCCTGAGTCCAACACCTCTACAGTCGCCAAAAGTACAGAGGCAAAACCGCCTGAAGCACCACCGGCAGCAGATAATAAACCAGAAGAAACCAGCAATGTTTAGAACTGACGCCAAATCCCGATGTTTGTGGGGGCAATTCTTGCCAGGGGTGGTTGCCCTATCCTTTGTGTGGGTAAGTTGTAATCTAAATGTTAGTCATTGAATTGGGGGAGAGAGGCGATCGATGAAAATCAACCAAGATATTCAAGGGGAAGAAGCTCGCATTGAGCTCATTCCACTGATTGACGTAATTTTTTGCATTCTGACATTTTTTATTTTGGCAGCCTTACAACTCACTCGCCAGCCCGTGATTGATGTAGCCCTGCCCAAAGCAGAGACAGGGCAGACCCAGACACAAGAAATGTTAATTGTCCGCCTCGAACCAGGGGGACAAGTCTATGTTTATATAGAAGAACAAGCCAGACTGGTGACATTAGACGAGTTAGAAAAAATCCTCAGCTTTTATCACAGCAATAATCCCATGGCGCTCATGGTGTTGTATGCCAGCGAGGATGTCAAATATAATCTGGTTGTCGAAGTGCTCGATCGCATGAGAGCGGTCGGTGGCACCAGAGTAGCATTGGCGACCCTTCCCCGTGATGCTAGTTCCCAGCCGTCCATTCCCACACCAACCACCTTGCCACCCAGTAATATTCAATTACCACCCCCTCCTGTCACCACCCAGCCGTAATTATCGTAATTATTAGGGTGGGCAATGCCCACCCTACATACTGACTGAATGGCTAAATTTGTATCAGATATAGACAAACAGAAAATGGAAAACCAAAACCCTGAATCCCTAGAAAAAATTCGCCAACAATTTGAAACTGGCCCTTATCCCAGAACTCCCTTGGAAACTTCATGTAAAGACAACTATAACCTATTATATTATCATAACTATGCTACCCCATTTTATTTAAGAAACCAACAAGTAATTGATCCCAAAGACAAAATTATTTTAGATGCTGGATGTGGCACGGGATATAAAGCGTTAGCGTTAGCAGAAGCAAATCCAAACGCCAAAATTGTTGGCATAGATATTTCTCCGAAATCCGTTGAAATGGCTAAAGCTAGACTAGAGTATCATGGATTCAATGATGCAGAATTTCATGTCTTATCCATAGAAGATTTGCCCAGCTTAGGAATGCAGTTTGACTATATCAACTGTGACGAAGTTCTCTATCTGCTGCCTGAACCCGCGATCGGACTACAGGCGATGAAATCGGTTTTAAAATCCGCAGGAATTATTCGCGCCAATCTCCACAGTTCTTTGCAACGGGTTTATTACTATCGGACGCAAGAAATGTTCAAAATGATGGGTTTGATGGATGACAACCCAGGGGAAATGGAAATCTCCATCGTGCGTGACACGATGAAAGCATTGAAAGATAACGTTCAACTTAAGGTGATTACTTGGAAAGAGAATAAACAAGATCACCCAGAATTTTTTCTGGCGAATTATTTACTTCAAGAAGACAAAGGCTACACAATCAGCGAAATGTTTGCTGCCATCCAAACTGCTGACTTAGAATTTATCAGTATGGTAAATTGGCGACAGTGGGAACTGATAGATTTGTTTGAAGACCCGGAGGATTTGCCGGTGTTTTTAGCCATGAGCTTGCCAGAACTTTCTGCGGAAGAGCGATTACATCTATTTGAGTTGCTGCATCCAGTCCATCGACTGCTAGACTTTTGGTGCGGTCATCCCAAAGCTGGCTCATCCTTTGTTCCTGTTGATGAGTGGCAAGACGCAGACTGGCGAAGTGCGAGGGTACATTTGCATCCTCAGCTAAGAAACTCTCAGTTAAAAGAATATCTGAGCCAATGTGTTAACTCCCTGCGACCTTTTCAAATTAGTCGGGACGTTCCCCTGCCCACAATTAATCCTGTGAACATAGGCAGTAGCGTGGCAGCCTGTCTGGTTCCCCTGTGGGATGAACCTCAGCCAGTGACTACTTTGGTGCAACGTTGGCTCCAGATCCGTCCTGTGGATCCGATGACTCTAGAGTCAATCAGTCAACAGAGAGCTTTTGATGAGATTAAGGAATTACTAACTAGCCTGGAAGCCCTTCTATATGTGCTTTTGGAGCGTTGTGACTGAAAATTACAAAAAATTTCGCCTGTGGGTGATATAAAAGTTAGAGACTGTGGGTAAGTTATCTCTAGAAGTTAAAAAAACAAGCATCCCACACATCAAGGAGACGTTTAAAATGAAAACCGAATTAAAAGTCAAATTCCTGCAACACCTGAACGAAAAGAGAAGAGAAGGCGGTTTCACCCTGATTGAACTGCTCGTGGTGGTGATCATCATCGGGATTCTGGCTGCTGTGGCTTTGCCCTCTCTCCTCAGCCAAGCCAGCAAAGCCAAGCAAGTTGAAGCGCGGAATAATGTTGGTGCCATCAATCGCGCACAGCAAGCATACTTTTTAGAAGCCGGACGATTTGGCGCTTATACTGAAATCGGTGTTGGTATTCAGACCCAAACAACCAATTACAAGTACACTTTTGATCAAACCGCTCCAACTACAGCCAACTCGTCTGTTGCTACCCGAGCATCTACCATCACTAAAGGGCTCAAACCCTATACAGGTCTTGTATGGTCACAAATAGATCCAACCACATCAGAATCTACAACCCGCGCTCTCTTATGTGAAGAGATCAAAGCCTCTGACGTAGCCAAAGACCCAACAATCATGGCTGGTGCAACCAGTTGCAACGGAATGAAAACTCTTGGTGAGTAGTCTTTTCGGTTTAAATTGTGCAAATTTTCAGCCATACCAGTTAATCTTTGGTTGGATAGAGTGGGTAGCATAAGCTATCCCCTAGTTGGGTAAAATTTATTTTGTTATGCATCGCGCAATGTGCAACTTTTCTCGACTTGTCATCCCCAGTAACATGGATTATATGACATAGCAGGGAAAGTTGCACTTTTACTGTTGAATGGTGCCATTTTAATGACAGCAAATTTTGGCGGGTTGGATTATTCTTGGCAGGAACAAGTTCCCAAATCTATACTTGCAAGAGACTATAGCAAAGCAGCAGTTCTCTACGAACAGGCGATTTCTGCTGAACCCGATGTTAAGTCCAACTACTGGCATTTGGGATTGATGTTGCTGTTGCAGGGACAAGAAGAAGAAGCGACGACTACCTGGTTGCTGGCAATGGTGGACGGCACACCGGAGCAAGTGGAATTGTGGACAGCAGAACTGTTGGCAATCCTGGAAGAAGAAGCGATTAGACTTGAAGCATCAGAAGACAATAATTTATTAGCATGGTTGATCCGGGGACATATTCGAGAAATTGCTCCCACAGATTTGAAGAACCTGATCCATCTGGTACAACTGGCGATTGATCTGAAAAAGTTTACGGCGGAAAATATTCAGGATTGGCGAATTATTGAGATCCTAAATGCAGAGCAAGTAGGAAATTTAGATGCTGAACAGACCGATGAGTTACTGCAAGTATTACAGAAAGTTCTCAAAATTCAACCATTGCACCAGTCAACAAGAGAATTGGCTCAAGCTTGTTTGCCACATTTACAAAAACATCCAGATTTTATCGGTGTGATGTTACCAGCAACCCTAAAAATCGGCCATTTGCTCTTGAGACCAACAATTGCCGCATCTCTTTTGGAATTGTGTCTGCAAGTGGATACCGACAATATAGAAATATTGGAAACTCTGGCTAGCTTTTATCAAAATGGGGGGGACTATGCTAAAGGGATAAATCTGGCGAAACATTGCTATTCCCTGGTGCAGACGTTACCCGAAAAAATTTGTACCAATCACTTGCTGTTGCGGGGTTTGATGACTGCCGGTGGTTACTGGGAAGAAACTTGTTCGGCGATTGAGAGACAAGAGTCATTAATTTTGGCGTTGAGAGAAGAAGAAGCAATAAAACTAGAACAAGCGACGGTAGAACGCTTGCTCTGTGCAGGGTTTTTTTTCCTCTATGTTCGAGATCGATCGCGGCAGAACAGACAGATTATTAATCAATTATCTCAGCAATGTCAGGGGAATTTTCAAAGTTATGCCAGAGAACAGGTACAGCGCTATTCTCTGGATTTTGTTAAGCGGAGAAATTTGTCAACGGGTGGAAGAAATAAGCGATTGAAGGTTGGATATATCTCTCATTACTTAAGAAGTCATTCGGTGGGCTGGTTAGCCAGATGGCTGTTGGCATATCACGATCGCGATCGCTTTGAAATTCATTTATATTTGATGCTTTATCAGGACATAGGAGATCCTTTGCAATCCTGGTATGTGAATCAAGCGGAACATTGTCACAAATTAGGGGCGGATTCAGGGAAAATAGCCGATCGAATCTATGAAGATGAAATTGATATATTGGTTGATTTAGATAGCCTCACTCTTAATAATACTTGTAAGGCGATCGCACTCAAACCGGCACCGATTCAAGTTACTTGGTTGGGGTGGGATGCTTCTGGCCTTCCGGCGATTGATTATTTTATTGCGGATCCTTATGTTTTGCCAGAAAATGCCCAAGAATACTATCAAGAAAGAATTTGGCGGTTGCCGCAAACTTATATTGCAGTAGACGGGTTTGAAGTGGGTGTACCGACTCTGCGGCGAGAGAATTTGAATATTCCTAATGATGCGGTTGTCTATTATAGCGGTCAGCGCGGGTATAAACGTCACCCGGATACAGCCCGACTGCAAATGAGAATTATCAAAGAAGTGCCGAATAGTTACTTTTTGATTAAAGGGTTAGGAGATGAGGAGGCAATCAGTAGCTTTTTTACCGAGTTAGCAGAATTAGAGGGAGTTGAGCGCGATCGCCTACGGTTTTTACCCATTGTCGCGGAAGAATCTGTTCATCGTGCTAATTTGGGGATTGCTGACGTGGTTTTAGATACTTATCCTTATAACGGAGCCACCACAACCCTAGAAACCCTGTGGATGGGAATTCCTCTGGTGACAAGGGTGGGAGAACAATTTGCGGCTCGCAACAGCTATACCATGATGATGAATGCTGGCATTACGGAAGGAATTGCTTGGACTGATGAAGCTTATGTGCAATGGGGGATTCGCTTGGGGAAAGATCCAGACCTCAGAAAACATATATCCTGGAAACTGTGGCGATCGCGGCAAAGTTCTCCTTTATGGAATGCCGAACAATTTACCAGGGAGATGGAAAAGGCTTACGAACTTATGTGGACAAATTTTATAAATAAACCAAATTAAAATTAACTATCCTTTCCCTAACCCCTACATCTAAAAATATTTTTGGCTGGTTTCTATGACATCCCAGAATCAAACTGATATAAATTCATGGCAGCAGCAAGCTCACCAATTCCTACTTGAATCAGAATATGCTCAAGCCGCTAATCTTTATGAAAAAGCGATCCAAGCTGAACCCGATGTTAAGTCCTACTACTGGCATTTGGGATTAATGTTGCTGCTACAAGGCAAAGAGGAAGAAGCAACAACTACCTGGTTGCTGGCAATGGTTGACGGCACACCGGAACAGGTGGATTTTTGGACAGAAGAATTGTTGGAAATTCTAGCAACTGAAGCCAATAGACAAGCAGCACGAGAAGATTATTCTTTAGCTTGGTTAATTCGCGGGCATATCAGAGAAATTCAGCCCACAAATTTGCCAAACCTGTTAAAGCTGATTCAACTGGCGATCGCGATCGATAGATTTACAGGAGAAGAATTCAGCGACTGGGAAATTATTCAACTTTTGGCAACAGAACAGCTAGATATTGTGGCTCAAAATGAGCTACTACAAGTATTAAAAAAAGTTCTCGATCGCACACCACTGCATCCATTAGCGATAGAATTTACTGCCGCTTGTGTACCACATCTAATGCCATCCGGCACGCTTCGCGAACAGCATCAGGTTGATTTAATTACTGTGCTACTACCCCCAGCCATAGAAATTGGTTACTCGACTAAACAAATCGGTATGGCCATATTACTGCTGGAAATTTGTAGGGAAATAAATCAAAATAATGCTGAAGTATTAAGACATCTTGCTGCTTTTTATCAAAATGGGATAGATTACGCTAAAGGGATCGAATTGGCCAAAGAATGTTATGCTCTGGTGGAGAGTTTACCGGAGAAAATTTTTGCCAATCACTTGCGACTGCGAGGTATGATGAGCGCAGGCGGCTATTGGGAAGAGGTGGATGCTGCGATTCAAGAGCAAAAGCAACTAATTGCGTCCCTCGTTGCCGAAGAACCGATAGAACTGCCTCAAGCTACGGTAGCACGCCTACTCACTTCAGCATATTTTTTCCCATATTTTAGCGATCGCGCCGCCGAAAATAGACAGACGCTCAATCAGTTATCCCAGCGATGCCAGTCCTATTTTCAATTTCAAACCTATGAGACAGAGCAAATTCAACGTTACTATCAACAAAATCAGCAGAAAAAGCTGAATTTTTCCGAGCCAAATAGACGGATAAAAATTGGATATATATCCCATTGCTTCAAAAGTCACTCCGTCGGATGGTTGGCAAGGTGGCTGTTTGAATATCACAACCGCGATCGCTTTGAAATTTACGCTTATTTGATCACTTATAAGCCAATAAACGATCCTTTACAGGAATGGTATATCAGTAAAGCAGACTGCGATCGTAAGCTTGGAGCTAAAAATTTGGAAATTGCCGAGCAAATTTATCAGGATAACATTGATATATTAATTGATCTTGACAGTATCACTATGGATTTAACTTGTGAGGTAATGGCGCTAAAACCTGCACCCATTCAAGTTACTTGGTTGGGTTGGGATGCTTCAGGATTACCGACGATTGATTATTTTATCGCCGATCCTTATGTGCTCCCGGATACCGCTCAAGATTACTATAGAGAAAAAATCTGGCGACTACCCCAAACTTATATCGCTGTCGATGGCTTTGAGGTGGCTGTACCGAATCTAAAACGGCAACATTTAAATATTCCCAGTGATGCTGTACTTTATTTCACTGGACAGAAGGGATACAAGCGACACCCTGATACGTCCAAACTCCAAATGAAAATTATCAAAGAAGTGCCAAATAGTTACTTATTGATTAAAGGGTTTGCCGATCGAGAATCAATCAAAAACTTTTTTATCCAACTTGCGGAAGAATATGATGTAGACCCGGAACGCCTGCGATTTTTGCCAAACGCTCCTTCAGAACCCACTCACCGGGCAAATTTAGGCATTGCCGATGTAGTTTTGGACACCTATCCTTACAACGGAGCCACCACAACGATGGAAACCCTGTGGATGGGAATTCCAATGGTGACGCGGGTGGGAGAGCAATTTGCTGCCCGCAACAGTTACACCATGATGATCAATGCTGGGATCACGGAAGGAATTGCTTGGACTGATGATGAATATGTGGAATGGGGCATCCGTCTAGGAAAAGATGAAAAACTGCGCCAAGATATTTCTTGGCGACTGCGGCAAGGACGGCAAACCGCCCCCCTGTGGAATGCCAAGCAATTCACCCGTGAGATGGAAAAAGCTTACGAGCAAATGTGGGAGATTTATGTCCAAAACAATGCTGGTTAAGCCCTAATTTATGCCCTTACAATATTTTAAGCAATAAATTATCTGCGGTCATGCTTCGCCCCTACACCTCATAAAACCTACAGATGCTCTGTGGTCTATTCAGTAGAAAACCGCTGTAAGTAATTGCCAATTTTCTGAATTATGGGCAAAGCATCCAATTCAAACCTCGATCGAGCAGTTAACGGTGGTCTATGATTTCAGAGTGATTTTGTATTCAAATTGGATAGGTAAAATGAAAATTCATAAAGTTTCTATGAAAATTGACGAATCAAAACAAGTTATTTTATCTGAATTGCCTTTCCCTGTAGGGCAAAAAATCCAGGTAATTATTGTCGCAGACGATTCGGAAGTCAGTTTAGATGAAAACGCTCGAATTGATGCAGTTATGCAGCAATACCATCAGTCAGGTAAATTGCGTCCCTTTGGGTTATGTGCAGGGGAATTCGTTGTTCCTGATGATTTTAACGATCCTTTACCAGACGAAATTATTGATTTATTCTACCCTCAATGAAATTACTATTAGATACTCATATTTTTCTTTGGTTCATCAATCAAGATAATCGCTTATCTGAGCATTTTAAGCAAGCGATTCAAAATCCCGATAATGAAATTTTTCTTAGTGTTGTCTCCATTTGGGAATGTGAGATTAAGTATCAACTGGGCAAGCTACCTTTTCCCCAATCACCAGCAATTTACCTACCCCAACAGCGAACCAAACATTTTATTAAAAGTCTGGTAGTGGATGAGGCAAGTATCGCCCAATTAATCAACCTTCCACCGTTACATCGCGATCCATTCGATCGCTTGTTGATTTGTCAAGCATTGCAGCATAATTTAATCATGCTGACAGAAGATAAATCTATTTTGAATTATCCAATGGTTCAGTATTTATAATTTCACAAGTACAGGGCAATGCCCTGTACTGAAAGGACAGAGAAAGGCGCGATCGCCTATTTGATTTCTGAATTATGCTGTAATAACTCCAGAGTATTCCCACTTAGGTAATCGCGAATTTTCTCCACTATTGGCAGGGAACCTAAGCCTTGTTTCACCAGTTCGGGAAACTCTGATAAAGTTTCTACGATATTGTTGGCACAATTATATTTGGGATCGTGGCCATAGTTGAGGGTCAAATACTCTAACAAAAGCCGATCATATCGGCAATACAAGCTAGTTTAAGGATTCGATCCGGTGTTTTAAAGTGCATCGGCACATGTGGATCTAGTGGATCTCGAATGTAACAAGCATCTCCCCAGAGAAATTGTCCCGGATGCTCATATGAAACAATCGGCGATCGGGCACGAGCACGGCAAGCGGCTGTCAGCTTAAATAAAGTAAAACCTTGCTGCCGGATAAAATTATCTAAGTCACCAAATAGCGGCTGATTAACATATAAATGGGAAAAACAAACCTCTGCTTTCACGACTAGCAGGCTCCGTTCCAGCAGACGACAACTCCCTTGCAATACCTGCATATCTGCACCTTGAACGTCTGTTTGCAAAAAATCAATTGCTTCGATTTTTTCCTGGTCACAAAAATCATCTAAAGTGGTAGTTTCTATTTCTAGACTAAAATCGAGTTTCATTTGACTCTGAAACGGCTCACTAAACCGTTTCAGATAATCTTCGTTGGGTGGATACAAGGAACTACACTGGAGATCGTTGGTGACATAAAGAGTCCGTTTTCCAGGACAATTCGCCAAGGCGATCGGAATATGTTTTTCAGTCCAATTTATTTGTCTTGCCTCAAGTTCTGCGTTAGCCGCTTCACAAGCATCTGCATCAGCATCAAATCCATAGATAGTTAAGTTAGGGGCAAATACACCCCCAACCTTGACTGCCAAAGTCATCTTCACTTGATGATTTACGAGATCCAACAGTACAGACTGTCATGTGAATTGAGTCTAAATGACCGCTGTTTTTTAAACTCCAAACCAAAAATGGCATATCAACCGAATCCTGCAAAATATTATGAGATTTTTATTATACATCTTGATGCTCATATTAAATTAGTTGTGGCATATAAAATCTCTGAGACAACAATAAAATTATTAATTACATAAAAATATCAAAAATTATCGACATATCTAGTTGATTTATGTTGATGTTGCAAAAATTAACATAAATCAATAGCAATTTGCTTTATAATCTAACTTAGATTGCATCATAGAAGATAACATGACTACACTTAAATTGCACATTGGTGGGCAAGAATCCCACCCTGATTGGAAAATTTTAGATATTGAACCTCGTCCTGAAGTGGACTACGTTGGGAATGCTTCTGATTTAAGTCAGTTTGAAAATGATTCAGTGGATGCCATCTATGCCAGCCATGTGTTAGAGCATTTTCACCATAGCCTCAACAATGAACTAATCAAGACTTTAACCGAATGGCACCGGGTTCTCAAGCCCGGTGGCCAACTTCTGATTAGCGTTCCGGATCTCAAAACCTTATGTTGGTTGTATTTGCATCCTAATATTCTGCCCGTAGAACGTCTTCATTTAATGAGAATTATTTTTGGCGCTCATACCAATGAGTATGACGTGCATAAAGTTGGTTTTGATATTGATACTTTAGCCATGTATTTAGCTGAAGTTGGGTTTGAACAATATGAACAGTTTTCCGAGTTTAATTTATTTGAAGACTGTAGTAGCCTTCGCATTTTAGATACTTTGATTAGCTTGAATGTTATTGCTACTAAATCATAATACTGTTTTGTGCTAAATTTGTAATTGTTTCAAATTAATAGTTAAAATATCAATATTTGTCAGATCGATATCGCATCTCAAATAGTAAATCAGAGGATGATGGCATGAATGTTTCCAAAAATAAACAAAAATACGCTTTTTTAATTGAGCGATCGCCGACACCTATTTATCAACGTATTTCAAAAGGATTTAAAGATGCTTTAGAAAAAGAAGGACATCAAGTGATCTATTTTAATTACAGTCACTATTCAAGTCAAAATGATGCGATTCAAAACTTACTAAAAATGACGCAAAACTGGGGAATAGATTATTGCCTGATATTGTCAAATTCTGTGGGTTTAAAGTCTTATTGTAAATCTCTCAACCATTATGTATTTGAATTATTGTGTTTAAAGTTAATCTTTGTTCATCATGATTCTATTAGCTATAATTTTTTTGTAGCTGAAAATGCGTTTGCTTCTTATATTGAGGCAATTTATAGAGTTAACCATCAAAGCTGGCATTTTTGTATAGAACCGGAAGATATAATTGATTTAAATTTGCTGGGAATAAAGCGAGTTTATCACATTTTTCATGCCTCTGAATTCACCAAAATCGGCATTGATGACCAGTACGAATATAATATATCATTTGTTGGGCATATTTTGCCTGGATTTGGAGAAATATATAAAAGTAGCCCTAGCATTGTCTCGCTTCCTGCTTTTCATCAAGTGAGTGCTGGCTTTTGGAATCGACTGATGAATTTAGACTTGAAACTAAAACAATCTCCTTATAATCAGGTAGTTTTAAAAGATCAAAATATCAATAATATAATCGGTTTTCAAAACAAGTTTGAATACATTTATTTAGCTAATCTGTTAAATCCTTCTTTTAGAGGTGAGATTATTAATAGGTTGAAAGCCTCTCAGATCGATATTGTGGGTGGAGACCCTGGATATATGTCTGGAATGATGGACAAAAGAGTAATACAAAAATCAGGGGTTATTTATCATCCTCCCACCCAAAACTATACTGAAGCACAATCCATTTATGCAAGTTCTAAAATTAATTTAAACATTACTTCTTTGCAATTTGATGATGCAGTGGTAAACCGTGTTATGGATGTGGGTGCAGCAGGAGGATTTATTTTAACTGACTGGAAATCAGACTTGCGTAGGGTGACATCGGTACATGAAGAAATCTCTTACAAAACAATTGAAGAACTCAATTATAAAATTGATTACTATTTATCCCATGAAAAAGAACGGCTAGAAATTGCCGAGCAGCTTCATCAAGATATTACTACTAATAATAGTTACGAACAGATTGTAAATTATATGCTTTCAAAGGTTAGTCAAATGACCAACGATATTACAGATAACCTCCGTTTAGATTTAGGATGTGGCCCGCGAAAAACAGAAGGCTTTATAGGAGTCGATATTCACGATTGGCAAGGAGTTGATGTTGTTGCAGATTTAACCCGAAGATTTCCATTCCCAGATAATAGTGTTGATGAAATAAAAGCCTATGACGTTATCGAGCATCTACCAGATCGTCTTCATACAATGAATGAAATGTGGCGGATTTGCAAACCAGAAGCGATCGTAGACATTTTGGTGCCTTCAACAGATGGTAGAGGAGCTTTTCAAGATCCGACTCATGTCAGTTTTTGGAATATCAATTCTTTCAAGTATTACTCAATTGAATTTCCTGAGTATTTAGATTTATGTAAAAGTTATGGTTTTCACGGTGCATATAAATTAATTAGCTTATCTCAAGAAGAGACTGGAGATGGAGTTTTTCATGTACGCGCAATCTTACAAGTTATTAAGCATAATAATGAAGAATATTTAGAGTATTTGAGCGATAAGTTGAATCTGAGAAAAGTTAATCTTTTGATTTCTATAGACTGGACTCAAGAGGAACCAGCCATCATACAATTCCTAAAAAATGTACTCCTAAGCATCGGGAATCATCCGGACAAAGAAAATATAACTTTACTATTAGACACGAGTAACTTTCCGAAAGAATATGAGATTACTCCAGAAGAAATTATTTCTGAAATTGCACTGACTTTGATGCTAGAAGAAAATATAGATGTTTTAAATGAAGGAGTGGAAGTTGCTATATTGCCACCACTGAGTAAAATTGAGTGGGAAAGCATTTATTCAAAAATTTGTGGCCGATTTCAGTGGGATTATGAAAATGCAGAAACTATAGCAAAACTAGAAATGGAAAATATGGAACTCTATGAGATAAAAAGCTTGAGCAGTAAGCAAGTTGTTCAAGTGAATGAGAACAATTGGACTCTGAAAGATTGTTCGTAAATAAAATATTAAGGCATTTCCATTGATGTTTTTTTCAGATCGCTTTAAGATTAAATGAACCATCGCGATATAGATTAAACATTCACTGGTTGCCAATATTTTTCCCTGAGCCACGATTAAGCAACGTTTCTTAATTAAACAGAAGAAAAATCTGGCAAATACCTACCTTTTGGGTAGAATTTGAAATCTTTGACCTTACCTTTTCACTAATTCACACTTGGCTTTTGACAAGGTTTCTAACGTCCAGGATAGGGTAAAATTAACTACAGCGATCGCTAAAATAATATGACCCAACCATTGATCTCATTTTTTGCCATTGTCAAAAATGAAAAACAACATCTTACTCGGTGTTTGACCAGTGTTCGACCTTATGTGGATGAAATGATTGTAGTCGATACGGGTTCAAACGATGAAACCCCGGAAATCGCAAGGCAACAAGATGCTAAAGTTTTTGACTTTCCGTGGTGCGATGATTTTGCCGCTGCTCGCAATTATGCAATTTCTCAAGCATCAGGAAAATGGATTTTAACCCTGGATGCCGATGAAGAACTGATTGTTAATTCGGCAACATTTCGAGAAACACTAGATTCGGATCCAGAAGTGCTGGTTTATTCTGTTGATTTACTGAATGTCGGAGAAGAAGACAGTCAAGTAGGTGGTAAGTTTCAGAGAATTTTCCGAAACATTCCAGACATTAGATATCAAGGGCGCTTACATGAAAAATTGGTCTACCAAGGGGAAAAAATCCGTGACAACCGTCGAGTCTATTTAGATAGTCTTAAGATTCTACACTATGGCTACCTTGACCCAAATTTTACTCAACAAAAAGCTATAAATCGCAATATTCCAATTTTAGAAAAAATGCGAGAGGAAGAGGGGCTAAACCTGGAAAATCTATACTGTTTAGCTAGTATGTGTGCTGAGTTTGGATATCCAGAAAAATCTCAGCTATATTACCAAGAATTATTTGAACGGCTGTTGCCTTACGTCCTGGAGGGAAATAAGCCCGATGAATTTTTGAGAGTGCCGACTATGTTGCATTTTTTTGCTTCAAAAGCTTTCCAGCAAGAAGACTATGAAACTGCGCGAATATTGTGTCAGCATGGACTAGAATGGTGTCCTGATTTTCCGCCTTTGAATTATCTGGCTGGAGAGATTTTGCTGCATCTAGGTTTTCCATTAGGCTCTATTGCTTATTTTCAAAACTGTCTCAAGTTAGGAGAAGAAGAAAGCTATTATAAAAAAGAACCCTTTGATGTAAATTTTTGCAAAATATACCCCGCTTATCAATTGGGGATTGCTTATCTAACTCTAGAACGATTATCTGAAGCCAGAATAGCTTTTGAGAAAGTGACTGATTGGGAACCGAATCACTCACAAGCTAGAGCACATCTAGAAAAACTTAATAATTAGTTATAGCGGTTCAAACTCAGGAAAGGTCTATTTTTATATAGATTCCATCGTAGGCGAGAATAACGAGAGCATACCGATGAAATTAAATAGGTTCGTAGGGGGTGAAGCATGACCGGATTAAATCCCTGTTTTTAACTAGCAAAATATCTGCGGTCAATCTCACACCCCTACATACAGAATTGCATTTACAATAAAACCGCTGTAAAATGTTGTAAAATAAGCTATCAAACCTTGATTAACATACGCTAATGGATTATCAAAAATTTTCCCAACAGCTTCCCAGGCTATATGACAACTGGGGACAAGAGTCTGTAGCAGCCAAAAACGGCAAATTTCAACAGTTAGTTGACCAAGAAAAAGGAAACAATACAGCTACAGCGAATTTGATGCAGTTGCTCAATTTTGTCGTGGATTGTATGGAACCGGATGAAATATATTGCCAAATCGGAATCGATCGCACTTATTTGCTAGGAGCAATTTTAGAGCATCCAGATTGTATGGCTTATGTAGTAGAGAACCTATCAGAGGATGAAGAATATCGCATAGAAGAACTGCTAGAAAGTTTACAAAAATTTAACCTAGAACAACAAGTTATTTTTTGCAATCAAGAGATTTCCGAATTTTTTTGGGAACTCCGGGATTTCGGCATAGAAACTAAAATTGGGGTTTATTTTTATAATGGCTTGCCCGATTATCGGCCTACATTGTTAGGCTTACTATTAAGTAGCAAATCCCTGGCTAATCAAGCTTTGATTATTGTGGCTCATGCTAATTACCGCACGGTGCAACAAGCTATCTGGGATTTTATGGCGATTCATGGTGAATGTCAAGTAGTCCTAGATTTATTTAATTGGGGTCAAGATTCATCGGCTTTTGGCAATGGACTTCAGGTTTTAAGCTGGGATGTAGAAAGAAGCGATCGCTACTCCGTGGCAACATTTCAAGAACATCGGCAGCAACCAGTTATTCAAGCTATCCAAAATTTACAGAAACCTGAAGAAACTCTCGATAGAGTTTATCAAGAGGCTTTGATTTGTCATCAGCAGCAGCAGTTAGATTTAGCCACAAAAAAATATCAAGAATATCTGCTTTGGCACAGTAACGATGCAAATGCGTGGTTTAATTTAGGGCAAGTCTGCTATGAAGCCGCTAACTACCAAGACGCGATTACGGCACTGTTCAAGTCTCTAGAAATCGATGCCGAACGTGGTGAATTACACTATTTGATTGGCTTGTGTTTGGCAAAAATGAATCATATAGATCGGGCGTTCGCGAAGCGGCGCGGATGCGCTATCGCCGCTTACCAACAAGCGCTGGAACTGAACCCTAATCTGATTGATGCTTATCACCATTTAGGTAGTTTGCTAGAACAAAAGGGTCAAATAGCTGAAGCGGAAACAATCTATCAAAAAGCGATCGCCTCTAACCCAAATCACTTTGGCAGCTACTTAAATTTGGGGAATCTGCTATTAGCGCAGGATCGGGTAGAAGAAGCGATCGCTTACTATCAAATAGCCTTGAACCTAAATCCCGGTAATCCTGATATTGTAAATAATCTAGAAATCGCCCAAGACATTAAAAATAATCCAGAAAAATATTATCTAGAATTTGCCAAACGCTTCGATCGGCAAAGACAATATGAAAAAGCAATAGTCAAATATCGCCAGTTTTTAGAAGTGAGTCAAGGGGATGCCGTTGTTTATGAAGAACTCAGCGATTGTTTTGATAAGTTGAATCAAACGGCAGCAGCAATTAACACCCTGCAAGCAGGAGTTAACATTCATCCTACTGCCGCCACTCTGCACTTTTCTTTAATTACTAAGTTGCTATATCAGGGCAGAACATCTGAGGCGATCGCCAGCGCGGAAAATGCCTCGCGACAGTTGCCAGCAGATTACACTTTTACCCTGATGAAAAATTTAATTGTTCCTCTATTATACCATACCCCAGAAGAAATTAGCTTTTATCATCAACGATTTCAAACCGGGTTGCAAAATTTAATCGATCGAACCTCCTTAACCACTCCAGCAGAAAAAACCCAAGCTTTTTTAGGCATGGGTCGATTTAGCAATTTTTATTTAGCTTATCAAGCGCGTAACGTGGTTGATAAGCAACGAATTTATGGCAATTTTTTACATAAAATTATGGCCGCTAATTATCCCCAGTGGGTTCAGGGATTATCGATGCCCCCTGTGCAAGATAAAATTAGAATTGGATATGTCTCTAATTATTTACATTCCTACAGCGGCACTCTATGGCTAACAGGTTGGTTGCGATACTGCGAACGCCAAAAATTTGAAATCTATTGTTACTATACGGGAAATTCTCCCGATGCTGTCACCCAACAGTTTCGAGAATATAGCCATAGATTTCATCATATTCCAGGGGATTTGGCACAAGTTTGTCAACAAATTCTGGCGGATCGATTACATATATTTGTGTTTCCCGAACTAGGCATGGATCCTCCCACTTTGCGGTTAGCGGCGTTGCGTTTAGCACCAATACAATGCACTGCCTGGGGACATCCGGTGACATCAGGAATTCCCACCATTGACTATTTTATATCCAGTGAGTTGATGGAACCGGAAAATGCCCAAGAACATTACAGTGAAACCTTAATTCGTTTGCCGAATATTGGGGTAGCTTATCCGAAACCAAAAGATATCCCCGCGATCGCTAAAACCCGAACGGATTTTGAATTGCCAGAAGATGCCGTTATTTATTTCTGTTGCCAAGCACCGTTTAAATATTTACCCCAATACGATTATATTTTCCCAGAAATTGCTCGGCGAGTTCCCCAAGCCAAATTTGTCTTTTTGCGCGGAGAGTTACTGAAAAACCGGCTAAATCAGGCTTTTGCCGCAGTGGGTTTGAAAGCGTGTGATTATTGCTTACATCGGCAAATTCCAGCCCGTTCTGATTATCTAATGTTAAATTTAATCTCCGATGTGTTTTTGGATACGTTTACTTGGTCTGGGGGGAATACTTCTTTAGAGGCGATCGCGTGTAGTCTTCCCATTGTTACTTGTCCAGGAGAATTTATGCGCGGTCGTCATGCGGATAGTTTCCTAAAAATGATTGGTGTCACGGAGACAATTGCCCAAACCGAAGCGGAATATATTGAGATTGCGGTTAAATTAGGATTAGACCCACAATGGCGCCAACATATTTCGGAAAAAATGCGCGATCGGCACGATTTACTGTTTGATGACCAAACTTGTGTCAAAGCCCTGGAAGCTTTTTATCAAAAGATTGTTGAAGAAAAAGCAATTTAGCATATAAGCGGGCGATCGCCGATTTTTTTACTGTAAATAAAACTTATTATCTTGTTGTGAACGAACAAATTTTTTCGTTTTTAAACTTTCTAAATCGCATCGCTCGATTTGTTGGGCATATTTGTCTAGCTGTTCTCGATCTTCTTGTTCTAGAGAAATTGTGTAATTTACTTTTTTGATAACTTGACTAATTTTTTTTTGATTAAAAATTTCATCTATGAGAGTAATTTCCGCTCCTTCATTAGATAAATCAATTTGATAATCTACCAAGATTTTTAAAACAAGATTTGCTAATAATAAATCCGCCGTTAACTCAGGATGAATAGGAAAATTTACACTATTGATTAATAGAGTGATTTTAGTTCTATCTGGATGTTCACCAACTGTTAACAAAACATTTTCCAAAGCAGAAATAAGTGAATCTTCTGGCTGGTTCCAATCTGGAAATATTGCTAAGTTGATTTCTCGCAGTTTTAAATTCTCTCCTATTTCATCATCATCGATGTCAACTGGTATTTCTGTATCATCTGACTTAATGACTTTTAAAATAGCTCTGACATGAATCACTTGACCTGGCGATTCTTGGTGTTCCAAACTTAGAATACTGAATGATCCTTGAAATCCATAACTTTGACAAAGCTGAAGATAAGGCGGAAATTCAATACTATAATACATAAAGGAGTTAATATTCCAAAAACTTACATGAGTCGGATCTTGAAATGCACCCCGCCCATCCGTTGAAGGAACTAAAATATCCACTGTAGCCCCTGGTTTAGAAATTCTCCAAATTTCATTCATGCTATGAATTATATTGGGCAAATGTTCAAGACAATCATAAGCTCTAATTTCGTCTACAGTATTGTCTGGAAAAGGAAAAAATTTTGTCAAATCGGCGACAATATCAACCCCAGGCCAAGGATAAATATCTACTCCAATAAAGCCTTCTGGTTTTCTAGATCCACATCCGATATCTACCTTTATTTTATCATAATTTTTCTGATAAATATCAATTTTTATATTTTCCATTATTTGTCCTGCTAATTCTTTTGTGGTTTGAGGGGATTTATCGATATGGAGAATTGAACAATAATGATAGTCTTCCTTAAATGGCTGATTAAGCACCGATGAGATATCGTAATCATCTCTATATCCAATCGCTGATGGTATTCCCCATTTTTCTTTAAATATTTCCCAGTTATTCTCTAATAATTTTTTATATTTGTCACCCAAGGCACGAAAACTTTTACTGCCAAAATGATGCACAAAGCAACTTTTGACAATTACAGTTTTAAAACCAGCGATCGCGGATCTTATACAAAAGTCATCATCTTCAAAATTTCCTAGACCATATCTAATATCTAATCCACCAATTTTGTTAATGACAGACCGTTTAATCAGCATACAAAATCCAACAACCCGCCACGAATTTATAATACTTCCCTGGTTAGTCTCTCTCCATTCATTTGCAAATCGATCCAATCCTTCCAGAGAATTAGTATCGTAGTTCACTTTATTGACTAATTGCCAACCAGAAATATAATTTGTTACCGGCCCCAAAATTCCAATAGTTTCATCCTGTTCTGCAACCAACAATAGCTGTTCTAGCCAATTTTCGGTCACGACTACATCATTGTTTAATAAAAGAACATATTGGCCTTTACTTTGAGCGATACCTACATTATTCCCTGCGGCAAATCCTTTATTATCACCATTTAATATTATTTCAATATTTGTGCAAGAATGCTCTGGCGACCCATTTTGTTTTTTTCGACCGTCTAAGACTTTGTTTTTGAATTCAAGTAAGTAGTAATCCGTATCATCATTGGAAGCATTATCGACAATAATTATTTCGTAGGGTATTCTTGTTTTGCTGGCGATGCTGTTTAAGCATTGTTTTGTATAATTTAATTGATTGTAAGTGAGTACAATAATAGAAACTATCGGATCGGAATGAAATGATAAATTATGGCTTTTACTCTCTAACAAATTACTCATAAAATTTCTATATAAATTTAGTAAATGAACTTCTTTTATTTTGTCTTGATTAAATCATACAGCAACGTCACCATAAACATTAGACATATGACCGTCCAACTAACGCAACCCTTTTTCCTGTAACAGTATATCTACCCATGCTGCATCGGCTTCTGAAAGTGGGGGAACCGGCGATAAACCATAATCGATCGCTGCTGTCATAGCCTGCCAAATCCTACAACTTGTTCAACTTTGCCAGTCAGCCAGGAGTTCTGGGTCTTGGGAACGCAAAGGCAGGGGAAAAACAGGAATAGTCTCTCGTATTGTAAAGGCATAGACCAGAGCATTGGGACGGAAATCGCCCCGACTGATTAGCTATATTGCTCTTTATTTCTAATCTGTTCGATTTTTTCGCGAATCACTTGGCCAATTTCTTCGGGAGGCATATCGGCTGAATAGGTTGGGCGATCGGGATTACGTCTTAACAGTTCTCCCAAGGCTTCACTAAACATCTCATCATTACTTCTATGGTCTGACAAGAATTGTTTTAATTGAGCAACTGTCATCTCTTGAAAATTGGACATTACACAAACTCCCATTTACCATCGGCATAAATTACAATTGCGATTTCTTCTGATGTGCCAGCTTGAAGATAGATCGTTTTATATTTACGATCGTATCGAAATACATGAATTGGCTGAAACCCGTTGGAAAGCCATTGACATAAAATTACGGCTTTTAAAGACTGAGCTTCCGTTGGCAATTTTCACTCCTTAATCAATTAATTGGTTTATTATAGCCCGATCGTAAACTGAGCAGAAATCAGACTGTCCAACCTGTCTAACTACCGCAATCCTTGTTCTCGCAACAGCACATCTACCCATGCTGCATCGGCTTCTGAAAGTGAGGGAACTGGCGATAAGCGATAATCGATCGCCAAGTCATATCCGGCCAAATCGTATAATTTGTTTAACAAAGTTTGCAAGTCAACCAGGGGTTCGGGGTCTTGGGGACGCAAAGGCAGGGGGAAGGCAGGAATGCTCTCCCGGAGGGTAAAGGCATAGACCATCGCTTGGGGACGCCGATCGCCCTGACTGACCAAAATGCGATAATCGGTTGGTGGCACTTCACCAATGGCGGGCATTTTCTCCCCAGTTCTGAGCAAATCAATTTCGACCAAATGAGTGGAACTGCCCAGCACTTGTCTCCGCTTGCGGATATATGCGTCCCGACCTTCTCCAGGACGTTTGTTGCTCGGAGACAAAATTTCAATAGCCGTAACCACTTCCCCGGTTTTCACTCGTCTAATTTCTAAATAGCCTTCCTTAACCGTAGTCGGCATTGGCATGGTAACGGCGAACGGTCGATCTTTGGTTGACGCCAAAGTACCCGCGGTAGAATATCTTGGTGGTTGACTTGATGGGGTTGATGATTTGGGCTGCCATACTGTTACATCAGGAAGACCGACTAATAAAAAATCATCCACATCAGTCTGATAAGTCCGTTTTTCAATCGCCACTCGATAGGTCGGACGCAACTGAGGACTCAACCAGTCTGCCAAGTTAACAATCAATCGATTATGAACTTCAGGCCATTCTTGGGGATATTCTAAATACGGATCCATCCCAGGAAACGGAGAAGGCATACCAACACCTCCAGGGTAAACAGACTTGTTGATTATGATAACTTTTCCATAAACTCTTGAATCCGTTGCCAGACTTGCTCTACTAAATCAGGGTCATCGGCATTAAACCATTCAATGTCTGCATCCCGCTGAAACCAGGTGCGCTGCCGTTTGGCAAATTGCCTAGTATGTAAAATAGTCAGCCCGATCGCCTCTTCTAAGTCGATCTTTCCCGCCAAATAGTCTTTAATTTCCGCATAACCCAGGGTATTAAGCAGGGGTAAATCTGTCCCGTATTTTTCACAGAGATATTCCACTTCTGCCACAAAACCCTCGTCCATCATCAGTTGCGTCCGTCGGGAAATGCGTTCGCTCAATGCCTGGGTTTCGCAGTCTAAACCAATCTGTAAGATCGGATAGTCCGGTGGATTTTCTCCTTGTTGTTCGGAAATCGGACATCCCGTCACATAATAAACCTCCAAAGCCCGTAAAGTTCGCACCGAATCATTGGCGTGAATTTTCGCCGCCGCTGCCCGGTCTACCTGTTGCAGCATAGCGTAACATTGAGATTGCCCCAAATCCGCCAACTGCGATCGCAATTCTGGGTGTGGTGGCACTCTGGGAATTTTCATCCCCCTAACCACGGATTTAATATATAAACCAGTCCCACCAACGAGGAGGGGAGGCCTGTAGGCGGTAGAAGCAATCAAAGACTGTGCTTGTTGTTGGTAATCTGCAACAGTGAGAGTTTCCCTGGGATCGCAGATATCGATTAAATAATGCGGGACTTGCTGTTGCTCTTCCCATGTCGGTTTAGCGGTGCCAATGTTAAAATCTCGATACACTTGGCGCGAATCGGCACTAAGTATAATAGAATGCAAACGATGGGCGATCGCGATCGCCAGTCCCGACTTACCCGTCGCCGTTGCCCCACAAATTACAATTAATCCGCCCATAAAATTTTTCCCAACCGTCAACCGAGTTGAATTTTACAGCAACAATAGACCCTGCACCCCCCAGATAAATTTTACAGGAAATTGCTCTATCATCGCCTATAACCGTTTTGTGCTAGAATTTTTAAAGTTTTTCATGTCTTAACGGTTAGTATAGGCTTTTTGCCTCATAATTGGAGCAATTTTACTATGACCAGTAGTTACAGCGCCGATCAAATTCAGGTTCTTGAAGGTTTGGAAGCAGTACGCAAACGACCTGGAATGTATATCGGCTCAACCGGCCCGCGCGGACTCCACCACCTAGTTTACGAGGTAGTGGACAACTCCATTGATGAGGCGCTGGCTGGTTATTGCACCCACATAGAAATAGATATCAATGCCGATGGATCTGTCACCGTCACCGATGATGGTCGAGGGATTCCCACGGATACCCATTCTAAAACCGGCAAATCTGCCCTAGAAACGGTGATGACCGTGCTCCATGCGGGCGGTAAATTTGGCGGTGGCGGTTATAAAGTCTCCGGTGGTTTACACGGGGTGGGCGTCTCCGTGGTCAATGCCTTGTCCGAATGGGTCGAAGTTACCGTATGGCGGGAGAACAAAGTCCATAATCAACGCTACGAACGAGGCAAACCCGTCGGGGAACTGGAAGCCCAGCCTTACAAAGAAAACCGCACCGGCACCTCGGTTTGCTTTCTGCCAGACACAACAATTTTCACCACCGGCATTGAGTTTGATTATAAAACCATTGCCGGACGGATTCGGGAACTGGCTTATCTGAATGCCGGGGTGAAAATTACTTTTACAGACAATCGCTTGGAGTTGTTGGGTACGAATGAACCCCACGTCGAAAGCTACTGTTATGAGGGCGGCATTCAGGAATATGTCGCCTATATGAACCGGGAGAAAACTCCCCTACATGAGGAGATTATTTACATTTCCGGCGATCGCAACAATGTCCAAGTAGAAGTGGCGTTGCAATGGTGTACCGATGCTTACAACGATAACCTACTGGGTTTTGCCAACAATATTCGCACTATTGATGGCGGCACTCACTTAGAAGGTCTGAAGGCGGTGTTGACCCGCAGCATGAATAACGTCGCCCGGAAACGCGGCAAACTGAAAGAGAAAGATGCCAACCTGGGCGGTGAAAATATCCGGGAAGGTTTAACCGCTGTGATTTCCGTGAAGGTGCCAGACCCGGAATTTGAAGGTCAAACCAAGACCAAGTTGGGAAATACAGAAGTTCGGGGGATTGTTGATTCTCTGGTGGCTCAAGTTCTTACCGAGTATCTGGATTTTCGCCCCCATATTGCGGATGCCATTTTAGATAAAGCGATCCAAGCATTTAAAGCCGCTGAAGCAGCACGTCTCGCCCGGGAACAAGTCCGCCGAAAGTCAGTGCTGGAGTCGTCTCCACTGCCCGGTAAATTGGCCGATTGTAGCTCCAAAGAAGCCTCAGAAAGTGAGATATATCTCGTGGAAGGCGACAGCGCCAGTGGCTGTTTTTTTGGAGAAACTGAACTTGTATTAACTGATGGGCGTTGTTTGAGCTTTAAAGAGTTGGTTGAGGAACAGGCAGCGGGGAAAGAACATTTCTGCTACACCATTCGGCATGATGGTAACATTGCGGTGGAGCGGATTATTAACGCTCGGATGACTAAGGCCAATGCGGAAGTAGTTAAGGTGACATTGGACAGTGGGGAAACGATCGTCTGCACTCCCGATCATCCATTTATGTTGCGCGATGGGACTTATAAACCAGCAGCTTCCCTGACACGGGACGATCATTTGATGCCTTTTTATCAGTGTCTTTCTGAAAAAAATAAGAACGGCACGGGGTTGAAGGGGTATGAAATGGTTTGGAGTCCGAAGCGCAATGATTGGATCTATACTCATCTGTTGGCGGATTTTTATAATCTGGAACATAAGGTTTATCAAGCTTCAGATGGCAACCACCGACATCATGTAGATTTCAACAAGCTGAACAATAATCCGACCAATATTCAGCGACTTCCAGAGCAAGAACATTTAGCCCTCCATCGGGCTCATCTGGAAAAAACATTGCATCGTCCAGATGTGATCGAAAAGAGCCGACGCATTCATCAGAGTCCAGAGTTTCGGGCTATGATGAGCGAGCGGATGCTTCGACCGGACACGCGAGAGATGCTTTCAGCCAACTCAAAGGCTCTGTGGGAATCCCCAGAACATAAAGCCTATATGATGGCTAAGTGGCGAGAGTTTTATGATAGTAACGAATCCTACCGCTTGGAAAATCGCGAACAACTTGACCGGGCACAGCGGGAGTATTGGAGCGATCCAGCCCATCGTGAGGAGCAAGCCCAACGAGTGCGGGAGTATTTTGCTTATCATCCCCATCTGCGGGAACAGTATTCACAGATGGCTAAGGAGCAATGGAAAGACGAGGATTTGCTGGCATGGCGCCGGGAAAAAACCAAGGAGCAATGGACTCCAGAGTTTCGCAGCAAGCGTCGTGAGGCGTTGGATAAAACCTATTACCGCAAAACTATTGAAGCTTTAAAGAAAGTTCACACCTATTGCGGTTATATGGATGTGGAAACTTATGAGTCATACCGTAAGTGTCAAAAAGATCACTCTCTGTTGACGTTTAAAACATTTTGCGATCGCTATTTTGATGGGGATGATGTCCGGGCGCGGGATGCTATTCGCAACTACAACCATCAGATTATTTCGGTGGAACCAATGGAGGAACGATTTGATGTTTATGATATCGAAGTTCCCAACACCCATAACTTTGCTTTAGCCAGTGGGATATTTGTTCACAACAGTGCTAAACAAGGGCGCGATCGCCGATTCCAAGCGATTCTCCCGCTACGGGGGAAAATCCTCAACATTGAAAAAACCGACGATGCGAAAATTTACAAAAATAACGAAATTCAATCGCTGATTTCTGCTATAGGTTTGGGGATTAAAGGGGAAGAATTTAACCCAGATCAACTGCGTTATCACCGTGTCATAATTATGACTGACGCTGATGTAGATGGAGCCCACATCCGTACCTTATTATTGACCTTTTTCTATCGCTATCAACGGGATTTGGTAGACCAAGGTTATGTGTATATTGCTTGTCCTCCTTTGTATAAGGTAGAACGCGGTCGCAGTCATGTGTATTGCTACAGCGATCGCGAGTTGCAAGAACATTTAGCCCAATTGCCGCCGAATGCCAACTATACAATTCAGCGGTTTAAAGGGTTAGGTGAAATGATGCCACAACAACTTTGGGAAACAACCATGAACCCAGAAACTCGCACTCTGAAACGGGTAGAGATTGAAGATGCTGCCGAAGCCGATCGCATCTTTACCATTTTAATGGGCGATCGCGTCGGGCCGCGTCGGGATTTTATTGAACAACACAGTAAACACCTAAATTTCACTGATTTAGATATCTAAACATCTATCGGTTTGATATTTAACTCATAATAGATTTTGGTCGGGTTAATCAATGGATTAACCCGACCATTTTTTCTGGATAAATTAACTCTAAAAGCCTGGTTGATTTATTTATTTTTTATGATGATTTTTTTGCTTAAATAACCCATCGATTTTATTTAAATTATGGCCGATTTGCTAACAAATTAGGCCATATGCGATCGCAGAAAAACAGAGTTCCCGAAGCTACACAAATAGGGATAACCAACAGATTTAACACGGGAACACTAATTAAAAAAAGACAAACCAAGGCAAAACTACCACTAGCGGGTAAATGACCAAACACAATCTTCAATTTTTGCCGAAAACTTAAACGGCGACGTTCCAAAGGCCCATCAAAAAAATCTAAACAAACCAAAGTTGCCGCAACCCCTACGCCAATAATCGTCGCCACCACCGTACCGCCAATGGGGATTAAAAAATTCAGCAAAAATAACAGCATCCCGAATCCCCCAGCGAACAGCAATTTTTTAATTTCAAACATCAATGCTCGCCAAATATCGCGCAGCAAAGCACTCATTCCCTCTGCCATTGGTGGTAGCTGACCTGTCCGCAGTTTCTCGATTTGCTCAGACAGTTGACCGTACCAAGGGGCACCGAGGATGCTGCCAATTTGTAACACCAGCAAGCCAATTAAAATCAGCAATCCTGCCACGAGCACTAACCGGAGTAACCAACCGATCGCCACCGCAATGATCGTCAAAGCCCCTAACCAAGGGGGAAGATTAGCGATTAAGCTTTCGATCCAACCAGACAGACTCCCTACCAGGGCATCAATCTGATTTAAACCGGGAAACAACAAACCTACATAAAGCAGAATCCCGGTGATGAAATTTACCAGGATGGGAATGACGATGTATTGCAACAGTTTCGGGTTGTGCCGCAAAAATATCAGAGTGCGGAATGGGTAAGTCGCTCCGGCAATTAATCCAAAGCCACGAGGTCGCAAGCCACGAGGCGATCGCTGTTGGGAGGAAATTGGTTCAGGGGTTTGGGGTTCTGTCATCCAATGCTTATGAAATCTAGGGAGTACAAAAATTTTTTGTCTCTCCAGTGTAAATCTTTAGTGTAAATCTTTGCGAGGTCTTTCTTTACCCTGGTTTGCTGCGGATTTTTCTGGGTGCTCCTGTCCGGCTTCTCTAGCAAAAAGCCTCTGGCTGACCGAAGGGCAAAAAAAACGCCCACAAAAGGGCGTTTGCCATCAGGGTGCATCTACATGAAATTAATTTACCATACGAGGGGTAAAACCCCCCATACTTGTTACAATTCTTTACAATCGTTGATTGTTGATTGTTGATTGTTGATTGTTGATTGTTGATTGTTGATTGTTGATTGTTGATTGTTGATTGTTGATTGTTGATTGTTGATTGTTGTTGGGTAGGGATTCTTTGGTTGTTGGTTGTTGTTGGTTATTTGTTCTGCACCTGAAGCTCCTCTGCACCTGAAGCTCCTCTGCTCGATTGGCGGATGATGGCGGGCTCGATGGCGGCTCGATGGCGGATCCTCTGCTCCTGAAGCTCCTCTGCACCTGAAGCTCGATTGGCGGCCACTCCGCTCCGATGGCGGCCGATGGCGGCCCCACAGGCTCAACTCCACAAGTTCCCTTTCACCGTTTGCCGATCTAAAATTTATTTGTAATAATTTTGGCAGTAAAAAAATAAATTTTGCACAATTTTTATCCCGCGATCCCAATAAATTTATAAAAAGGGTTATAATCAAAAAAGAGGGCTTAACATCCGGCCATCGGATCTGGAACGAGAAACGATGAGATTTGGATCACTGTAAGACAAAAACTTACCGAGGGTAAGTTGAGTGGGTAATTTGCTTCTGTCACCCAGAAAGCACAGGAATAAACGTCAGTCAAGATAGCCTTACCTAGTCCAATCAACGCAGATGAAGACGGGAAAATTCGGCAAATAGATGTTGATCGTCTATGGGTCAGCAGGGGGCTAGATTGACTAAATGGCGGTGAGAAGCGATCGCATTAAACACAGCCATCCTGGGAAAATCAAGTGACTTTCTTACAGGACTATTCGGAGTCCCATTTCTTTTTCTAGTCATGGGTCTATTTTGCTATGGGGATTTTTCGGGGAATTATTATTGGATTTTTAGTTTTATGGCTGACCTTACCACTGCCCTTATTCATTTCACCAGAAATGGTTGGGGATGAAGTAACGGATCGGCCAACGGTGAGTGTCTTGGTGAACCAGCAAAAAGCAAAATCATCTCGTGGGGGGTTTTGGCATCAACTTAAAAACCAAGCCAAGAGTTTTCAGGGGATAAAACCAACGCTATTGATGCGTCGGATGATGTTTGATGATTTGCGAACCATAGAGGAATATATTGAAGTCACATTATTTTATTTGTGGCAAACTTTGATTAAACCCACCCGTCAAATTTTATGGCAAATGACTAGCCAAATGCAAAGGTCTTTAATGAAAAGTCTAGTCGGGGGTTATTCTCGGAGTAAATTTATTCTATCTTTTGAGGATTTAATCCATCAAACTGAGATCGTTTTAGACCCAGAAATTAGTTAAAAAATAACTGTAGGGTGGGCATTGCCCACCCTACAGTTAACTAGAGTTAACTACAAGGGGATGCGATCGATATCTTTATTGGCTCCAATTACCACCATCATGGTGCCTTTTTCCATGCGTTTATTTGGCGGCGGATTAATTTCCAAATTTTCGTCATAACCCACCGCCAGCACATTAATGCCAAACCGATTTCTCAGTTCTAATTCAGCAATGGTTTTCCCATGAAATTGGGCAGGAACTAGCATTTCCACAATACTATGATTGGGATCGAGTTCAAACTGATCTAAAAGTCTAGGTTTTGTCAGACTGCGGGCGAGTTCACATCCCATTTCTCTTTCGGGAAAAACTACATGATCGGCGCCCACTTTATTCAGCAGTTTCATGTGAATTTCTGAAGAGGCTTTGGCCACTACTTGCTTGACACCCAATTCTTTTAAGTTCAAAGTGGTAATAATACTTTGGGCGAGGTAATTACCAATGGCTACAATGACCACATCAAACTCAAACAGTCCCGCATCAGTTAAAGAACTGGGATCCGTCGTGTCCAGTTGCATGGCATGAGAGGCGATTTGATCCTTTAAGGCTTGATTCACTTTGGTTTCATCGGTATCCACGGCGAGAACTTCATATCCTAAACCATGTAAAGTTGATGATACAGCCCGACCAAACCGCCCTAAACCAATTACGGCAAATTGTTTATTATCGTTACGCAGATTACGCAGAAAACTGAGGGAGGATAAATTTACCATTGATTCTCCTAATAACTTCTCTAGAATTTAGCTGGCATTAGCGAAAGTTTACTGTCTTATTAACCCACTACCATTAACCCACTAAGAGTTCTTCTTCGGGATAACGAACGTTCGTGGGTTTCGCTTCTCCAATGATGGCATTGAGTATTAATAATAGACCGACTCGACCCACATACATAATGAGAATTAAAATTAGTTTGGCAAAAGCAGACAAACTCGCGGTAATTCCTGTAGACAAGCCGACGGTAGCAAAAGCAGAAACCACTTCAAACAAAATTTTGATGCCGGGAATATTCGGATCGCTAATGCAAATCATTATCGTTCCGGCCATAACTATCAAAATAGAAGTGACGATGACTCCCACCGCTTTGAAAACTAACTCGATGGGAATTTGCCTTTGGTAACTCAGGACTTGTTGCCGCCCTTGCACAACGGTTTGGGCTGTATTCAGTAATACTCGAAAAGTGGTGGTTTTAATCCCGCCGCCGGTACTGCCTGGAGATGCACCGATAAACATTAAAAGAATGGTGATATGCAATCCAGCGGAAGTCATCTGACCAATATCAATGGTATTAAATCCAGCGGTACGGGTGGTGACAGATTGAAACCAAGCGGCTAATATTTTTTCGCCAAAGTTGAAACTGCCCCAGGTTTGGGGATTGCTGAATTCTATGATGAAAAAGATTACAGTGCCGAACACCAGTAAAAAAATTGTGGTGGTGGTGGCAATTTTAAAGTGGAGAGAAAATACGCGACGTTCTGAATTACCGGCTAGGCGATCGCGCATCCAATAATAAGATTCCATCATTACTTGATAACCAATCCCGCCGATAATAATCAACAGGGTAATTACTAGGTTGACTAAAGGCGATCGCGCATACTGGACTAGGCTATCAGAAAATACGCTAAATCCAGCATTGTTAAAGGCGCTGATACTGTGGAAAACCGATAGCCAAAGGGCTAATGGTTGGCCATAATCTCGACTAAACACTAGCATGAGTAACATAATGCCGCTAATTTCTAGAATCAGCGTGGTGGCAATAATTGATTTCACTAAATACAACACTCCAGCCATTCCGGGTCGATCGAAAGATTGTTGAATGGCCAACTTTTCTTTGAGTCTAAACTTTCGCCCTAGCAATAATAGGAGAAACGTAGAGGCGGTCATATAACCTAAGCCCCCCAACTGAATCAGGATGACAATTACTAATTGTCCAAATCCTGTATAATAAGTCCCGGTGTCTTCGACGATTAGCCCAGTGACACAGACCGCTGAGGTAGCAGTAAATAAAGCCGTAATCGGGTTGCTAAGACCGGGTTCTGTGGTTGACCAAGGCAATAAGAGTAAAAGCGTCCCAATGGTGATGATTGAGAGAAAACCCAGGCAAATCGTTCTGGATACTGTCATAAGATAAAATGTGATGTTTTCATCGGGTTAACATGAATCGACTTAGGCTGGGATTGACCTAACTCACTCATGGCTATAATCATGTCAGTTATTGTGACATAAATTGACTCCTGAGACACAAAAAATCAAAAACCGGCGACGCTCGATTCAGGGAGCCTCAAAAATTGAGATTTTTTTGATCTTATCAATTTTATTGGTAAAATTTATGACAGAAATTTTCATTAAGCTTTAATTAGCTTTTGATTAGGCAGAATCACTATTTATTTGAGCAATCGGGTAGCAATCATCAATCATCTATTCTGTTAAGTAAAATTCAGATTAATTCGAGTTTATATTAACTAATATTATAGTTAATTATTCCTATAATTATGGGTAAATAATATTCCGATTTTATCACTTTTTTTGATAACGCGATCGCTATATGGTTTTTCTGACATAACCGAAATACTTTAATCATCCTAAATATTTTATCAAAAGCTGGTACTGGTCGGTTAGCTGTTGATTATGTGATTTGTTGGTGGTAATTTATTGGTGTTAATTTGTTGGTTGTTGGCGATCGCTCATTCATTTTTAGACGGACAAAGTTCCGCTAAATCACAGCGATCGCACATAGGTTTTCTGGCTTGACAGACAGCCCGTCCGTGATAAATTAAGCGAATTGACCAATTTTCCCAATCTTCTTGGGGAATTAATCTAATTAAATCTTTTTCAATTCTTACCGGGTCTTGATGAGTGGTTAACCCCAAACGATTACTTAAACGCTTGACATGGGTATCCACCGTAACTCCCTGATTAATGCCATAAGCATTGGCTAATACTACATTCGCGGTTTTGCGGGCGACTCCCGGTAATTCTAATAATAATTCCATGCGTTTAGGAACTTGACCTTTAAATTTTTCCACAATCTTTTGACAAGCTCCTTGAATATTTTTCGCTTTATTGCGATAAAAGCCCGTTGAACGGACTAAATTTTCGATTTCCGTGATATCAGCTTCGGCAAAAGCTTGGGCATCAGGAAACCGTTGAAATAATGCGGGGGTTACTTTATTGACTCGTTCATCGGTACATTGGGCGGATAGAATTGTGGCGACTAATAATTGTAGAGGAGTTTCATAGTTTAGGCTGCATTTCGCATCTGGATAAAGGCGCTTTAAGCGAATCAATATCTCAATAGCGCGTTTTTCTTTTGCTGCCCATTTTCGAGTAATACTCATAGAATCTATTAGATGAATGATTGAATTTAGCTTGATTCGTAATTTTTAAGGCTATCACTACCAAGGGAGGTATGATTGGTGCGTTACGGCTGACTATTAATTTTCTGCTTATATTCAGTAAATCTCTGGTCAGCCTAACGCACCCTACTACTATTAACACTTACTATTACGGGAATGCTGATTGGTGCGTTACGGCTGGTCAGCCTAACGCACCCTACCACTACAGAATTTATTCAATTTATTCTGGTTATTCTTGGAATAACTGCTGGACAAAATCCAGTTGAGTGGTATCCCGAATAATCAGGAAAATTCCTAGTCCCAATAATAGCATTAAGCCGGTTTGCATGACGCCATCTTGAATATGGGTGGGTAAGGGTTTGCCCCGTAAGGCTTCTATGAGGAGAAACGCTAATTGTCCCCCATCAAGGGCAGGCAAGGGCAGGATATTCAGAATGGCTAGGTTAATACTAATTAGCGAAGCAAATTGGAATAAGTTGGCCGCATTATCTTTGGCAATATTGGCACCGATCGCCACAATTGCTACGGGGCCTGCCACTTGTTCAGCGGTTTCCCCAAAGTTGCTAATTAGTTTACCAAATCCGTTGAGGGTAAACATGGTGAGGCGCTGAAATTCATTCGCCCCAGAGACAAAAGCATCAATAATATTTGCGGCTTTATGTCTGAAAACTTCCCGATTTTGAGCCAACTGAACCCCAATAATTCCTTTGCCGTTTTGATCGTTGGGGGTAATGGTTATGGGATAGGTTTTTTCATCCCGTTGAATAATTAGAGAAAGTTCTCGGTTGGGATGATTTTGGATTTCTTGAATGAATAGTTGCATGGCTTCTTCGGAAGCCTCAAGTTTCTGGTTGTTGACTTCAAGTACGATGTCTTTTGCTTGCAGTCCAGCCCGATAAGCCGCCGAGTCCTGAGACATGATTTCAGAGACAATAACTCCCGGTTGGTAGTTAAATTCTGGGATGCCAACGATGCCGACTTGACCGACTAATAGCACATAGGCAAAGATTAAGTTGGCAATTACCCCGGCACTAATGACGATCGCCCGGTCAAGAATTGGCCGGTTGCGGAGTAAATTTGGGTCATCCAGGGGAATTTCGCTGTCCGGGTCGTCGTCGGGAAATCCCACATAGCCCCCCAGGGGAATGCCTCGGATGGCGTATTCGGTTTCGGGGCCTTGGTATTTCCACAACACTGGGCCAAAGCCGATGGAAAAACGATTCGCATGAATGCCTTGGAGTCTAGCGGCTAGGAAATGTCCTAGTTCATGGACGAAAATGAGTAGGGCAAGAACCGCGATCGCTGCCAATATAGACATAGAGAAATTACAGGTTTATTTTTACTTTGTTCTATTTTACGGGTTTATGTTCAGGTCTGTGTGCCTCTGGGAAAAATTCTGACCGATCTGTCAATTCCGATCCCAGAATGGAAATATTCGGGCAATTTAAGTTAACCGATCGCCCATTCGTAATTTTTCTCGCCAATGATTTATTGGCTAAAAGTATGGGCGTTAGGGGCTTCGCCCCTGCGAATTTTCATGGTTTGGGTTGGGTTGAGGCACGAAACCCAACCTACAATTTTAATTAGATTATGCCACTATTATGAAATTAATTGTGAAAATTTGCGGAAAAATTTGCGGTAAAGTTTGCTGGAACGTTTGCTTATTATTTATGCTGGTTTTGTGGGGTAATGACTCAGCGATCGCCGGTGTTTTGGGCGATCGCCTTGCGGAATTTCCCCATTGGCAAAGTAAACCCCCGGTTGAGATAGCCCAAGGAGATTTACGCTATCCCGAATGGATGGCTGGAACTTGGGAAGTCAGCAGTACCTTGGTGGATTTAGTCGCCCCTTTAGCCCCCAAATTAATCACGCCCGGATTTGAGAGTAATCGTCAGTATTTGCATCAACCAATTAAGTTTTTAGTCAAGTTTGGCGAACCGACTTATCGGCGAAATTTATCTAAGACATCTCAGATTAAACTTGTCCCGATGCCATTAGTAAAAAATCAGGACATTCAGGAAAGTTTGGTGGTTGCCGATCGCGCTTTTAATGGGTTGAATATTGCCCAAGCTTATTTAGGGAATGATAGCATATTGTCGGTGAAAGTCGATCCGGAAAATCCCAATCGGCAAATTACGGGACTGCGAGGCGATCGCCAATTGGTTTCTGTGGTGACAGGACGGTTAAGTGAAACTATTGCCCCGGATGAATTTGTGGCGACAGAAATTACCCAACAAATTTTTCATGGTCAAACGGATATTTATTTGAATGAAGTGGAAACTACGACCCGTTATCAGTTACAAAATTCCGGGGCGATTCCGCAAAGCGGATTCGCAGAGCGATCCGCTGACGCGGAAACGCGAACGCGAATCGCGGCTGACCAAATTACCGCGATTTATTTATCTCCCCAAGACCCAGATTATTTTAATGCCGCAGGTCATCCGGTGGCTTTGTATCGTTATCAGTTGGAATTATTGCCAGTTCCAACGGTTTCCCCATAGAGGTTTACCAGAGATGTTTTACCAGAGATGTTTTAACCCAGAGGCGATCGGGCAGAATCACGTTATATAATAGAAGCATAATTGCCAGCAAAATGCCAGCAAAATGCCAGCAAAATAGGAGAATTAACCGATGACTGAAGTAAATATTGAACCCATTGTTGCCGCTGAAAACGAAAAAGCTGATTTAGCCAAATTAGCACAAATATTAAATCTGCTGAATAATGGTCACTCCGATCGCAAATTACAAATCCTGGATGGAGAAACCGGGGAAACCATCCCAATGCCTCAGTGTATCTTGCAGTTACTTCGTCAAGCAGTCCATCAATTTAACCAGGGAAAAGGGGTAGTTATAGAAACCTTTCATCAGCCATTAACCATCAATGAAGCTGCCTATTTACTGAATTTTTCCCGGCAACATCTGGTACAAATACTGCAAAATGGGGAGATTCCGAGTACCGGAGAAGGAGTTAATCGTAAAATTCAGTTTGAGCATCTAATTGATTATCAGAAAAATTGGGCAAAAATGCGGCGTAAAAATATTAGAGACATTGCCCAGATGAGCCATGATGCAGGTCTTTATTGTCTGGCATCTGAGTTAAGCGAACCAACCGCTAAAATATCAGCAGAATAAACGCTTAATAGGAAATAAATTGATGAAATCATGTTTATTTAAAGTGGTCTTAGACGCTTGTATTTTATTTAAATCGTCGCTGCGAGATACTTTACTGCGTGCAGCAGAAAAAGGCATATATGATGTTTATTGGAGTGAGACAATTCTTGAAGAAGTCAATCGGAATCTGATCAAAACGGATAAGATGAATAGCCAGCAAGTACAGCGACTTTTATCGGCTATGCGCCAATTTTTCCCCAATGCTACAGTTAAGGGTTTTGAATTTCTGATTCCAGAGATGAAAAATGACCCAAAAGACCGCCATATCCTCGCGGCAGCAGTGATTGCTGAAGCTGATATTATTGTGACGAGCAATCTCAAAGATTTTCCCGCATCAGCTTTATCAATTTATGAAATTGAAGCTTGGTCAGCGGATCAATTTTTAATTTGTTTATTTAATGAAAATCCGCAGATTATGACGCAAATTATTATGGAACAAGCAAAACAGCTTCGTCAACCCCCAATTAGCCTCAGTGATGTGTTAAATGCTTTGGCAGTTGATGCGCCAAATTTTGTGGAATTGGTTCGATTTCATTTGCCGGATTTGTATAACGATTAAGCTGATTCTATTCCTCTTGTTATTTTTAATGAGAAAAGGTTAAAGTATGATATAATCTTTCATCCTTGTTTATGGTCGGGGTTTGCTTTGGTGGGCAATTGGCGGTAATTTTTTAATTTAAAATTCTATGGGCATAGATCATTAAAATTTTCTTATGGTGGGCATTGTCCACCCTTTTTCATGGGAAAACGCCATTGCTATCCGTATAATTCCATAATTTCTCCGTAAAAATACGGGATAGGTGGGTTAATTTTTTGGGGGCGGAGATTTTGTGTCGATCGCCAAAAAATATGAGATAATGATGTATAGCGCTTTTTTATTGTTAATCATAGCCGTTAATCATAGCCTAATCGTTTTATGAGTTCTTTAAAAATTAAGATTGCTAAAGATAAAGCTGAGTTGATTAAATCTTTAACTACTTCAGAAAATAATAACTCTCCTTTTCCCACTTATGCGGATGTGGTGGTGTTTGCTGCGGCATTGGGGGCAAAACGCAAGAAGCGATCGCCTTTGGGACAAATTTCTAAAAAAGATCCGGGTCCAATTAACTTAGATGTGTTTGTGACTCGCGGTTATGATACGGCGATCAAATTATTGGCGATCGCGGACACCAAAGAAGCGAAAATTTTGGGAACCATTGACCAAACAATGGCAGAAAAACGCATCGAGATTTTTGAAGAATATGCCAATGGGGGGTTAGAAATTTTGCGGGATGAATTGCGCGGCGCCGTGGACTACACCGAGCAAATTATGTTAATGCTGATTTCTGAGCGGTTTAAGCAGGAAGATGGCGAACAGTTTTCTTTTGATTTGAGCAAGTTTTTGTAAAAACCAGAAACCGGGTTTCTTGTTCAAGTTCCACCGTTAACTTTGGTTTCCCGAAAAGAAACCCGGTTTCTTTCTCTCACACGGGGAAACCCAGAAACAAAACCCAGAAACCGGGTTTCTGGTTCAAGTTCTACCGTTAACTTTGGTTTCCCGAAAAGAAACCCGGTTTCTTTATCTATATATATAGGAGTCAACGAAAAAATGCTAGGAGAATCAACCCAAGATTGGGAAGTCAAAACTCAAGGAACTTATGGCGAATTCCATACCCTTGCCGGAAAAGTCTCTTATTTAATGACTAAAGCCAAGCTAAAAGCAGATACTACTCCCGAAGGCATTCTGACTAAATATTTAGCCCCAGTTCGCGAGGTTCTAGACATTAAGGATCTGGATTTTAATCAATTGCTACAACGGGATCTGGATGATTACCGGGTAGCTACAGATTTAGTCGATTATTTACTTAAGCCCAATTTTGTCGGTCCGGCATTTTATACGCCCATTTTGGCAGCCGTACTGCCATTTGACGGACCAGAACCCGTCGATCATTATCCGCAAGTCAAAGAACCCTCAATTTTTACTGATGTTGACAAAACTGTATGGCAACAAACTGAATATGGGGAAGCTTTTCGGGTACTAAAAATTTGGGATGCCAATAGTCAAAGGCTACATAAAATTCCCCTAGGTCGCCTAGATTTTAATACCAAGTACGTTAAGCCGGTAGTGATTGATGGGCAACATCGGGCAATGGCATTGTTAGCGATTCGTCGCACCATCGATCACAATTGGAAAGAAGGTGGCAGTGCTTATCGTTATTTTTATGAACAAAGGATTAATGATTTATTAAAAGATCAGCCAAAAGATTTTTTGGAAAATATCGAATTTCCGGTCTGTATTTGTTGGTTTCCACACCCTACCTCCGACAATTCATCATGGCCAAATCCTCATAAAGCGGCGCGGAAGCTTTTTGTGGATGTAAACAAAAATGCCCGATCGCCCAGTAAATCTCGGTTAATTTTGCTTTCGGATTCCGAGTTAACGTCTATTTTTGTCAGGGAATTTTTAAATCATCTCAGAACCGAAGATGCCTTGTTCCCTTTGCACGCCATTGAATACGATTATCCCCACGAACAAGGGGAAGGGGTGCCACGCAAGACGGCTTTAGCCAGCATTTTGATGCTGAATGGAGCAATAGAATGGGCATTACAAGGCCCGGATAAGTATATTAAAGATGTGAATAAAACAATTCAACAAGGTCGAGTCAACGAAAAAGAGAAAAAGCAACGGCTTCACCGTGAGTTAGAACTTGAGCAATGCTTGGCTCCAGAAATTAACGATCAAGGGATCAATGGGCCAATTAAGTTTGTGCGTAAGGACTTGACAAATGAACATTTTCCCAAGACCGAAATCCCAACCTTAATTCAACAATTTTGGCAAGGCTGGGGAACGGTAATTTTGCATATTTTTTCTGATTTCTTCCCGTTTAAATGTCACATTGAAGCCTTGAAAGAGTTAGAACTTGGCTGGAACGCAACAGAAGATCATGGTGCTTTGGCTCGGAATGCGATGTTCCAAGGATTAGGGATTTACTGGACGCTGAAAGAAGACTACCGGCAATGGTCAGAAAACAATCAAAATGGTGAACTACAGGGGATACCGAAACAAGATAAGCAAGATCAGACTGAAACTGTAAAAGCTTGGTATGCTATTCAGGACAAGGAAAAATCTTTCCAGGAAAAACGAACCAAAAAATTATTCTATAGTCAGCAAAATCTTGAGAATAAAGAGAAAGCAGCCGCAAATATTTACAAGCGGCTGTTGACTCAGGCTTTTTTATCTGGTGCTGTACTCACTTTGGCGAGTTTAAAATATCAATTAAAGTATGATTCTCAAACCTTTAAAGAGCGGGCGATAGTTTGGATTAAATCTTGGAATTTGGCGTTACAAGCATCTCCTGAACGGATTCACATATTTGATGCAAATCAAAGCTTGGCTGAGGCTCAAAACCTGGACAAGCGTCCTTTTTTAGATTTTATCAAACTTAATCCGGCTGCGGCGGTCTATTTCCGGTATCTCTTATTAGAGTTTATGCAAGTTTCTGGAAGCGAGGAATTTACCCCGGAAGAACAAAAGGCGATCGCCCGTCTTTTAAGTCAAGCAAGAAAATTGTATTTAGACGCTTTGGTAACAGAGGAAGAAAAAAGTCTGAAAAAGAGAACAAACCAATCGAACGAAGCAGATAAAGACAAAGTGAAAGCAGATGCTAAAGACAAGCTAAAACGATTTTGCCAGCAATGGTTTAAGATCAGTCAATATGAATTTGATAAATGGTATGAAGATGCTAAATCTCTCATACAAAATGATAGTCAAAATTTAAACGATCGCACTGATTTTGATGATGATAATTGATCTTTAATGGGGCGGGTAAAAATTGGCAACTCCTAGGCAGTTGGCAGCGGATAGTTGGCAGCGGATGGGTTGACTGTTTTAGTCATAAATAGTGGTTGGCAACCGATGGGATAATGGTTTTTCTCTCTGTGTCCTTTGTGTCTCTGTGGTAAAAAAAATCACATTTTATTTTTTGATCGGCAGCGGATAGTTGGCAGCAGATGGGCTGGTGATTATTAGAGGCGATCGCGATTTGGTGCATTATGGCGGATCTAAAAAATTGGGAGAATAGCGATAATTTTTTGCCGCCTAACGCACCCTACCTAGGAATTATAGGTTATCGTGAAATAAGAGGAAAAACAATTTTTTTCATATCCACAAATTTGCCATTAAAGTTATCAAAAAAAATCCCAGCTAACAAATAGCCGGGAATTGGCAAAACAAGTGAGTCTCTACCAATCAAGCATTTTAAGCTTTATTTTGACTGTGAAACTCTTGGAAGGTTTGATAGTATTTCCGATCGTCATACAAATGACAGCGATCGCTAATCTTCTTCATCAAAGACCAGGAAAACTTGCTTTCCTTCATATAACCACCCCAGTTTTCTTTTAGACTTTGATGGGCTTGGCGGAGATTATAGTGAGGAATTGCCGCCGAAATATGATGGGGGACGTGAACATTAATATCGTGACAGAGAAATTCCACCCAACGAGGATAATCACAATGGACTGTTCCAGTCAACTGTGATTCGGCTTCATTCCAATTTTCCGGGTAATGAAAAGGAATATCAGGGTCAGTGTGGTGAACCAGAGTAAAGGTACTCATCCAAAAGTGGTAAACCAGCCAGGGCAAAAGCCAAAACTTGACAAAACCCCAGACGCCGGTAGTGGCAATCAGAGTGGGAAAACCGATCGCCGCCCCCACCAATACCACGATCACCGATAACCGAGCCTTCGCTTGATATCTTTCCTCAAAATTCCACCAAGTAAAATGCACCGCTACCCAGTGGGTAATCGAACCTAACCACCAAAACCGTCCGCGCAGACGACGATAAAACCAAGCCAACAAGGGATTTTTTAACTCGCCATAAACTTCTGGTAGCCAAGGTTCCCAGGCATTATCCACCCCTAGCTTATTCGTGTGCTTATGGTGAATATTATGGCCAACGCGCCAAGGATGGAACGGATAAATTAACGGCAGCATCGCTAAATGCCCCACCACATCGTTAACCCATTTGCGATTAGCAAATGAACGATGACCGCAATCATGGCCAATCACAAAAAATCCGGTCAACCCTGTGCCGGTAAAAATCCAGAAGACGGGTAATAAAAACCAGGGTGAAATTGCTAAACCCCAGTAACCTAAGCCCACCATCAGCACATTCACGGCTACGGTTGTCCAGGCTTTCCGGGAATCTTTAATAAAAACCTCGCGGGGCAAGCTTTTGATAATATCTCGCATCCGCCAATTAAAATCATTTGCGGATGATTCAAGATTTTGAGGTTTTAACGTTGATGCTGTCATGGATAAAGGAATCTTCTCCTTAAGAATTGTAAATTAGTCCAAGGGTAAGTCTATGTATATTCTGCCAACACCGATGGTTTTATCTCACTTAAACTAGGCGAATCGCCTGAATTTTCTGTAGATTAAAATTAGTTGCGGGCAAGATATATCATAAATTTAGCCTTTTATTCTTGGTTCAGAAATTGGTTCGGCCAGTTTACTCACTTAAGTTTTTAAACTAAAGTGAAAAAGTTTATCAAGCTTTAACTTTTATAGCATAACTGGATAACCAGCGGGTAATTAATTTTTTTATTTTTGAAGGCAAGTGTGCGGGAGCGGGGGAAAACAATTAATAATTAACAATTGATAATTGACAATTAAACAGATCAATTATCAATTATCAATTATCAATTATCAATTATCAATTATCAATTATCAATTATCAATTATTCCCTCTCCCCTCCGCTCCTCTGCCGACGGCGGGCTCCTCATTTAAGATATAGTTTAATTTTGCCGTTGCTTGAGAGCCGCTTGTAGCTGATGCAGCAAAGTATCGGCTTCGGCGTGGAGATGGAGCAACTTAACTTGATGATCGGCTTGATAAACGGATCTCATCAAGTGAATCAGCCGATCGCCCTCGGTAGCATGACCAGAACCGGGCTGATGCTGCTGTGTCCTAGTGTTGGGTGAAGTTTCTCTGCTTGATAAGACAACGGTAGACATTCGCGTTTTAATAGTAATTTTTACTTATTTACAATAGTTGACTATTCTACCGCGATCCGCGAAATATTGTGCAACAAATTTGTCATTTTGCCAAATTCTTTGCCCCAGGCTTCAGGGGAAACCGGGCCAAAAAATATAAAATAAATGTGGCAAAAATGGAAATTCTAAAATTTATCCTAAATTTTATGGCAGATTTCGGCGATAAACCCCTGGATCGCGGTACACTAAAAGTAGACTTCGATCGCGATCGAGTCTAAGTAGACGAGCAGAAATAAATGCACCGCAGACCCCATTAGAAGAAAAACTGTCATTCCCGCTTCAGGCGGGAATCCACAGCCTATCGGCGGGGAACGAAAAGTGCAATTAATTATGTTCACCTACTTATGTGAATTCGACCCCCAACATGAACTACAGTGACCCTGAGTTTATCTACGACTGAATCTAACGTATCTACTTCTACATTCGGCGCTGGTGCCACATCAGCGCATTCCGCGTGGCCAGGTTTAATTGAAGCCTATCGCCCGTATCTGCCGGTGAGTGAAAACACGCCGATCGTCACCTTAAAAGAAGGCAACACCCCACTGATTCCCGTGCCAGCGATCGCCGAAATCATTGGCAAGCAAGTGAAAGTGTTTGTCAAGTACGATGGCCTGAATCCCACCGGCAGCTTCAAAGACCGAGGCATGACGATGGCGATTTCCAAAGCCAAAGAAGCCGGAGCCAAAGCGGTGATCTGCGCCAGTACCGGCAATACTTCCGCTGCCGCTGCTGCTTACGCCCGACGGGGTGGGATGCGAGCGTTTGTGGTGATTCCCGATGGCTATGTGGCTTTAGGCAAATTAGCCCAAGCCTTGCTTTATGGTGCCGAAGTGCTGGCGATTAAAGGCAATTTTGACCAAGCATTACAATTTGTCCGGGATATGGCCAATGATTACCCAGTCACTCTGGTTAATTCGGTCAATCCCTATCGCCTGGAAGGACAGAAAACGGCGGCCTTTGAAGTGGTGGACGCTTTGGGTGATGCTCCCGACTGGCTTTGCATTCCCGTGGGCAATGCAGGCAACATCACCGCCTACTGGATGGGTTTTTGTCAATATCATCAACTAGGAAAAAGCGATCGCCTGCCGCGAATGATGGGATTTCAAGCCGCAGGAGCGGCGCCCATTGTCAACGGGGCGCCCGTGGAACATCCAGAAACCATTGCCACGGCGATTCGGATTGGCAACCCGGCTAGTTGGCAACAGGCTGTGGCGGCGCAACAATCCAGCAAAGGTGAGTTTAACATCGTCACGGATGCAGAAATTCTGGAAGCTTATCGCCTTTTGGCTTGTCAAGAAGGAATCTTTTGCGAACCCGCGTCGGCGACATCGGTGGCTGGCTTACTCAAAGTCAAAGACCAAGTGCCTCAAGGGGCGACCATCGTTTGTGTCCTGACGGGCAACGGACTCAAAGATCCCGATACCGCCATCAAGCACAGCAATAACAACTCCTTTAAACAAGGAATTGAGCCTAATCTAAAGGCGGTAGCTGAAGCAATGGGTTTTTAACGGACTCTGAACCCGCCAAGGGGGCAGCCTCGCTGGAAGGGAAAGAAGATCCGGGGAGCGTTGGTTCTGGGCGTTTCTTCTTTGCGGCAACAGCGGCCCCAGTCAGCAGTTCTACCGTATCACCCAAGGCTGTGGTAAGACTTTTGCGGGTTTGCTCGTGAGCGATTTGCTCGGCGCTGAGGGCTTCCCGCAGTCGCTCCGCTTCCGCTTTGGCTTGGTCGATTTGCGCGATCGCCTCTAAGAATTTCTGTTTAATTTCGTCCGTTTCCAGACGGTTTAACTCCTGCCAAAGCTGCCGCTCAGTGGCGGCTCGCTCCTCTGGAGATTTTCCCCCCTGTTTCAACAATTGGATTTCTGATTGCAAAGTATCGATTTTGTCTTGGTAGACCTTGGTTTCTTTGCGCCGCTGTTCCGCTTCTTGGTTATACAATTCTCGCCAGCGATCGATTCGAGATTGCGCCTCCTCATACTCTTGTTGTAGTTGAGCAACTTGTTGTTGTAAAGATTTAATTTCCGCTAACCATTGGGCGACATCCTGACTCATAACCTTGCAAATTTAAGATTTTAAAGAGCGTTTAGAAAAATTTTACCGCCTTAAAGACTGGCTGAACCGGGGGGAAAAATATTTGTCCTCCAGTTCTCCTAAATTTATTGGTTACTGGTTATTTACTATAGGACTTACGCAAATCTAGGATTTAATCACTATATATATGGTGGGCAATGCCCACCCTACATATAGATTAGCTGCTATCGTCCTGTACTAATTAAACCTAAGAGTGAAGCTGGCAGCAACCATTCTTAATAGCGTTTGGTGGCGGAAAAAAGGCTCACCACTCCCAAACTGATGGATAAAAGCAGTAACACCCAAATCGCCCCTGATGTCAGACCAGGGAGAACTTGTAACCCTCTCAAGACCCAGACAAACAAGGTAATCAGCATCAAACAACCAAAGCAACAGAACCAAATGAAAGTTTCAGACTTGTGAAATTGACTCATAGTGCAAAAGCGTGGTTATCCAGATAAATTTCAGATTTTTTGCTGATTTTTGCGGACAAATAAGTTGCATCATCCTTGGCAGAATCCTGGGGTGATTGTGATTATTTATTCCTGATGCTCCGGTTCCAACAACCAACACCAAATAACAAATAACAAATAACTAATATATAATCAGGAATAACGCAGTTAAAACAACTCAAGGTTCGACTAAATTCTACTGTAGTTTTATTTTAGGGGGGAATTTTTTCACAGTTCAGATCGCAGTTCAGACCTGTGCAGATTTGCGCTCCTGAAGACGCTTAAGTCGAGTCAAGCAAATCTGCACAGGTCTGTCAAGATTTGGTGAAGAATTTTTCATGTTTATCATCAGTGAATACACCCTTGACAGTTAGCATAACTTCATGCCACGCTGTCATCTAAAAAGATATAGAGACCAATTATGTCAGAAGCAAATATCCGATTCGCTTTATTGTCAAATCCCTTGGCAGATAAAACCCTGGTTGATCCATCGGTCAATCAACCGACCGCCACCGAGGAAACTGAGGTATATTCTACCAACGATCGCCAAGGGGAAATTCCCCTGAACAGGGGATCGATGACCTGGGAGGATCGCCTCCGTGAAATCACTCAAGAATTTAAGGAAATCCGCACCGCCCAGGGCATTTCTATCTACCAGATTCATGCTCAAACCCTCGTCCCATTGCATACGATCCAAGCCTTAGAAACCGGCAACTTCCAGCGATTGCCTGAGAAAATCTACGTCCAAGGGTTTGTGCGTCGGATTGGTGATTACCTAGGGTTTGATGGGGCTAAACTGGCGGATTCTTTACCCGGAGAAGATCCCGTCAAGTCTCTGCCACAAAGTAAACCTTTCTGGACGTTTAGCGGATTATACTTTACCCGGTTTCATTTATACCTGGGTTATGTTGCTTTGCTGATGGCAGCGGTCAGCGCGTTGGGTGCGATCGCGAATCCATCGGCCCCACAATCTTCAACTGAAAAGTCGATCGATCCGATCGTTGATGCAGAAACATCCGGGCCACAAATACCATCAACGATCAAAAAGTAATCTGCCGGAAATATCTGCCAGGGATTTGCGGTTTTGACCTCTAGAGGGGGTTTTTGCCAAAATTAACCCGCATCGGAATCATCGGTAGATACTTTTCTAAGTTTTGCGCGATCGCTGATGGCTACGATCTTGGAAAGAGAAATGGAGATTTAACTTGAGTCAAAGTCACCTACTTAAATTTGGTATTATCCCTGTTATTTTGACGATCGCTGCGGCTGTCACGGTTCAACGCTTGACCACTGCCAATGCCGAGAATGCCAGCCAGCAGAATGTTCCCATCACCAAAGTATTTAGTAATTTAACGACCGAAAACTCGGCTAAATCTCAAACAGAAACAGCAATTACCCAGGCATCAGAGAAGATATCGGCGGCAAAAAATAATTCTGCTAACCAAACACCAGAGTTATCCTCAGCGGAGATATCGGCGGAAAAAAACAGTTCAACCAGTTCAACGAACCCAGGAGAAAAGTTATCCGCATCGAAATCAGAAATAAGCGCTGTTGCGGATAACTCTGGGAATAACTCTAAGGTAGAACTGCCTCAGTTAAAAGATGCCCCAGCATCTACTACGGTGAAATCCCCGGTGGCATCGGCAGAAAGTAAGCCTAAGTCTCCCAGTCCATCTGGGTCTGCGGAAAAAACACAATCTGCGTCAGACTCTCAAAGCTCAAAGGCTCAACGCTCAGAGGCTCAACGGGCAACGGTGGCAAAGGATAGCCAGAAACCAGAAAGCGCCCCGGTTGTGGTTCCATATCGGGAACTGCCGCCGATGCCGCAGCCACAAACAACACCTGTTGTGGTTCCATATCGGGAATTGCCGCCGATGCCGCAGCCGCAAGCCACTTCAGAGACAAATTCCGATGCGATCGAGAAAGATTGGTCGGAAAATAATCTGCTGTTTGAGTTATTTGCTACTCCTGATGCTCCTGGGGTGCTGGCGATTGGGACGGCGGAAGGAACGGTGACAGCCAGCGGTCAGTTGACTTCGAGTTATTGGGGTCATACAGACCCAGGGAATGGGGCAAATAATTTGGGGACTTTCAGCTACCAACATGGGGCACCTACACCCAGACAGGCTGATTGGCGTCAACTGCGACGATTGCAGGGACAGGTGGAAACGATCCTGGGTCAAGCTCAAGAGCAGAGGGTGAAGCTTTCGGCGTTGGAGTTGGTTGCGGGTGCCGATTTGTTGAACCAAGCACCGGCAGCGGGAATGAGCTATGTGGAGAATTTAAAAAAGGCTCGCGATCGCGGCACCCAAGGAATTAATGCGGTGTTGGAAGCGCGGGTGATGAGTTTTATCAATCCCGAAACTGGGGTTCTGGAGGCATCGGGTTTTGGCAATAATTGGGAAGTGCTTCAACAAGACCAATGGCGTCGCTTGGTGGAATTGCACCAAACCCTGCAATTGCATGGCGTAATCTAAAAGCGATCTAAAAGCGATCTAAAAGCGATCTAAAAGCGATCTAAAAGCGATCTAAATTAATCGGTGGCTCGATGGTGGCGCTGTCTTTTGGCAGCGTCTTCAGTCTGAGCAACCGAAGTTTAGGCGCAATTGCCACTTTCTCCTTTAATTACCGCTGAACCAATTAAATGGGCCAATCGCAAGGCTTCGGGGACGTTGCCGCGATCGCTCAACCTTGATAAAGTGGCCGCAATTATATCTGGTTGTTCCCCACAAACTTGGAAGACAAAGGGCGGTTTTTGATAAATTTGACCAGCCCGTTGGACAATTTCCCAGCGCGTTTCTACTTCCGGTAAACGAGACATTGCCTCTTTCATTGCGACTAAATCGGGAAATTTTCGCATCACCGATACACAAGGCAGATTTAATCGTTGATGCAGTTGGGGCAAGTCAATCATATTAAATCCCCCAAAGCCAATCCCATCGAGGAGGACTAGGTGTAATTGGGGCAAAAATTTGCTGTTTGCAAGTAACTGATAAATTACTTCAGTGGCATTCCAACCATCGAGATCGATTTCTCCCCATAGCATCCCCTCAAATCGGGTTAATCCACAAATAATCCCCGCGATCGCTACTTTTTCCCCACTGCCGCGTTGAAATGGGGCATCGTCAAAGCCAATGACTCTAATGGTGCGATCGTTTTTTAGTAGATATTCCAGAGATTTTGTCATAATACCAACGGGAATTTTTAAGCCGGATTAGAGATAATTTCGTTGTCTTTAGATTTCAATATAACATCTTATCTTAACTCTGCAATATTATACAACAATTTTCTATTGAATCATATTCGGTTCGGGTATTTATTTTAATTAAATGGCTATTATTTTAACAGTTTATTGTAAATAATATAGATGAATAAATGTTAAATTTGTGCTAGTCAATTAAAATATATGCTAAACTAAATATAAATAATTACTCCGACTATTTCAGGAGGAGATTATGCAACCAACAAATCAGCAGGATATGGGTAAAGTTTTCACGACGCTGACAATTATTAATCGCGCTGACCAAATTTTGGCCGAAGCTGGGGTAAAAAGCGAAGATCAAGTGCGATCGCTGACCTTGGAAAATGTCTTAGTTGATACCGGGGCAACGACTTTATGTTTACCCCCAGAGGCGATCGCGCAATTAGGCTTAAAAATCCTTAAAGAAGTCGATGTAGCTACGGCAATGGGGATTGGTAAAGCCCGCATTTTCCGGGATGCTACTATATCCATATTTGACCGGGAAGGAACTTTTGAGTGTTTGGAGTTACCGGGAGGACATGACCCGCTTTTGGGGGTAATTCCTTTAGAATCTTTGGGGTTAGAAGTTGACTTAAATCGTCAAGTATTGAAGCCGTTGCCCATTAGTCCCACGGAAACTTATTTAACAATTTTGTAAACATCAAGAAACCGGGTTCTCCGTTGCTTTTGCACGATCGCCAAGATTTATTTAAAAAACCCGGTTTCTGACTCCGGTTATCTCTTCTTGGGCGATCGCCTTCTATTCATCCAATCACTGTTAAAACAAGCACGATAATTTTATCGATGATACTTATCTATCATATTACTTCTATTTTTATGATAACTTAGATGATCTATATGATGTGATTGATTGGGAAATTATGGAAGCTAAATATTGGGCAGATACCGATGAAGATGGAGATAGAAAGCGTCGCCGACAAGCAGAGTTTTTAGTGAATGAGTTTTTTCCGTGGCGGCTAATTCGAGAAATCGGGGTCATTAGTCCAGAAATGAAACAGCGGGTTGAGACTCAGTTAAAACAATTTCCCAATAGGCATCAGCCTCTAGTCAAAATTCATCGAGAGTGGTATTATTAAAAATAAGCGGATTATAAAAATAGGGATTATGATTTCAATTACGCAAGGCAATTTGTTAGAAGCGAATGCCGAAGCCCTGGTAAATACTGTTAACTGTGTTGGGGTGATGGGCAAGGGCATTGCTTTGCAGTTTAAACAGGCATTTCCCGAAAACTTTTACCAATATAAACGAGCTTGCGAGGCTCAAGAAGTGCAGCCCGGTAAGATGTTTGTGGTATTGCATAGTGAGCTAATTAATCCCCGTTATATTATCAATTTTCCCACAAAACGCCACTGGCGCGGCAAGTCCCGAATTGAAGATATTGAATCGGGATTACAATCTCTAATTTCGGAAGTGAAGCAACTAGGAATTAAATCGATCGCCATTCCGCCATTAGGGTGTGGAAATGGTGGGTTATCTTGGAGTGACGTTAAGCCGCTGATTTCGTTAGCTTTTGCAGATTTACCTGATGTAAAAGTGCTTTTATTTGCGCCCCAGGGAACACCAGAAGCTGCGTCAATGCAAGTGGCAACGAAAAAGCCAAGCATGACTCGATCTAAAGCTTTGTATATTCGTTTGTTGGAATTATACGGCATTCCTGGTTATCGTTTAAGCAGTCTAGAAATTCAAAAGTTAGCCTATTTTCTCCAGGTGGCAGGAGAACCGTTAAGATTACAATATGTCAAGGAAAAGTATGGCCCTTATGCAAATAATTTGCATCATGTTTTACAAGGACTTGAAGGCCATTATATTCGCGGTTATGGAGACCGGAGTCAATCTCCACAAATTTCTGTGTTACCCGAAGGCAGAAAAGCTGCGGCAAAAGTGTTAGAAAAATATCCCGATGCGATCGCTCGTTTAGAAGCGGTTGAACGGTTAATTTGTGGGTTTGAAACTCCCTATGGGATGGAATTATTGGCTACGGTTCATTGGGCAATTGAAAATGAAGATCCAGAAGCTGCCAAAGATAGCGATCGGGCGATCGCCTTGGTGCAGTCTTGGAATGACCGCAAGCGGGATCTTTTTAAACCCCAGCATATCCGTAAAGCATGGCAGCGTTTGTCCGAGCAAAATTGGTTTTTTTGATAAAAGGTGAGTAACCATCAACCAAGAAACCGGGTTCTCCGTTGCTTTTGCATCATCACCGAGATTTAACAAAGAAACCCGGTTTCTGAAGTATCGCGATCGCTAAATCTCAATTAACTTATGGACTTGTGCAACTGCATTGGTAAGAAGTTCTGCGGCTTTAGTAATATCCGACTCTGTGGTAAATTTTCCCAGTCCAATTCTCAGGGAACCTTCGATCGCTTCTGAAGGTAAACCTAATGCGGTTAAAACATGGGAAGGAGTTTCTACCCCAGAGGAACAAGCGGCGCCGGTGGAAATGGCTA
>JAABRM010000003.1 GCA_011390955.1 Oscillatoriales cyanobacterium | reverse complement strand
GTGAAAAAAAGGATTAACTTGACGAGATCCAACAAAATGTGATAGGCTTTCAAACTATTGAGTTATCGAGGTGCGGGGTGCCGTGGGGCGTTTCGTCCTTCAGGCACTTTACTAATCTAACAAACCTGAATTGGTTTGTCAACCCCTAAAACCAACTTTTTTGAAAAAAATTTTTTTATCCCCGAAAACCCTTGTCTGGTAATGGTTTGGCATTTTAGATTTCTGAAAAAATTTTTTTGAGGCCGATCGCTCGCTTCTGCTTTTATGGGATCTAAAGTACAAAGGGAGTGATTGTGGACTTCCCCCCACATCGAAAGCCAGCAAGCAAATCAATTGAACGATATTCAGGAAAACCAATATTATGTCTGAACAAACTTCTGAAAACTTTCCTAAGACTACAGCCGAGTTCGCTTCGCTGCCCACTTTGACTGTAGCCCCCAAGCGAGTGATGCGGGGCTTTGGGATTCTGGCACAGGTAGGAGACATCTTGGCTACGTTCGGCAGAAATTCTTTAATTATCGGGGGTGATTCTTCTCTTGAGGTGACTCTTGCACGATTAAAACCTGCTTTAACAGCACAGCAGATAGCGACTCACCCAGGTTCTTATCGCCCGGATTGTAGCGAAGCCAGCCTTGCTAGGCTGATGACAGCGGTGGAGAAGCATCAAGCCGATTTCATTATTGGCACTGGGGGCGGTAAATCTCTAGATATGGCGAAACTGGTTGCCCACCGTTGTAATTTGCCTGTGGTGACTATTCCGTCATCAGCGGCTACCTGTGCGGCTTGGACGGCATTGTCTAATATATATAGCGATCGCGGAGCATTTCTTTACGATGTGCCTCTGGATGGTGGTTGTCCTGACTTGCTGATTTTGGATTACGAGTTAATTGCTACAGCACCGAAACGGACTTTAGTTGCCGGAATTGGAGATGCGATCGCTAAATGGTATGAAGCCTCAGTAAGTAGCGGTCATTCTGAGCAAACTTTATTAGTAGCTGCCGTACAACAAGCGCGAGTGCTTCGGGATATTCTCTTGCAAAAATCTGCCGCTGCCCTGGAACAACCGGGGAGCGAAGTTTGGCGAGAAGTAGTAGACGCCACGGTTTTACTGGCAGGTGCGATCGGGGGACTAGGGGGCGCTCAATGCCGCACCGTCGGCGCCCATGCCGTTCACAATGGTTTAACTCATGTGGATCCAGAACATCACACTTTGCATGGAGAAAAAGTAGCCTACGGCATTTTAGTGCAGTTACGTCTGGAAGAAATGGTGCAAAATAACCAACTAGCTGCCACTGCCAGACAGCAGCTTTTGAAATTTTATGGGGAAATTGGTTTGCCAGCAACTTTAGATGCTCTGGGGCTGGAACATATTACCCTCAAAGATTTGAAACGGGCGGCAGAAATCTCTTGTCGCCCGAATTCTGATATTCATCGATTGCCTTTTACTGTTGTTCCCGATCAACTCCTGGCGGCAATGGTGTCAACCACCTCACCAGTGGAACGGTCTAGTAATAGTCAAATCGTGACCGATCAACTGGTAACGGATCCCGTTTAAATCTTGGTCAAGAAACCGGGTTTCTTGAATGCAAGAGAAACCCGGTTTCTCCTCACCATGAAAAAAGTCTAGTCGAAGGCGACTAGACTTTTTTCATGTTCCATTTAATTAGTATAATTGATTTTTTTCTGTTCAAAACTGAGGTTTACAAAAGTCACAAGCCTGATACTTTTTGTTAGCACTACCCTAGTCCGTACCGGACTCAAAGTTTTGGCTGGCTGGGTCAGACAAGCTGTCGCTCCAGGTCACTATTCTTGGGGATAGATGCCAATCACAGGGAATGCGAAATTGGGATTAGAGCAGTTGGACACCGGATCTAATACGATGGTTAATTGGTATTTAACTTGGTTGTGCCCTGAATTTAAATTAACATAAACATTCAACCAAGCCAAATTTTTTTAATTAAACTTAACATAAGTTAATATTTCGCAATTTGTTGGGGATCAACCGTAATTTTAGATACCAAATTTAGCATTTCCCTCAAATTACTCAGTCAGTCAGAAATAGTCATCTCCTTGTCAAATTTTGGGATAAGATGTTTACTGGTGATTATTAGCTCAGAGGCACCTACCGTTGAAGATTAAACAAATTGTAGTTGGGGTGTTGTTGACTCCATTTTTATTAGTCGAACCTGTTTGGGCAGAAAATCCACAGGGTAATTCTTTATTAACCCCCGCAGTCAATAGCGAATGTGATGTTACTGGAGCGGTTATTCCCGTGGAACTAGAGGCAAATTCCCTGGGAATGGAGGCGCGATCGCCTGAATGTTTGAACTTAACTCAGGAACTCGACCAAGTAGAGCAAACCAGCGCAATTTTATTTCAAGCTTTAGAGTTTGCCCAAGCTATAACCAATCCGGCAAAAAAGGCTACAGTCCTCAGTGAAATTGCCCTTCGATATGTCAACCTGGGAGAAGACTTTCAAGCCAATTCCATATTGTCCCAAGCCCTAGAAGCCGTAGAGGCGATCGAAGACGATGCGGAAAAGGCCAGCGTATTGACAGCGATCGCTCTCAATACTGCTGAGATGGGACAAACGGTCAGGGCAAACGATCTCTTGTCCCAAGCATTAGAAATTGCCAACACGATCGAAGATGGGGAAGTCCAGGGCAGTTTATTCACCGAAATTGCTCTAGCATATGCCGATCTTGGGCAGCCGGATATCTCCAGAGAACTGGTATCCTTCCTGCCCGGTTTGACTCCAGTCCCCCTAGACACTCCCTTGGAGCCTACCCCCTGGCAGGGCGGTCTGTTTGTCAGCAGCCAACTGTTTTCGGGAAACAAAACCATTAATACTCTGATTGTCGGATCTCAATTAGGGCGACAATGGTCGCGGGACGAATTAAACTTTGGGTTGATTTTTCTGAATAGTTTTGATAACAGCCGGGTTGCCCCGGAAGATGAGAATCAAATTCGCGGTGAATTTAACTCCGAATATCGCTATCATTCGTCCGATCGCCAATACTATGTCATCAGTTCCGGGCTGCTAAAAGATGAACTATCGGACATCAATTTCCGGGCAGATACATATTTAGGTTCCGGGATTAACTTATGGCGAGGAGAAGAACCCAATCAAACCTTAGATATGCAGCTTGGTTTAGGGGTTCGTTATGATGATGCCGTGGAGCAAGATTCGGAAGTAGACTTTCCCGTGGCGGAATATAAGCTGAGTTACAAAGATATTTTCTTTGCCAATTTGACCTTTAACCAGGCATTATCATTTCAATTGAGCTTGGACAATACCGATGATTACATCGCCGAAGCAGCGACAATCATTTCCGTTCCCCTAAACGATCGGTGGTCGTTTAATAATGGCGCGTACATGATTTATGAATCTGAACCCGCCGGAGATACCACGAATTTTCGGGTGAATGTAGACACGGGAATTCAGTACGAATTTTAATGGGTTTAATGTTCTGGCTTGTTCCCGGTTGATGGTTTACGGTTGCTTGTTGATGGTTCGCGGTTGCCTGTTGATGCTTACTCCCTGTTTTATAGGCCGCAATTTTCTCTTGGAACAAAATTGATATAGCGGTTATTGTCCTTCGGGAAGTACAGAGTTTTTCTGGATTCTAGCGGGCGCGGTTCGGGACAGGTTTTTTTGTACTTCATAACTCTGACAATTGCTATAGTGCCAAAAATAGGATGGGCAAATATCTTCCACTCATTAATTTTTATCTCCTTAGTAATGCGACTGGATTGTTTAGTCAAGATTCTGGAGAAATCGGGCTTCTTTGTTGCTTGAATAAATCCGGTTGATTAGACCTCTTGCAAAATACCGGATCGTTTAATTCAATATCAAAAAAAATAAAAAAACGAATTTGCTGAGTTCGCCAAGCCGGTGTTTTTCAGGATAGCAACAGGGTTTATCTTCTAGGCTGAATTAACTTTAGCAACGGAATGACAGAAACCCGGTTACTTTTATTTGCCAATACAGAAGCGGCTAAATATTCGATCGAGCACGGATTCGGTAACCTCTTCGCCAGTAATTTCTCCTAATGCTTGAATGGCGCCGCGTAGGTCAATAGTCCAAAAGTCGAGGGGCAAAGTATCGGCAATGGTTGATTGGACTTGTTGGAGAGCGGTATAAGCGCGAGTTAGGGCGGCGGATTGACGTTGGTTAATAGTTAATTCTAAGTTGGCGGCTTGTATGTCACCCAGATTAACCGCTTTTAATATGGCATTTTCTAAGTCTTCGATACCTTGCCCATAAAAAAGATCGAACCGGGTAGCGGAGGTGCCGATCGCCTCTACCGAACTCTTAGCATCAATAATATCGCTGGGCAAACTGGGCAATTTTTCTACTAAGTCTATTTTATTGATGACGATAATCAGAGGACGGTGTTTAACTTGGGTATAAATTTCTGCATCGGCTGATGTCCAACCTGCGGTGGCGTCAATGGTAAAAATCACTAAATCCGCAGCTTGGGCAGCGCGTCGCGATCGCTCAACGCCAATTTTTTCTACTTGGTCGTCGGTTTCGCGAATACCCGCAGTGTCCAAAACTTGCACGGGAATGCCTTTAACCACCAGTTGAGATTCCACGACATCGCGGGTGGTGCCGGGAAGATCCGTGACAATGGCGCGATCGCTCCGACTCCAAGCATTTAATAAACTGGACTTACCCACATTCGGTCGCCCGACAATCGCGACTTTTAACCCAGACCGCAACAGTTCTCCCTGATGCGCCGTAGCCAAAATTCTTGACATCTCTGCCAAAATGTGGTTTATTCTGGCGATAATTTCTGGCTCGTTTAACGGCGGTAAGTCTTCCTCAAAATCAATCCGGGCTTCAATTTCTGCCAGTATATCTAAACAATTAGCCCGAAGTTGGCCGATCGGTTGGGTTAACTTACCTTGTAAACCAGCCAGTGCAGTTTGAGCAGCCGTGGCAGAACGAGCGCCAACCAAATCAGCAATACTTTCCGCTTGAGTTAGGTCAATGCGTCCATTCAAAAAAGCTCGGAGACTAAACTCTCCGGGATTAGCCAGTCTAGCTCCTTGGGCGATACAAAGCTGCAAAACTTGTTGCACGGGAATAATCCCGCCGTGACAGTGAAATTCAACGACATCTTCCCTTGTATAAGATCGGGGTGCTTTCATCATCAGCAGTAGAGCTTCGTCTACGGCTTGTTGCGTCTGAGGATGCCGAATATAGCCGTATAAGATGCGGTGACTTTCCCAGGGTTGAGATCCGGAAGGATGAAATAAAGTGCGGGCGATAGCTTCGGCATCGGTTCCAGATAATCGGACTATGCCAATGCTCCCTTGTTGTGGCACAATTGCTGTGGCGATCGCGGCGATCGTATCTCCTTGTCTGAAATCTCCTGACATATTTTTCCCTCTTACCCGATAGTCAAATTTAATGGTAAATCCGTCAGCCCTGGTAGGCATAAAATTCTCTGATTTAATACAATATAAACATCACCACCAAACATGGCGCAGGGTGCCGCAATGATTGGCCAACTATTAGACAGAAGATATCGAATTGAAAAAATCTTGGGAGCCAATGGGTTTGGACAGACCTATTTGGCTGTGGATACTCATCGTCCTGGGGAACCAAAATGCGTGGTCAAACAATTGCGTCTGCCCAGAAATCAGGGTAAATCACTGGAAATTATTGAACTGATTTTTAAGAAAAAAGTAGAATTTTTAGAAAAAATTGGCAAGCACGACCAAATTCCCCAATTATTAGCATTATTCCAAGAGAATAAAGACTTCTATATCGTAGAAGAATTTATCCTAGGCCATCCCCTCTCCGATGAAATTGGCCACGGAATCCCCATGCCCGAAGACCAACTCTACAAACTGCTACACGAAATTCTGACAATACTAATCTTTGTCCACGGACATGGGATCGTACACCGCCAGGTGAAAGCGGAAAACTTAATTCGCCGGGAATCAGATGGCAAACTGGTATTAATCAACTTTGCCCTGATTAAAAATCAAGAAATCAACAGTCAACTACTAAAAACCCAAAGCCACTCTCCAGACAATAGCTCGGAGAACATCGACAGTCAACTGGTCTTAGAACTTAACCAAAGTCAGACATACAACATTGATATTTACGGAGTGGGTTTAATCGCCATTGAAGCCCTCACTGGTTTGCCGGGGAAAGACCTCATGCAGATATCGGACGATCAGAATCCCCAACATCCGACATTGGTATGGCACGATCAGGTCAAAGTCAGACCCCAGCTAGTTAGTATGCTGGATAAAATGGTACACCAGATTCCCAGCGAAAGATATCAGTCGGTGCCGGAAGTTTTGGCGGCTTTGAAAAAGTTAAAATCACGACCATCCGGCGCTCACCCAGGTTCAATACCCATCCCACCACCGCCACCAATCAAACCCGCACTCACGGCTCCCCACCGGGTTAATTTACCTAAACCAGATAAATTGGCAAGCTCACCAAAGATGCCTGGGTCAATACCTAGGTCAAAGGTGAAAAGCCTGAAAATGACGATCGCCGTAGGACTATCGATCGCTCTCAGCGGATCTGCTTGGTGGTTCTATAAGCAAAATTATCTGAATCAGCGGATTGCCGAGTTCAAAAGTATTGCTCAAGAACGAGCCGCAAGTGGTGATGGACAGGCGGCAATTCAACAATTTACGCAAGCGATCGCCCTTAAACCAACGGCAGAATCTTACTATCAGCGAGCTAATGCTCAATTGGATCTAGGCAATTATCAAGCAGCGGTGGAAGATTACACGGCGGCTTTGGCAAAAGATCCTAATTATGTAGCGGCTTATTTTAATCGGGGGTTGGCTTATTTAAAATTAAATCAATTCCAGGCAGCGGTTGATGACTATACTAAAATGATCGAGAAAAATGCTCAGGATGCAGATGCTTATTATCAGAGAGGTTTGGCTTATCATCGCCTGAACAATTACCCAGCAGCGATCGCTGATTATACTCAGGTAATTCGGCTAAATCCCGAAGATGCTACGGCATTTATTAATCGGGGTTTATCGTCCTCTGCCGCTGATGACAAACAAAGCGCGATCGCTGATTTTACTCAGGCGATTAGATTAAATCCCAATGATGCTTCAGCCTATTATAGTCGTGGTAGGGCGAGGTTTTTTTTGGCAGATTATTCGGGAGCAATGGAGGATTATACGGAAGCATTACGGATTAGTCCAGATGATGCAGATATCTATGTGAATCGTTGTGGCGCCTATTTAAATCTGGCTCAGTACGATTTGGCGATCGCGGATTGTAGTCAGGCGATTTCTTTAAATGCCAAATACCAAGAGGCTTATAGTAATCGTTGTCTGGCTTATACGAATTTACAACAATATGCTTTGGCGATCGCGGATTGTACCCAGGCGATCGCCCTAGAACCCAATGGGGCGAAAGCTTATAGTAACCGAGGCATGGCTCGTGCAGCCGCGAATGATTTTCAAGGAGCGATTGATGATTACACTGAAGCAATTAGATTAGTCCCGAATGATGCGGTAGCTTATAGTAATCGGGGGACGGTTTATTACGATTTAAACCAATATCCCGAAGCTCTTTTAGACTATACCCAAGCAATTAGATTTAAAGAAGACTACGATCTTGCTTACTATAACCGGGGTCTGGTTCGGGTACAACTTAAAGATATCAAAGGAGCGATCGCCGATTTTCAAACCGCAGGCAAACTTTGTCTCGATCGAGGCAGAACAGGCTGCTACCATGATGCTCAGTATCAAATCAATTTATTGCAGCAAAATAAGCCATAAAGATTCAAAACAGCATCACCGTTAACTTATTCAGTTATTATAATTAATATAATCCAGTGACCTCCGGCCAATTTTTAGGGAAACGCTATCGAATTATTGAATTTATCGGATCTGGTGCTTTTGGCACCACTTATTTGGCGGTGGATACCCGCCGACCGGGGAACCCGACCTGTGTGGTTAAACAACTTTTGCCAACTCCAAAAATGGGGAAAAGTTTGAAAACTGCCCAGCGTCGATTTAGCCGAGAAGCTAAAATTTTAGAAAAACTCGGAAAACACCCTCATATTCCCCAACTTTTTGCATATTTTGAGGAAAATCAACAATTTTATTTAGTTGAAGAGTATATCCCTGGTTATCCTCTCAGTAGTGAGTTAACTTTGGGATGGCAATTAAGTGAGATAGCCACGATTAATTTAATTCAAGAAATATTAGAAATTGTATCATTTATCCACAGTAATGGGGTGATTCATCGAGATATTAAACCCTCGAATATTATTCGACGACAATCAGATGGTCAGTTATTTTTAATCGATTTCGGCACCGTTAAAGAAATCAATGAAGGCGATCTGACCGCTGAAACTCGAACTATGGCGACGGGAACTCCTGCTTATATGCCCCTTGAGCAATTTCAAGGAAATCCCAAACTAAACAGCGATATTTATGCCGTAGGGATGATTGCGATTCAAGCATTAACTGGAGTTCACCCCAGAGAACTGCCGATGATTAAAAATATAGATGATATTAATAGCGATCGTTTTCATTGGAAAGAATTAGCAAAAATCAGCCAAAATTTTACTAAGATTATTGATAAAATGATTTTAGACGATTATCACTTGCGCTACCAATCGGCTAAAGAAGTTTTGGCGGATTTGCAAAAAATTAATCCTCGGCTGTCACCCGATCGGTTGCGGATTAAATTTATAGATGATAGAGGTGATAATATAGATGATTCCACCCTACAGGAAACTGCCCAGTCGATCGCCGCTGATAAAATAGGTATTGTTAGTAAATTTTTCGATTGGATTAAAAATAAAAAAAATATTGGCAATATATCTCCAAAAAAAATAAAATTTTATTTACAAAATAGCCGGTTAATTTATAGGCATTTAATTTTAACATTGCTCGCTATTTCAATGATAATTGCTTTATTATTTTTCTGGAAAAATCTGATTAACTTTCAGGCTAGAAAGTTGTATAATAAAGCGGTGGAAAAAGCAATAAATGGCCAAAATGAAGCAGCGATCGCATATTTAAATCAAGCAATTAAGCTGTCACCGAACTATGGATCGGCTTATTATAGTCGCGGCAGAATTCGGTTTCAACTAGGAGATTATTCAGGGTCGATCGCCGACTATAGTCAGACGATTAAATTGAATCCCCAAGATGCTGGGGCATTAGCTAACCGCTGTGTAGCTTATCGAAAGTTGTCTGATTTTTCCGCCGCGATCGCCGACTGTTCCTATTCTATTAAACTTAATCCCAATTATGCCGATGCCTTAGCAAACCGCTGTCTAGCATTGATTGCTATTGGTGATAAAAAATCTCTACCGGCGGCTTTAGCCGACTGTAATCAGGCGATCGCTTTGAATTCGACTCAATATGATGCCTATTATGGCCGAGGTTTAATTTATCAAAAGTTGGGAGAACGAAATCATGCGATCGCTGATTATAGCCGTGCGATTACACACAATCCTAATTTGGCAGAGGCTTATTATTATCGAGGTCTTGTCCGGCTGGAATTAAATCACCGGCAAAACGCCGAGAGTGATTTTCAGAAAGCGGCTGAACTCTGCGAATTGCCCACCGTTGAATGTGACATCGATCCCAAGGCGCAACTGGAAAAGTTACAGTAAATTGGGGTGTAGGCCCGCCATCGGTGTAGGGGGAAGGGAGGGTGTAGGGTGTAGGGTGTAGGCCCGCCATCGGTGCAGGGGGAAGGGAGGGTGTAGGGTGTAGGGCCGCCATCGGTGTGGGGGAGAAGAACAAACAACAACCAACAACCAACAAAGAACAAAGAACAAACAACAACCAACAAAGAACAAAGAACAAACAACAATGAACAAAGATAGATTATTTATCGAGAAAATTATGCCAGTGAAACTGTTAAATCAACAGGTGGCTTATGAACATGGGGGGAATCCATTTAAAGGACTACACCGCTGGTATTCTCGGAAGCCATTATCTTTCTCTCGCGCTTCGGTTTTGGCTTCTCTGTTGCCAGAGGATATTTCATTAGATGAGTTTGAATATTTACTGGGATTACATCCAGAATTGGAGGGGTTAAAACCTGATGCTAATTTGCGACTTTATAAAGTGCCTCCAGGGTATCTTAGAGTAGAGAAAGTCCATGATTATTGTGAGAGAGTTTGGGGCAACCGAACCCCTACAGTTTTAGATGCTTTTGCTGGTGGGGGGAGTATTCCTTTTGAAGCCGCTAGATATGGGTTGAATGTGTTAGCTTCGGATTTGAATCCGGTGGCAGTTGTGACTATGAAAGCTGCAATGGAATATCCGGTAAAATTTGGACCCGATTTACAAGTGGATATTGACCGTTGGGTGAAATGGGTCGGGGATGAAGCGGAGAAAAGATTAGCGGATTTTTTCCCGATCCCCCCTCAGTCCCCCCTTAACAAGGGGGGAGGTGGTGAGGAAATAGTGCAAAATTATTTATGGGCACATACGGTAGTTTGTCCTAGTTGTCAGTCTGTGGTTCCCTTAAGTCCAAATTGGTGGTTAAGTAAAACAAGTAACTATGCTGGAAAAGGAAAAGCTAGAAAAGTTACGAGTGATTGGTATGCGGTGAAACCAATTCCCAATTTGGCAGAAAAGCGGGTTGATTTTGAGTTAATTAAGGGAAAAAAAGGGAAAGGAACAACGATTAAAACCGATGAGGGCGAATCCAATCCTGATGATTACAGTACGGTTAGTCGTGGGGTGGGTAGATGTCCTAGTTGTGGCAATATTATTGAGGATGAAGTGATTAAGTCTCAAGCCCAATCTGTCGGTTTAGGACATCAGTTATATGCAGTGGCTTATAAAAAAGTAAAAAGCAGTTTAGAGTTTAGAATTCCTAATCAGTTTGATTTAGCTGGATTTGCTAATGCTCAATTAAGTTTAGAGCGAAAAAATCAAAATATTGAAATTTTAACAGACTTGGCATATCTTCAAGTAATTATTGGCGAAAAAACTCGTGAATTGATTAGATATGGCATAGACTCATGGAATAAACTATTTAACCCGCGTCAGCTTTTAACCCTGGTGACTTATGTAGAAATTATCAACGAAGCAAAGGAGTTAATCCGGGCTGAGTATGAACCAGAAAAAGTAGAGGCAATTTGCACTTATTTGGCTTTAGTATTAGATAGATGTGTTGATAAAAACTGCCGTTTATCTATGTGGGATTCTAGTCGGGCGTCATATCGCACAGCATCAGGAATGCACTCGCTTAACTTAATGTGGAATTATCCAGAAGTTAATGGTTCGATTGAACTTTGGCAATCTTGTTTGCAAGATGCTACTAAAGATTATAGTAAACTTTGTGAATTATTCGGCACAAAACCCAATTCTCTCAGCTTACCGGGTATCCTAGAAACAGAACCCAAAAGCATAAAAATTGATGCGGCTTCGGCGGATAGCCTTTATCATATTGCCGATAAATCGGTGGACGCGGTTATCACTGACCCGCCCTATTATGCTACGATCCAATATGCGGAACTTTCCGACTTTTTCTATGTTTGGATGAAACGGACTTTAGGGGATATTTTCCCCGAATTATTCTGGTCAGAACTCACGGATAAACACCGAGAAGCGATCGCCAACCCGTCTCGTTTTCGGGATATGGGCATTTCCGCCGATGAATTAGCAGCCCAAGATTATGAGGCAAAAATGGCCTTGGCTTTTGGCGAATATTATCGAGTTTTGCGGGATGATGGGGTGATGACCGTACAATTTAATCATAAAGATTCCGGAGCCTGGGATGTGCTGACTAAATCATTAATTGATGCGGGTTTTGAAATTACCGCTTCTTGGTCTGTGAGTACAGAAAATCCCCAAAATTTACATCAAGCCCAGAAAAATTCTGTTTCTAGTACGGTGTTGCTAGTTTGCCGCAAACGCAACCCGAACGCTGAACCCGCTTGGTGGGATGATTTGCGCCCGGAAGTGGCTAATTTGGTAGAACAACGCGCCCCGGAATTTGAGGATAATGATATTACGGGAATCGATTTATATTTAAGTGCTTTTGGCCCAGCTTTAAATGTGTTTAGTCGGTCTTATCCTATTTATAATAGCAGTGGGGATGAAGTTCGCCCAGAGGTGGCTTTTGCGGAAGCCCGAAAAGCGATCGCTGCTTATCGTTTCCGCAAATTAGTCCAAACGGATACCCAAGGATTTGACTCTTTAACTCAATGGTATTTTTTGGCTTGGGATGCTTTTAAAGCCCGCGAATTTCCTTATGATGAAGCGCGACAATTAGCTTTAGCTATTGGCGGTTTTAATGTGTCCGATTTGGACAAAACTCATAAATTGCTAAGTGCTTCTGGAGGTACTTGTAAACTCTTAACTCCAGCCCAACGATGGAAAAAACGGGCTTTTTCCACAGATGCCAAAGATTTTTCTTGCCGTTATTTGGTGGATGGTCTTCATGCCATTATCGCTATTTATGAGGAGGAAAACGATATCCAAGCAGTCCGTAAGTTTATGCAAGATACCAATTTGGTGACTAATGATAATTTTATGAAGGCGATCGAGGTTGCTTTGAAGGCTATTCCCCGGATTGGGGATGAGAAAAAACGCATCCCCGAAGAACGGAGTTTGCTGGATTTGTGGTCAGCAATGGATGAGATTAAGGCTAAGGTGGTTTATGAACAATTGACGATTAGTTATTAGTTGGTGGTTGTTGGTTGGTTGTTTGTTGTTGGTTGTTTGTTGGTTGTTGGTTGTTGTTTGTTGGTTGTTGTTTGTTGGTGGTTGGTTGTTGTTTGTTGGTTGTTGGTTGGGGTGTAATTGATAATTGATAATTGATAATTGATAATTAACAATTGATAATTGATAATTGATAATTGATAATTATATTTAATTGTCAATTGTCAATTATCAATTGTTAATTGTTTTCCCCTACACCCTAAAAAGCACCCGATCGCTCGGTGACAATGATAAAAAAGAGTGGGCCACCAATATCTTGGGGAATACCCGCTTCGATTTGTTCTGGAGTGTAGGCGATCGCTTCTTGTAAAGAACTGAGTTCAATTTGATCGTTGCGTTGCAATCGATATAAGGCTCGATCCACTTCTTCGCGAGATAAGGGTGGTTGCAATTTCTGACGCAGATAAAAAATTGGCAAATAGTTATCTGTGGCGAGTTCTCGGTCTAAATTTTGAATCATTTTCAAAATTTCCGTATCTGCGGGCATTGGGTGATGGACAGATATTCCTTGGGAAAAATCTGAGGGAAAAACATCTTCAACGATTGGTTGAATGTTGGGGATTTTGGTACGACTACCCGCCCCCTGCCGTAGGGATTTGCGGATAAAGCGCAGGTAATTGGTGAGCAAATCTAAGCTAATTACTGGGTCACTGCCGCTAGGATTATATTCATCGGTGAGATATTCTGCCCCGCGTTCGGTCAGCCAAACATCTTGGATTTTGGCTTTTTCGATTTTGATGAAGCCGCGATCGACTAAATTTTGGATCGTAGCTTGTGGCATGGTCAGGGTGGTTTCGGCGGCGATTTCTGCTGGGATGGTAAAACCAGCCGCCCCCGCTTTGAGCAGTTGTAATTCTGCTTCGGCGATCGGTAATTGGCTGGTGTTGAGGGCTAAAAGCGCATGACCCGCAGGGGTGATGCTAAATTCTGTGACTTCAGTGCTGTAGGCGATTAATTCGCGATCGCTCAGGGTGCGACAAATGCTATCTCGTTCACTGGCGCTAGTTTTGGGGTTGGGCGTAATTTGACTAACTGGCGCCCGATAATCGGGAAATGCCAGTAATTTTAACAAAAATTTTAGCTCCACGACATTCATAATTATCCTCTAGTCCGAATAGCAACAACAAAATAGAAATTCCCCCAATTTGAGGATGGGGAGGATGGGGAGTATGGGGAGGACGGGACAGTCGGTCATCCGACGATTTTATCCGATTTTATCCTTTCCAATAATCTTGCCTTGACAACTCTCGCTACTATTTTGGGAATTGTGTAAAGTTGCCAAAAGAAAAGATTCCAAAAGTATCCGTACTGAGGAAAACGTTTAACTAATAAAGCATCTGCTGATAAATAAAATCTAAGTTCTTTTAACTGATTAGGTCTAGTAATATATCTGATTTGTTCTGGCTGAGGCATTGCGTGACCAATAATCGCGTCTTTTTCAAAAAATTCAGCTTGAATAAACAACCCTAATAAACGATCGAGACTCCAGAATGGCATCCAGATAAAATTGCCCAAAATTTTCATAGACGTAGATAAATCAGCCAAAGCAGCTTGAACTCTCTTAGTTTGCCAAACTCTATTGTTAAAATTTTCAAAATGTATTCCATAACAATCGGTTCTTTCTTTCCGTGGCCAAATAGCATAACGGATGTCGAATTTTATATCTAAGGGAGCAATGGGGACTTCTACTAAACCGAAGAATTTTCCATTTTGGTATGGGTAGGGATTATCCGGGGTTTTTTTGCCAATTTCCAGTTGTCGAATATCCGGAATTACTGACCAGTCCCGTTGGATGATTTCTTGACGATTAAACGGAATATTTTCGATACTTAAACGCAAAACCAAGCTTTCAGAAAATACTTGAAAATAATTTTTAACCAATTGGGCAATTTGTGGATGGATAAAATCATCATCATCTAAAGCTAAAACATAAGCACCATTAGCATTAATTAATCCCGTAAATCTTTGGATAACTTCCCCGCGATAAGGGCTGACTAAAGCCCTAAAACGTGAATCGTCGATCGGTTTTATCCTGACATTGGGAGGGTAAACAAAAATAAATTCAACATTTCCCTCAACTTTTAATATCTGTTCTAGCCAGTAGTCAGCAAAGTTGCCGCGAGTCGGCGTGACAATAGATAGAATAGGTGGTTGATTCATTATAATTAATGTACCAGGCTTGATGCTAAATTAAATTATAGATAAAATTATAGATAATTTCGCAGTGAATTGGGTAGGGGGTCTGGTAAAATCTTTACCTAGATCGATCGTCCCTGGTTAAAGCCGATTCGCTTTCGCGATCGCGATCGCGAAATCGCGCTGGGATCCTTGAGGGAAAAAGAATCTCTAAAGATCCACTCACTAATTTAAAGAGATTGCCTGAAAATTCTTAAGTTTTATGAAAATTTTAATGCTTTCGTCTACCTTTCCCTATCCACCGAATCGTGGGGGAACAGAAATTAGAACCTTTAATCTGCTGAAATATTTACACCTGACTCAGCAACATCAGATTACCCTCGTCACCCAGCGTCATGCCACTGTCACCGATACTCAGGTGAAACAATTGCAGCAATGGGTCAGCGATTTAGTCATATTTCCCTTGCCCAAAGATCCACTGTCCCAAGGATTTGGCGGGAAATTAGGCCGATTTGGAGTCTCATTACTCAAAGGCACCCCGCCCAATGTGTTGCAACGCTATTGTCCTGAAATTCAGGAGTTTGTCGATCGCGCAGTGGCACAGAAACAATACCAGGTAATCACCTGCGAACACAGCGTCAACGAGATTTACATCCGCCCTGAATTTCGCCAATCCATCCCCACGGTGGTGAATGTGCATAGTTCGGTTTATGGCTGGACGCGCAACCATTTGGAAATGGGGGCGAGTCAAAATACTCTGCGCGATCGCCTCTATTTACCCTTACTGCTGAACTATGAGAAACGCTACAGCGCCAAATTCTCCCAAATCGTTGTCACCACGGAAGACGATCGGCAGCAATTTCAGGAGTTCGCCCCCGACGCCAATATTGCAGTCATTCCCAATGGGGTGGATTTAGACTTATTTCCCTACCGGCAGAGAGATCCCAAAAATCACCGCTTGGTGTTTACCGGGGCAATGGATGCTTCCCATAATATAGATGCGGCTCGCTTTTTTGCCGTGGAAGTGCTACCGTTACTCAAAAAGCATTACCCTGATGTCACGTTTGCCATTGTCGGCGATCGCCCAGCCCCAGAAGTCATGGAACTGCAAAATATTCCCGGAGTCCTAGTCACCGGCAAAGTTGACTTGATGAGTGATGAACTCCATCGTTCCTCTATTTGTGTCGTCCCCTTGCGGACAGGCTATGGGATTAAAAACAAGACCTTAGAAGCAATGGCTGCCGGAGTTCCCGTAGTCGGGAGCGATCGCGGTTTAGAAGGGTTAACCGTCGATGGGCCAAATGTTCCCCTGCGGGCATTAAGGGCGAATGGGATTTCTGAGTATGTTCACCAGATTAGCCGCTTATTTAATGACGCCAGTCTGAGAAAAAAGTTATCTTTGCAAGGGCGATCGCTAATTGAAAGCGAATATACTTGGAACACTGCTGGCAAGCTTTACGAGCAAGTCTTGGGTAAATTTTCTATTAATTAAAATCATCATCAGCCGAAGCACGGGGATTTCTAGCGCATGAACAATAATTTACGCTCTCGAATGGTTTCATCATCATCCGCATCTCTGGCACCCATTCGCCAGAGAACATCCCCCAACTCCGCCACCGGAAAAACCATCTCTAGGCGACAACGGCTGCGGGCTTGGAAACTCGCATTATCCCCAATTTGGCGCAGTCAAACAGCCCTAGGGACAATTGCCGCATTCTCCAGCACCTTTTGCTTAGTGGTGGGCGGGGTTTCCATGAGTTTAGAACTGATGATGAACCCAGACGCAGTGAAGTGGTTAGAACCTTTAGTTCCCGCTTGGAGTCAGGTGCCATTTGCCAACCGACAAGCCCCCCAAACCTTAGAGGCAATTCAAGCCCAGATTTCTGCCCAAGGACATCTCTCGGCCAGACCTTTAGTTCTCGACAAGTTGCCCAGTCCTCAAACCAATGAAGGACTCTGGAGTTATGAAACCGGAATTCTGTTGCCGGTGATGGCTAGATGTACCGGGGCCAGTGGTGCAGAGGCAGAAGGTTGTCAAAAAATTGTGCAATTGCAACTGTATTTGCAGGTGCGATCGCCCGATCTCCCCGATGATGCTCAAGTCTATTATCAGAAAATTAGTGAATTGAACATTGACGGGCCAGCGGAATCATTAGCGATCAGCCACCTGAATGACTCATATATTAATGGGTCGAGTCAACCTTTGCCTTTAACCCAGTTAGAAAGGTTTTACAGCAAAGCACCGAATACCGGCATTTGGTTTCAACTCAGTGGGCAAAAGACATATAAAGGGGAAAAAATCACATTCGGCAAAATCGTTCACTACAATTACGAAACTCGTTACCTGAGTGAAATGATGCAGTGGGCTTCTCCCAATAACCAGCCCCCGGGCTGGCAAGAGGTGACGGGGGGTGGCCATCCCGAATTAATTATCGATCGCACCACGGGCATCGAACCCAACTTAAGTATTTATCAAATCAAACCCGTCAAGTTTGTCATCAATCCGATTTCCCTAGAAGAAATCACCCTGGATGCCCCAGCCATAAAAACTCAGGGATATCGAGATGCTTTATGGTTGGCCAAAACCGGCTTATGGTCGCCCGCTTATGAAATGATGGCCTATCAGAAGCAAAACCTAGAGAGTCTGGGCAACTGGACTGCCACTGCCCAAGCGCAAATGGATGTGATGCGGTTTCACGCCCAGGTCAGTCAAGCCCAAGCCAATGCCCGTTGGCGTAACCCCAGTCAGCAAGTCTTAATGGCTTTGGTGGATGGTCGCTGGACTCAAGCTTTGGAAATCTATGAGTCACAGTTGGCATTGGGCAATACGATGAATGATGTGCTGACCACCGACAAGGTTGACTTGTGGGACCGGGTGGAAATGGCTTTGCGGGTCAATCCGAAAAATATCGATTTACAAGGGTGGGGCGCACTGATTATTGCTGCCCAAGACGGGGAATGGCAAGCCAAAGATTGGTTAAACCAACAGCCTGCCAAAGAGGAGGAACTCCAACGGTTGTTGAATTTATTAGAAAAACGTTCTCAGGCGATCGAGCGCAACCAAAAGATTAAGAATCATCGCAGTCGCATTGTTGGCAATGGCTTAATTCTCGCGGAAATCAATCCCGAACAATGGCAACCGGGAAACGGTGCGTCTATTTCTTTGGCCCCTGGGGAAATTTGGTATCAAATTCAAGTTATCGGATTTCACGATAGTGTCTTATGGCAGGAATTTCCTTTTCGTGACTTGCAACTGCCTCGCTACAAAGGCAGTGACTTTCTTTGGAAACACCTCGGTTTGCACAATGACCCTAACCTGCAAATCATTGTCTGGATGCCGAATGGGGAACAGCAAACGATCGCGACTACGGTTAAAGCCCTTCAATTTCAGAATGGTTCCTTGAAGTTATTAGCTGCGGGAAAACCCATCCTTGGTGCGGATCCGACGACGATCGCCCTGACTGGCGCCCTGACTGGCAATGAGTCGATGTCTAAACCTTTGGCGGTTTCTAATTCAGCCCTGGAATGGCGATCGCCCCAAACTCTGACCCTCGAACAGTTAAACCAGCAAAATCCCCAATGGGTCAATGCGATCGTCCCAGTCCTCTGGTATGAACTCCAGCTAGGAGGAGAAGTTTTGCCCGGACTTCAGCCGAGTCCCGAAATGATGCTCACCCAAATGAGTGATTGGTTGGTACAACTGGTGGATCTGACCGGCAACGACAAACCGGAAGCGATCCTGACCCTGAAGCCTGACCCCACCCGCAAGTATTCCCGTCCCCGCACTTTGATTTTAGAAGACACTGGGGTATTGATTTACAGTGAGCTTACCAGTGCCAAAGGTCAATCGGTGACAGGCATTGCTGACGTTAAAGACGGCGGATTGACTGCCCTGGTGGTGGAAGGTTCCACGGGTTATACCTTGCAGCGTTGGTCGAGCGATCGCCGTCGCTTTGAATTTTAAACGAAATCTTCCCCCTACACCCTACACCCTACACCCTACACCCTTTGTTGTTGTTGGTTGTTGGTTGTTGGTTGTTGGGGTGTAATTAACAATTGATAATTGATAATTGATAATTGTCAATTGTCAATTATCAATTGTTAATTGTTTTCCCCCGCTCCTTCGTGACCGCGATCGTTACTTGCCCACCCTACCGCTACCCCTTCGTGACCGCGATCGTTACAAACGATACTAAATTTTGGTAAATTGCCAAAACTACTATATATAGAATCGTAATTCCCATTGCAGCTATATATAGTGTTTAAAACCCATTTAAGCGGTCTAAATTTCTAGGGAATCGGCGCGAATTGTAACGAAATATTACAATATTGCCGTCATAGTGGCATAACCTCTTGACGCTTTCTAAAAATGCGGTTATCTTGAGATTCATACCCGGGTAAATCAAATGCAAGTCCCACCTATGCAAGATAAGCAGAAGGTTACATTATATATACCGCCTGAACTGCATCGTCAATTAAAAATTAAAGCGGCAGTTGATTCTGAATCAATGTCTACCATCGCCGAAAAAGCTATTGCTTTTTATATGAATCATTCACCAGAGGTAGACGAAATAGAATCATCCTACGGGCGGAGTCATCGGGTTTACACTTGCCCAGAATGTTACTCCGAAGTGATTATTCGCGATGGAGAAATGGTGGCTTTAAATCATCAAGCAACAGTGTTGATTTCTGATGAAGAATTACCACTAGAGCAAGTGCAAAAAATCCAAGCCAGTAAAGAGCATAAACCACAAGAACAGTTGGTGACGTGCTAAAGGTTTAACAATAGCTCCACATTATCCATAATGGGGGCGTTCAATTCAGCAAACATCTTTGCACCGTTTTTAATAGGTCTTTTGGCTATGCAAGAAGAGCTCAATATTTTAATAAAAGCTCAATATCCTCTGATCTACCTCGTCACTGCCGAGGAAGAACGGGCCGAGCAAGCGATCGCGAAGATTGCTGAACAAAGCAAGCCCCCACGGAGAGTCTATACCTGGACGGTGACTCGAGGAATTGTAGAGTATGGTCAAACCAACACCAGTACAAGTCACAATACCGTATCGCCGGAAGCGGCGATGGAGTGGGTGATTCGGCAAAAAGACCCCGGTTTGTTCGTCTTCAAGGATTTACACCCCTTTATTGAGGCGATGGGTAATGCGGTGGTAATTCGGTGGCTCAGAGATGCGATCGCCTCCTTCAAAAATACCGAAAAAGCGATCGTCCTCATGTCTCCGGTACAGCAAGTACCCATTGAACTGGAAAAAGAAGTGGTAGTTCTGGATTTTCCTCTGCCGAAAATGGCTGAGATCGATCGAGTGCTTTCGCAGCAGTTAGAATTGACTCGCCAGCGCAAAATTAGCACGGGAACCCGAGAAAAACTCGTCAAAGCTGCCCTGGGTTTAACCAAAGACGAAGCGGAGAAAGTCTATCGCAAGGCGCAAGTCACCGCTGGTCGTCTCACCGAAGGGGAAGTGGAAATTGTTCTCTCGGAGAAAAAGCAGCTAATTCGCCGGAACGGTATCCTGGAATATATCGAAGACGATGAGACCATTGAATCAGTCGGCGGACTGGAAGAACTGAAGCGCTGGTTAAAACAACGCTCCGATGCTTTCACTGAAAGGGCTAGGGCTTATGGCTTACCTCAACCCAAAGGAATGCTAATCTTAGGGGTTCCTGGGTGCGGCAAGTCGATGATTGCCAAAACCACTTCCCGGCTGTGGGGTCTGCCCCTGTTGCGTCTAGATATTGGTCGCGTTTACGACGGATCGATGGTCGGACGCTCAGAAGCGAACTTGCGTAGCGCACTGAAAACCGCTGAGTCCATTTCACCAGTCATCTTATTTATTGATGAGTTGGATAAGGCGTTTGCCGGTAGTGCTGGCTCTGCTGACTCGGACGGAGGCACATCAAGTCGCATCTTTGGTTCTTTCCTAACTTGGATGCAAGAAAAAACATCACCTGTATTTGTGATGGCCACTGCCAACCGAGTCGAAAGATTACCCGGAGAGTTTCTCAGAAAAGGCCGTTTTGATGAAATCTTTTTCGTTGACCTTCCTAACAACGAAGAACGGCAAGAAATTTTCAAAATTCATCTGTCCAAGCGCCGTAAAGACATCTCCCGTTTCGATCTCGATCAACTGGCTAAGGTGTCTGAAGGGTTCTCTGGAGCAGAAATTGAGCAAGCCGTAATCGCTGCTATGTATGAGGCATTTGCTCAAGATCGAGAGTTTACGCAGTTGGATATTATTGCCGCGATCAAATCAACGCTACCGCTGTCGAAGACCATGACCGAACAAGTCACGGCTCTGCGGGACTGGGCTCGTCAGCGAGCGCGACCGGCTGCGTCCTCCCTCGCTGAATATCAGCGAATGGAGTTCTAAAGGTTTTCTCCTGCTTCCCACAGGAGGAAAGGTCAGCAAAGTCAGCAATATCTAATGCTGACATTGCATCAAAAAACCGCATTTTATGCGGAATCGTCGAAGGATTCCCGTTGACAATTTTACTTCACGGGAATGTTGTAACAATCGTTGTCGTTTTTGTCGAATTTCTTATTTTATTGGAGGAAATCCCAATGTCTCACTTTAGCACTCTCCGCACCAAAATCACCGATGCTGAAATCCTCAAGAACTCTCTGCGCGATTTGGGGATTAACATGAAGACCGAAGCCGATGTCCGTGGCTACAATGGACAGCAGGTTCGGGCTGACATCGTGGCGGTGCTCGAAGGCGATTATGACCTTGGTTGGTCTCGGAATGGTGATGGTTCTTTTGACTTGATTGCTGACCTCTGGGGTGTGGCGAAAAAGCATAACCAAACTGAACTGATCAATTCCATTAATCAGAAGTACGCGGTGAACAAAGCTTTGACGGAAGTACGTCGTCCTGGCTTGCAAAACGCTAATGTGAAACTGGTCGTTCAAAAGTAGTTTTGCAATTACATCGCGTTCCCAAGCTTTCGGGTTAACCAATACGGGTTGACCCGTTTTTTTATGTTTCATAGTTGTTTGTTTCATAGTTGTTGGTTGTTTGTTGTTGGTTGGGGTGTAATTGATAATTGATAATTGATAATTGATAATTATATTTAATTGTCAATTGTCAATTGTTAATTATCAATTGTTTTCCTCTGCTCCCCTGCTCCTCTCTCTGGTTGGTTGGTGGTTGGCATCAACTATCAACAAACAACAAACAACTAACAACTAACAATGATGATTTTTGCGCCGTATGTCAGGAAAGATGATAGGATGTCCCATTGGCAGTAGGTAATTTGGGCAAGGGGAAAATGCCAAAAATTTGGGAATTAGATTTTTATTCGCGACCGATTTTAGCTGAAAACGGTAAAAAAGTCTGGGAAGTGCTTTTGTGTGAAACTCCTGTGGCGATTTCACAGGATGATGCTCTGTTTCGGTTTAGCAAGTTTTGTCCTAACTCTGAGGTGAATTCGATTTGGCTGCAAGGGGCGATCGCTGAGGCGATCGCCGCAGCCCCGACTCCACCGACAACGATTCGCTTTTTTCGGCAGCAGATGAAAAATATGATTACCAAGTCTTGTCAAGATTTGGGGATTGATGCGGTGCCGTCTCGTCGGACAATTGCCTTGCAAGCTTGGCTGGCAGAACGTATGGCACAAGTTTATCCTCAAGATCCCAATTACCAAGAGGCGCCCCCGACCGTATCGGTACGAATGGAGTCAGCCCCAGCATCTCCGCTACCGGATGCTTTATTGGGGGAACAATGGGCTTTTGTATCTTTATCGGCTAGTGATTTCGCCGATTTTAATGAGTGGGATGTTGGGTTTGGGGAGGTTTTCCCGATTTTAGGGGAAAAAAGCTTAGTGCCTGGGCTGACGACCGATTGTCGGATTCCAGGGGTGATTATTTTTTCTTCCCGGGCAAAGGCTTTGGCTGCTTGGATGTCTGGGTTGGACATGGCCTTTTTGACGATCCAACAAGAACAACCGGCGCGATTATTTATGGAAACCGGGGTAATCGATCGCTGGATTTTAGCGAATATCGTGAATTCTCAAACCTTGTCAGAAGCCCAGGGATTTTTGGCGGCTAAGGAAAAAGCCCAGCAAGTGCATTTTTTGGCGATCCAGTCCGATCCAGAATCCGCATCTTTTGCGGGATTTTGGTTGTTACAGGAACCATTACAAAGCTTTTAATTGATAATTGATAATTGACAATTGACAATTGACAATTAAATAAAAAAATTATCAATTATCAATCATCAATTATCAATTATCAATTATCAATTTTGGTACTGCCCAGGGAAGAGGAGGATTCATGGGGTTTGGTAGTTTACATTCGGAAGAATTGGCGATCGCTTTACTAGAATTCGCGCAACGGTCGGGGGCTGAAGCCGCCGAGGTGTTACAGTCGCGATCGCATTGTGCGGGAGTATTTTTTGAGGCCAACCGGCTGAAAGAGTTGCAAAATTCTGAATCAGAGGGGACAGCGTTACGAGTGTGGCGCGATGGTCGTCCCGGCATTGCGGTGGCCTATGGGCCGGTCAACCCACAAGTGTTGGTCGATCGCGCTTTGAGTCTGAGCGAACTGAATCAACCAGAAACGATTTCTCTGACCCAGGAAACCAAAATCGCTTATGCGGATGATGGCTTTGCGGTGCCGGTGGAACAGTTACTCCGTTGGGGCGAAGAGGCAATCTTGCAGGCCAGAGAAGTTTACCCAGAAGTGCTATGTACCCTTGATTGTGACTGTGAGTTAGAAACCACTCTGTTGGTTAACTCTCTGGGTTTAGATGTTCGTCACCAAGATACAACCCTTCACTTGGCTATGTCGGTGGACTGGGTACGCGGCGATGATTTTTTAACCGTAAGTGATGGGCTTTCCTCACGGGAGGACGTACAGCCAAAAGCGATCGCCAATCAGATTATCCAACGCTTAGACTGGGCACAACAGAACGTCGAGCCTTGTACCGGAAAGGTGCCGATTTTATTTACTTCTAAAGCGGCAGATATGCTGTGGGGGACTTTGCACGCGGCTTTAAATGGCAAACGAGTGCTGGAGGGTTCCTCTCCCTGGAGTGAATATAAGGGTTCCCAGGTGACTCACGAGGCAATTACTATTTACCAAGCACCGGATGTTGGTCCATTTAGTTGTCCTTTTGATGATGAGGGCACCCCAACTCAGCATCTTGTGTTTATTCAAGATGGGGTGTTGGAAAATTTTTATTGCGATCGCACCACGGGCAGATTACTGGGACAAGAGACTACGGGCAATGGGTTTCGCCCTGGTTTGGGCAGCTATCCCACCCCCGGTCTATTCAACTGGTTAGTCAAACCGGGAGAGGGTTCATTTATGGATTTAATCGCCCAACTCGAAGATGCCATCATTGTGGATCAAATCCTCGGTGGCGGTGCAGGAATTTCTGGGGATTTTTCCGTCAATGTGGACTTAGGCTATCGGGTGAAAAAAGGGCAAATAATTGGCCGAGTCAAAGACACAATGGTGGCTGGAAATGTCTACACCGCATTAAAACATTTAATGCAACTGGGTGCTGATGCAGAATGGAACGGTTCTTGTTATACTCCTTCATTAATTGTCGGCGGTTTATCAGTCACCGGGCGGCAAATTTAAAGGCATAAAACTACATATTTAAGATTAAGAAATGGGTGAAAAAGTAGGGATCAAAAAATAAGAAAAACTAGCGCATAACCGCTTATTTATTAACAGCAGAAAAAAAATAGATAATCAGATTCTATTAACAATTGATAATTGATAATTGACAATTAAATAAAAAAATTATCAATCATCAATCATCAACCATCAATCATCAATCATCAATCATCAATCATCAACCATCAACCACCAACCATCAACCATCAACCACCAACCACCAACCATCAACCATCAACAATCAACCATCAACCATCAACCATCAACCATCAATCATCAATTATCAATTATCAATTGTCAATTATCAATTGTCAGCGGATCCCTTGCGGGAATCCCCCCTTTCCGTTTAAAAATAAAATGATCGTGATTCGCACCAGGAGGTAATGGTGATTCAAGAGTTTGATTATGATCTAGTAATCATCGGTGCCGGTGTAGGCGGACATGGTGCTGCTCTACACGCGGTGGAATGCGGCCTAAAAACAGCCATTATCGAAGCCGCAGATATGGGTGGCACTTGTGTCAACCGTGGCTGTATCCCTTCAAAAGCTTTACTCGCCGCATCAGGAAGAGTTCGGGAACTGCGCGACGCCCACCACCTACAATCCTTGGGCATTCAACTTGGTGCAGTGGCCTTTGAACGGGAAGGCATTGCCGACCATGCCAACAACTTAGTCGCCAAAATCCAAGGAGACTTAACCAACAGTTTAAAACGGTTGAAAGTTGACATCATCCGAGGTTGGGGGAAAATTGCCGAACCGCAAAAAATATCTGTCAAAACGGATAGCGGGGAAAAAACTATTACAGCGCGGGATATTTTATTAGCCCCCGGTTCTGTTCCTTGGGTGCCCCCTGGAATTGAAGTAGATGGCAAAACTGTCTATACCAGCGACCAAGCAGTAAAATTAGAGTCTTTGCCGCAATGGATCGCCATTATTGGCAGTGGTTATATCGGTTTAGAATTTGCCGATGTTTATACCGCGTTGGGGTCGGAAATTACCATGATCGAAGCCCTCGATCGCCTCATGCCCACCTTTGACCCGGATATTGCCAAACAAGCAGAACGAATTCTGATTAACCCCCGCGATATAGAAACCCGTGTGGGTAAATTGGCGCTGAAAGTCACTCCCGGTTCTCCGGTGGTTATTGAATTAGCGGATGCCAAAACCAAAGAAGTCGAAGAAATTTTAGAAGTCGATGCTTGTTTGGTGGCGACAGGTCGGATTCCTGCTACCAACAATTTGGGATTAGAATCCGTCGGGGTGGAAACTGACCGCCGTGGGTTTATTCCCGTAAATGATGATTTAGCGGTATTGTCTGGCGGCGAACCAGTCCCCCACGTATGGGCGATCGGGGATGCTACAGGTAAGATGATGTTGGCTCATGCGGCTTCGGCCCAAGGGGTGGCGGTAGTGGAAACGATCGCCGGTCGTCCTCGACAAGTGGACTATCGCAGTATTCCCGCTGCGGCCTTTACTCACCCAGAAATCGGCTTTGTGGGGCTGACCGAACCCCAAGCTAAGGAGTTAGGGGAAACTGAAGGCTTTGAAGTGGCAGCGGTGAGAACTTATTTTAAAGGAAATTCTAAAGCCCTGGCTGAGGGAGAAACCGAAGGCATTGCTAAGGTGATTTACCGGAAAGATAATGGGGAAATTCTCGGCGTCCATATTATTGGTATTCATGCCTCTGATTTGATTCAGGAAGCAGCTAACGCGATCGCCCTGCGTCAATCGGTCAATACCCTAGCGTTTACGGTGCATACTCACCCCACCCTCTCAGAAGTGTTGGATGAAGCCTACAAACGGGCTGCTACTTACGCTTAATTTTAATTAACAATTGATAATTGATAATTGACAATTAAATAAAATTATCAATTATCAATTATCAATTACACCCCAACAATCAACCACCAACAAATAACCAGTATCGTGAAGAAGCAAGAGTTACAAATTCGCCGTCGTCCGCCCAACCCCCCGGTGGATGTGAAACAGTTGCGCTATCAGGTGCAGGTTCCCGATGCGGAACCCAGGCATATTCTGGAAGAAATTGTCTGGCAGAAAGAAGCAGAAGTGGCTCAGTGGCGCGATCGCGTTCCCTTGGTGGAACTACAAAAACAACTAGCCACCTTGCCCCCCACCAAAGACTTTTTCGAGGCATTGCGCCACGGCAAAAGCAATCCAGCGGTAATTGCGGAAGTGAAAAAAGCCTCTCCCTCCAAAGGAGTGATTCGGGAAGACTTCGACCCAGAAGCGATCGCCCGCGCTTACCAACAAGGGGGAGCCAGTTGTCTATCCATCCTCACCGATGAAAAATTCTTTCAAGGCAGCTTTGAGAACTTAGAAAAAGTTCGGGCAGTGGTGGATTTGCCCTTATTGTGCAAAGAATTTATTATTTATCCCTACCAAATTTATCTGGCACGAACCAAAGGGGCTGATGCCATCTTACTCATTGCTGCCATTCTATCCGACCAAGACCTGAAATATTTTGTGAAAATCGCCAAATCCCTGGGCATGACCCCCTTAATTGAAGTCCATACCCTCGCGGAACTTGACCGGGTATTGGCCATTGATGGCGTCACCTTGGTGGGGATTAACAATCGCAACCTGCAAGATTTTTCCGTGGATCTGCAAACCACCTGTGACTTGCTGGCACAAAGAGGTCAACAACTCACTGAACGCGGTATCCTAGTGGTCAGCGAATCAGGTTTGCACAGCGGCGCTGACTTAAAACAAGTGAGCAATGCTGGAGCCAATGCCGTTTTGATTGGGGAGTCTTTAGTCAAACAACCCGATCCGGGCATCGCATTAGCCCAGCTAATTATCAATTGTTAATTATTTTCCGAGCGCTGCCTCTGCCCCTACATATAATATTGATTCGATGTTGGTATAAACTAAATTGGCTGTCATGGCTCCTATCCCCCTTCCTTCTCATGTCCACTACGAACTTTTGTTGCAACTGCTGGAGCGACAGACGATGTTTGCGGTCGGTCAAAACTCTCCCCAGCGAGACCAAGTGCGTCAGTTAATCGCAACTCTTCGCAAAGCCTTCGCCCAACAAAAGCGACTAGAAGAGAGTTGCCAAGTTGACAACTTAGCCATTGACTACCGTTGGTCTTTGAATGAAGGATCGGGGGAGACGCTTAATTCAAATCAAAACTTTTTGGGCGGAGATGCCAACTTAACCGCACCGCCTCCAACCTTAGACGATCGGTGATATATTTGTTATTTGTTATTTGTTATTTGGTGTTGGTCTGAACCATAACGAATCACAAATAACAAACAACAAATAACAACTAACAGTTATTTGTTAACGGTCAAATATTGATTAATTTTAGGAAGAGAATTCATGGACGATAAGTTAATGCTGATGATTCCTGGCCCAACCCCCGTGCCAGAAAGTGTTTTACTGGCAATGGCCAAACACCCGATGGGTCATAGAAGCAAGGATTTTGAAGCGATCGCCGGGGAAATTACCGAAAATCTGAAATGGTTGCACCAAACCCAAGGGGATGTGCTGATGTTGACTTCATCGGGCACTGGGGCAATGGAAGCGGGAATTATTAATTTTCTCAGTGCAGGCGATCGCGTACTGGTGGGCTGTAATGGGAAATTTGGCGATCGCTGGGTCGAAGTCGCCACCGCTTACAATTTAAATGTGGAACAAGTGACGGCGGAATGGGGCAAACCCCTCGACCCGGAAGCCTTTCGCGTCAAGCTGGAAGCGGACACCGACAAACAAATCAAAGCAGTGATCGTGACTCACAGCGAAACCTCCACAGGTGTGATCAACGATTTAGCAACCATTAACCGTCACGTCAAAGCCCACGGGCAAGCTTTAATCATTGTGGATGCCGTCACCAGTCTGGGTGCGGTGCATATTCCCATCGATGAATGGGGTTTAGACGTGGTGGCTTCCGGTTCCCAAAAAGGCTTTATGGTGCCACCGGGTATGGGATTTGTGGCGGTGAGTGCCAAAGCCTGGGAAGCTTACAAAACTGCAACCCTGCCCCGATACTATTTGGATTTAGGCAAATATCGCAAAGCGGCAGCGAAAAATAGCAGCCCCTTCACTCCCCCAGTGAATTTAATGTATGGCCTGCAAGCCAGTTTGCGGATGATGAAAGCCGAAGGCTTGGAAAATATTTTTGCCCGACACCAGCGGCAGAAGAACGCTACCCGCGCTGCGGTGAAAGCCCTGGGAATGCCTTTGTTTGCCCCTGATGAAGCGGCATCTCCTGCGATTACCGCTGTGGCCCCGGTTTCGGTGGAAGCGGAACAGGTGCGATCGATTCTGAAAAAACGATTTGATATTATTTTGGCGGGAGGTCAAGACCACCTGAAAGGCAAGATTTTCCGCATGGGGCATTTGGGTTTTGTGAGCGATCGCGATATTCTCACTGCGATCGCCGCCTTAGAAACCGCCCTCGTCGAGTTAGGTGCCAGCAACGTCACCCCTGGGGCTGGTGTAGCCGCCGCCAGCAAAGTATTTGCTCAGTAGTAAGTAACAATTAAGTAAAAATGCCACAAAAAAGGGTGAATTGTTCACTATGAACAGTTCACCCTTTTTTGATCCATGACAATTGGCGGCAAATCAATTTTCCCTGATGTCCGACTTGGGCGACACCCCTAACCCCCCTAAAAAAAGCTAACCGAGAAAAGCGATCGCAGGGGTTTATCCGATCGCTTGAGTCATCATTTAATGATTCCATCCGATGCAACCTCCTATAGTGGTGGTCAAATCTATGCGGTTTCCAGCCAGTCAAAAATCTGCTCTAACTGCTGAATGGTGACTAAGCCATATTGCCAAAGCACCATTGGTAAAGGCATCGGATCGGACTCACGATGAAGAATCCCAAAAGAACCACAAACCCGCTCGGCTAAATCAATTGAAGAGGAAGAAATGGCCAAATCCTCTTGGAGAAAGCGAATAAATTGAGTATAATTAGACCGTCCCATTGAGCCGTTAACCTCCGAAATCTTAAAATCTATTATTTCAACTGTTTTTTATCCACACTGACCCTAGGTAGCCAGTTTTTCATCTGTACACTCAACCCAACCCTAGAGGTTTCATTTCTAACGGAAAAAGCGATCGCCCTTTGGGTGCTTCAATTCGGGGATCAGCGTTTAACCCTCTGGGATCATCGCGAAATCGAGATCATTTTCTTAGCTTAAATCTATTTCGATCGCTTGTCGTGCCAGCGCCACAACGCAAAAAATCACACACCACACCAGCCCGATTACTGTCAAGAAGCAATCATCAAGTCTTATCCTAGTTCAGCACACAATTGCTGAAATGACATCAGCGAAATTACTGATTTTTTTCCCAGGAGTTTAACCGGAGTTGCTCAGTATATCTACGCATCGAAAATCTTACTCACTCCCAAACCTAGATCGTAAGTCTGAGAGGTGCATTTGTCAAGATACCATGACAAATTGCCGCGAAAATCGAAATTGGTCAGCGAATAGCCGTTGTATTTGTGGTCTTGCGGATTCTAGCAGACCTAGCACAGTTTTTACCACTGTGCTGGGGTGTGTTGGGAGTAGCCATTGGCGCAATTTCAGCCACCAAAAATTTGAACTCAAGGGGGATTCGCGCCATTCCTCCGCTTCGCGGAATCGAGCGGTCAGCAACCCTTATGCTTACTGTGGTCTCGGTAATTTGCGTAAATTGCGCTCATTGTAAAACATTTTTAATAAGTTTTGTAACAAAATTAGGGAAAAATTTTTTTACTGGATCAAATTTCTCCGATCGCCAGTCGGGTAAAAGTCAGCCGGTCAACTTTCTCGTAACACATAGCCCAACCCCCGCACCGTATGAATCAGCCGTTTATAACCATGAGTTTCTAATTTCAGGCGTAAATAGCGAATATACACTTCAATCACATTTGACTCGCCCATAAAATCATAGCCCCAGACATTTTCCAAAATCTGGTCGCGGTTGAGCACTTCACGAGGATGCTCCATTAAATATTTCAGCAGTTCAAATTCTTTCATGGTTAAAGCAATCACCTCTCGATCGCGTAAAACCGTCCGCGTCGATAAGTCCAGGATAAAATCCCCAAAGTGTAACCGATCCGTGGGATAAGTTTCCGGTTTCAGATACAGATGAATTAATTTGAGAAAGTCTTCCCGACGATAGGGCTTGAGAAAATAATCATCCGCCCCAGCTTCTAAACAAGCAATTCGATCGGGCAAAGTATCTCGAAGCAAGAGCATTAATATCGGGACATAATTCTCCTCCCGTCTCAGTTGGCTACATAACTCTAAACCCGATTCCGATCCCAACATTCTGGCAATAACAATTAAATGCGGTTGGTTGAGATTGGCTTGATGCCAGCCAGTTTTGGCATCCGGGGCAATGAGTGGTTGATACCCGGCGGTTTGCAAATCTTCGGAGATTTGCCCAGCTAAGACTGGATCGGATTCAACCAGCAGGACAGAAGGACTTATTTGCAGAGCAATTGGATTCATATTGATTGGCTTTTGGATTTTAACGGAGAAGCCGAGAGAAAAACCCGATCGCTCGGTTCATTATGTCGGCAACCACCATTGTTATATCAATCAATTCTCAGGCATTGAGACAATTAATTCGGCGAAATCCCTAGACACAGCAATGGGTTGAGCCACTTTGATCTGGATATCTTCAAATGTTCCGCAGAGTTGGGTGACAGAATCAGCGATCGCCTCTGTCAGTTCTCCTGGAAATAAAACATAAGGCAAAATCGCCATCTGCTGATAGCCCATCTTGACTAATTCCGCCACGCGATCGCACAAAAAAGGGGGAACAAAGGAATAAGCCGTTACTACCTCCATCCCCGTTAGTTCGGTCAATTGCTGGGCGATCTCTTCCACCGGCTGATTTCCCCCAGGCCGACGACTGCCGTGAGAAAATAAAATCCAGAGAGTTGCTGTGGATGAATCATTCACTGCTGCCATAAGAGACATCAGTAAATCACTCAAAGCCTTCTGCTGAGTTCCCAAATAAGGCAGAAGTTCCAGGGATATCTCCGGGTCGATGATTTTCCGCGCCGCTGCCACCTCAGCGGGAATATCTTCGCGTACATGGACTCCGGGCAACAAAAATAACGGCAAAACCTGAATCTGCCTCATCCCTTCCTGGACAGCGCGATCGGCAAAGGCCACAATTTGCTCATGTAACGGCAAAGGATGAGCCTCCAAAAAAGCCACATCCACCAAAGTCCTCCCTAAATCCAAGGAAAGAGGAGAGAGGAAAGAGGAAAGAGGATGCTGCTGAAAATTCTCTCTTCTCTTTTCTCTCTTCTCTTTTCTCTCTTCCAAGGCGTGACTTCTTCTCATCACCTGGTCATGCAATAACATGGTGAATTCTTTCACCGCTGCATTGTAACTAGGGTGATGACTGCCATGTACGACCAACAAAACAGCAACTTTAGGCATTTGTTATTTGTTATTTGTTATTTGTTATTTGTCGTTTGTTGTTTGTTGTCTGTTATTTATTATGATGTCGTTTTAACCAATAACAAAACGACATCATAATAAATAATGATGCCGTTCTGAAAAAATACCAAATTAACCGTTAAATTTTTAACCGAAACGACCACTTACATAAGCTTGGGTTGCTTCTTCCGCCGGATTATGGAATATTTTTTCAGTTTGGTCATATTCAACTAAGTAACCAACTCTTTGGCCTTTTTCATTCGGATCCACATTGAAAAACGCCGTCATATCAGAAACCCGCGAAGCTTGCTGCATATTATGGGTGACAATTACAATCGTATAATCTTGCTTCAGTTGGTGCAGCACTTCTTCAATTCTCAAAGTAGAGATTGGGTCAAGGGCCGAACAGGGTTCGTCCATCAGCAACACATCCGGTTGTACAGCCAAAGCACGAGCAATACACAAACGCTGCTGTTGCCCCCCGGAAATGGCCAAACCACTTTGTTGCAATTTATCTTTCACTTCATCCCAGACTGCCGCTTGTTTTAAACAGCGTTCCACTAACTCATCCATGTCCCCTTTATACCCATTGAGTCGAGGGCCAAATGCCACATTGTCATAAATTGATTTGGGGAAAGGATTGGGTTTTTGAAAGACCATGCCAATGCGTCGTCGCACTTCCACTGGATCCACTTGGGGGTGATAAATATCATGGCCACGATATTTAATCGTCCCTTCTAAGCGAAAGCTTTTAATCAAATCATTCAAGCGATTATAAGAGCGTAATAAGGTACTCTTGCCGCAACCACTCGGTCCAATGAAAGCAGTGATCCGGTTTTTGGGAATTTTTACATTCACATTCCGCACTGCCAAAAAATTGCCGTAATAGATGTTGACATTTTCAGTATCAAACACCGTCTCAATTTTATGGTGAGATTCCTCACTTCGAGAATGATTCAATTCACTGGAATAATTCATACAACCTCTTTTCCTTTAATTAATAGCAGATAGAAATTCAGCAATAATCCTGACTCAATTATCAAGATTATATCAAAAATTAATCGATCTTTCAACGCGGATATTATCCCCAGAGAATAATTGATTTCCTCATCATCCTAGGGTAAAATTTTATTTCAATAATCCATGTTTACCCTTCTATTTTTATTGAAACCATCTAAATAATTTGAGTTTCTCTGCTCAGAATAATTGGCAATTTTAGCAATTTTAGCAATTTAGTTTTCGGAAAATCTTAGTAAATTGCTGAAATGTTGGGTGAAATAGCTTAATAAACTTTACGGGAAGTCGCCCACCGAGAAATCACACTGGTGATCAGCACCATCAGCACCAGTACCAGAGAACCGACCCAGGCTAATTCCACCTGATTGTCAAACGGGACGATCGCAAAGTTGTAAACCAAAACAGAAAGAGAGGGAGTTGGTTCCATGAGCGATCGCGGCCAGAATTGGGTAAACAAGGCGGTAAAAATCAATGGGGCGGTTTCTCCCGCTGCGCGGGCTACTGCCAACGTCACCCCAGTTAAAATTGCCGGTAAAGCTGCGGGCAAAACAACTAAAAATACGGTTTGGTAGTTACGCGCCCCCAGACCAACTGCCCCCTGGCGAATATCATCAGGGACTAATTTGAGGGATTCTTCCGTTGCCCGAACGATAATTGGTAACATTAAAATCGCCAAAGCAAATCCACCGGCAATGGCGGAAAATGTGCCGGTAGTCAATACCACCACACCATAAGCAAATACACCGACAATAATCGAAGGGACGCCACTGAGGACGTTGGTACAAAATCTCACCCAGGAGGAAAATAGGCCATTATTGCCAAATTCCGAGACAAAAATGGCCGCCATGATCCCAATGGGAATACTAATTAAAGCGGCAATTCCCACCATAACCAGGGTGCCCACGATCGCATTGGCAAATCCACCGGGTTCTTGTTGCATTGCCGCTGGGGGTAATTCGGTAAAAACGCTGAGACTCAGACCGTTAAAACCTTTATAAAGGACATAAGATAACACTGCCCCCAAGGGTAAAAGGGCGAGGATCGCGGCTACCCCTGCCAAGGCACTCATCATTAAACTAAATAAGGTTCTGGGAGACTGGGGAGAACGCCTTAAACTGCTGGCACTAATCGAAGCATTATCTTGGGGATTTGGGTATTTGACACTCATATTTTCTCTTCTTGATTTCGGTTAATCCTTAACTCTTGGGGCTTGTTGCTGATTTTTCACTGTTAACCGTCAACGATGAATCCTTGAATCCTTCAAATTGTTTACAGGGGAGTATTTAACTTTTACGGTTAACGGTGAAAATCGTCAACCACTAAATTTTTTGGACTCGGCGAATTAAAAATTCAGCCAACATATTTACCACCAACGTCAGTGCAAATAAAATCAACGCTGCATACATTAAAGCGTAAATTTGCATCCCATCGGCCTCCGCAAATTGATTGGCTAATAGACCGGCAATACTGCTGGCTGGATCAAATAAGGAAAAGCTAATTTTGGGGTTATTGCCAATTAGCATGGTTACAGCCATTGTTTCCCCTAAAGCCCGACCAAGGGCCAGCATAATTGCACCAACAATTCCGGAAAAAGCGGCGGGTAATAAAACTCGTAAAATGGTTTCCCAACGAGTTGCACCGAGGCCATAAGCCCCTTGACGCAAAATCTCGGGAACGTTGATCAGGGCATCGCGGGCGAGTACGGCAATGGTGGGCAAGATCATAATCGCCAATACTACTGAAGCGGCTAACAAGCAGGGACCATTGACGCCGATTGGTCGTAATAAGGGAATCACCACAAAAATTCCCCAGAGTCCGTAAACCACACTGGGAATTGCGGCTAAAAGTTCCACCAAAAAAGAGATCCCCTGTTGAATATTCGGGGGTAAGTAGTCTTCACTTAAAAAGATGGCGACTCCTAAACCGACTGGCACCGCTAAGATCAGGGCAATCACAGAACTGATTACCGTGCCGTAGATGTGCGGTAACGCACCATAAGCTTCTCGATTGGGGGCCCAACCACTAGAAGTAAGAAAACCTAAACCATATTTGGCGATCGCCGGCCAAGCTTCCAGGGTGACAATGACAACCATCCAGAGCAAAGTGCCTACCACTGCAAACGCTAAGATTCGAGAGAGCCAAACGAATCCTTTTTCCAAAGTTTGTGGCAAACTGACACCCGAATCAGATCCTTTAAACGTATCTTGCCGGTTTGATAAACTCATAAATTTGTGTGTATTTCAGCAAAAATTTCAGATTCAGGGAACATATTATCCCTTGAGGATGTTTAATCCAATACTGGAAATTATGATTTTTTCATTCACTCATAATATCTATGCCGGTGACTCAGGTCTTCATTTATGACAATTAGGCCATGAATTGACGATGATTTGTTTGGTAATTTTGCTTAGGCTTTTTGATGGTTTATTTTAATTAATAATGCTTTAATTTTTCTCATTCAGCTTATTTCTTTTTTCTAAAAGATTCGCCGATTCAAAATTAACTAGCCGGTGATTATTTATAACAATATAATCAAAATATCCAATTGTTAACAAAAAGTATTTTTTTATTTTATATATTCCGTATTTAATTATACCACTTTGATTTAAATTTTTGTTAAATTTTTGTTAAGAAAAGTTTAAGAAAACTAGAAAAGATCGGGTAAAATTTCTTAATTTTTGCCATATTTTAACAGCGAGCGATTTTTTTTCCTGATTTTATATCATAACCATCGATGCCAGAAAGTTAAAGCTTTATTAAAAAAAAATCATCAAAGCTCAAAGGAAAATCAGAATTTTTTCAGAATTTTTTCAGAATTTTTTCAGAATTTTTTCAGACGATCGCGATCGAAACAACGATCGCGGGGGTTTGGTTCCGGTGAGCATACTGGCAATGGGATTAGCGGCGCCCCAGGAGAGCAAAAGTCTCTGGCTTGAGAAATGCCGACACCCCCAGGCTGATGGTAAAATGCCAACACGCTATAGTCATAGTTATCATTAAGGATCCAAAAGTGCTCCAAACACAAGTCTCAAGTTCTACTAAGTTAAGCGACTTGCTCCACTTGGGGGAACCCCAAGACCGCAGTGGCTTATCAATTTCTCAGGATTCAGCGATTAGCTTGCCATCATCCACCTGGACTAAAGAGGCACTCCAGCAGTGGTTGGACAACCGAACGGCGAGAATTATTGCCGGGGAACTGCTGCAAAAAGAAGAGGCGATCGCATTGACCCAAATCGAGGGTCAGGAGCAGATATTACTCTTGTGTGAGGCAGCGGATCGAGTGCGTCAAGCTTGTTGCGGCAACAAAGTAGATTTGTGCAGCATCATCAACGTCAAATCGGGCAACTGCTCAGAAAATTGCGCGTTTTGCTCCCAATCGGCTCATCACCCCGGAGAAAATTCGCCGATTTACGGACTTAAGTCCCCAGACGAGATATTAGCGCAAGCCAAAGCCGCAGAGGAAGCAGGCGCTAGTCGCTTCTGTCTGGTGTCTCAAGGACGAGGCCCCAAATATCATAGTCCAAAATCGACCGAATTTGAGCAAATTCTCGCTACAGTTCGCCGCATTGCCACGGAAACCAATGTTAAGCCTTGCTGTGCATTAGGGGAAGTTACCCTGGAACAAGCACAAGCTTTGCGGGAAGCGGGGGTGACTCGGTACAACCATAACCTAGAAGCGGCTGAAGATTTTTATCCCGAAGTTGTCACCACCCACAGTTGGCAAGACCGGGTGGAAACCGTGAAGAACCTAAAAGCCGCCGGGATCCAAGCTTGTACTGGCGGGATTATCGGCATGGGGGAAACCTGGGAAAATCGGGTAGATTTAGCGTTGTCTTTGCGCGAACTGGAAGTCGAGTCAGTGCCGTTGAATTTGCTCAATCCTCGCGAAGGCACCCCGTTAGACCATTGTTCTAAGCTCGATGCTTACGAGGCTTTAAAGGCGATCGCCATTTTCCGGCTGATCCTGCCCACACAAATTATCCGCTACGCCGGTGGCAGAGAAGCGGTCATGGGCGAACTCCAGGCCCAAGGCTTAAAAGCGGGGATTAATGCCATGCTGATTGGTCATTACCTCACCACCCTAGGGCAACCGCCTGATAAAGACCATGAAATGCTGGCCTGGCTTGGGCTAGAAGGTTCAGAAGCCCCCGTGCCGGTTTTCGACCATTAAGCAATTGCACCATCAACCAAGAGAAGAGAGATGCATAGAAAAGAGAGAAGAGAGGAGTGCGGGGCTTTTGGGGTGTAGGGTGTAGGGTCAAACAATTAACAATTAACAATTGACAATTGACAATTAAACATGATTATCAATTATCAATTATCAATTATTCCCTCCGCCCCTCCGCCGTCGGCGGGTTCCTCTGCTCCTCCGCCCCTCCGCCGTCGGCGGGTTCCTCTGCTCCTCTGCTCCTCTGCTCCTCTGCTCCTCTGCTCCTCTATCCTAAATTGTGGCTTCTGCGAAAAACGTGACTTTTCCTTTGGAATTAATGTGGGCTTTGATTGGCTTGCTATTAACAATTGCTGGCACTTTTATCGAAGCCTCAACGATCGCCCCGCCTTGGGATTGGGACACCCAGGGAATTTCCATTTTTTCTCTGGGTGTCACCTATCAAATTGGGGCTGTTTTATTAATCGGCTGTTTGGGCGGTAAAAATGCGGGCATTCTCTCACAAATTGCTTATTTAATCTTGGGATTACTCTGGCTGCCGGTGTTTAGCCAAGGGGGAGGTTTGACTTATTTAAGGGAACCGTCCATTGGCTATTTATTCGGATTTGTTCCGGGGGCTTGGGTTTGTGGCACTTTGGCTTTTAGAAAGCGCTTGCGGTTGGAATATCTGGCATTAAGTTGTCTTGCTGGATTACTGGTGATTCATCTGGTGGGCATCAGCTATTTAATTGTCAGTCATTACTTTATTGGTTTACCATTACTGGCTCAAATCGTTAAATACTCTTGGGAACCTCTGTTGGGACATTTAGTTCTGGTCTGCGAAGTGACAGTTTTGGCGTTTTTACTGCGAACGTTTCTATTTTATTAAGTTGTCTGGTTTTGGGTTCAGTTCGTGAAATAACCCCTAAAGGCAATTTGTTAATTCTGAATTATGGGGAAAATGATGCAAGTAAATATGAAATTTAAAAATAGCATATTTTGGATCGCGGCTTTGATTAGTTTGGGATTCGATCGCTTTACTAAATATTGGGTGGTGCAAAATTTTGAGTTTAAAGAAAGTTGGCCATTATGGCCGGATGTGTTTCATTTTACTTATGTCACAAATCCCGGCGCCGCATTTAGTCTTTTTCCCGGTGCCGCCTGGTTGCGTTGGTTGTCTTTAGGGGTTAGTTTAGGATTAATCGCTTTAGCCTGTTTTGGCCCAAGATTTAATCCTTGGGAACAAGCGGGTTATGGGTTGATTTTAGCCGGGGCTTTGGGCAATGGGATTGACCGCTTTGTTGCCGGGGAAGTGGTGGATTTTTTACACTTTAAGTTGATTAACTTTCCGATTTTTAATGTAGCCGATGTTTCGATTAACTTGGGAATTATTTGTTTGATTTTGTTGAGTATTTTTATGCCCCATCCTACGGAAAAAATCAAAAAAGACCCAGATGAATAAATTGCTAAAAATAAGTTCAATAAAAATCTTTGATTTTTTAGGTAGTCATAACTATGTAATAATGATTAAATTGAGTTGTTGCTAGAAGGCGGTTTTATGATTATCCTAAAAATAATTAATATTTGATCCTTCTAGGTTATAGCAATTTTACAGCGGTTTTTATTGGATTCCAGAGGTTTTATGGAATCCCGTGCGGGAATGACGGGTTTTTTTGTACTTCATAATTATGACAATTGCTATATCCGTTAGTTTCGCTTCACACCTACCCACCCAGAAACCGGGTTTCTTATTCGCATTTCACCGTTAACTTTAATTCACACCACAGAAACCCGGTTTCTTTTATTGGGGTATAAAAAAGCGCGATCGCCACACCCCCAGAAACCGGGTTTCTTTTTGGGATTTAACAGTAGGGGCGAGAAAGCGAATCGCCCCTACTGTTACACAACAGAAACCCGGTTTCTTTTATTGGGGGCAAGAAAGCGATCGCCTACACTTCCAGAAACCGGGTTTCTTCTGTTATCTATCGCTTGGGTGTCAAAAATTATCGCAGAAACCCGGTTTCTTTTCCTGGGAATCTCTATTCGCTATTCATTATATCCTCATCTAAATAAAGACAGATTTTGGTCATTGTTTAATTTTGGCTGACTGGTAATGTTGTTTGGCTAGTTCCTCATAAGCAATTTGTTCTGCGGCGATATCTTGGTCTATTTTCTCTCGGTTAGCATGATAATAGGTTAAGGCAGCGATCGCTTTCAACAAAAATTACTATATACTAGGGTAGGGATCGGATTGGCAGCAGTGGCTTATATAGTCAGCTTAGGTGCCATCGTTCCTCATGCACAACTGCGAAATATTATAGATCGTGGATAGGGCAACAAATAAGTACCGAATGAGTAAAAAATGAGTCACGGATTGATTTAAAAAAAACAGCCAATCACAGCAAAGAAAATAAAGAGGTAGCAACGCAGCTATGGAAAATAGAAATTTAGTAGCACTCTTAGAACAACTGATTGCTCTACCCAAAGAAACCGAATGGGTTGAATTTAAACACAACAACGAAAACCCACAAGAAATCGGTGAATATATATCAGCGTTAGCTAATTCAGCTACTTTACATGGTCAAAATTCGGCTTATAGCGTTTGGGGAGTTGACGATGAAACTCATCAGATTCTTGGGACTCAATTTAAACCAAGAAAAAAGAAAATTGGCAACGAAGAATTAGAAAATTGGCTGCTGAGGCTTCTGGATCCTAAAATTAACTTTAAAATTTATGAGTTTACTTTTCAATTTAAAGATGTAGTTTTATTGGAAATTCCTAGTGCGACTCATCAACCAGTGAGATTTTCCGGTGAAGAATATATTAGAGTAGGGAGCTATAAGAAAAAGCTCAAAGATTATCCTGAAAAAGAAAAAGAATTATGGGGTTTATTCTCCTATCAAACTTTTGAAAAAAAGATTGCTTTAGAAAATATTACAGCCGATGAGGTTTTAGCAAAGATTAATTATCCCAGTTATTTTGAGTTAACCAATCAAAATTTACCAGATACTAAACAAGGAATATTAGATCGTTTAGCCGCAGAAAAGTTAATTCATATCAAACCTAGTAATTATTATGAGATTACTAATCTTGGGGCAATTCTTTTCGCTAAAAAATTAACATACTTTGAGCGATTATGGAGAAAAGCAATTAGAGTAATTATATACCGGGGAAAAAATAGAATTAATACTCAAAGAGAAGAGCAGTTTGACAAAGGTTATGCTGTGGGTTTTGAAGAAATCGTAAAATTTATTAATAATCAATTGCCTGAGAATGAACAAATTGGTGAAGCATTACGCAAAAATATCAAAATATACCCAGAGATTGCGATTAGAGAATTAGTCGCTAATGCGATTATTCATCAAGATTTTAATATGACTGGGGTAAGTTCCACTATAGAGATTTTTGCCGATCGCATGGAAATTAGAAATCCGGGTGAACCCTTAGTCGAAACCATGCGTTTTATCGATTTACCGCCGAAATCTCGGAATGAAGATTTAGCCGCTTTTATGAGAAGAATTAATATCTGTGAAGAACGAGGAAGTGGTATCGATAAAGTTATTGGTTCAGTTGAGATGTTTCAACTCCCTGCCCCAGAGTTTAACGTGAAGAGTCAACATACCGAAGCTATCTTGTTTACTTATAGAGAATTCAGAGAGATGGATAAGAGCGATCGAATTAGAGCTTGTTATCAACACGCTTGTTTACGCTTTGTATGTCGCGAACAAATGACTAATGAATCTTTGCGAAAACGATTTGCAATTGATGACAAAAACTACTCGATGGCTTCACGAATTATCGCAGATACAATTAATGAAGGATTAATCAAACCTTATGATTTAAACAATAAATCTAAAAAACACGCTAAATATGTACCATTCTGGGCATAAATCTACATTAACCAATAATCGATATAATTTACATAGTAGATAAATTTATCTTATGTGACTGTTATGTGACCGATCGGGTAAAATATTCAGATTAATGATTTTATCAAATCGCTGTAAGGCTTATAGATTAAAGCTTTCAGCGATTTTTGCTTAATCCATCTTTATGTGACTGGACAATATCTGTGATTTTCCATCACTCTTCTGATAATCAGTCATCTCCCCCAGAAAACACCCCCAGAAACCGGGTTTCTTTTTGGCATTTCACAGTTAAATTTAATTTACACCACAGAAACCCGGTTTCTTTTATTGGGGGCAAAAAAGCGATCGCTGTTAGGTTTCAGAAACCGGGTTTCTTTTTGGCATTCCACAGTTAACTTTAATCTACACAACAGAAACCCGGTTTCTTTTCTTAAGGCAAGAAATCTATGCCCAATTTATTTCAACCCAGCAACTAACTGATTTTTCGCCGTTTCTAAGGCTTCAGATAACTTACTGGCATCCCGGCCTCCCGCTTGGGCAAGGTTGGGACGACCGCCCCCACCACCACCGCAAAGTTTGGCGATGCCGCCGATAAATTTACCCGCTTGTAAGCCTTTTTTATTCACTTCTGGACTGAAGGCTGCGACTAAAGAAACTTTGTCTGGACTGGATACAGAAGCGAGGAATACCGCACTATTACCGAGTTTATTTTGTAGCCGTTCCGCCGCTGTTTTCAGGGCATCAGGATCGACTCCTTCTCCTAAGTTGGCGACCAATACTTTGAACTCACCCACGGTTTCCGCTTGGGCAATTAGTTGGTCGGATTTGGCGATCGCTAATTCCGCTTTTGCCGCATCTAATTGTTTTTGGGTGGCTTTTAATTCTGACTGTAACCCGGTAATGCGATCGCAGATTTCTTCGGGCTTGACTTTAAAGCGATCGCTTAAATCCCGCACCACACGATCGCGCACATTGAGATACTCTAAAACTGCGGGACCTGCCACCGCTTCAATGCGCCGGACACCGGAAGCAATGCCCGTTTCTGCTACTATTTTAAATAGGCCAATTTCGGCAGTATTATTCACATGAGTACCGCCGCAAAGTTCCATCGAAACCCCAGGAACATCTATTACTCGAACTTCCGCCCCATATTTTTCCCCAAACATGGCCACAGCCCCGCGTGCTTTGGCTTCCGCAATGGGCATTACGTCCACCTGAGTATCGTGGGCTTCGGCAATCCAAGTATTGATTAAATCTTCAATTTGTTGCAATTCATCAGCGGTGACAGGACGGGGACAATTAAAGTCAAATCGCAGGCGATCGAAGGCCACTAAAGACCCCGCTTGAGAAATAGAATCATCGACAATTTTCTTCAAAGCTGCTTGCAACAAATGGGTGGCGGTATGATTAGCTTGCGCCCGACGCCGACAAGCGCGATCTATTTGGGCGGTGACGGTTTCTCCTACTTTTAATGTGCCCCGTTCGACTTTGCCGAAATGCACGAACATGGCGGATTCTTTTTGCACATCTTCAATGCGAATGACCAAATCATCGCCGGTTAAATAGCCGCGATCGCCGATTTGTCCCCCTGACTCCGCATAAAAGGGAGTTTGATCTAAAATCACCTGAACTTCTGCACCGGCAGAGGCAGAATCAACGGGTTTACCTGCTACTAATAAAGCCTCAATTTTGGCGATTGATTTTGGTTCGGTATAACCTAAAAATTCCGTGGCATGAATATGTTCTGCCAACTGATCTAAACTGCCTTGAACGGTGAGGTCAATGGTTTCATGGGCATCTTGCGATCGCTTCCGTTGTTCCTCCATTTCCACTTCAAAACCCGCTACATCAACGGTTAACCCTTGTTCTTCCGCAATTTCTTGGGTCAGTTCTAAGGGGAAACCGAATGTATCGTAGAGAGTAAACGCATCTTTACCGGAAATTTGTTGCGGCTGTTTGGCCAGAATTTCTCCTAATAGTTTTTCGCCCCGTTCTAAGGTTTCCAAGAAGCGAGACTCTTCTCGTTGTAATTCCGCTTTAATTTGGGTTTCCCGTTCCCGCACATTAGTATAAACTGCCTCGGAAAGAGCGATCGCAGTTTCGGCAACTTGGGTAGTAAATTCCCCAGCAATACCAATCAACCGACCATGACGCACCACCCGACGAATTAAGCGCCGTAAAATATAACCCCGACCAATATTAGACGCGGTAATGCCATCGGCAATTAGGTGAACTACTGACCGCACATGATCGCCAATCACCTTTAAGGATGTTTTAGTTTTTTCGTCACTTTGGGCGTAATCAATTCCGGCAATATTTGCCGCTGTTTGAATAATTGGAAAAATCAGGTCAGTTTCATAATTATTCGGCACTTGTTGGAGAATTTGGGCCATCCGTTCCAAACCCATCCCCGTGTCAATATTCTTATTTTTTAACGGGGTGAGGTTGCCGTCACTATCCCGGTTATATTCCATAAACACCAAATTATAGAATTCGATAAACCGGGTATCGTCTTCTAAGTCAATATTTTCGTCGCCCCGTTCCGGGTGAAAGTCGTAATAAATTTCCGAACAAGGGCCACAAGGACCTGTCGGACCCGACGCCCAAAAGTTATCGGCTTCTCCCATTCGCATAATCCGATGGGCAGGAATACCGATTTGGTCGCGCCAAATCGCAAAAGCTTCGTCATCTTCTCGGAAAACACTGACCACTAAGCGTTCTGGGGGTAAGCCAAAAACTTCCGTGGAAATTTGCCAACCCCAGGCGATCGCCTCTTTTTTGAAATAGTCCCCAAAGCTGAAATTACCCAGCATTTCAAAAAAGGTATGGTGTCTAGCGGTACGTCCGACATTTTCAATATCGTTAGTTCGCACGCACTTTTGGGAAGTGGTAGCGCGGGGAAAGTCGCGATCGCGCTGTCCCAGGAAAATGGGTTTAAAAGGCAACATCCCGGCAATGGTTAACAAGACCGTGGGATCTTCGGGCACCAGGGAAGCACTGGGCAATATTTGATGGCCATTTTGGGCATAGAAATCGAGGAATTTTTGCCGGATATCGCTACCAGAGAGGAATTTAAGCTGAGAAGACATAAGGATTTCGTGACTAATTGCAGTCGTTATAGTAATTTCCCGATCAATTTTATCGGTTTATGGGTAGCTACTGACCTTTTGCGGTGGGGAAGACGAGGTGCCATTGCTGGAAATGGGGCGAAACCCATGAATATTCCCGCATTCGGGGGAATGACACCTGCTGTACGCGGCTGAATGCTGAGAAAAAATAGGACTTACGCATAAACGCTATTCGTAGGGTGTGTTAGCGAAGCGTAACGCACCAAGACACCAGATATAGAGTCGTTGCGTAAGTCCTAAAAAATTTAGCGATTTTTTACATAGTTTTTAATTAAAGCAGGAACGGCGAAAAGAGACGCTCCATGATTATCGCTAATTTTTTCCAATAATCCCCGCTTTCTTAAAGACTGTACCGCCTTCAAAAAATCCGCATCTGATAAAGTGAATTCCGCCGGTTTCTGGAACATATCCGCTGCCTCTTGGTTGGCTAACCAAAGAATTACCATTTTCTCCGATGGGGATAAGCGTTGATAATATTCTTCTAAGATAGGTTCTAAGTCTCCCAGAAATAAACTGGGATAGGATAAGAAGCGATCGACGCTGCCATTAAATAAGTCTTCAATGGTAGCAGTGGTGATATTTAACCAGGACGGGTTGCCCCCATAAAGTTGGATCAGTTCCGACCATTTATGCCGATCTTTTAGCTCTTTTTCCGCTAATATTTCCGTCGCAAATTCTCCCAAACCGCCCAGTTGTAGGCTGCGGCAGGGGCGTTTTTCTCCTTCTAAGGTGGCGATTTCTGTGGGCTTTTCCCAACTCAGCAATAGGATGCAACTATTGTGGGGCGATTCGCTAAAGCGATAGCTACGCTTCACGCGCTATTTCTTTTAAGAATTTCCCATAATTTTCTAATTCCGGTCGGTAAGTTCCCGCTAATTGCCCAGGGGTAAAGGTTTCTTGGAAGTCGTCGAGAATAATTAGGCAACGACTTAAACGCAGATAGTCCAGGATAGAACTGCGCGATCGCTGTTTACTATCTTTACTATCTTTAGTATCTTTATTCTGGCATAAAAACTCTATTAAATGGGTTTCTAGAGATGTCTGACTTAGGCTATCATTACATTGACGCCAGAGGATATAGTCAAAATTATCTTTAATTTCTTCTACCAGTTTTTTGGCTAGGGTACTTTTGCCAATTCCCGGCCAACCAAAGATAGTCACTATTTGGGTATTTTCTGACAATATCCACTGTTTTAACTGGCTGATTTCTGCCGTGCGATTATTGAAAGGAAAAGTGTAGGGCGCTTCGGTTAAATCATGGCATTGTTCTGGTTGGTCGCTGGTAGAGGTGGAAGAAGTAGAAGAGGGCGATCGCTTTTTTGCTGCTTCTTCCGAGTGCCACCTTTCTCCACACACAGTGATGCTTCTTCCGATGAATTTATTATTTAGAAAATTATTATTACTATTACTAACAGTTGAATTAGAAATATAAAAACGTTCCATTGTAGCGCGGAAGTTTTTTTTATTTACTTTTTCGTCTAACTCATCTGATATCAGTTTCCATAAACCGCCCGCAACTCTTTTGACATTCGCTTCAGTACAGTGATAATCCTCGGCGATTTCGTGATATTTTTGACTATCCCACGCCTCCGCTAATATTGCTTGTTGCAAATTATTTAAGTGCGCTCCAGTTTTGGCAAATACTAATTTATCAGCCCATGCGAGGACTTCGTTAACATCCATCGGCGATACATATCTTAGTAAGTTTTAGGCTATTTTACTACTTTTTGCACCCTTTTGCTACCTGTTGCAACTAAATTTTACTTTTTGTCACCTATAAGGGCGAAAAAGGAAGATGGGAAAGTGCGATCTAAACAAATCTTAACTAATCTGAGGCAATTTTGCTACTTTTTGCACCCTTTTGCACCCTTTTGCACCCTTTTGCACCTTAACTATACTTTTTGTGAGCGATCGGGGTTCAGAAATATTGCTAAAAATCTATACCAAACTAGACTTTTTTAGACTTTACGAATTGCACATATTTCTTTATAAAAGCATATAAGTCTGTCAGCATACAAGACGTAACTATTTATTTTCAATAGCCGTCAAAGACCACTCGAACACATTACCACTACAACCCATGACGACAAAATCAAATAATTCAATTTTATTTTTGGGAAAGAAAAAAGATAAATACTGCACCAAAGCAGTCGATTTTATTAAAAGAAATTTTTACGATGTATCAGTATATCTTGGCGAATGGGGGGATCCGTTACCGGAAGATATTAGTTGGTGGGACGGTGATTACATAATTTCTTATCTCTCGCGCTGGGTAGTTCCTGAATATTTAATTAGGAAAGCCAAAGTTGCTGCCATAAATTTTCATCCTGCTTCTCCAGATTATCCAGGGATCGGTTGCTATAATTTTGCCTTGTATGAAGAGGCAAATGAATACGGTGTTACTTGTCATTATATGGCCAACAAGGTTGACACAGGAAAAATTATTGCGGTCAAGCGCTTTCCTATTTTTATGAGTGATGATGTAGCTTCACTGATACTGCGGACTTACGATTTTCAATTAGTTCTTTTCTATGAAATTATGAGCAAAATAATAAAAAATGAGCCTTTGCCATCATCTGAAGAAATTTGGAGTAAAAAGCCTTTTACAAGGAAACAATTCAATCAACTGGGTATAATCAATCTCTCGATGACCGATGAAGAAGTAACAAGGCGTGTAAGAGCAACAAGTTATGGATTGTTTAAGCCTACTATTGAGATTGCTGGTCATATTTTTGAAATTAAACCTGTAAAATAAAGCTAAATATTCGCGATAAATAACGGCAATGATGCTGCGATTCATCGTCACCGATAGACGAAACTCAATGAGTTCAGGATTATCGCTATTTTATTTTAAGATAGGCGATCGCTATTTTATTTTAAAATAGGCGATCGCTTTTTTGCCGCAAAAAAGAAACCGGGTTTCTGTTGTGGATATCACAGTTAACTGTGGCAGTAAAAAAAGAAACCCGGTTTCTGACTCCCTGGTTTTTGCCCGAAGAAAGAAACCGGGTTTCTGTTGTGGATATCACAGTTAACTGTGGCAGTAAAAAAAGAAACCCGGTTTCTGACTCCCGGATTTCTGACCCAAGAAGCGATCGCTATTTTATTTTAAATCTTGCGATCGCTTTTTGTTATAGTAAGATAGCTAGTTAAACAAATCACATGAGTGGTATTGACAGAGAAATCTATCTGGAAAACCGAACCAGTCTGATCGACAAACATTTACCCGAAACCGAAAAATCCCAAAGAGAACTGGAAACCGAAGGAATCGTCTATTTATTTAACACTCGCCAGACAATGGAGAGAGTGACAGCGGAAATTAAGCAAAGAGGAGAGAGGACGGGATCCGAAGATTCAGAAGACAAATACGAACGCTATGGATTATTTTTTGCCGAACCAATTGGGTATATCCTAAAATTAGATGGAACGAGAATCCCTCTCCACTATGGAGAAATAAAAATTAAAAAAAGCACAGGAAAATATCATGTCATACCTCGCACCAGACCGCGCACCACAAAATACTGAAAACGCAAAAACGCAAATTACGCCAACAGAAGAAACACAATGGGAATTTGCCGAAATCTGGGTAGATCCTTGGCTTTCACCCCCCTATATTCTGATGTTAGTTAAAGAACAATCCGGTAAATTCTCGATTCAAAATCCCGCACAAAACTATCAATCTATCTTTACCAGCGATACTTACGAAGAAAGTCTTATGTGGTTGCTGGAAGATGAATACGAGCGAGTCACAGGTCGCTTTTGCCAACCAGAGTAAAAGAAAGGCGATAAGCCTGACGGCATAGCTCCACTTACCGCTTTTTTGCCCCGATCGAGAAGCCCAAAAAGAAACCGGGTTTCTGTTGTGAATATCACAGTTAACTGTGGCAGTAAAAAAAGAAACCCGGTTTCTGCCTCCGTGGTTTTTGCTGCGAAAAAGAAACCGGGTTTCTGTTGTGAATATAACAGTTAACTGTGGGAGCAAAAAAAGAAACCCGGTTTCTGAGTCCCTGGTTTCTGACCCAAGAAAGAAACGGGTTTTTTTCCGTGATTTACCCACAATTGCCGCAAAAATAGTAAAAACCCGGTTTCTGGTGACTGTAATCTATGTATTGCAATATTGTATAACTGAGAAAGCGATTTGCTTGATGATTTTTACTTGGAAGAGAGAATCACCAAGCTTCCATATTAGGCCGATATTTTGTACCAAGTTTCTAACCAGAATGTGATGATTCGGGTTGCGAATAATATCTCGAAACTCTACTCCGCACCGTTTCCCGAACCATAAAAACTCTCTGCTTTCTCCTGCTCCCTGCCACCTCGGTATCATACACCTAAATCGATAACACCGGGACTGCATATAAGTTAAATATTTTATCCCGCGTTAAAATTGTTAACCCTTCTGTCATAGCCTGGGCAATTAACAGCCGGTCAAATGGATCTTTATGGTACAACGGTAACACCCCTAGCCTCAAAGCATGAGCAGGATTCACCGCTAAAAATGAAAGTCCATTTTGACTTTGACTATGATAAATTTTTTCTAATGGTTGATTTAGGGTTAACTTTCCCAACTGACTTTTTATCTGAATTTCCCACAAACTTACAACACTGACAATCTTAACTGTATCCGGTTGCAGCAGAAATTCCACAATCTCTTTGGACAACTGTTCTGGCTGACTGTCCCACCAAATAAAAGTATGAGTATCTAATAAAACTTTCATACACCCCAAAAATCATCGGGTAAAGGTGCATCAAAATCATCACTCATCACCATTGCCCCATAATTTAATCCGACTTGGGGTGGCACAGTTGGTTCAACTCGCAACGGCATCACCTTGGCCAAAGGTACACCCTCACGAGTCAACAGCACCTCTGTCTGATTTTGAATATCAGACAATAAATCTATTAAGTTATCAGATAATTCCGTAATCTCAAAGGTTTTCAGTGACATATTTTTATGTCCTTTAATTTTACCAGTATTGTGAATTATAGCAGCTTTGGTATTGCCGCAATAGATCGCTCCTATTTTTGACGATAAATCTCGTGCTTTTTGATGTAATTCGTCTCTAGGATTAAGTAAAGCCACCCAGTAACCAGTATCCGCAAAAACTCGTCTCATTTGTCTCCTGGAAAACCTTGATACAGGTCAAAATTTTTGGACAAATCTCTTGGTACTTTTTCCCATTCTGACTCAGGAATTTGAGAGCCGATCTCTACAGCTATTTCCCAGATGGGTTTTACTGCATTATCCTCCTTGATATCTTGTCCGCCCAGTTTGAGATTAGCATCTTCAGTAATTGCTCGCATTTGTTGCACGATTTTATCTAGTAACCATAGCTTTTCTTCTAAAGATAAGGTCTGGATAGAATCTTCTAGTTCTAATAATTTGTTTGAAACCATATCTGCGCCTCAAGAACCTTTCTTAAACAGCCACTATCAATGTAATATGACTGACAACTGGCATTTTCTTCTATACTAACACAAATAATCGGGCGTTTCTCCCCATAAGAAGCACCCTCTTTAATTCTAGAGAAGGCGATCGCTATTTTGCCCCGATCGAGAAGCCCAAAAAGAAACCCGGTTTCTGTTGTGAATATGTAGGGGCGATTCGCTTGCTCGCCCCTACTCTCTCAAGCAAAAAAGAAACCCGGTTTCTGAGTTCTCCTTTCTGTGTTAAGGGGAAATCGCTATTTTATTTGCCAGAAAAGCGATTTCCTTGATAGCAGTTGGGAGAGGGAATCACCTGAATTAAGCCAGTGTGAAAAGTATGATCGTAAGTGATAATCGGCAAATTTTCCAGTTCTGCCTGAGCCATCAGCATTCGATCGAACGGATCTCGATGCGAAATAGGTAAACTTCCTGCTCTCAAAGCGTGAGCGTTGGTGATAGTTAGCTCGTTAAATTTGGCTTTCTGTAATATGTCCTGATAATTCTCAACCAGAGGTTTCGCTTCAGGTAATTTACCAATTCGGTATTTGGTAGAAATTTCCCAAGCCGAAGCACTACTAACCAAAATATGATGATTGGGATTGCGAATAATGTCTCGGCACTCTTGGTTAAGTTTCGGATCGTTAAAAAGCCACCAAATTACAATATGCGTGTCAAGAAGATAGCTCATTCCCATTGCTGGAGTTCCTCTTCTGGTAGGGGTTCAAAGAATGCCTCTCCCAGTTTTCCGGTGAGGAGTCCAGGGGTACGCGGTTCGACTTCGCTCACCGTCATGGGTGGGGAATTTTCTGGATTTAAGCCTAAACGGAAGTCGTGAATCAAGTCATAAATTTCTGCCAGCTTCTCTGCTGGAATATCTTCTAGTTCTTGTATGATTTTCTGCATTAACATAAATCCTCCAGGGTTGAATGAATAAATACATAAACGAGCATTTTTTAGCAATCTCTTTATAGGGCAGGTGGCGCTTTGCTTGGGATAAACTTGAGGCGATATTAAAAATTTAACTCGATGATTTTCACCGCTATAATAACATAATCTAGCCGATCATTTTCAAGAAGCGGTAAGCGGATCTATGCCCAAATGGCTTATCGCTCTTTTCTTTTCACTATATGAAAAACCGGGTTTTTTTGTGTGCTTGACCACAATTGCCGGAAAAAATAGTCAAAACCCGGTTTCTGATTGCTAGAATTTCCCCAGGGGGCGATCGCGCGAAAAATTTCTGTCCCCCCGTACCCCATGCTACAACTGATATTGTCGCGATCGCTCAAGGACAACCGATGGATATTCTCAAATCATGGGATCTCTCCTTATATAATACTATTTACAAAAATTTATGCAACAATAAGTATTTATATTGTACGGTGGGCATCCACCATCATATACTGTAAGGTTGGTAAAATTTTTTGCCCACCCTACGAAGGTTAGGGGCTGTTGGATGAATTTTTGTCAATGGTATAATTTTAGTGATTCGCCCCTTGTTTACCGAAAGGAAGCGATCGCCTCCCTAAAATCAGTCAACCAGAAATTTTGTGAATCGAGCATGAACTTCCAAAATGTGCCACACTTTCGCCACCGTTTCTTAAAGTTTTCTTTCAGGAATTTAGCCATTATATTAACTCTATTCTGTGTTTTAATTTTAAATGGCTGCCACAGGAAAATTTTAAACCAAGCAAATGTCCCAGATTCTCAATTAGTATTTACCAGCCTGAGTAACCCAACCACATTCAACCCCCCTCTAAACACTTCAGCTTTTAATATTTTTGGCTTCATCTACGATGGCTTAATCAATCAAAATGGCCTCACGGCAGAATTAGAACCTGGATTAGCGGAATCTTGGGAAATTTCTGAAAACAAAAAACAGATTATTTTCACTTTACGAGAAGGCTTAAAATGGTCAGATGGCCACCCCCTAACTGCCGAAGATGTGGTATTTAGCTACAATGAAGTTTACTATAATCCCAAAATTCCCACGGGCATTAAAGATATTTTAAAAATTGGCACCAGTGGAGATTTACCCACCGTCAAAAAACTAGACGATCGCCGAATTGAGTTCACCGTTTCTGAACCATTTGCCCCATTTCTCCGATATGCTGGAGGCATTACAATTTTACCCGCCCATGCCTTGCGACCCTATCTCCAATCTACTGATAACAATGGCAATTTGGCATTTATTTCCGCCTGGGGAACCGGAACCGACCCCAAAGAAATCATTGGCAATGGACTCTATCGGATGGTCAGTTATAAACCCTCTGAAAGAATCATTTTTGAACGAAATCCTTATTATTGGCGTCAAGATGCAGCCGGGAAACCCCAGCCCTATATTGAAAACATCGTCTTACAAATTATTGAATCAACGGATAACCAATTAATCAAATTTCGTTCTGGAGAACTGGATAGTATAGAAGTCACTCCTGACGCTTTTAGTTTGCTAAAAAAAGAAGAAAAGCGCGGCAGTTATACCATTTATAATGGCGGGCCATCTTCTGATAGTCGATTTGTCACTTTTAATCTAAGTAAAATGCAGAATCAGCAGGGCAAGCCTTTGTTAGATCCCGTCAAAACTGGCTGGTTTAATACCTTGGCTTTTCGGCAAGCGGTGGCTTATGCTATTGACCGAGAAACCATGAAAAATAATATTTATCGCGGACTGGGTGAAATCCAGCATTCTGCCCTAGGACCACAAAATCCCTATTACTTATCCCCGGAAGCAGGATTAAAAGTCTATGAATCCAATCCAGAAAAAGCCAAACAACTTTTAATTGACGCCGGATTTCAATATAATTCTCAACAAGAACTATTGGATAAAGATGGCAATAGAGTCCAATTTAATATTTTGGTGAAATCTGAAGAAAAAGCCCGCGTAGATGCAACGGTGCAAATTCAACAAGACTTGGCTAAGATTGGCATGAAAACTGATGTCCAAGTTTTAAACTTTAATGCCATCTTGCAAAAGCTAGACCGGCGAGATTGGGAATGTTATGTCGGTGGATTTAGTGGCGGTGGGGTTGAACCCCACGGAGGCTTTAATATCTGGTCATCCCAAGGTTCATTACATCAATTTAATCAAGGACCTCAACCGTGGGAACCCGAATTAAAAGGATGGGAAGTCTCTGATTGGGAAAAAGAAATCGATCGCCTCTTTGCCCAAGGAGTCCAAGAACTCGACGATCGCAAACGTAAAGAAATTTATGGCAAATTCCAACAAATTGCCGCCGAACAAGTGCCTTTTATTTACTTAGTCAATGGTCTATCATTTCAGGCAGTGCGCGATCGCGTCCAAAATATCAAATTCTCAGCATTAGGCGGGGCTTTCTGGAACCTTTATGAACTGAACATTGCCCAACCTGATTAAAAAATATTTGTTGTTGGTTGTTTGTTGTTGGTTGTTGGTTGTTGGTTGTTGGTTGTTGGTTGTTGGTTGCCCCCCCTTGAAGGGGGGGTTGGGGGGGGTGTTGTTGGTTGTTGGTTGTTGGGTAGGGATTCTTTCGTTGTTCGTTGTTGGTTGTTTAACATCCGATCGCAAATAATAAATAATAAATAATAAATAAACAACAATCAACAATCAACAATCAACAATCAACAATCAACAATCAACAATCAACAATCAACAAACAACCAACAACAACCTAAATTTTATTAATAACTTGGTTCATTTCCCGGTTTCCATTTAATATTGCAGCCGATACTGGGAATTTGAACTGGGTTAACGGGTTGACCAGCTAAAACCGCATCGATCGCCGCCCTTAAATCTTTACCCGTCACCGGCTTATCATTACTGGGACGACTGTCATCTAACTGACCGCGATAAACCAGTTCCAACTGGCTATCGAACACAAAAAAATCGGGAGTACAAGCTGCGTTATAAGCCTTAGCCACTTCCTGGGTGGCATCGTAACAATAGGGAAAGTTAAAACCGAGGCCGATCGCCATAAGTTTAAGTAACTCTGGGGCATCCTCTGGGTGACTCTTCACATAATTGCTACTAATCGCCACAATTCCCACATCTTCACCCTCATAGTCCTGACCAATTTTGGCCAATTGCGCCTGAACGTGCTTCACAAAAGGACAATGGCGACAAATAAACATCACCAGCAATGCTTGCTTACCGGCAAAAGTTGCCAAAGAAATGGTTTGCCCGGAAACCACATCCGGCAATTGAAAATCCGGCGCTTTTGTGCCCAGCGCCAACATGGTTGAGGGGGTCAAAGCCATCACGATCGCTCCTTTGTGTTTTCAGACCGAATGGGAATATTTCATCATATTTTGATTCTGCATCATACAGGGGCGCCATGTAGAGGCAGGGAACGCTCATTTAATATTACACAATTAAATTAACTATTAATTTCTCGGCACATTGCCTTTAAAACCATTCAAAAACCGAGAATATGTTTTGAAAAAACAAGTTTTACCGTAAATATAGCTTAGATGTTCTCGCAATTAAATTATATTATTTAAATGTGTGAATATCTAAAAAAAAACGGCAATCATCCAAAATACTCATACAACTCATCAGTAATTTATATAATTTAAGTAATTACACAGAGAAAAAATACCTCCGTACTCCGAAAAAATACGGATAAGCAATTTGCCGAAAAAATATATTACTAGATAGTTAATTGTTATTAGCTGTTTTTTTAGCGGCGCGATCGCCCACATAGAAATCTCTGAAACCCTTACAGGGATTCAAACTAATTCATAGTTTTGCTCAAAAAGCCTAGGCTTTGGTCATCTTTAAAAAATTTTATTTTTTATTTAGATTCTGGATGGATTCAGTATAAAATAGTAACTAATCAGGCTGACCTGTAAAAAAATCACGGAATTTTGCAACAAATCTAAATATTTCTCTAAAGATTTATCAACTAAAATTCAGGGAAATTTCGGTTGATAAACCTTTGTAAAATTTGGCACAATTAACTTATAACTCATACGGTGTGCTTCCGATGACGGCTAATTTAATCACTACCACATCCAGACCAAGCTTTACTTCTCAAGAAGTGATAGAACTCTACGCCTCTGGCGCGAGAAATTTTGGTTTGGCAAATATGACCGGCGCCGATTTGAGTGGTTCTAACTTAACTGGAGCCTACCTTGGCGGAGTTCGCCTGAGCAAAGCGAACCTCAGTGGAGCGGATCTTAGAAAAGTCAACTTCACAGGTGCGAGTCTCAGTGGTGCCAACCTCAGTGGTGCAGACCTCCGGGGTGCCGATTTGACTGAAGCACACCTGAACTGGGCGGATTTAAACGGCGCGAATTTAGCGGGAGCCATCCTCCCCAAAGCGGATATCAGCGGTGCCAACCTGAGTAGTGCGAACCTCACGGGGGCTAATTTTAATGGCGCATACTTAATTGGCGCCAATCTTCAGCAAGCAGATTTAACCAAAGCCAACCTGAGTGGGGCCAGCTTAAACAAAGCAGACCTGAGTGGGGTCAAGCTCATTGAAGCTAACCTCACCGGCGCCAAGCTTAAACAAGCGAACTTAACCGGGGCTGACGGAACTCGCGCTAAGATGACGAGCGCTAACCTGAAGCAAGCTAACTTGACTCAAGCACATTTGAATTGGGCTGATTTGGTACAAGCGGATTTAACTGAAACCAACCTCACGGGAGCCAATCTCAGCAAAGCCAACTTAAGCAACACTGACATGACCACTGCTTGCCTGAATCGGGCAAACTTAGCGGGAATCAACCTCAGTGGGGGTAACTTAACTCAAGTTGACCTGAGCCAAAAATTAATGACTGGCTCAAACTTAAGTGGGGCGAATTTGACTATGGCAAATTTAAGTGGCGCTTATCTAATTCAAGCGAATTTAAGTGGGGCAAATTTAATCAGAGCGAATCTGACTCACTCACATCTGATGCATACCAACTTAAGTGGTGCGGATCTCAGACAAGCTGATTTGAGCAAAGCGAACGTCATGCAAACCAATCTCAAAGGAGCTCAGGTTAAAGGTCTGGTCTTACCCAGTGGAAAAATTCACGCATAACTCAATGAAGAAATATCAGAGAATATTCGATTCACAGTAAACTCGGTTTTATTCAACAAAACCGAGTTTATTTTTTTGAGATTAGTATTTGGCCATGAAACCAGCGCCCTTGCCAAACAATGAAACAGAACGCCTAGAAGCGCTCAATAGTTACAATATCTTGGATACTCCACCGGAAGAAGCTTTTGATGAACTGACCGCTTTAGCCGCGCAAATTTGTCGCACTCCCATTGCTTTAGTCAGCTTGGTGGATGCAAATCGACAATGGTTTAAATCCAAAGTTGGGTTAGAAGCCAGCGAAACCCCTAGAGAATTGGCATTTTGTGCTCATGCAATTCTGGAACCGGAACAAGTGACGATCGTACCTGATGCCAGTGAAGACGATCGCTTTTCTGGTAATCCTTTAGTGACAGACAATCCGAATATTCGTTTTTATGCCGGGACGCCTTTAGTCACCGCAGACGGTTATCCCATTGGGACTTTATGTGCGATCGACCAAATTCCTCGCAAATTAACGCCAGAACAGTTAAATGCACTACGTCTGTTAGGTCGCCAGGTGATTACCCAGATGGAATTGCGAATTAATATCGCTCGGTTAGAGCGACAAATTAAACAGAATGAACAAATAGAAGCAAAATTAAGAGCATCCGATCGACAAGTGGTTGAGTTGCTCGAAGGGATGAAAGATGGTTTTTTTGCTTTAGATCGTCAATGGTATTTTACTTATGTGAATCAAGCCGCTGCCCGAATTTTCCAAAAAGAACCGGAAGCTTTACTCGGTAAAAATATTTGGCAAGTTTTCCCTGGTTTAGTTGGTTCAACCTTTGAACGACAATATCGACAAGCAGTGCGTCAACAAGTGAGTGTAATTTTTGAACCTTTTGAATGGGCAGTCAACCGTTGGTTAGAGGTGAGAGTGTTTCCTTCCTATGAGGGACTTTCGGTTTTTTTCCATGATATTACGGAACGAAAAGCCACGGAAGCGGCCTTAGAAAGAGAAAAAGAAAAAACCGATAATTTACTGTTAAATATTTTACCAAAACCCATTGCGGAACAGTTAAAACAAGGAGCCGGAGTGATTGCAGAAGGCTATGATTCAGTAACAATTTTATTTGCGGATTTAGTAAATTTTACCGAACTAGCCCATCGCACTCATCCTAAAGGATTGGTATTAATGTTAAACAAGATTTTTTCTCAATTCGATCGCCTCACCCAGTCCAAAGGTTTGGAAAAAATTAAGACCATTGGGGATGCTTATATGGTCGGAGGTGGTTTACCGGAACCCAACCCCAACCATGCCCAGGCGATCGCGGATTTAGCCCTAGCCATGCAAGCCACCATGACTAAATTTAATCAAGAACATTGGACAGAATTACAACTGAGAATTGGCATCAATACCGGGTCAGTAGTGGCGGGGGTCATCGGCATGAACAAGTTTATTTACGATATATGGGGGGATGCAGTCAACACCGCCAGTCGTATGGAGTCTCATGGCTTACCGGGGAAAATTCAAATCTCAGAAACTACCTATCAATTACTCACAGAAGACTATTTAGTAGAAGAACGGGGCTTAATTGAAGTCAAAGGCAAAGGCATGATGAAAACATATTGGCTCCTGGGTGCTAAACATGATGTATCAGCGATTGACCCAGAAAAAATGATGCCGGGAATAGATTTTCACATCTGACACCAAATCCGCCAGATAATAACCGCTATATCCTAGGGTTGATTCATAAATTACCCCTACCACAACCTCTAAACGGATTGCTATATAAGTAGGTGAAGATAATTAATCGCACTTTTTGCCCCCCGATGCAAATCCTTGGATTACCGCATATAGGAAGCAAAGAGGAGAGAGAATAGAGAATGGAGAATATCTTTACTCTTTACTCTTTACTATGCATCTCTTTACTCTTTACTCTAATGGGGTCTGCGGTGAATTTAATGATTCCGATCTTCCGATCTACTTGTGTCTATGACTAGGTGGTGACGAGGTGATGAATCACTCGTTCAATTCCTGCCACTACCCGCGCTAGGCGATCGCCATCCACTTTATCAGGGGTATCTTGCATCGTGTGATAGTGAGGATAACGAAAAGGTGCCGTATCCGTCACCATCAAAGCGGAATAACCCATTTGCCAAAAAGCCCAATGGTCGGACCAACCGGCCCCCGGAACATTACTCGGAAGCGCTGCCCCTTCGGAAGGAAACTGGGTATGACTGCGAAAATTCCCCACTACTTGACGCACCAAATTCCCAGATGAAATATTGCCAATAAACGCAATAAAATTCCCGGTAATTGGATAAATGGTATCCAATAAACCGAGGGGATATTGTTGGCTACCCGGTGCATCAGAGTAATAACCCATTGTTTCTAAACTCAGCATCGCCACAATATTTTCTTGCCGTTCAGAACAGCCTTTGGCATAAACCAAACTGCCCATATTTTCCGTCCAAAAAAATGGCGGTTCTTCATTTACAAACTCGACAAATCGCAAAGTGCGATCGGGTTTTTCTCCGACAAAAGCCCGCGCTAAAGCTAAGACTGCCGCCGCACCACTGCCGTTATCATTGGCTCCAGGACTGCCCACCACTGAATCATAGTGCGCCCCAATTAGCACAATTTCATCGGGCTTTTTGCTGCCTTGAATTTCCACTTCTAAGTTGTGGAATTCTTGGCCATCTATCTGATAAGTTTGCCGATTAACCTGATAGCCAGCTTCGCTTAAAGATTTCGAGATAAACTGTTCGCTGGCTGCTAACTGCTTGGGAAAAGCATAGTTATGTTCGCCAATTTTCCCGGCAATTGTTTGGATATCTCGGACTAATTCTTTTTTGAATAATTCTTCCGCAGGGGTTAGCGGTGGCAATTCACCGGCATAACTTTTTCCAGGCATAAAAATAACCATTGACCACCCCCAAATAGATAAAATGCCAAGCAAACTGAGCAAAACTGTTAAACGGATTAGGGCTGATTTCGTCAGCAATTTAATTTTTACTTTTCTTTTAGACATTGGCACCCTTCCTTAATTATGAAGCTATTAGCTATTAGCTATTATGTTGTATGTAGGGTGTAGGGGAGCGGGAATAATTGATAATCGATAATTGATAATCGATAATCGATAATTGATAATCAACAATTATCAATTGATAATTGTTTTGCCGATGGCGACCGATGGCAGCCCCACACCCTTATTTAAGGAAAAAATTCTCAAATAATTTTAGACGAATTTCAGCCGATCGCACTGGATCAACTGTCATGGATTAAAATGTTATCAAAGGAAATCATCTTCCGTCAATCCAGTCTGCGATCGCCTAGAAATCTTTGAAAATCATATATTTTGGCTTTATTTGTACTAAAATTGTCCTAGGGGCAATCTTGATTCATCCCGAAACGCAAATCCCGAAATAACTAAACCCCGATCGCGGAATCTTTTTCCCTGCGGATTACGTCCGATTAAAATAGGTGTGGGTCAAACAGTCTAATCGATCATCATTTAGAAAAAAAATTGAGGAGTACCGGGCAACAGAATATGCGTCTCCCAGGAATCAATTAACCATCAAATCTAAATATAAGAATATTAGGAGCGAGTTTCTATGTCTTCACCAAAACTAAAACCACAGAATCATCCAACCATATCAGCAGTCAAAGCGATCGGTATGTCCCTGGGAGTCGCGCTGCTGCTCGGAGGTGGAATTGCCCAATCCCAAGTCAGACCGAACAATGTGCGAATTCCTAACCCCCAACCAGAAGCGGAAGGACCATCAGAACCGGGACAAGCAACCGCTGATGCTCGGTTTACCTGCGAAGTTGTCAATGATGCCTACACCGTGATGTATCATCCCCAAAGCCAGCCCGATCGCTCTTATGAATGGGCGCAACCGAGAGCAATGGGCGGTGGTTGGTCAGAAGATCGCCGCTGTGGGGAAATTGCCCGTCGCTTAGAATTCTATCGCCCCGATGGTTTACAAGAATTGGCCGTTGGAGTGGAAAATGGCTACAACGTCATTTGTGTCACCACACAGAAAAACTCCGACTGTCGGATTGTCCTGACTGTACCCCCAGGAGAAGATCCCACCCTGATGCGCGATCGGGTCTTTGAGAACCTAACTGTCGCCGACAGCGGTCAACAAACCGATGCCGTCAATGCCATAGTCGGCAACGGTGACAGCAACGTACTCGGTGAAATCGAAAATATTCTCGGCATCCCCATGCCTGGGCAACAAAATAATGCTCCCACGCGGACAACTCGCGGTGGCATCAATCTTCAACCATTCTTAGATCCTGCTGATGGTGGCACCGGCAGCCAACTCAATTAAGACCATTATGAGAGAGGAGAGAGGAGAGAGAAGAGAGAAAAGTGAAAAGTTAAAAGTGAAAAGTTAAAAGTTAAAAGTTAAAAGTGAAAAGTGAAAAGTTAAAAGTTAAAAGTTAAAAGTTAAAAGTTAAAAGTTAGTTCAATGAAATATCACTATTAACTATTAACTATTAATTTTTTACTTTATGTATTTCCTCTATTCTCTTTCCTCTATTCTCTTTCCTCTATTCTCTATTCTCTATTCTCTTTCCTCTATTCTCAAAAAAATCAAGAGTTGACCGTGAATTTAACGCCGGTCAACCCTTGATTTTTTTTACCAATTATCCCACTGCCTTTCTGTCTGGAAGTTTTCACTTTCCTGTTGAATTTTCAACCAATCCTGACCTAATTGAATCGTAATATCTGACTGCAAAGATCCGGTACTTTCTACCACCACTTCGCCAAAACCCAGTTCATCGCGAATTGCCTGAGCACTGGCAACATCACCATTTTGGGCTACAATTCGCGTCACCCCTAATGGCACCGTCCAAGATTGAGCATTATAAACATTCCAATAGCCCTTGCTACCCAAGTTGCTGATGAATTGATCCACCGCACTCCAATCATCTGTACTATCTTGAATAGCTACTCTTAAAGCCTTGGGATTAACCTCTTGATAACCCCCACTATGCTGATCGTAGTCAAAATGTTGCGCCATCATTTTATCAATGGCTGAGTAATTTGGCATCCAGTAGCTGGCTTGATACTGTTTTGGGTCACTAAAATCACCCGGAAGCATTAACATATTGACATCACTATGAGAAATCTGAGCGGCAAATCCAGCCAAAGCCCCAATTTCTTCCAGGCTTAAATTGGTATCAATGTGATCTTTCACCACTGATAACAGTTTGGGTAAACGGGTAAGAGTATTTAAATTTAGGTTTTGATCGACCAACGCTCGCAGCAAAATTTGTTGTCGTTGAATCCGACCAATATCCCCTAATCGATCGTTGCGAAACCGGAGGAATTGTAATGCTTGTTCGCCATTTAGATGCTGCTGCCCTTGTTTAAGATTAATATACAAGTGCTGACTATCATCTTGATATTTCATATCTTGAGGTACATACAGATTCACCCCACCCAAAGCATCCACTAATTTTTCGACGCCGAATACATTAATTCTGATATAGCGATCGATTTGAATCCCTCCGAGGAGTTCGCTGACGGTTTTCGCCGCCGTAGCCGGACCGCCATAGTGGTTGGCATCGTTAATTTTTCTATATCCGTACCCTTCAATTAAAGTTCGGGTATCCCTAGGAATGGAAAGAGGAATTAACTGATTTGTGACTGGGTTAAATCGCAGTAACAGAATCGCATCGGAAAGACCTTCAACGGAATTCACCGTTTCCAAATAGGAAGCGTCAGTCATCTCGGCTTCTTCTAGGTCTGATGTGAGCACCTTCGTGCCTAAAACTAAGATATTTACGGGTCGCGTTAACTTTGGCAATCTCAGATTGCTATCAGCTAAATTCCCTCCAGAAAATATTGACGCTTCAGCATCGCTAAGTCGGCTTTGCATTAACGGGGTTGTAGAAAGGGAAACCGCGAGTAAAGCGCCTGCGGTGGCCGAGAGCAAGGCCACTCCCGATAAGCCAAAACCCAACCATAGCAAACGTCCTGGATGCTTGATTTTCTGAGGTTTTTGATATTTCACTTGAGCGGTTGATTTTGGTCGAGATTTTTGTTTGGATAAGTTTTTAGTTGGCACAGATTTCCTCACACACACAGAATAAACATGGGTATTTGCTTCGCCGTTGACCTTTTTTGGTTGTTGGTTGTTGTTTGTTGGCAAGTTGATTGTTGGTTGTTGGCAAGTTGATTGTTGGTTGTTGGTTGTTGGTTGTTGGGTAGGGATTCTTTGGTTGGGGTGTAATTGATAATTGATAATTGATAATTGATAATTGATAATTTTATTTAATTGTCAATTGTCAATTATCAATTGTTAATTGTTCTCCCCCGCTGATGGCGGGCTGATGGCGGGCTGATGGCGGGCTCCTCTGCACAAGAGCACCCCTGCATAAGAGCACACCTGTTCCCTGTTAATTCTGATGTGTGCGATCGCTGATGGCGAGCGATCGCCACGCTTTGTGCCACCAGATGCTGGGTGAAAAGCCAAATCAAGATGCTCCCATCGATATCGATGCAAACATTTATAAATGTCGCCCCACTACTTCTTCGGCAACATGACTAATTGCTGGTATTTTCAGTGAGCGACGTTGCCAAATCCGAATCATCAACCAAACACTTACCACAAAATAGCTAGAGGTCAATAGGCTACTGACTAATAACAGTGGTAAAGTCATCGATTCCGTAACTTGGACGCTGGTTTCTAATAACAAGTGTCCCAGCAGCCAAGCTAAAGCGAGAGTGACAGATAATCGACTAACGATCATTTGTTCTTTATTTCCCTGGCGTCGATATAAAGTCCAAAGGGACGGAAAAAAGCCGAACACCGGAATTAGATAATAAAATAGCACCGAACGATGAAAGTGGTGGGTTGATTCCGAGTCTGGCGCTTCATCAACCTCTGGTGAGGGGTTGGACAATTCAGGGGTTTCATCCATCCCCCAGATGCCATATTTAGAACGGACGCGCTGTTCGCTGGCACTGAGGGAATTCCGGCGCGATGACTCTGAGGCGGGAGGCGACTTGCTAGAGCTAGAATTAGAGTTTTGGTTCATTCGGACCTCCGGGAGTTGGCGGGAACAGTCCACCAGGCGATCGCATAATCCTGGGTATTTTCATGCACCCGTTGCTTGTAATAAACGCGAATTTTGTAACGACCTGTTTTGGGAATTTGATAAAAAATATGTTCCAAGCTATCCACATCACTGACTGAAGACCAAATTGCCTTTTTCGCCACATCTTGCTCAGAAAGACGACTGTGATCCTCATCGGCATTCAACAGATATAGATCGAGATTATTTAAACCTCTGTCCGTAAAAGTCTCATCCAGATCGTACTGGCAATTATTGTTGGCATCGTTGAGTTCTACCAAACGGTTCCAGTTGAGGGTAATCGAGACATAACTCCCCGCGACTAACTCTTGGTCTAAAACGTAGTCATCAAAAGATTTTTCCGAAATCGTGCGATAATTCCAACCGATCGCCGGGACTGGGGCATCGGGCTGCCATTGACCGGCACTAAACTGTTGATAAGCGCGGTAAGCATTAAGTTGACCGCTACCCATTTCCCCATCAAGGGGCAGTTTTTGGTCTTGGTGCGCTGGGGAACTCAGCCAGTCTTGTTTACCATTGGCAAAAATGGTGCGGGTCATCCCCAGAGTTTTGCCATCTCCACGATCTTTAATTTTATCGGTGGAGTTAACCAAAACTGCTTTCATCACTTGCGGGTTACGCGCATCAAAAGTCCAGTTAGGCTGTTTTTGGTGGAGTTGGCGATCGCCATATTCTTGCAACAAAGCCACCGTTGCCGTCACATGGGGCGCCGCAAAACTGGTGCCACTGGTTTGGGTAACTTGTCCGTCCATCGTCATAATTTCCAGATTACTTCCTGGCGCGGCCAGAGTAATTAACCGACGATTATCCACATTGGACTCAAACCCGGTTAAACGACTAAAAACCCCAGTAAAATTCGTACCTAAATTAGCCAAGTCAATTTTACTAAACACCCCGTTATACAGGGTCGTAAAAGCCACATTCACCCCATTGTAATTATCCGTAGGAATCGGAATGCCGCCCATACCTTGGTTTCCCGCAATCACATACAGCACATCATGGACTCGCGAAGACCAATCCACACACAAAGTCAGCAAGGCTTTACCATCAAGCCTCGCATTCGGGCGAGGATCTTCCCGCAGGGTTTCCCCAAAACTAAAATTAATCGCTCGGACATCGCCGCTATTTTGCAAGGCTAAATGTTGCGCCGCCAAACATTCCTCCGGCTGGGCGCTGCGCTGGAGCATTCCCACCGCTGTAGCATAGAGATTCGCATCAGGGGCCACCCCAGTCAAACTTTTATCGGAACTAATCATCACCGAAGCGACTTGTTCGGCGTGTTGCTCCGCTTGTTGTTTGTGGGGTTCATCCGCTGCCTGGGCGTTGGGGGATTTATCTTGAAAAAATACTCGCGTCACGGGAATTTCCCGATGACGGTTCGCGGATTTATCAATGCCAAACTGTCGGGGTCTGCCAATATCTACCGCCCCAATGCCAATTTTTCGCCCCGTTAAGTTATACGGGGGATTTTGCAGTCGGCGAGCGTCAATCCCCGCTTCGCCCACAGAAGTCTGTAAGGCCAAAGCCGGAATCCCTAATAACGCCAAGGCGATCCCACCCGTAATGAATCCAATTTTTTTCGATACCAGTGGCTTAGACAACGATTCAACTCCCTCAAATCTCAAACAGTTATGGACTTTCGTCAATTTTTGTTAATATTTTTAGAATAGAGGCTTGAGAACACCACTACACTCCTTAAACCATGACCCAGACCAAATCAGAAAAACCAATTGTAATTGCCCCTTCTATTCTATCAGCGGATTTTAGCCGCTTGGGTGAGGAAATTCGCGCCGTAGACGAGGCTGGCGCCGACTGGATCCATGTTGATGTGATGGATGGTCGGTTTGTCCCCAACATTACAATCGGGCCGTTAATTGTTGAGGCCATTCGCCCGGTGACGAAAAAACCCCTGGATGTCCACTTGATGATTGTGGAACCGGAAAAATATGTGGCAGATTTTGCCAAGGCTGGGGCAGATATTATTTCCGTCCATGCCGAACATAATGCTTCCCCCCACCTGCACCGTACCCTTTGTCAGATTAAAGAACTCGGCAAGCAGTCTGGAGTGGTCCTTAATCCTTCTACTCCCTTAGACTTGATCGAATATGTCCTGGAAGTTTGCGATCTGGTGTTGATTATGAGCGTCAACCCAGGGTTCGGGGGTCAAAGCTTTATTCCTGAAGTGGTGCCGAAGATCCGCAAGTTGCGGCAAATCTGCGCGGAAAAAGGTCTCGATCCCTGGATTGAGGTTGACGGCGGATTGAAAGCCAATAACACCTGGCAAGTGCTGGAAGCTGGTGCTAATGCAATTGTTGCCGGTTCTGCGGTGTTTAACGCTAAAGACTATAAAGCCGCGATTGAAGGTATTCGCCGTAGCAAGCGACCAGAACGGGAATTAGTCACAGCCTAAAAAGTACATAAGAAGTAACGGGTCGAACCCCCTCTTAGTCCCCCGCCGACGGGGAGGTTAGGGGGGATTGGGTATATCCCAAGTCCCCCGCCTTAATTACTCATTACTAACCTAAAATTGCGGCTGAGATTATTAGTGAGAATTGCCACTTTTCTCAGATTGCAAGTCTAAGATTGTTTAACTTTGGCCAAGATTTGCTCGACTTCCGGGAGTTCTAAGGCACCGGAAAATGCTTCTTGATTCAGGAAAAAGAAGGGAGTGCCGTTAATTCCTAGTTGACGGGCTAATTGAACGTCTTGATTAATGGCGGATTCCGCTTCTTTGCTCTGGCGATCGCGATTAAATTTAGCCAAATCTAGATTTAAATTTTCGGCGATCGCCACATACAAATTTTCGCCTAAATCCTTTTGCTGCTCAAACAAAGCATCGTAATATTCCCAGAATTTTCCTTGTTGTTGAGCCGACCAAGCCGCTTTCGCCGCAGGCATTGCTTGGGGATGAATTGAAGCCAAAGGTAAATGTTTATAAGTTAATGTCACTTCACCTTGATACTTCTCCATGAACGCTTTGATGGTCTGATGCGCCCTGGAGCAAAATGGACATTGAAAGTCGGAAAACTCCACTAAAACTATTTTTTGTTCAGCCGCCCCAGACGTGGGAGAATTGCCAATCACCGCCGCCGGATTTGTCAGCATTTGTTGTAAAAATGCTTGGCGGGATGCCCGCATCCGATCTTCTTCTTGTTGCTGATAAGCTTGGACTGAATCGATAATCACTTGTGGATTATCGCGAATAATCTTTAATACCTGTTCTTCTAGTTTTTGATTGTCCATCGTTCCGGTGGTACAACCCGTCAAAGCGATACAACCGATCAAAAAACTGGTGAAGAGAAAACTGATTAAGCGAAACCGCTTCATAGATCGCCTCATGGGTTCTATTTCTAATTATTTAGCCATTCTATATTAAGGGTTCGAGTCCTAAAACAACATTAAACCCGATGAAACCGCCGATTTTGATCTGAATAGCATTCTCAGGGTGATGCCCGGATCTGGATCCGCTTGGAGGCATCCCCCTGCAAAGATTATGACGGGATCGGACGATGTTGAGTCCCCGATTGTTGGCTGGAATGAGAAGAGGGCAAAATTTGCTGAATCTCTTGGAGTAATTCTTCCTTAGATACAGAATTGGGTAAAACTTTCGTGGCAATTTCTTTGAGAAAAGATAAAAATTCCTCATCAATCGTCTGAGCATAAGTTGCGGAGTTATCCCCAGCCGCCCCATCGGCTTTTAAAGGTTTTTCCAGGTCATTAATAATGATAATTTTCGGTTTGTGTGCCATCTGCGCGATCGCTTTTAACCCATTCACAATTGGCCGGACTAAGCGATCTATTGGAACATAGATTATTAGTACATCAACACTTTGTTGTTGAATAAGCTGCCAAACCTCAGACCAAGAACGACCGATTACTGCATTTAAATTAGCCGATTGAATATAACACATAACTTCTAGCAAATTTTGAATTATTGCTGATTTTTTTTCGGCTGGATTATTGGCCAAATCTGGCCCTAATTTTAAATCAGAAAAACTGGTCTGATAAAACTCAGGTAAAGTAGAGAGATCCACCGCTAAAATATTAGGTTTTATTTTAACTTGAGCCGCCAGATGAATCACCTGTAATAAATATTGAGCCGATAGCATCGGGCAAGCTTCTGCATAATCTGGATAACTTGCTTCACCTTCAGAATAGCTAGAATATGACGCCGAAAAATTAACCGAATCCTGATGAATTAACGCCTTATGCTCCCAAGATTTTTCTCTCGTCATTTGCCCACTAAGCAAACAAGGAAAGACAATCAATCCCGGAGTTTGATTAGCCCCTTCAGTGGTATCAATATCCATTGTCACAATAGGCAATTTCGCCAAAAGCCTAGATTGACTTAATTCTTGGAAAAAGACTTTGGGTTCTGGTAGCGCCGCCGCTGCTTCAATTAATAGCACTTGCGGCTGCCAAATTTCCGCCAACAGTTCGGCTTGTTCTAAATCATCAGCCTCCAAAATTTGATAAGCTTTCCCCGACTGAATCTTTAATCCTTGAATTAAAACAGTATTGGTACTATCTAAATTCCCCGTTAACCGCAGAATTGTCAGTTTGCTATGGTGGGAATTGGGGACTGCTGATAATTCTAAGGGAACTAAATGCCGCAGCCGATCTTGTAATTCTGATGGATTCAGTGGCAGGCTGACACAGCCATCAGCGCGATATTTTCGCGCCCGTTTTTTATCCACCACCGTGGCAGTTAAAATCACGGGAATATGACCCGTTTGTGGATCGGATTTCAGCAAGGTCAGTAAATCCCAACCGGAAAGTAAGGGCAATAAAGGATTGACAAAAATCACACAAGGTTGTAGACGGCGAGCTTTTTCCAACGCATCAATCCCACAGCGAGAAATGACCACACGATAACCTAACCGCATCAATTGCTCGTGTAAATCTTCAATATATTGCGGCACTGCTTCAACAATTAAAATTAATAGCTGATCTCGGACGGGAAATTTTTTGATTGTCCCCGATTCTGGGGGTGCAGGTGGCAGCAAAATGGTAAACTGACTGCCTTTTTCTTCTTTGGAGATAAAGGTGACATCTCCACCGTGAGCTCGCGCTAATCCTTGGGCGATCGCTAACCCTAAACCTGTCCCTTCAAATCGACGAGTTAAGGGATTTTCTAGTTGTTGGAATCTTTGAAAGATTAAATGTTGTTTATCAGCGGGAATGCCAATTCCCGTATCCCAAACCGTAAAGGCAATCCAACCTTGCCAGCGGTTGACTTTTAAGCCAATTGCCCCTTCTGGCGGGGTAAACTTGAGCGCATTTGAGAGCAGATTGTAAAGCATCTGACGCAGGCGCAAATGATCGGTGACGATCGTGTTTAAACCGGGTTCAATGTCTAGAGTAAAGGCAGGGGTAGATTCAACACTGTGGTGGCCAGCGGCCAATTCCATTTGCTGAGTTTCCTGTGCTTGTTGCAAGGCATACTCACACACTTGGGTAATCTGAACGGGTTCCCAATTCAGTTGTAGCTGACCCGTTTCAATTCTGGTCAAATCCAAAATATCATTGACGACTCTCATTAGATGTTGGCCGCTCTGATAAATCATTTTGGCATAGCGGGCTTGCCGTTCGTTCAGGGGGCCGAGGGCTTGATCTTTTAGGAGAGTAGACAATCCTAAGACTGCGGTGAGTGGAGTTTTGAGTTCATGGCTAATACAGGCTAAAAATTCATCTTTGAGTCGATTTAGTTGGACTAAATCCGCGTTTTTGGCCACGAGTTCTTGAGCCACTTGCTGCTGTTCAGTGACATTCTCCGCCAAAATTAGGCACCAAGAAAGTGGGGGTTTCGATCGGCCATCCCGTTCTGAGTCTGGGGCTGATTTTTGGCTGGTGGTTAACTCCGATGCCCGATCGCGATCGTCGCTCTCTAGGGTCAATTTTCGAGAAATCATCCCAGATTTGGCGGACACAAAGGTTTGATGTAACGGCGATGATGATTCTCCGGGTTTGACAACCCCTGGGAAGGAATAGTCCGGCGGCGATCGCAATTTTTGGGCCGGAGATGCTTCACGGGAGTGTGTGCCATTTTTGGCGTTCCACAATTCGGGGAATCCCACCATCGAGATCAGTTCAAAAATTGATAAATCAAGTTCTAGAGGAATTTTGAAAAATTTCCAAGCTTGTTCTGTGCCATTACTCAAAGAACACATTAAGCTGGCTTCTGACTCACTATCGGTGAATAAATGACTCACACGAGTTGCCAAAGGGTTGGCGTCTTCTGTGCGATCGCTGATTGACTCTTCGGTTGGGTTAGCGAAGAGTTGACCGGCGCCGAGGTTGCCCAATTCCTGACGCCAAGCCAAATTTTCCATGATCCCCTGACCATCTTGGGTTTGCAGCTTAACTGGAAATGGCAGAGATTCGATCGTTTGTTCAATCGCCGCGATCGCCAGGGTCTCCCCAAAATCGATCGCCTCGACAGTCTGTTTGTGTGGCTCAACCTCATCCTCTGTTCCCAGATAGACGCTCTTTTGACTCGGATTTTCTGGGTTGTGGCTTCGGGTCTTTTGGGGGATCGTCTCTTGTAACTCGTAGTGACTGGCCAAAAATTGGAGTAAGCCATTCACATCCAGCAACCCCAATAATTTGCCCTCTGGGTTCACCACCCCCCAGTCTTCCCCCCAATCCTGACTGTGAAGATTTCCAGTTGGTAATTCTTGCAGATGCTGCCAGAATTCTCTGATACAGAGGGTTCCTGGTAAAATTTTCAGCGGCTGCATCAGCGAGTGTAGCATCGCTGAATGTGGATGCGGTAATATAGAAGATTGCTCCTGAAGAAATTTTTCTTCAGAATTCAAATAGGGTATTAAACTATGTAAGTAGAGTACCCCAATAGGCAATTCTTCTGGGTTGACCACGACAACGCGATCGCCCATGCCCCAGAGTTCCGGACGACTTAAGTTAGACCACAAATCTGTAGCACAGGTGGTCAAACGACAAATCGGCACCGGAACAATAAATTCTTGAATCAGACAATTTGGGCTTAACATCGCAAAACTTCGTGAATACATCAGTAGTGGTTAGTTGCGGGTTCACCATGAGCGCTTTGACTCTCTCCCGGTGACAGATCCCCCAGCAAATCCCAGCAGGTGAATCATGAAGTTACCGGGGGAAAATTTGGTGCCGTCAAGATTGGCTGGGATCAAATTTCCATTTATAGTCAAGAGATAGCACCCTACCAATCCCCGAACCTGACTTATCGATCGGGGCTACCACTTAATTATCGATCGAGGAGGGAACTTACAGCATTGCCATTACAATTAGTTACAGTTATCCTAAAAAGGTAAAAGTCCCCCACATACTTGTGATTGGGCAATTCTTTTTTTTTTCTTTTATTTTTGATTGATAGTGAACACACGGTTTTTTGAGGGATTACTGTTTTGCCTCCCCAACTTTCTCTTTGTACGTTTGCCAGTTCTGCATCCCTGTCTAATGCCCTGAAGCAGGCTTTAGGCAGCGGTCGCTATCTGGTGAATCACTTCCACTCTGAGTCAACTTTGTTAGAGTTTTTGGATTTGGAAAAACAGCAGATCGACTGCCTGATCTTACAAGCGCAATCCTCTTTAAGCAAATTAAGCAATGAGTTGCATCAGCGATCGACCGTGCTACCCGCAGTGATCGTATATGAAAGTTTCCCAGAAAAAGCCCAGAATCGACTCACTCCCTTGTCATTTCCCACAACGGAGGATCCGATCCATGCAGTTCCAGATGAAACAGAAACCGAAGCCGGTTATCCCACCGTGTTTTACCACACCGCTGAGGTTCACATTTCCTTTGTTCAGGTAGCTGACATCTCTCGCTATATCGAGCAAGCGATTAGTCAATTCCTGAATCTGTCTCCTAGTTTTCGCAAAAGTAATTCTGTTAATCCTGTGGAGCAGAGTTCTGAAAATTCCGGGCAAAAATTTCTCGTCCAACATCAAAGTCGGTTGGCGGAAAAATTGAGGGAACGATTAGGATACTTAGGTGTGTATTATAAACGAAACCCTCAACGCTTTCTGCGTAACTTACCCTCCGTAGAGCGAAAACAATTTTTAGAAAATCTAAAATCGGATTATCGCGATATTGTTTTAAATTATTTTTCTGACCAACCGAGAATCCTCAACCAGCAAATTGATGAATTTGTCAACAATACGTTTTTTGCTGATGTTTCAGTGACTCAAATTGTTGAGATTCACATGAATTTGATGGATGAATTTTCTAAACAGCTAAAATTGGAGGGGCGCAGTGAGGAAATTCTCCTAGACTACCGCCTGACTCTGATTGATATCATTGCACATTTATGTGAAATGTATCGACGCTCTATTCCCAGAGACTCTTAGGGAATTTACCGCCGATACTTACCAGTGATGCTAGGACGGTTATTGCTCAAACCTATCAACAATTATTTCAATATCTGATCCATGAATAATCCCAAAAAAACTTACGTTCTCAAGCTATATGTAGCCGGAAATACTCCGAATTCAGTGCGGGCATTAAAAACACTGAAAAATATTCTGGAGGAAGAATTTCAAGGGGTGTATGCCCTCAAAGTAATTGATGTCCTCAAAAATCCGCAATTAGCTGAAGAAGACAAAATTTTAGCCACGCCAACTTTATCCAAAATTTTGCCACCCCCTGTGAGAAAAATTATTGGGGATCTTTCAGACCGCGAAAAAGTATTAGTCGGCTTAGACTTACTCTATGAAGAATTGTCCGAAGAAAATTCCGGTCTATAAATTCATCTTTGAATCCCCAGAAATCAGCGAGTGATGCATCAGCCTTGAATTTTGGTGATTTTTTTTATGCTAGACTCCAGAGAAAGTAAAATTATTGGTTAGGTTAGATAACTAAAGCTATGATTCGTAATCAGCCAAATCAGGTGGAAGACTTGCCCAAAGGCGTTCAAAAAATTCGCACGGTGATTGAAGGATTTGATGATATCAGTCATGGAGGAATGCCCTCAAGTCGCACGACTTTAGTCAGTGGCACTTCCGGCACAGGTAAAACCTTGTTTGCGATTCAATTTCTCTATAATGGAATTACTAATTTTGATGAACCTGGAGTTTTTGTCACTTTTGAAGAATCTCCTACAGATATCATTAAAAATGCTTTTAGCTTTGGTTGGGATTTAGGCAAACTGGTGAATGAAGGCAAGTTATTTATTCTCGATGCATCTCCCGACCCCGAAGGACAAGATGTGGTCGGGAGTTTTGATTTATCGGCGCTGATTGAAAGAATCCAATATGCTATTCGTAAATACAAAGCTAAACGGGTTTCTATTGATTCGGTGACAGCGGTTTTTCAACAGTATGATGCGGTTTCGGTGGTGCGGAGAGAAATCTTTCGCTTGGTCGCTCGACTGAAGCAAATGAGTGTCACCACGGTGATGACTACAGAACGGGTGGAAGAATACGGCCCGGTCGCCCGGTTTGGGGTGGAAGAATTTGTCTCAGATAATGTGGTGATTCTGCGGAACGTTTTGGAAGGTGAACGCCGTCGCCGGACTTGTGAAATTTTAAAGCTGCGCGGGACAACCCACATGAAAGGAGAGTACCCGTTTACGATTACCAGTGATGGGATTAATATCTTCCCACTGGGGGCAATGCGACTGACTCAGCGTTCGTCTAATGCTCGCGTTTCTTCCGGGGTGAATACTCTTGATGAAATGTGTGGCGGTGGCTTTTTCAAAGATTCTATTATTTTGGCGACCGGGGCCACGGGTACGGGTAAGACTCTGTTGGTGAGTAAGTTTTTGGAAGATGCTTGTAATAATGGTGAACGAGCGATTTTATTTGCTTATGAAGAATCCCGCGCTCAACTCCTGAGAAATGCCTATTCTTGGGGGATTGATTTTGAAGAGATGGAGAAAAAGGGTTTGTTGAAAATCCTTTGTGCTTATCCAGAGTCAGCGGGTTTGGAAGATCATTTACAGATTATTAAGACTGAGTTGGTGGAGTTTAAGCCTTCTCGGATGGCGATCGATTCTTTGTCGGCTTTGGAACGTGGGGTGACAAATAATGCTTTCCGCCAGTTTGTGATTGGGGTGACTGGGTATGCGAAACAAGAAGAAATCACCGGCTTCTTTACGAATACTACGGATCAATTTATGGGGGCGCATTCGATTACGGAATCCCATATTTCGACGATTACTGATACCATTCTGATGTTGCAATATGTGGAAATTCGCGGGGAAATGTCGCGGGCGCTGAATGTGTTTAAGATGCGTGGGTCTTGGCATGATAAGGGGATTCGCGAATATACGATTAGCGAGAAAGGTCCTGATATTCGCGATTCTTTCCGCAATTATGAACGGATTATTAGTGGTTCTCCGAGTCGAATTTCTGTGGATGAAAAGACTGAATTATCTCGGATTGTTAAGGGCGTGCAAAATAAGTTAACGGATGATTTGACCGATGAATAATCTGATGATTTTGTCGGTTTTTGTCTTTATACCTCTTGCAAAATAACGGATTTATCCCCCAACCCCCCTTTAAAAGGGGGGCTTTGCACGAATTTTGCCAGAAGTCTTTTGATACCATTTACAAAAAATCATGCAACAGTAGGGGCGCAATGCTTGCGCCCAAATAAACCTTGGAATTGTAGCAAAATTTTTTTTAATTGGTATGAGTATTGATGGAAGCCCGATCGCCCCGACGATCCGGTTGTGAGTGGATCGTGGTTGTTTGGGCCGAGGGATCTGCGGTCATGGAACCTGGGCGATCGGGGGTCTGGTGGATCCCTGATTTTGCCCAGATTTAAGCTAAAAAAACGGTGGCGCTAACTTTTTGTTAGTACCACCGTTTTTTCGCTGATGGGGATCTGAGTGAAATTTCCCAGAAAGGATATCAGACAGGATATGAAAAAACCCTTATAAGCCTTAGCCTATAAGGGTTGATTATAAGCGAGCATGAAGGGATTTGAACCCCCGACCCTCAGAACCGGAATCTGATGCTCTATCCACTGAGCTACATGCCCTCACAGATTTCTACTATAACATGGTTTTGCTCAAATTGCTACTGTTGACCAGAATTTTTTTTGTCGATCGCCGATTTGACCGGGGACGGGGGTCGTAGCTTTCGTCTCTGTATGCTTTTCCCGATTAGACCCTGGAAGAGTCGCGGCGATCGAAATATCGTTAGGACTTACGCAACAATTGTATATAGCAATTCTAAATCATTTATGTAAAAAAATAGTAAGTTTGGAGAGAAATACAAATAATGCTGCTTTAGCACGGAATAAAAATTGACAGAATAATCTTATTGCTGCTTTGAGCGACTAATTTTGCCCTAGATAATTAAACTAATTTAAATTAGTTTAATTAAGATTAATCCAATTATGTAGGGGCGCAATGCTTGCGCCCCTAATACAGCAAATCAACAGATTATCCCATTTACAAAAATTCAGTCAAAAGCCCCTATAATTTTTATTCTAGGCAAATTTTTCCACTCTAACAGCAGATATTATGATGGATTTTTGCCCACCCTAAAATATAAATAATTATTGTAATTTAATATTTTTTTATCTTATTATGTAGGGGCTTAATGCTTGCGCTTATGCATAATTATATCAATCATAGGGTAAATAAAAATATGCTTTTTTTATTTATACATAAAATCTGGTAAATTTCGCAATTTAGGGAAAAATAGCGGTATTTTTTTGCTGATATTAAGTCTTTAAATGCACATAATTTTTACCACGAATGATTTATAAATTTTATGCCTTCGGAGCGATCGCAAAGCTCACCAGAGGGAATCGCTGCTGAGGATCCGATGAGCTTTTTTTGGCTTTTTGCCGATCGCGATCTGGTCGTTGCCCGATCTCTAAGCCTTAAAATTGAGATCGAGCAAACCTTTGATGAAATCGTTAGTCGCTGAATTTTCAGAAGATATGACCCCACCACCACCCCAAAGACCGAAAACGTTTCTGAATGCTGTCACCCAAGCGGTGCAAACGGTTCACGCCCAAGTGATGGGAAAGCTGAAGCTAAAACCCAATGCTAAAGTGCCGGAATTGTGGATTTCTGAACCCAATACTAAGAAACCAGAGGTTTATCCTTTGCTGGGCGATCGCTACTTGTTGGGGCGATCGTCCAAAACCAGTGATATTGTGGTGCGGAATCCACTGGTAAGTCAAGTTCATCTGTCTTTAAGTCGAAATTCTCAGCAACGTTATGCCCCATTTATCCTGAAAGATGAGAAGTCCACCAACGGCATTTATCAGGGTAAGCGACGAATTACTAAAATTGCCCTGGAACATGGGGCGGTGTTTACCCTTGGCCCGCCGGAATTGGCGGATGCCGTCCAAATTAAATATGTGAATCCGCCACCGTGGTATATCCTGATGATGCGCTGGTCCCTGTACGGCTTCACCGGCATGAGTGCGTTATTCGGGTTATCGATCGCGATCGCGTGGCAAAACGTCTCGGTCAAACCCTTGCCCACATCGATTTCTGGGCCGGTGGTAGTCTATGCCCGCGACGGACAAACCCCACTGCGTCCGGCTTATAGCCATGCTCACCGAGAAATCAAACGATTAGAAGAGTTTTCCCCCTATTTGTCCAAAGCCTTAATTGCTTCGGAAGATAGCCGGTTTTATTGGCACCTGGGGGTCGATCCGATTGGCGTTACCCGGGCGGTATTGGTGAATTTACGCGGCGGCGGCATCAGCCAAGGGGCGAGTACCCTGACACAACAGTTAGCCCGGAGTCTATTTCGGGAGTATGTGGGAACCCAAGATTCAGCGGGGCGCAAACTCCGCGAGGCCCTGGTTGCCTTAAAGTTAGAAACATTTTATGGCAAGAACGATTTGCTGCTGGCTTATTTAAATCGAGTCTATTTGGGCATTGACCTCTATGGATTTGAGGATGCAGCGCAGTTTTACTTTGGCAAATCCGCCCGAAATATCAATTTATCCGAGGCAGCCACTTTGGTGGGAATGTTGCCTGCGCCTAATGCGTTTAATCCGGTGCAAAATTATTCCTTAGCAGTGAGATATCGCGATGGTGTCATCTATCGGATGCTGAAATTGGGCATGATTAGCCAAGAAGAAGCCGATCGCGCCCGGCGATCGCGGATTGAAGTGCATTCCAAAGCCAAAGAAATTATTGGCAACACCATTGCCCCTTATTTCTATAATCATCTGTTTGCGGAATTGGAGTCTTTGCTAGGGGTGGGTCTAGCCAGAGAGGGTAATTTTATCGTCGAAACAGGTTTAGACCCGAAGATCCAAGCCAAAGCCGAGGAAAGTCTGAGAAATTCCGTAGCGGAAATGGGCGGTATTTATGGGTTTGAGCAAGGGGCGATCGCCACCGTAGACTCCCGAACCGGGGAAATTTTGGCTTTAGCCGGAGGCGTAGACTATCAAATCAGTCAATTTAATCGGGCGACTCAAGCATTACGTCAGCCTGGATCGACCTTTAAAATTTTTGCCTATATTGCGGCGTTAAAACAGGGAATTTCCCCAAATACCACCTATTCTTGTGATGCCTTCCGCTGGCAAGGGGTTTCCTTTTCTCCTTGCGAACGCAGCAGTGGATTTATCGATATGTGGCGAGCGATCGCCCAATCAGAAAATGCCGTTGCCCTGCGCGTTGCCCAACAAGTCGGCTTAAATAACGTCGTGCGTCAAGCCAGAGAACTGGGGATTCAAAGCGAACTAAATCCCGTACCGGGCTTGGTCTTGGGTCAAAGTGAAGTCACCGTGTTAGAAATGACTGGAGCATTAACCGCATTAGCCAATGGTGGAAAACACAACGCAGCCCATGCCATTAAGCGAATTTTAGATAGCAGTGATTGCCAGGATCCGAATAACCGAGAAACCTGCCGCGTTATCTATGAATACACAGACAACCCCGAAGCCAACCGGCAAGTCCTCTCCCCAGAGGTGGCGGATACTATGACGCGAATGTTACAAGGTGTGGTGCAAAGTGGCACGGGCAGAAGTGCGGCGATCGGTTTGGGCGAAGAAGCGGGCAAAACCGGCACCACCAACAATGGCGTAGACCTTTGGTTTGTGGGCTATTTGCCCCGCCGACATTTTATCACCAGCGTTTGGCTGGGCAACGATGACAATAGTCCCACCTCCGGCAGTAGCGGCCAAGCGGCGGAAGTTTGGGCTGATTATATGAATGAAGTGGTGAATCAAAAGTAACCTATCACCGATGGTTGTTCGTTCGTTGTTGATGGTTGATTGTTAATTGTTGATGGTTGATGGTTGTTCGTTCGTTGTTGTTGGTTGTTGGTTGTTGGTTGACAAACAACGAAAGAATCCCTACCCAACAACAACGAACGAACAACGAAAGAATCCCTACCCAACAACCATCAACCATGAACCATGAACTAAATTTTTTTAATTATCAATTAGTTCGGATTGTGCTAACATTTCTGTTTGCTCTAACCAGGTAATAACTGCTTGATGAAATTCTTCTAATAAAACCGTTTCTGGTGGATTACTTTCATCAATTAAATCCTCAATTATTGCCTCTTTAGAAGATAAACTAAGGCAAAAAGCATTACCAATTCTTTGCCAATTTTGTAAACTACCGGATTGAATTAAAGTAATTTTATCCAGTAAATCTCTAGCCCATTCAGAACTGTGCTGAATATCCATAATTAAAAACTCGGAAAGGCGAATATGAGCCGGGTCATTTTTTCGGTGTCCCGGCCAGGTAAAAGCATTTTCAGACATAATGGTTGACGGTAATAATAGACGACAAAAATTAAATAAAAACATCATAATTAGATAGTTTAAATGCTATCTTAAAGGAAATGCCGTGTTGATTTTGCCATCGCTTAAGAAAGCGCCTGCTATTGTAAATAAACGATTATTATTACTTTTACAATAGTTTTCGGCGTTAGGGGTTGGGGCATTAGGACCACACCAAGCCCACCTAGGTGCATTTGATGGGCAATTTTGTTGATGGGTAGCGGCGTAGATAATTGAGTTTAAAACTTGAGTTTGCGTGCAGCTATCTGGAAACATGGTGGAGAATTTTCTCTGGTTAGAATGGCCGGAATAGTTCCAGGTTCCGCCGTAAATTCCTTGGCTATTGGCTGACTGAGTAATCTCGAAGTTTTCCACCGTATTGGGGGTAAGTCCACCGGGTCGGGAATGAAATCCTTTAGGCCGGTTTTGACTCCACTCACCACAGAATATATGGGTCTGATTAAGTGGGGGATTTGTGCTCGACCAATGATTTATATTAGCACAATTGACTTGACTTGGTGCGGCACAAGCAACGAAAACGATCGCCCCAAAAATTGATAGCGCGATCGCCATGAGTTTAGGTATATTTTTCATATCTTTTCATGTTTTTTTGGATTTTTTCATCTTCGATCGCATCGATCGCATTTTCTGGGAAAATCAGACAATCATGGTATCCCAGACCTTACTCAAAATTTTAACCCAGAATCGATCGCTCCCGCAATTCACAGGGGAGAAAAAATGGGAAAAAAGGCGATCGCTCCTAGATATTTTTCGCCTAAACTATTTTGTCAAAATGGTTTAAATCGGTTTGAAGCAAAGATTATCAAGAATAATTGACATTCTGGTCGGAGCGAACCAACTCGGAAGAGAATCGCGATATTCTATATATTGCTCATCATGGCGATTGGGTGCATTACTCCTGTGAGCACAGAATCGCAATTCGGGACATCTTCATGGATAAATATTTTGCCACCGTTGCCAGAGGATTAGAAACCCTGGCAGCCCAAGAGTTAGAAAACTTGGGGGCGCATTCTGTAGAACCGGGATTTTGTGGGGTTGCTTTTAGTGGCGATCGCACCTTACTTTACCGAGTAAATCTATGGGCTCGCTTACCCTTCCGCATCTTAATGAAACTTGATGAATTTCGCTGTCAAGACGCCCAAGAACTCTATCGCCACATCCAAACCATTGACTGGTCAAACTATCTGACTCCAGACTTGACCCTAGCGGTCAAAGCCACCGGGAAAAGCGATCGCCTGAACCACACTCATTTCACCGCCCTTCAGGTGAAAAATGCGATCGTAGACCAACAAATGCAGGAATTTGGCGATCGATCCAATGTAGACACCGAATCCGCAGATTTACGCATCTCCGTGCATATCGATCGCGATACTTGTACCCTCAGCCTCGATAGTTCCGGCAACAGTCTGCACCGTCGAGGTTATCGTCCGGCAGTTGGGGCCGCCCCCTTAAAAGAATCCCTAGCCGCTGCCCTAATTCAAATGTCTGGGTGGCAACCAGACCTAATGTTCTACGATCCCCTCTGTGGTTCCGGCACTTTACCCCTAGAAGCCTGTTTAAAAGCCCTCAACGTCGCCCCCGGACTATTTCGGGAAAGCTTTGGCTTTGAAACTTGGCGAGATTTTGACCCCTCAGTGTTGGAAAAACTGATTCAAGAAGCGGAAGACAGCCAACTGGATCGGCTTCCCGCACCAATTTGGGGCAGCGATGGGGATCCGAAAACGATCGAACAAGCGATCGCCAATGCCACCAACTGCGGCGTCCTCGATCAGGTGTATTTTTCTCAAATTGACCTGAACGACGTGGCAGCCCCTGGAGATAGTGGGGTTTTATTCTGTAATCCTCCTTATGGAGAACGCTTAGGGCGCGATCGTGACCTAGGGGAATTTTACAAACAACTAGGAGACATCCTCAAACAACGGTTCAAAGGTTGGACAGCCTTCATCCTCAGTGGCAACAAAGAACTCGCCAAATCCATTGGACTCAAATCATCGCAACGGACGGCAGTATTTAACGGCACATTGCCCTGTCAACTAATGAAATATGAACTCTACTAGATGGCCCGCGCATTCCGGCAGATATTTTTAGGACAAAAGCATAGATTTACTACCGGAATGCTTCCTTCGCCCAGATGTAAGGGCCCGCGCATTCCGGCAGATATTTTTAGGACAAAATAAAAAATTTTTTACCGGAATGCGCGGGCCCCTACAGGGGTTGTGGAGAAAAAACACAAAACCCCCTTTCCGCAAGGGAAAGGGGGCAAAAAGCCACAAGAATATCCGCTTAATAAGCGTCTTGTAACTCGTAAAAATCTGGGGAAATATAATCCTTGCGTAAAGGCCAACCCACCCAATCCTCATTCATCAAAATTCGTTTCAGGTTGGGATGTCCTTCATACACAATGCCGTACATATCATAAGACTCCCGTTCTTGGAAATCTGCCGCCTTCCAGATCCAATAAACCGAAGGCACTCTGGGGTCTTCTCTGGGCAAGAAAACCTTCACCCGCACCTCCTCTGGCTCAGTGACATTATCCTTCACCTTCACCAAATGGTACATACTCACCAAATCTTCCCCAGGGCCAACATCATAGCCACATTGACATTGGAGATAATTAAACCCATAAGCATAGAGAGCGGTTGCCAGAGGAATTAGAAAATCTCGGTCAACCTTAATCATCTCTACCCCGGAGCGATCGTTCCCCAAAGACTCATGTTGAAAACCATTCTGGGTTAACCATTGGGACACCTTACCCGCAGGGGCGACTGGCACACTAGAGGCTTCAGCCACGTTTCACCTCCTGTTTTTGCGCCGACTGAGCCGACTTCAGCGCCGGAGGCACAGGCATACCCATAGCTTCCGTCAACTGCTTCGGTGGCACCTGTCTCGATTCAGTTTGTAAATACTGACCCGTCAAAATTGGCGACACCGCCTTCATAAGATGCTTAGTCGTATGGTAACGATGGGTTTGTTGCAACATTCCCCGTTCTTGGATCGACTCATTCGCCACCTTTTTCCGCAGCTTCACGATCGCATCCATAATCGCTTCTGGACGAGGAGGGCATCCCGGAATATACACATCCACCGGAATCAACTTATCCACACCGCGCACCGCCGTCGGAGAATCCATACTAAACATTCCCCCGGTAATGGTGCAAGCACCCATCGCGATCACATACTTCGGTTCCGGCATTTGCTCATAAAGTTTCACCAAAGTCGGTGCATACTTCATCGTAATCGTCCCGGCAGTAATCAACAAATCCGCTTGTCTGGGGCTACAACGGGGCACCAGACCAAAACGGTCAAAGTCAAACCGCGAGCCGATCATCGCCGCAAACTCAATAAAGCAACAAGCCGTACCATACATCAAAGGCCACAGACTCGATAACCGCGCCCAATTATAAAGATCGTCCAGGGTCGTCAACACGACATTTTCTGAAAGCTCTTGAGTGACCTGGGGCCGCTCAATTGGGTTCATAATATATTTTTCGTCATTCATGGGCGTTTTTAAGACCATTCCAAAGCTCCTTTTCGCCATGCGTAAACCAGTGCAATGATTAAAATTGCAATAAATATCAAGGCTTCAATAAACGCCAAGAGTCCCAGTTTATGGAACGCCACCGCCCAGGGATATAGAAAAACCGTTTCTACATCAAAGACAACAAACACCAGGGCGAACATATAGTAGCGAATGTTGAACTGAATCCAGGCGCCACTAAAAGGCTCAATTCCGGATTCATACGTCGTCCGACGTTCTAAAGAAGTCCCTTTAGGGCGCAAGAGCTTCGATGCACCCAAGGCAACAATTGGGACTAAACTGCAAACTAGCAGAAAGCCTAGTAAATACTCGTAGCCGCTAAGGACAAACACAATAAATATCTATAAAGTGACAGGACTTCAGGATTTGATTCGTTTACATTTTTACATAATATTACCTCTTTTGGCCTGGTGCTTGTCGATCGGCATCGTCTCTTTTAGCTCGTTGCATTTTTTTATCTTTGTCATTAGTTATTCGTTATTGATAATTGATAATTGATAATTGATAATTGATAATTTTTCCCCACACACCCTAAACCCTACACCCTCTGGCAAATAACAAATAACAAACAACAAATAACAAACAACAAACAACAAATGAATTTTTGCTAAAGACTTGCGGTACACCCATCTTTGTCATAATCTGTTACATATATTTTAAGATTTGCCACAATCGCATTTTTTTTGAGTAGCCATGAGCAGCGAAGTCATAGAACCAGTCAACCTAGATCGGTATGAATGCCGCGCCTGCGGATATGTTTATGAACCGGAAAAAGGGGATGCCCGCAGTAAGGTGGAGGCCAACACACCATTTACAGAATTGCCCGTGTCATGGCGTTGTCCTGTCTGTGGGGCAAAAACTTCCGCCTTTGCGAATATCGGGCCGGCTGGCACTGCCTCGGGATTTAAAGAAAATTACAATTATGGTTTAGGAGTCAATGTTTTAACTCCGGGAATCAAGAATGTACTCATTTTTGGCGCATTGGGGTTGGGAATCTTATTTTTCCTCAGCCTCTATAGCTTAAATTAGAGAATGTGTTTTGGAATTTCAATCCCATGTATTGACTGTTGGTGGTTAGCGCAATCGAAAGGAAAGAGATGCATAGATGCATAGATGCATAGGAACTCTCTCCTCTTTCCTCTGCCCCGGAAGCCCCTTCCGTATTAGGCACTGGTGAGCAAATCAACCCTATGAAATTCTCAGAAAATTTATTTTGCGTGATTTGGCAAATAATTCAGAGCGAAATTTAACCGTAATGAAATCGATCTTGAAACATTGGCAAAGAATTGTCGGTTTGTTGGCAGTTGTGCTGCTTTGTGCTGGATGTAAATATGCCCCAGCACTCAGTTACAATCCCTGGCAACCCGTCTATCTTCCCAGTCAAGTTAACCTGCTGGATATTGGTTTTACCAAAAATGGTCAACATGGCTGGTTGGTGGGCGCCGAGTCTACTTTGCTCGAAAGTACCGATGCAGGGGAGACTTGGCAGAAAATTAGTCTGGGTCTAGATAGCGACAATTATCGCTTCACGTCCGTGAGTTTTTCCGGTAAAGAAGGATGGGTGGTTGGGGAACCAGCCATCATGCTTCATACTACCGATGAAGGAGAATCCTGGGAGCAAATTCCTTTAGATAAGAAATTGCCGGGAGATCCCCTGAAGATTGTTGCCCTGGGTGACAAACAAGCGGAAATGCTGACAGATGTCGGCGCGATTTATCGCACGGAAGACGCAGGCAGAACCTGGCAAGGTTTGGTCGCTTCCGCTGTCGGTGTGATGCGTAGCGTCGATCGCACCTCGGATGGTCGATATATTGCCGTATCCGCTAAAGGCAACTTCTACTCCACTTGGGAACCGGGTCAACCGGCTTGGGTGCAGCATAATCGCACCAGTTCTCGTCGTCTTCAGAGTATGGGATTTGGCGAAGATGGACGGTTGTGGTTGTTAGCCCGAGGTGGAGAGGTTCAATTTACCAATCGCAAAGAGACTGGAAGCATTTCGTTTAGCGAGTTAGAAGCACCTGATTTTTGGCAGGAACCGATTTTCCCTGAGTTTGCGACAAGCTGGGGATTGTTGGATTTAAGCTATCGGACTCCAGAAGAAATTTGGGTTTCTGGTGGCAGTGGCAATTTACTTTGCAGTTTTGATGGGGGACAGACCTGGGAAAAAGATCGGGCGGTAGAAAATTTGCCTTCTAATTTTTACAAGATTGTCTTTTTATCTCCTGAGCAAGGATTTGTGATTGGTCAGAACGGCTTGCTATTAAAATATCAAAAAGCCCCGGCAACCGCCTGAATTCAATTTATCCCCTGGGAGAGACCGGAATCGGGGCAAAATTTTCCCCGACTTCGGTATCCACAAGGTAAAAATACTTAGGAAAAATCCGGATCGAGACCCGGCTTGGAGTTGGCGGTGATGGAATCATCGGTCGATCTCAAGCAAAGTTATGATAGATTTTTCAGCATGGCCTCGATCCACCCGCTTTTGGGAAAAGGTTCAGGAAATTATCGACTGAAAGACTGAAAGTTGATCTTCAATAGCGATCGCTTACAGGTTAAAATTCTGAAAAGCCGATCGCTGAAAAGAGAAAAGCTAATTTGTGAGTTTTTGGATATAAGAGGAGGATTCTTCAATGTCTGGAGTAACTGGTGAGCGTCCATTTGGTGACATTATTACAAGTGTTCGTTATTGGGTGATTCACAGCATCACCATTCCGGCATTATTTATCGCCGGTTGGCTGTTTGTGAGCACTGGTTTGGCTTATGATGCTTTCGGCACTCCCCGCCCGAATGAATACTATACTCAAGATCGTTTGGAATTGCCAATTGTGCAAGACCGTTTTAATGCAAAACAACAAGTCCAAGAATTCATTGGTAAGTAATTAAATTTAAGGAAGCAGAAATTATGGCAACTCAAAACCCTAACGAGCCAATTAGTTACCCCATTTTTACCGTTCGCTGGCTGGCGGTTCATACCCTCGGTGTCCCAACGGTATTCTTTTTAGGCGCGATCGCCGCGATGCAGTTTATTCAACGGTAAAAAATCATGCCCTTAGAACGTAATCAAAACAGTAATAACCAACCAGTTGAACTCAACAGAACTTCTCTTTACCTGGGTCTGCTACTGGTTTTTGTGCTGGGAGTATTATTCTCCAGCTATTTCTTTAACTAAGTAGTCTCTGGGTTGAACATCTCATCGGTGGTCGCGAAAGTGACTGGGCAGGTCAGGAATTGTCTACTCGGATAATTCCTGCAAATCAATGCCTATTTGCTGAAAAGGATGAAGTTAACCAACTTTTCTCGGTTTCACTTTCCGTCAAGTTGTCAAACGATCTTTTATCTCTTGATTGCTTGAGATCAAAGATATCTAATGTAACGTTGTTTTTTGTTCTTTTGAATTAAAGAGGTACAAGCTGTGTCTGAACCAGGAAGAATTCCTTTGTGGCTCGTGGCTACCGTGGCTGGTCTCGGTGTAATTGCCGTGGTGGGTCTTTTCTTCTACGGAGCTTATGCTGGGGTTGGTTCTTCTCTGTAAGAAGCGATCGGGCTTAACTCTGAGTTTTATATCCATCTAAGAATCTGGAAAAAATGGGTCATTTGCTAAAATTAAAGAGCAATTGACCCATTTTTTATGGGTGATTTTTCAGGTTTATAGTTATTTCAATTGTGCTTGATAAAACGCATCAGGGGCGCAAGCATTGCGCCCCTACAATATCTGTTCATTTTCTGTAGGGGCGCAAGCATTGCGCCCCTAGATAATTGGATTAATCTTAATTGAAACAACTATATTTTATACCGTTTCTAATTGACCAAAAATGCTATAATTCCCAGGTTTATTTGGGCGCTTTTCCGTAGCGCCCCTGCTGTTGTATGAATTAATTAACCGATAAAATATCTGTTGATTCTAGGTTCGTGTCCTTGGTTTTGTGTTAAAAGCGATCGAAACGATTGGTGAAACTATGGCAGATTGGGATGTAATTACGATTGGGAGTGGGATTGGGGGATTAGTTGCCGCTGGACTATTAGCCCGTTATGGTCAGCGGGTGTTGGTTTGCGAGAGTCACAATATTCCCGGAGGGGCTGCCCATAGTTTTTCTAGAGATGGTTTTCATTTTGATTCGGGGCCTTCGTTTTATTGCGGTTTAGCTGATGCAAATAGTTGTAATCCGTTGCGCCAAGTTTTGACGGTTTTGGGCGAAACTTTGCCCACGGTTGCTTACGATCCTCTGGGTCATTATCATTTTCCCGATGTGACATTTCCGGTTTATGGCAATTCTCAACGCTATCGAGAGGCGATCGCGCAAATTACTCCTACTGGGGCTGAAGAATTCCGCCGATTTGAACAACGGATGTTAGCCTTATATGACGGATTAAAAGAGATTCCCACCATAGAGTTACGGTCAGACTGGCAGGTGATTTCTGTATTTCTGAAATATTGGCCTTCTCTGTTGAAATTGCTGCCGCAAATTGGGTCAATTAATTCTTCCGTGGGTCAAATTATGGATGAATATATCCAAGACCCTTGGGTGAGACGGTTAATTGATTTAGAATGTTTTCTTTTATCCGGGTTAAAAGCGGATGGAACCGTGACCCCGGAAGTGGCATTTACGATCGGAGAACGCGATCGCACTCCTATTGATTATCCCCTTGGTGGCAGTGGGGCGATCGTTGATGCTTTAGTCCGAGGATTAAAACGTTGGGGCGGAGAATTGCGACTCAGTACCCATGTTGAGCAAATTGTCGTCAAAGAAAACAAAGTTGAAGGGGTAAAATTGCGGAATGGGGAAATCATTACCGCCCCCATTGTTATTTCTAATGCCACAGTTTGGGATACTTACAGCCAACTTTTGAAACCCGAAGATTTGCCCGCAAATTATCGTCAACAAGCATTAGAAACCCCCGCTGTGGAAAGCTTTATGCACCTGCATCTCGGCATTACAGGGGAGGGAATAGAAGGGTTGACAGGACATCATGTAGTTGTCCATCACACCGAGCAAGATATCACAGAACCGGGCAATACTTGCATGATTTCTATTCCTTCGGTTTGGGATGCGTCACTTGCGCCCCCAGGACATCATCCGATCCATGCTTATACCTTGGAATCTTACGCCGGTTGGGAGCGAGATGCCGATTATCCCCAGAAAAAACGGCAAAAAGCAGAACCGCTATTTCGGGCTATAGAAAAAGTGATTCCTGATTTACGTTCTCGCATTAAAATTGAGTTAATTGGCACACCCTTAACCCATGGGCGATATTTGCGCCGCTATCAAGGCACTTATGGCCCGGCGATCGCGGCTGGAAAAGGCACATTTCCCAATTTTCAAACCCCGATCGCTGGGTTATATCGCGTTGGAGATACTACCATGCCGGGAATTGGGGTTCCTGCGGTGGCTGCCTCTGGTATTCTTTGCGCTAATACTTTGGTTTCCCCACAGCAAACTCAGGAATTGTTGATAAATGAATAAATTAAATTAAGTTTACGGGCAGAAATAAATGCACCACATACCATATCAGAAAAAAACTGTCATTCCCGCCGATGGCGGCCTTCGCGGGGGTAAACTCCGACGGGAATCCAAAGCCTATCGGCGGTTAAGGAAGCAATTAATTATGTTCACCTACTTAATCCTTACCCATCAAAATAATTCCTAGGGGCAATCCGACGGCGGTGGTTGCCCCGATTTTATTCTGAGATAGATATCTAAAGCCGTTCGCAGCTATGCTGCGGTGCGGAGCACTTTGGCGGTTTTAAGGAGGGTTGGGGGAATCTTTTAACTTAGCCCCCAGCAGCAAAAGCGCCCATAATTAAGGCAGACAATAACAGACCCGGTGAGAGTAACAAGACTAACATTAATAAGTCATGGGTTGACATGAGATATCCTCCGAATTTTTATGATGACTGATTTCTCTCTACATTCTCTCTTTATACAGCATTTTTCAAATAAACGCTATACAACGCCGCCCTGGGTGAACATATTATATTAAATTATTATCCAAATTTATATCGTTTCCAGGGTTGGGCTGGGAACGATATAAATTATATAGATAACGGCGACTTATTTTAAATAAATCAATAAGTTCAAACCGGGAATGGTGCGGGAAAGCGTCCAGAGTAATAGAGTCAGATATAAAATTCCTAGACTCCATTGATACCACACTAAGGTATTAATTAATCCGGGAAGATGTCGATCGCGGACTCGGATATCATTAAAGCCAAATTTAAACAGATTATTCAAACTAAAATCATAATAATTTAACCAACTCCAGCGCCGATCCCAAAGAATTGGATAATAGCGATCGCGGAACAAGGGAAACTTAGGAATAATCGGCAATCGACCAATAGTTAACCGCAGTTGCCGCATACTCCCATCTTCGACAAAATAACTCACATTTAATAACTGATGATAGCGACCGCGCCAATAAATAATTGTCACCAATAACACAGGTAATGGCAGCAGAAAAATTGCCAGACAGCCTAAAGTCAGCCAGGAGTTTTCTGGACTATTAAAAATCGCCAATACACCAATCCCGGTAAAGCCGATAAAACTAATCAATACTGAGATAGTTTCTCCTAATTTGGGTACAATGGGTTGAGGGACTAGCCGACGATACCGATCTACTAACCAAAATAAGACCCCAAAATAGGCGATCGCCACCATTCCTACCCCAAAAACTAACTCTGAACTGGTGCCATAAGCACTCAATAAAATTAACAAACTTAAGCCAAACCATTGTAAGGTATCTAATACTGAGGCAAAAATACCCGATCGCGGACTACAAAAAATGCGATCGCTTATTTTTACATAGGTGGCTAAATCAATTTCTTCTAGGGATAACAGTTCATTTAAACTTCTAAAATAATGCAATTGCCGATTTTGAATAATTGCCTTTACCTGCTCTTTAGAAAAACCGATTTTTTTTAAAGTTTTTGCTGGAGCAGTATTTACATTTACATTCTGTAAACGTTTTGCCAATTCCCTGACTTGCAATTTAGCCCGTAAATACTCTACTTGATTGGCATCAGGAATTTGTTCTGAGGAGCGGAAATTTCTCACTAAATTTCGCAACACTGTTTCATTTCCTTGTAAACTGGGAACCGAAAGTTTCCGCCCAATTCTGCCATTATCTCCGGCAATTTTCGCTTGTTCTGAATCAAAAGTAAGTTCTGCCACATTCACATAAGCCTCTGGGCTAAAGATAGCATCGCTAAAATCTGCTTGATTGAGAATATTAGCACCGCGTAAGTTTACCGGCTGGGCAAATTCAGCTTCGCGAAAGCTGGCTAATTGGGTAAATTTTGCCCCATTTAAAAATAGGGATTGGCTAAATTTATCGTTAGTAAATAAAAGGCGATCGCCAAATTGACCTTGGCTAAAATCCGCATTACCCAGCCATTGCACCCGGCTAAAGTTAGCCAGTTTTTGCCACTGGGTTTGATGATAACTGCCACTATTGGCAAAGGTACTGCCGGTGAAATTTACCGAGTCTTGAAATTCGGCTCGATTAAAATTCGCTTTTTGGTAAAAAATACTGCCACGAAATTGGGTTACAGCCTTAAACTTAGCACTATTAAATTTAGCCATAAGACTAAAGCGAGTTTCTGACCATTCCGTATTGCCGATAAATTCTGCCCCGATCGCATCTAAGGTATTTAAGAAAAAGGTATTATTAAAATTGACCGTTCCCTCAAACCGAGTTTGCGCCATTTTAATCGGACCGCGAAAAATAGAAATTTGCACCTCAGAAGCGGGAGTTCCTAAGAGCGATCGCGACAACTGGGTAAGCTGGGATAACCGACGGCGATCGCGCTTAATTTGTAACAACTCATCCTCGGTAAACATTGGCGACAAAGACTCCGCATAAAGGGGGACTTGTAGCCCCAAATCATTACCATTAAATGCCCCCAAAATCACCGAATTAGAAAGGTCTAAACCTACGGGAGTTCCCGGTCGATTTAAATAAAGTTTAACCTGCCGATAAAACTGGCTTTTAAACTCCGCATTATCACTGCGTAAGTCAATAGTAAAATTGCTTAAATTAATCCGGCGCATTCCTTCAGTAAATTCCGGATTTTTGACTCGTTCTTGCAAAACTTCTCTCGTCAGCATTGGGGGAGTTTGGGGAATCGTCGCTGCCCATGCTGGTGCTATGACTATTTGCTGGAGTAACCAAAAAATTAAACCAATCAAAAGACCGATCATAAAAACCAATTGAGACACAAATAAGTGGGTAATTCTCATCCTACATTAGACTGGTTGCCAAATTATCTAAATCCCCCATTTTTAAGGAAAGTTGAGGTAATCTATTCTTTATCTAAAGCCGATAGTGGTTTTAAGGAGGTTGGGGTAAATCAATCCGGTGTTTTGGCAGATGTCTATTTAATTAAGACTTAATTTTACTATCCAAAATTTGCAAAGCTCGGTCTAAATTAGCCTCGGCAATTGGTTGCTGTCTTAAAGTAACAATCAGTTGTTTGGCTTTAGATTTCTGAGATAAGGCGATCGCCTGATATATCTGCTGCCAAATTATTTTTTGTTGCGGGTCTTGCGGCATTAATTCTCTCTGAATATAAGCGGCTAATTCCACCATTTTCATATTTTTCCACTCAACTTTATTCAACCCCAATGTCCAACGATCGCTGCGAAAGGGAAAAGCAGGTAATCCCGCTTGATTGTACAAATTGCCGATGGGATTATTCGCCCAACCATAACGCACCGCCACCGGGTTTGCTACTGCTTTACTGGTCAAAATCACTTGATTATTTTGAATCTTGGCATCGGCCCAGAAAAAACGGCGATCGCTTCCCGCGAGGGCAAACCCTTTCAGTTCATCACCATTTGCCACCATCAGTCCTGCCCCTACATAATTAAAAGTGACGATCGCTTTGCCATCTTCAAACTGTACCGACTGATATTGCGGACCACTCCACGGGATATCTTTTTGACCATAAACATTGGCGATCGCGGCCAAATAAAGACGATGCCCTGCCAACTGTTTATTTGGCGGATGAATCTCGTTAGGATTCGCTGTATCTGGCAGAATATCGATAGTAGAAATCATCGCCGTATTAGGCAATTTTAAACCTTCTTTCTGGGCATCTCGCAAACCAGGCCAAGGATCTTCCTCAACCGGATAAGTTTGTTTTTCCAGGAAATTGGCCAACTCCACAAATAAAAAAGGGGCATTCTCATTGTGCCACCACCGCCGCCACTCCTGGATTAAAGCCGGAAACAAAACCCGGTATGCCAAAAACTCCCCAGCATTCGATTCCCCTTGCCACCAAATAAAACCTCGTGCGGAATAGGGGGCAGCAGGATAAACCATACCATTAAACAACTCGGCGGCTTTACTCTCATAATTCGGCTGGTTTTTATCCCCTGAATTATTAACCTTATGCGGCAGGTTTACTTGAATAAACTCATTACTAAAAAATGTCTCAATTTTTTGCCCCGGTACAGCCAAGTGAACAATCCCGATCGGCACCTTTAAAGTTTGGTGCAATTCCCTGGCAAAAAAATAAGCTGTAGCGGGAAAATTCCCCACAGTTTCCGGTGTAGGGATTTTCCATTCTGCCTGGACAGTCTTCTGGGGCTGCTTTGCCCGCCAGCCCTCACTGTTCGGGGCCGTATTCGCATCCCAAACCCGAATCTCTGGATCGCAGGACGGACAAGGCAATTGGGTTTCTGAATCCCCCAAATCAGAGTCAGAAACCGGGTCTATGGGCAGGCTGCGACTGACGGGCCACCACATATTACTCTGACCCCCAGCCACCCAAACTTCTCCGACCAGCACATCCTCCAGCTTTTGCTGTTTTGTCCCTGAAATCAGCAGGGTAAATGGCCCACCTGCCGCCCCCGTATTTACCGAGGCGATCCATTTGCCGTCCAATTCCGCTTGGGTCAAGATTTTTTGCCCCCGAAATGTCACCGCGATCGCCGTCCCCGGTTTGTCCCATCCCCAAATCGGCACATTCCTCTGTTGCTGAAGCACCATGCGATCGCTAAAAATCGAAGGTAAAGTTAGGGTGACAAAACCTTGGTTCGTGTCCCCTGATAAATAAAAAGTCATCAGGAAAAAGAATAGCAGTCCCAGGAAGATAACCGTAATTTTCATAATCCAATAACATAAATGACGAGATTAGTCTGAACACCCCGACAAAAAACAGATCCGTAGTATAATTTTAGACAATTAATCAAAGCTTAACCAGTTCAAAAACCCTCTGGTAAAATCACGGATCGATTAATATTGGCAGCCTCTCATATTTGCATCCTGTTTCTGTAGATTTAATTAAATTTTAGGTGTTTACCAAAAAAGAGTTGATAAAATATCTAGTATATATTTAAGATCGATTTCGGGAAAAATTACTATGACCGCAGCTACAAAGTTTAAAGCTTATGCCGTCTTAAACGCCGGGGAAAAGCTACAACCTTGGGAGTATGAACCCGCCCCATTACAAGTCGATGAAATAGAAATTCGCGTGACTCATAATGGTCTGTGCCATACCGACCTTCACATGAGAGATAATGACTGGGGAGTAAGTCAATTTCCCCTAGTCGCAGGGCATGAAGTTGTGGGAGTCGTGACGGAAGTGGGAGAAAAAGTTACCCATCTCCAAAAAGGCGATCGCGTGGGGGTGGGCTGGATCCGTAACTCCTGCCGGACTTGCGACCACTGCTTGCAAGGGGAAGAAAATATCTGTCGTGAAGGCAACACAGGTTTAATTGTGGGCAATCATGGCGGATTTGCCGATCGCCTCCGAGTCACCGCAGATTTCACTTATAAAATTCCCGATGCTTTAGATTCTGCCAGTGCTGCACCATTATTATGCGCGGGAATTACCGTTTACACTCCCTTACGCACCTATATTAAACATCCGGGGACGAAAGTTGGGGTAATGGGAATTGGTGGACTGGGACATTTAGCCATTAAATTTGCCCGGGCAATGGGAGCAGAAGTGACTGCATTTTCTACCTCTGCGGATAAAGAAGCCCAAGCCAAAGAATTTGGTGCCCATCACTATCAAAAATGGGGCAGCGCTGAAGAAATGAAAGCGATCGCCGGCACTTTGGATTTAGTGGTTTGTACTATTTCCGCCGAAACCGACTGGGATGTTGCCTTTAGCCTATTAGCTAATAATGGCGTGTTGTGTTTTGTCGGCATTCCCGTTTCCAGTCTAAATGTGCCATTAATTCCCTTAATTTTTGGTCAAAAATCTGTGGTGGGTAGCGTCGTCGGGGGTCGCCGGTTTATGCGGGAAATGTTAGAGTTTGCGGCGATTAATCAAATTAAACCGATGATAGAAACCATGCCTTTAAGTCAGGTGAATGAGGCAATGGATAAAGTAGCAGCCAATAAAGCCCGTTATCGGATTGTGTTGTTATCTGAATAATGGTTGATGGTTAGGGGAAAACCCTTCCTAGGGTGGGTTAGGCGCGGCGGTGATTTTGGGGCAAAACCGATCGCCTCCGCGCCTTCGTCCCACCAACACCAGTCTTTTACCAATTTTATACCAATTTTAAAAATTATTGCTACAATTCCCAGGTTTATTTGGGCGCAAGCATTGCGCCCCTACTGTTGCATAACTTTTTGTAAATTGGATGAGAAACCCGGTTTCTTTGACTGGTCGTGAAGACTGTTTGTAACTTGAGACAATACATCAGAGGCGCAATGCAAAAGCACCCGCTTTTGCATTGCGCCCCTACATAATTGGAGCAATTTTAATTGAAATTGGGATAAAATTGAATGTCCCTGATGCGGTTGGCAAAATTGCTGGCATCAGGGACATTTATGGGGGATAATTTAACTGTTTTCATTGAAGTTTGGCAATTTTCCACTTTCTCCAAGGGCGGAAAATTCATTGGTTTTAACTCTGATATTCAGTTTAATTACAACGCGATCGCCTATTTCTTTGCTCTAATTTTAATCAATTATTGCGTAAATCTAGGTTAAGGAACGGGCGATCGCGCGATCGCTAAAATTATCAGTCAAAACCCAATCATACAATCTGGCACTATCAAATCAAAAATAACCAAAATTTCCCTCATCGTTAACTCAGGAAATCGGTTCTTGAGTCATATAAATATTCTTGTCCAAGGGCATATCTTGGAGACTAAATATAGCTTTTTGCAAAGCTTCCTGGCGATCCATCAAAATATGATCTGGCGGCAGCATTTGGGGAATACCAAACTTTTGTAAACGCTTTTGAATCTTCGCCGATGCACCGACAATAAACACCTGACGACGTTCGTCGATCGCTTCTTTAATCGCATTTTCCAAAGCCAAAGAAGAAGTCACACCCATCATCGGCACTTCGCTCAAATCCACAATCAAAGCTTCGCAATTTTTCATCGCATTATGCTCGCGGGAAATTGCCTTAGCCACCCCAAAAATCATTGGACCACTGAGCTTGAACAACAGCACGCGACCATCGGCTCGATCCAACAATGCTTTTTCTTCATCATTCAAGTCAATCTCATCATCAGAGTCGCTAATCGCCTTAACTTCCTCTGACTGAAGACTGGTCAGGCGATCGATAGTAAGAATATTAGCAATAAACAGACCGACACCAACCGCCACCATCAAGTCAACAAAAACAGTCAGGGCAATCACCCCATACATAATCAAGGCGGCTTTAATCGAAACTTTATGAGCTCGCTTCAGGAAACCCCAGTCAATAATATTAATCCCCACCTTCAAGGCAATGCCAGCCAAAACCGCCATCGGGATATTCTGAGTCAGTCCACTAGCTCCCAAAACCACCACCAGCAAAACTAAAGCACGAGTCAAACCAGACAACGCCGTGCGTCCACCGGCTTGAATATTCACCACCGTTCCCATCGTGGCACCGGCACCGGCAATCCCGCCAAACATCCCAGAAGCCAAGTTGCCCAACCCTTGACCGATCAATTCTTTATTGGAATCATGCTCGGTCCGGGTCAAACTATCCGCCACCACGGAAGTCAGTAGCGCATCAATGCAACCCAGCATACCTAACACCAGAGCATCGACTAACATCACTCGGAATTGCGAGGCAGAGAAGTAGGGCATATGGAATTGTGGCAAGCCAGTGGGAATTTTCCCAACCACGCTGATATCTGCATCCTTAAATACATACAGCGAAACCAAAGTTCCCACCACCAGAGCCAACAACTGTGGCGGCACAAACTTTTTCACTTTAGCGGGCATTAAAAACAGAATTGCCACCGTCATCACGGCCAAACCCGTTTCTATCGGTTTGATGTTAGCAATCAGATTAGGCAGATTGGTAATCGTCCCAATCACCCCGCCCTTGGGACTCGCCTGTCCCAGAAATGGTGCAGTCTGAAGGATAATCAGAATGATGCCAATCCCCGACATGAAACCGGAAACCACGGTGTAGGGCATCAGGGTGACATATTTACCCAGCTTCAAGCTGCCCAAAATAATTTGGATCACCCCCGCCATCATTACTACGGTAAAAGCCATGGCCATGCCATTGTCTGGATCCGCAGCGGTTAAATGAGCGATTACCGCCGTCATAATCACGGTCATCGGGCCGGTGGGTTCGGAAATCAGGGCGGGGGTGCCGCCAAATAAGGCGGCAAAAAAGCCCACCAAGATAGCGCCATAAAGACCGGCTTGAGCGCCAGCACCAGAGGCGACACCGAAAGCGAGAGCCATTGGCAAGGCAATGACTGCCGCTGTGACGCCGCCAAATATATCGCCCTGTAGATTTCGGAAATGAATCTTATTCGTGATTTGCATAGTTGGTTATGGAGTGAGAAGTTGAACCATTTTTGGGGGGCAATATCACCCAGGCAAGCTGACCAATATCAAACCGACGCGATCGCGCAAAACTGCCGATCTGAGTCAAGTTCAATTCAGTCGCAAATTGAGGATGACTTCTCGGAAGAGTCAATTATACATAGAGATAACTCTATTAAAAGCATAATATTATAAGTTTTGCTTTATGGAACAAAATCATATCTTGTAACGTGCAAATTTTTGATTTTTTTAACGTCACGATTTCTGATTCATAAGATTCAATGGTTAAGTAAAACTTATACCTGAATTGCTTTCTATAAGTATAAGTGCGTTTGTTGTTTGTTATGTGTTATTGGTTATGTGTTATTTGTTTTCCAACAACCAACAACCAACAACCAACAACCAACAATCAACAATCAACAATCAACAATCAACAATCAACAACCAACAATCAACATAATTGATTAAAGTTAAGTTAAGATATTTGACAATGTTGCAGTGAAAAGTGAGAATTTGTACTCAACTTATGGCGATCGCTCATCTCCTCAAATCAGAGATGCGATCGCTTTTGCTCCACGGCTTAAATCAATTCATGCGGGTTGACCGTGACTGGTTGGCGGTGAAACACCAATTGTATCACCCCCCAAGCGACGTTATCTAAATTTTTCTCAGCCCCAAGAACCATGAATTAAATTTAATTAATTTAATTATTTAAATTTGATTGATGAATTGATGAAAAGCCTGGGTCACTGCTGTAAACCGAAAAAAAGTAGATATCTCGAGCTTTATTTATAGTGCAATGTTATGGTGAAAACTTATGCCCTAGTCCACGAATGGTTAACCCCGGAAGCCACTGGGGGCAGTGAACTTGTTGTTAAAGAAATTCTCCAAAATATTGATGCAGATATCTATGCGTTGATTGATTTTGAGTCCACTAATCCCCAAAGTTATTTATATCAGCGGCAAATTGGCACCACTTTTTTACAGAAATTCCCGTTTGCGCGGTCTGGGGTACAAAAATATCTGCCCTTGTTACCCCTGGCGATCGAACAACTAGATTTACGCAAATATGATGTCATCCTTTCATCGTCCCATGCGGTAGCGAAAGGGGTACTCACCACCCCCAATCAGTTGCATATCTGCTACTGTCATACCCCCATGCGCTATGCCTGGGATTTAACTTTTGATTATCTTGAAGGCAGTCGGGCAGGGCAAGGTTTACCGGGATACCTGACTCGGTATTTGTTGCACCGTCTGCGCCAGTGGGATACGATTTCCGCCAATCGGGTTGATTATTTTATTGCCAACTCGCAACACACTGCCCGTCGGATTTGGCGGTGTTACCGTCGGCAGGCTGAGGTGATTTATCCCCCGGTAAATATTGAGCGATTTGGGTTGCGGGAGCAAAAAGAAGATTTTTACCTGACGGTTTCCCGGTTGGTAAGCTACAAAAAAGTATCTTTAATTGTCAATGCTTTTAACCTGATGGGGAAACCACTGATTGTGATTGGTACTGGACCAGAGTTAGAACAACTCCGCGCGATCGCCCAGCCGAATGTGCAAATCCTCGGATCTCAGCCTAATTCTGTGGTTGAGGAACTTATGGCAGCGGCAAAAGCTTTTGTCTATACCGCTTGTGAGGACTTTGGCATTGCCCTGGTGGAGGCACAAGCTTGCGGGACTCCGGTAATTGCATTAGGGGCAGGAGGGGCGTTAGAAACCGTGCAAGATATTCGGCAACACCCCCAGACGGGAACGGGTTTGTTGTTTTCATCCCAGACGGAAGCAGCGTTAATTGAGGCAGTCCAGACTTTTGAAACCGATCGGGGTCAGTTTGACGCCGCGACGGTGCGATCGCACGCCTTAAAATTTGCCCCGAACATCTTTCAAGCACGCTATCAAGGCTTTGTCCAGCAATGTCTCGAGCAATCTCATCCCCGTGGCTACCATCAGATTCAGATCGACAGGGACTCTAGTTAATTGTAGGGTGGGCAAAATTTGCCCACCCTACTAGATCCCTTTGCTAGAGTTTGGTCAACAGGAATGAGAAATTGTCAATTCAACTTCAGCAATTGAAAATAATCAATATAAAATTAAGCAATTTTCCTAAGTTTCTTAATTCCTCGAGTTTCGGTTTTGTCAGCATTCGTTTAGAATTGCTGCGTCTCCCGTTATCTTGGGACTTTGGAACCCTATTTTCCCAGGGAAGCGTCTCAAGGCTTTATGATCGGGACTATGTGTGTGGTGTGAATTGAGTGAAGGAGTACAATGACTGCTAACAGCCAGCTAATTTCCGGCAAAGTTCTGCGTGCCGTTGCCCAGCGCAGCATCAGGGCTTTCCCCCTGCCGAAAATCAACCGAGCGTTTTCCAAACGACTGTTTGATGTAGTTTTCTCTTTGTCCGTCTTGATTTTGTTTTCTCCTGTGTACGCGATCCTGGGTCTGCTGATTCTCTTCAGTTCCCCCGGAAAGGTGTTTTACGTTCAGGAACGAGTTGGCATCAATTATAAAAAATTTCGCTGTCTCAAATTTAGAACGATGGTGGAAAATGCCGATCGACTCCTGGATGAATTAATGGAAAATCCAGAAATTCGTTCGGAGTTTGAGGATAATTTCAAACTGAAACAAGACCCTAGAATTACTAAGATTGGTAATTTTTTAAGGATTACTAGCTTAGATGAATTTCCCCAATTTTGGAATGTGTTAAAAGGAGATATGAGCGTAGTTGGGCCTCGGCCTTTGGTGGTGGAAGAATTGCCCAGATATGGCCATTCCATCGACAAAGTGTTAACCATTAAACCAGGAATTACTGGTTTATGGCAAGTTTCTGGCCGTAATGATATTCCTTATCCAAAAAGAGTTCAAATGGATGTTTATTATGTGAATTTCCATAACTTTTGGATGGATTTATGGATTGTGTTCAAAACAATTAAAGTGGTTTTGTTTCCCAAAAACAACGGTGCTTACTAAAATCCCTATTGAGGCGATCGCACTTTAGCATAACTAAGGTGCGATCGCTTTTTAGTAGCTTTCTGGACTCTTGTGGCTAATAGTCAAAGCAACACCCTGGCAACGGCCAACGGTCAGCCCCCTCTTCACCGGGCGTCAACAAATAACAAATGACAAATAAACAACCAACAACCAACAACCAACAACCAACAACCAACAACCAACAACCAACAACCAACAACCAACAACCAAAAAACCAAAAAATTTAAACATTGACCTAATTATTTTAGGTTAAGCTGAAAAAATTAATCGGTGAATTTTCTAAGTGACTAGGGGAAATTCTCTGAAAAAAAATTAGTCTTCGCAGTTTTCGATCGCTCAAAACGCACTAACTGCGATCGCTTTAGCTAAGTTAAAAGGAACGATTAAGGAACGACTTTGCATGACTGAAAATAAACGCGCACTGATCACCGGCATTACCGGACAAGATGGCTCCTACTTAAGTGAGTTATTATTAGAACAAGGCTATGAAGTCCACGGCATCATCCGCCGGACATCCACCTTTAACACCGATCGCATTGACCATATCTACGAAGACCCCCACAACGAAAGAGCCAAATTATTTCTACACTACGGCGATTTAACTGATGGCGTCACCCTGCGGCGGATCTTAGAAGAAGTCAAGCCCGTAGAAATTTACAACCTCGGCGCTCAATCCCACGTCCGAGTCAGCTTTGACACCCCGGAATACACCGCTGATGCTGTAGGGATGGGCACCTTGCGGCTATTAGAAGCCATCCGAGACTATCAACAACGCACCGGCATTCAAGTGCGTTTCTATCAAGCGGGTTCCTCGGAAATGTTTGGCAAAGTCCAAGAAATTCCTCAGAAAGAAACCACCCCCTTTTACCCCCGCAGTCCCTACGCTTGCGCCAAGGTTTATGCTCACTGGCAAACGGTGAACTATCGCGAGTCCTATGACTTATTTGCTTGCAATGGGATCCTGTTCAACCACGAATGTGTCACCGCTGAAACCCCAGTCATCGTCCGGCAAGATGGGCTAATTGACATTTTGCCCATTGAAGATATTGTCCCCCATCGCACCGAGGGCAAACACGGTCATCGTTACACCACCGACCTGTCCCCGGAAGACCGTTTTGAAGTTTGGGACGCGAACGGTTGGACCGAAGTCACCTGTATGACCGCCACTTGGAATGGTTCCAAACGCAAGCCGAACAAACAAGTACATCGAATTGCGGCGCGGGGGGCGGTTTACCATGCCACTAGCGACCATGTAGTATTTGTCACCAAAGACGAACAGCCGAAGGAATTGCCTGCCGGTGAAGTGATGGTCGGTGACTCGTTAGCCTTAATCGATTTGCCCCAACCCACAGACCAAATCGACCTGACCCAAACCGAAGCTTGGTTACTGGGTATCATCGCCGCTGAAGGCTATGTCAGCGAAAATGGCAAAGTTCAAGTCACTAACCAAGATGCGACTTTACTCGACCGTGTGGCGGCCTCTTGGCGCAAGATTACTGGTGGCGGCAGTTCTCGTTATGTTGCCCCTTCCGGTTTCGAGGGCGGTGGCGAGGTGATTCAGCTACGGCTGAATGGAAATGCTGACTACGGTCGCTATATTTATAACTCTCTGTACAGCCGATCGGGTCACAAACGCATCCCCAAACGGATCGTTAATGCTTGCTACCAAGAACGCTTGGCATTTTTGCAGGGATTTAATGCCGGAGATGGGCTGAAGAGTACCCCTTGCACCTATGAATTTCAAGGATTTAAAACTGCTTCGGCGGTGATGGCAGCGGGTTTGTATTGGATGGCTGTAACCACTCTGAATCAACGGGCAATTATTTGCACCGAAGAGCGAGAAGGTCGAATTTATTACCAAATTAATCTTAACTCTCCTGATGTACCAGGAAACAAAGGACAACATCTGCGCCGACCCTTAGCAGAAGTGGTGAAAGCCCAGCCGATTGAATACGACAATTGGCTATTTGATTTTGCGACTACCAGCGGCACTTTCCATGCGGGAGTTGGCCAAGGTTGGATTCACAATTCCCCCCGTCGTGGAGAGACTTTTGTCACCCGTAAAATTACTCGTGCCCTTGCCCGAATTGTCGCCGGAAAACAGAAAAAACTCTACTTGGGCAACCTGGATTCTAAGCGGGACTGGGGCTATGCCAAAGATTATGTCCGGGGAATGTGGTTGATGTTGCAACAAGATGAACCGGATGATTATGTGCTGGCAACGAATGAAACTCACTCGATTCGCGAGTTTATGGATATTGCTTTTAATTATGTCAATTTAGATTGGCATGATTATGTGGAATTCGATTCGCGCTATCTCCGACCGGCAGAGGTGGATCTTTTAATTGGGGATTCTACGAAAGCACGGCAAAAGTTAGGCTGGCAACCTTCGGTGACTTTTGAAGAATTGGTGATTCTGATGGTGGAAGCTGATTTAGAGGCGATCGGATTATCTTCTCCCAAAGGTCAGTCCATTGATGACCATGCCTTTATTCGTCAAGATACGGGCAACACCGTAGACTAACGATCATTGTAGGGTGGGCAAATTTTGCCCACCTAACGATCATTGTAGGGTGGGCAAACTTTGCCCACCTACTACAAGCTTGTTTTTGATTTTGAGGGGTAACAAATGCCAAGTTTAGATTTGTCAGAAAAACGCATTTTGGTGACAGGTGGGGCGGGTTTTTTAGGTCGTCAAGTCATCGATCGATTGCTCAAAGCTGGGGCAAATGCCGATAAAATTACCGTGCCGCGATCGCGCGATTATGACCTATGCAAAATGGAAGCTTGCCAGCAAGTAGTCCAAAACCAAGATATTATTATTCACCTCGCTGCCCACGTCGGTGGTATTGGTTTAAATCGGGAAAAACCGGGGGAATTATTCTACGATAACTTAATGATGGGCGTGCAACTAATTCACTCTGCCTATCAAGCAGGAATCGAAAAATTTGTCTGTGTCGGGACTATCTGTGCCTATCCCAAATTTACCCCAGTTCCCTTCAAAGAAGAAGACCTCTGGAATGGCTATCCCGAAGAAACCAATGCCCCTTATGGGATTGCCAAAAAAGCCTTATTAGTGCAACTGCAAGCCTATCGCCAACAGTATGGATTTAACGGCATTTTCTTACTGCCAGTGAATTTATATGGCCCAGAAGATAACTTTAACCCCAGCAGTTCTCATGTGATTCCAGCCCTAATTAGAAAAGTCCATGAAGCCCAAGTAAAAGGCGAAAAACAACTCTATGTTTGGGGAGATGGCAGTCCGAGTCGTGAGTTTCTTTATTCCACAGATGCAGCGCAAGGCATTGTCTTAGCTACCCAAAATTATAATGAACCCGACCCGGTTAATTTAGGCACCGGATATGAAATTAAAATTCGGGATTTAATTGAGTTAATCTGCGAGTTAATGGAATTTCAAGGAGAAATTATTTGGGAAACTGACCAACCCAATGGTCAACCCCGTCGTTGCTTAGATACGGAAAAAGCGAAACAAGCCTTTGGCTTTACCGCTGAAGTGGAATTTAAACAAGGTCTAAAAAATACGATAGATTGGTATCGAAACCACGCTGAATAAAGCCGGGTTAGAAACCATTCGTAGGGTGGGCAAATTTTGCCCACCCTACCTAATTTTTTTTCAAAAAATACTTGACAATTTGTTAATCAATGGATAAAATATAGTCAGCAAAAATAATTCAGGTTTATTCGGGCCGGAAAAACATCCAACAAGCCCAAACGATACCTGGGACTACCCGGCCCGGAGTGGTTCAAAAAATAAGAGCAAAAAACCCATAATCTCTCCGGGCCAGGTAAAATCCCTAACTCGTTTCCAAACTCACAAGGGGAAGCCCCCGGTGAGGGGCTTCCTCCTGCCCAGGAATAAGAAACCGGGTTTCTTTTCGGGATATCACGGTTATCTGTTGGTGGCAAACAAGTAATTGTAGTAATTGTAGGGTGGGCAACGGCGATCGCGCTTAATTTAAGAAGACCATTTTTCGGGCTGCCCACCTCCTACATAATTAATGGTGGGCAGCTATGAAAATTTACTGGTTTGGATCGTAAATTGTCAAATGCTGCCCACCCTACAAAAATACTAGGATAAGCTAACAAAACTCTTATTTCTTACCAAGAATTTTATCGTACTCAGCATGAGAACCAATCCAAAACCAAACTATCTTGTTTTCATTGGGTTTCATTACTCCCAATGCTCTCCATCCGATTCCTACTCTAACTGACCAAATATTTTCTTTGGGTTTGACTTTCTTAAACTCTAAACTCGGATGAAATGGATTTTCTTTCCAAAGCTCATAATTTTTATAGGAATTATCTTTTATTCTTTGAGGTAATACTGCAAATAATTCTCTAAAAATTCTAGTTCTTGATGAGCGCATTATTCCTCACCAAAACCTTTATCTTCAGTCTTACCTTCTTCATCTTCAAGTAATGCTAACTGAGCCATTTCTTGAAGAATGCCTAAATCAATATCTGGATTAGATAAACTTTCTTGCCATTTTAACTCATTCTCAATATCTTCGAGTAATTGTTGTGCAAGTTCATCCTGAAGATAATTTGAGAGTTTTTGAGCTTCTTGGAATGCTTTTTCTAGTAACTGAGTCATAGATTTTTTCTGAGTTTCTTGACAAAATAATATAACGACAATTTTTAAGGCTACGCCCCTTTGGGTTATCTGGCAACAACCTTTTGCGGGTGACGACGCTGAGTAATCCCCTTGATTCTAGCACGAACCTCAAAAAAGGTCAAAAGTAGTAATTGTCGGGTGGGCAGGGGCGATCGCGCTTAATTTAAGAAGACCATTTTTAGGGCTGCCCACCTTCTACATAATTAATGGTGGGCAGCTATGAAAATTTACTGGTTTGGATCGTAAATTGTCAAATGCTGCCCACCCTACAATTACTACAAAAATACAAAACTGCTAAACTTCCGGTTCTACCCCTAAAGCCCGTAATTGGGCAGCAAGGCGATTCGCTCGTTGTCGTTCCTGCTCGGCTCGTTGTCGTTCCTGCTGAGTGGATTCCTGACTGGTTAACAACAAGTCACCGTCAGCGTCCCACCACCGCAGCCAGGGAAACAGTTGGTTTTGGTATTCTCCCTGCCAAATCCCTAACTCTACCTTTAAGGGTTCAATGGGATAATGACCACGGCTATTAGGAGTCATTTTTTGATAGCGACCATTGACTAAGTGATACATCTCGATCTGGGCTTTATTGACCTCATAAATTCCATAAAAAGGAATTTGAATGGCTCTTTCATATACCCAAAATTTACCCTTAATCGGAGTTTTATCCCGTTCTTCCTCGCCATTACCAGAGACAAATTCTAAGGCAATGACAGGCTCGATGGTTTCCTTCCACATAACAAAGGAACGGCGAACTTGACCATCAATGGTAGGAGGGACATGGGGAACATAGAACCAATCGGGAGCAATAGCCCCCTTTTCTGGAGATTCTGGCGGCTCTGGTAATCGCCAATAAATACCACAATCTCGACCAATACAATAGTTACCATCGGGATGTAATTGCTCTAAAAGAGGAGTAATAGAGTCGGTTAAGAGATCACCCTGGGGAGGTTCTTGGTAATTTTTCACAAAATCTCCGTTGCGATCTGGTAGTTGGGTATGGTCGGGTAAAGGGGGAGTCCCATGTACCGTTGGGGAGGGTTCCTGAACTGTGGCTGATTGTTGTACAGTTTGGGTAATTGAACTCATCTTTATTCCCCTATTTTTGTTCTCTTATGTTTATTCTCTAGGTTCAATTTTATCGCTTTTGGTTAGAAATTATGCCGGATCTCTATGCCGGATCCCAATGATATTCTCGGACTGATATTCCCGGACTGATTTTCCTGGACTGATTTTCCCCGTCTCTGCTCTGCGATCGCACAGGATATCCGCGTATTAAAAGCATTTTGAGCGAACATTAGACGTGACGCTCGGAATGCTGGGATGTAAAATTAAAATTCTTTGACCCCGAAAATGGTTTGCGAGCAAAGCGGGTATTTCGCTTTACGATAGATGTGAGCGATCGCACTCCAGTCACATTAGGAGAAGTGCGTTCTTGGGCTGTTTCTAAATAGAGCATCAGGGGCGATCGCTGCTATTATGGACGAAAAAGCCTTAAAGATTTGTAGTTTAGATCAAGTGCTATAACATAGCTTTCAATACGGGATTAATTAATAAAATAGTCTCTTGATTTTGTGTTGTTAATTCTAGCATTATTCGTCTCTTGAGAGAGTCTATAATATTCAATAGCTCTGATGGAGAAAAAGACAGGTTATTTAATAAATTTCTTAGAAAAACTGGATCGTTCTCTTTAGCTAAAAGAATCATTAATTCTTTCTCTGTTTCGCTAAGACGTTGGAGTTGTTCATTTAATTTATCTTCGATAGAGCAAGCTAAACTTAGAGGAGAATAGGCCAAAAATTCAGTAACGCTACCTCTAAAGAAATCTTGAATCCTTACTGCTGTAATTTCTAACCAATCAGGATTTCCTTGATAATTATCGATCAAGGTATCCCAGTTTTCTTCGTCTAATAGTTGGCGATCTTTAAGAATCTTTTTTGCTACACTTCCTAAACTAGATAATACTAGGGAACGGATGGGGGTGTTATTTTTTTCTAATAGGGCTATTTCTTTCGGGGTTTCTTGACTAATTAAGATTAAACTACTTTGATGACCTTGTTTTGCTATTTGTTTGATAAATAGCTGATAGGTTTCATAACCTGTTTTATAAATTCCAGATAGTTGTTCTGGTTTAAATAGTTGATGGCAGTCATCAAGGATGAGCAAACAGCGATATTCTCGAAAATAGTTAAGTAAAAGGGAAATTTTGTCCTCTATATCTTCAGGGTGATTTGCTGATTTAGGAAAGACTGACAGCAGTTGGGTTAAGAGTTTATCTAGGGTAGGAGTAAAATATAAGCTTCGATAGATAATATAGTTAAAATGGGGTTTAATTTGTTCTATAAGTTGTCTCGATAGGGCAGTTTTGCCGATTCCGTTTAGCCCTAATAGGGCAATGATCCGAAGGCGATCGCCAATCAGCCATTTTTCTAGGGTGTTAAGTTCCTCAGTTCGACCATAAAAGCGGTAATTTTCTGGTGCGTTTCCTAAGTTGAGTTGGGGTTTGGTTTGGTTTGTTTCCGGTTGTGGGGTAGTTTTTTTATATTTACAGTTTGTGGTTTTATCTGTGCATATCTGAACATTATTAAGTGCCAAAAAATCTCTACCTGATGAAACATGATTATAAAATTGAATATTTCCTAAAATACCTTTTGCGGTTTTTTTAGTAATATCTACTCCCAAAACATCAGACAAAAGTTGCCATAACTCTGAACCTTTATCTCCAATATGTCCTTCACTTAAATGAGATTCCTTAGCAATATCTGAATAAGTTTTACCCTCTAAACTACTTTTGAGAATAGTTTTCTGTGTGTAGCTTAGGGTTTCACCCGTTTTATTCAGAACTAGCTCATCTATTAACTGTAGGATGGTTTCGACTGGCATAACTTGAGGTTTGGTGGTAGATTTTTTTATTCTAGCAGAACTTTCCGAACTTTCCGAACTTTCCGAACTTAGTTTTTATGCTTAAACTACCGAACTTTCCGATAGGCAAAGCCTAGATTACTGAATAAACTTAGATATAAGGGCTAATGCTCAACCATGCTTAAGCTCACGGGAAAACCTGTGAAACTCTAATGAGTCTATTTGATTTTTGGAAACCTAGATCGCCAAAACCTTCTACTGTTAAGCATCGAGCTAAAATCTCTGATGATATACAAATCACAGTGGAAGGATTACCCGAAAATTTAGAACCAGACGAGCGTAAAAAGATAATTACCAGTTTGGTTAGAAATACCTTACCTCATCTCAAAGAATGCGAAGCTCTACCTGGAGAGACAATCTATCAAGGTCAGGCGAGTTTGCGAATAGAGGATAAAATCTATCAAATTAAGTATTCTCTTGACTTTGTTCGGGTTTTAACTGCTTTAGAGGTGTATAAGCAAGCTTTTGATGCTGTGAATGTCGGTGCATACGAGGGAACTTACGATCCTGATTTAGCTGAATTGACAGCTAATTATATCAAACAAGAAGCTTGGTATGAAGTACACCCACAGACAAAACGTAAATCACGCAAACTTAACAAAAATTCTGATTACATTGATGTTGATGAAATTACGGAGGATAAACAATGAATAGTTTTGGGAACAACGTAGTCACAGAAAAAATTGGAGATGGTATTGAACTTTACATTGAAGGAATACCGCAAGCAGCAATAACACCAGCGGCTCAGACAGCCGCCACATTAGCATTATTAGCATCAATGCAGGATGGTATTTCTATGGGAGCTAGTTTTACGGCGGGAATTATAGGAAGTATGGGAAATGCTACTTTAAAGATTGGTAATTCCTACTATAAAATAAAATATGCTTTTCGCGCCATGCGTGCTATGACTGCTCTTGAGATTTATAGTCAAGCAATTGAGTATAGGAAATTGCGAGGACAAACAGACAAAGATTAAATCACGCAAACTTAACAAAAATTCTGATTACATTGATGTTGATGAAATTACGGAGGATAAACAATGAATAGTTTTGGGAACAACGTAGTCACAGAAAAAATTGGAGATGGTATTGAACTTTACATTGAAGGAATACCGCAAGCAGCAATAACACCAGCGGCTCAAGCACAAGCTGCTTTATCATTAATGCAATATGGTATTCCTATGGGCGCTCATTTTACGGCGGGAATTATAGGAAGTATTGGTAATGCTAGTTTAAAAATTGGTAGCGAGGTCTATAAAATAAAATTTGCTTTTCGCGCCATGCGTGCTATTACGGCTCTGGAAATTTATAGTCAAGCAATTGACTATATTGAGTATAGAAAATTGCGAGGACAAGTTGATTCTATTTTAGCAGATGATACGATTCGTTATCTGCGTAAATCTTTAGGTCAAGAACATCAAAAATGGCTGCGTCAACAGGGATAAATATAGCACCATGACTCAAAGAAATATATCTTTAGGCAATAACGTAGAATTGATTATAGATGAACCTAATGCTATTTCAGCCAATGAAAGAGCATTAGTTGTCACCTCGGCAATTCTTACTCTTGTCTCAAAATCAAGCTCTAGTTTATATCCTTCTACTATTTCGGGATATTTACCGATTGAAATTGGCCGTCAAATTTATCAAGTATATTACCAATTTAAAGTTAGAAGGATTATAAACACCTTGAATATTTACAATGATGCAATTGTCCATATTCAAAATAATCGGCATTTATATCATCCTCATTTAGCTAATCAAGCTATTGAAACCTTGAGAGAATGCTATAGAGATGCCCTAGGTTAATTCAAAAATCAGAGGTGAATTATGAATTGGAATATTCATAAAAGAAAAACAGAAAGAGTTTTAAAAGCTTTGCAAGAGGGAACTCGTAATGTTAAAGATGGTGGGAATGTATATGAAGAATCTCAAAAGATAAAACAAGCAGGACAAACAACCTTTGGTGATTGGATCAGATCGCCATCAGGAATAGCTACATTTTCAATCTTAGGCTTAATAAGTGCAGGATTTATTATTAGTGCTATAGAAAATGCCGCCTACGAAAATAGCGCTATAGTTAATATTGAGAATGTTTGTAAATGGGAATGGAATTATTACAAAAATAATAGATTTATGTATCAGAAAGGTCATTTCGGAAGCCAGAATGACCCTAATTATTATTATAGTTTCGTAACTGCTCCAAATCAAGGCAGTAATACAGCGATAATTTACGCTAGGGCTAGACAGTCTGGGAGGAAAAATTTTGTCGGTATTGCTATAGTTCCTGCGGGTAAAGTACAAACTTATTATAATTGTGATATTTGTAGAAGCAATACATCTACAACTACTTTATATACTTCAACAATGATTAGCGGTAATACAATTGGTTGTCCCCAAAATTATAGTCTTCGTAAAAGAATTAGATAAGTGCGATCGCCGGTTACTCTCAAATTAGTGCTAATAAATCAACTAAGTTAACCTTTCCTGAGAATAAATTAGTACAAGTGTATGGGGAAGTTCAGCTATCGGGATGGAATTACATAGTATAGAAGTGGAAAAAAGCCCGTTTTGTCGCTATGGTAGTGAATGCTGGGATGTAAAATTAAAATTCTTTGACCCCGAAAATGGTTTGCGAGCAAAGCGGGTATTTCGCTTTACGATTGATGTGAGCGATCGCACTCCAGTCACATTAGGAGAAGTGCGTTCTTGGGCTGTTTCTAAATAGAGCATCAGGGGCGATCGCTGCTAGGTCAATCGAATATTTATTTTATCTTTTATTTGAGCTATTTTATCGGGTATTTTCTGTAACTTCAGTCAAGGAAGATGGCTGAGGTTTTCCCTTAATTCCTCGATACTGAATCTCAAAATTCCTTGTGGTTTCGCTCTGTACCTGAGTATTCTTAGAGGGATGTGTTTTTAATACTTGACCGCGATATTTGCCGATAACCATTTCGGCTTCTTTAACTTCTTCATTAGCAGCGATAGCACTTTTCGGCTGCACTTCATAATTAATCCCCCGATAACTCATATTAATTTTGGGGTCTGCTGGGGATAAATCATCATCAAGCTCCTCGGTTTTCTGCCAAATCCGAATATTACTCAGTAGAACTAGAAGTAACAATAAAAATTGAAACTGCCAAGGTGCGATAATTAAACTAACAATTAAACTCACCACTAAAATTGCCGTAGCGATATAGGCAATTTCGTCCGTTGCGTGCTTCAAAATATAGAAAACAACTAAGGCAATTCCTAGTGGAATTATAAAATACCAAGCCATAGCGATCGCCTCTTAAAAACTAAATTGGGACTGGGCGATCGCTGTCCTTGATTTTACCTTTTGCCTTCAGCAAACCAGAAAAACCAAGCATAAAGGCGATCGCCCCAAAAAACATCAGGGCAGGCAAAAAAGCCCGCCGCAGACAAACTTAACCAACCATCGCCACACTGAGCGATTCTTTCAACAAATCAACCTTATCAGTCTTTTCCCACGGCAAATCTAAATCAGTCCGTCCGACGTGACCGTAAGCCGCCACATCTTGGAAAAAGCGTCCGCCACGTTCAACGGGCAAATACTGCAAATTAAACGCCTGAATAATTCCTGCTGGACGCAGTTCAAAATGCTGTTTCACCACATCCAGCAACTTATCCTCATCCACCTTAGCGGTGCCAAAAGTTTCAATCATCATGCTCATCGGTTTTGCCACCCCGATCGCATAACTTAATTGCACCTCGCACTTATCCGCCAAACCAGCGGCCACAATATTTTTCGCCACATATCGGCAAGCATAAGCCGCACTGCGGTCTACCTTCGTGGGGTCTTTCCCGGAAAAAGCGCCCCCACCATGACGGGAATAGCCACCGTAAGTATCAATAATAATTTTACGACCTGTCAGTCCCGAATCTCCTTGGGGGCCACCAATCACAAACTTACCCGTGGGGTTCACCAGAAACTTCGTCTCGGCATCCGGTTTAATCTCAATATCCGCAAACGCAGGTTGCACCACCGCTGACCACAGGTCTGCTTTAATCTTCCCCTGCACCGCTGCATTATCGGTCAAATCCCCAATGGTCGCCGTATGCTGCGTCGAAATCAAAATCGTATCAATTCCAACCGGCTTACCATCCTCATAAATCACCGTCACCTGAGTTTTGCCATCGGGACGCAGGTAAGGCAATTCTCCGCTTTTCCGCATCTTGGCCAACTGCCGGGAAATCCGATGGGCCAGGGAAATCGGCATCGGCATCAGTTCCGGGGTTTCGTTGCAGGCATAGCCAAACATCAAACCCTGATCTCCGGCCCCGATCGCATCCAACTCTTCCTCGCTTTTTTGTTCGCGGGTTTCCGTTGCCGCATCAACCCCTTGGGCAATATCAGCGGATTGTTCATCCAAAGCGACTAACACCGAACAGCTATTCGCGGAAAAACCATTGTCCGCATCAGTGTAGCCAATTTCCGCGATTTTTTTCCGAGCCAGATCCACATAATTGACTTGAGCCTTACTGGTAATTTCCCCAGTAATCAACACCAAGCCCGTATTCACCACCACTTCCGCCGCCACACGGCTTTTTGGATCTTGAGTCAACAATGCATCAAGAATCGTATCGGAAATCTGGTCACAAATTTTATCGGGATGACCTTCCGTCACTGATTCCGAGGTAAAAAGATATCTACGAGACAAGGATAAATCCTCCAAACTATATAATAAGTAGTCAGAAAAAATTGACCTATTGACCAGTATCCCTTAAGTAGGATTGCTTAATTATTAGGCTTTCACCGATCGCACTCTATATCTTCCTGATGGAGGATGTAGATTCAGCAGATGAGTTGAATTCGATCGAGTTGAGCGATCGTCACATCTGCATCTAGCAAGTCTTTTCCCGCCCGTGAACCTTGACAAATGCCAATACAACCAGCGGCTCCGGCAAGTTTGGCCATTTCCATATCCAGGGGGGAATCACCCACCATTAAAGTTGCGGACGGTGCCACCCCTAAAGCTTCACAGGCTTTGAGAAACAAAGCAGGATCTGGCTTACTCAGATCCCCATCCACTCCCATTGATAAATGGATATAGGGATTTAACTGGTAATGGGACACAAACTGTTGCACCCGTTGCGTCGTGTCCGCTGAAAGAATGCCTAATTTCAACCCAGCGCCTGCAAGTAACTTTAGCACGTCTACACAGCCGACAAACAAAGGGGGCTGGGCATCTTTGGCGAACATTTGATCCGCTTCCGCAAAAGCCTGACGCGCAATCTTCAAAGATTCTAGCCAGCCTCGACCAGTTTCGGCAATATAAGCCGCTGCCGCAATTTCATTTTCCCTTCGGCTACCCACAGCCATTAAGCCATCAGGATCGAGGCGATCGTCTTGGATGCCAAACGCCATCAACAAGGGATCGCCCACACCGGGAATTTGAGCATCGATTAAGCGCGATCGCTTATATCCGACAGTCCGCCAAAAACTGGCCGCATCTACCAGGGTGCCATCTTTATCAAAAATCACCGCTTGAATTTGCTCAAACTTGACATCCCGACAGTGAATAGTTGCCAATGCTTTCAACTCCTATGAGTCCTAAAACAAAAAAAGAGGGAAATTCCCTCTTGTTGCAACCAAGTAATCGCCAATTTGTACGACCATTGGTTGCTTTCTTTTAATCAGTATGTGATTGATTAATTTCTACCAGAAACTACTCTGGTGTGGCGGCTAGTTCCTCTACCGCATCAGGAACTTCCATCGCATCAGGAGCTTCCACCGCTTCTGGAACTTCCACCGCATCAGGAACTTCCACCGCTTCTGGAACTTCCACCGCTTCTGGAACTTCCACCGCTTCTGGAACTTCCACCGCTTCTGGAGCTTCCACCGCTTCGGGAGCTTCCATCGCTTCGGGAACTTCCGCCACGGGTGAAACTGCACTGGGCTGTGATGCCTCTGGCTGTTGGCCTTGTTGAGCCGCCATCATAAGTTCGCGGAACTTAGCCGCCATTTCTTCGGCCTTGTCATAAACAAGCTGACGGTTTTTCACCATATCACCGGCTTCCGGTTCCAGTTGCTTGGTACTCAGAGAAATCCGACCCCGTTCGGCATCCAGATCGATGATCATCACCTTGACTTCATCATTGACATTGAACACACTATGGGGAGTATCAATATGGTCGTGGGAAATTTCCGAAATATGGAGCAGACCGCTGACACCGCCGATATCGATGAACGCACCATAAGGCTTGATGCCTCGAACGGTGCCCACAACGACTTCCCCGACTTCCAAGCGGTTCATCTTGCGCTCAACCAATGCCCGTCTGTGGCTGAGAACCAGACGATTGCGGTCTTCATCCACTTCTAAGAATTTCAAGGGCAATTCTTGTCCTACCAGGTCTTCTTTGGGAGTCCGGGTACTAATGTGGGAACCGGGGATAAAGCCCCGCAAGCCTTCAATGCGAACCAGCGCCCCACCCCGATTTGTGGCAAAAACTTGCGATCGCACGGTAGCGTCTTCTGCTTGGAGTTGGCGCACCCGCTCCCAAGCCCGCATATATTCAATGCGTCGGATACTGAGGGTTAACTGGCCATCTTCGTTTTCATCGGTGAGAATAAAAAATTCACGGGTTTCATTAGACTGCAATACCTCTTCAGGGGAGTCAACCCGGTTGATTGACATCTCTTGAATGGGAATATAAGCAGCAGTTTTAGCACCGATGTCAATCAGAGCGCCCCTCGGCTCCAAACTAAACACTGTACCGGCCACTGTATCGCCAGGGCTAAAGTGATAGTCATACTTATCCAGCAGAGCCGCAAAATCTTCGTGAGTAAAGCCAATATTTCTGGCAATTGTATTCTGATTGACCATGGGATTTTTTTTAGAATGTTCTCCGTACTAATTGTGCGTTTTGTTGATTGATGTTTGGACAATCCCAAAATGAACTGGGAATTTTAGTTAGACCGGCTCATCCATTGACTCAATTCTCACTAGAATCAAATCAATTAGAGCGCTCCCTAGACATTATTTCAGGAGTGGCTATCTTTCATCAATACTTCAAGTAAAAAGACAAAACAGTTGCCACTGTTGGCTTTTTACCTAGATTCTAATCGAAAGCGATTAGGTTTTTGGCTTCTATATTCTTGGTGAATTTTATTTACGATCCGAGCTTCGGTTCCTAAAATTCGCCCTATTCGCCTATAGTTACTTTTACTCTTATTGTCGAACACAGTCACTACAACATCGAGCTTCGAGCTTGTTTTCATGCTGTGTTCAAGTCTATCCACTTTTTCTGGAAATAAAGCCAAAAAAACCGACAGACTTGTTAGTAATTAACCTGAATAAGAAGTTGATTATCAGACTTTAGTTTCAGCAATTGTTGCATCCCGGCGCTTGTTCCTCGGCGATCGCTTTCCTTGACTCAGGATTTGGCTGAATGTACACCCGGAGGCCGACCAGTGGGATCCATGCCCTTAGATTTGGTCAGGGAACACAGACAATCTGCATTGTAGCTCACAGAAACGATCGATGTTTGTGAGCCAAGCAGAGGGATCCGCTAGTGATGCTTGCTTAGATCGATCGAGACCAGAAAGCTGATTTCTGCTAAAGCGCATCAATTCTAGCATCCGAATTCGGTTGCTAGAAATTTTTTTTGCTCATACCCCGGCGGTGGCAAAGCCAAATTAAAAATGCTTGGACTATGTGCCATCGGCATGGGGGTCTATGGAGCAAATCTGCCCGCTCTCAAGTGGAGCGCCTCAAAGTCTGCGGTTCGACACCCTTGCAGTAGTTGCATCAGGCTTGAAGTCTAGTCTTTGATTTAAGAGATTTTCACCCCGATTAGACATTATAACCTGGAACGACATACCTGACTATAGGCGAAAAAAATGGCGATCGGCAACCACCTTCCTGACCTCTGGTTCTGACCATTGGCAGATCGGCCATAATGAAGATCGAGGCTGGTTAAGGATCGGAGAAATTATCGGGAATTGAGAGTGAGATCGTCCTCACAAGGTAGGACATCTAGGGCATCTAGGACATCAGAATTTGTCTGTGGGGCTTGAGTCAGCATCTCAGAGCTATCTTGTTGCCTCTGGAGATGATTTAAGGTCTCGACAAAATCCCGAATACCTTGGAATTTTCGATAAACTGAGGCAAATCTAACATAAGCGACCTCATTGAGTTGTGCTAATTGAGCCAGAACGATTTCACCAATTTCACTACTACTGACTTCTCTCATCACTGATTGCTGAAGTTGTGCTTCAATGTCATCGACGAGAGCTTCGAGCTTGACGGCACTGACGCCAGTTTTCTCGCACGCTCGCACAATACCCCGTAATAACTTTGAGCGATCGAAAGATTCCCGATAGCCATTCCGTTTGATGACTGTCACCGGGACAAATTCAATTCTTTCATAGGTGGTAAAACGACGCTTGCACTCTAGACATTCTCGGCGTCGGCGGATACTTTGGCAAGATTCTGCGGCTCGCGATTCTAGAACCCGACTGTCTGTATGTTGACAAAATGGACAGCGCATGATTTTTGTCCTCTGGTCAAAACGGACTCAGTATGGAATACATGATGGATCTGTTGCCGATCGATTAGTCTTTTTTTCCGATATTTTTTGGTGCGATCGCCAAACATTTTTTAACGTTCTATGGCAGTCAAGGGCAAAAACGATGGACAAAACAGTGACAAAGGATGGAAATCGCCAGTTTTTTTGGCCGATCGATCAAACAAAAAATCCTGAGCCAACCTCCGACCCGCTGGCTCAGGCGATTCTCATCGGCCTAAAAGCGAGATCGGATCGGGGAGGCTCAGTCAAAGAAGCACTCAAGGGTAAACCCTGTGACTACTTTTGGATTCTTGGAGGCTCACGAAAGGCGATCGCAAAAAACAGAACTCCCAGAGCCAAAGTCAGCATTAAGATGTAAGCGACGCTTTGCATAATGTCAAAACTTCCCCATAATTGCTTTTACATTAGTGTACCAAGAATGCATGAAAAAGGTCTAACAAAACTTTCCTTAGAAGAAAATGCTTGTCAGACCTTTTCCCAAAAAATCATCAGCCCATAAACGAGCGATTAAGCTTTTGACTGAGTCCGGGTGGTCTTGTCACCAACTTTGGCAAACAGGCCCCACTCCACTTGCTCTTCCAGGTCGGCTTCCACACCGGCAAACACATCCCGGAAAATAGTCCGAGAACCATGCCAGATGTGACCGAAGAAGAACAACAGCGCAAAACAGGCGTGTCCAAAAGTAAACCAACCGCGAGTGCTGGTACGGAACACCCCATCAGAACCGAGAGTTTCCCGGTCAAATTCAAAAGGTTCGCCCAATTGAGCCTTACGAGCATACTGCTTGACTACGGCTGGATCGCTAAAGGTTTGACCATTCAGTTCACCACCATAGAAAGCAACTTTCACGCCGGTTTGCTCAAAGCTGTACTTAGATTCTGCACGGCGGAAAGGAATATCAGCCCGCACAATGCCATCAGCGTCTACCAAGACCACTGGGAAAGTTTCAAAGAAGTTAGGCAGACGGCGCACGAACAACTCGCGACCTTCATTATCCGTGAACAGGGGATGACCTAGCCAACCTTCGGCAAGTCCATCACCATTGTTCATCGGGCCAACTCGGAACAAACCACCCTTGGCAGGGTTATTGCCGATATAGTCATAAAAAGCCAGTTTTTCTGGAATTGCTGCCCAGGCTTCAGACTGGCTCTTACCTTCAGCCAAACTCGTTTGCACGCGCCGCTGAATTTCTTGCTGGTAATAACCACTATCCCACTGATAACGGGTCGGGCCAAACAGTTCGACAGGGGTCGCAGCGGAGCCATACCACATGGTTCCAGCCACGACGAAAGCGGCGAAAAATACAGCAGCAATACTGCTAGAAAGAACCGTTTCAATGTTCCCCATCCGCAGCGCTTTGTAAAGTCTTTCTGGGGGACGAACCGTTAAGTGGAAAATGCCGGCGATAATGCCCACAATACCCGCAGCGATGTGGTGAGCCACGATCCCACCGGGATTGAAGGGGTTAAAGCCATCGGGTCCCCACTCTGGAGCCACAGGTTGGACATGACCTGTCAAACCATAGGGGTCAGAAATCCACATCCCTGGGCCAAACAGACCAGTCAGGTGGAAAGCACCGAAGCCAAAGCAAAGCAGACCAGACAAGAACAAGTGAATGCCAAACATTTTTGGCAAGTCTAAGGCAGGTTCACCAGTTCTAGGATCGGTGAAAAGTTCCAAATCCCAAAACACCCAGTGCCAAACTGCGGCTAAGAACAGCAAGCCGGACAGCACAATGTGAGCACCGGCAACACCTTCAAAGCTCCACAGACCAACATCGGAGACGGATTCTCCGGTAATGCTCCAACCCCGCCAGGAATCAGTGACCCCTAAACGAGCCATGAAGGGCATGACAAACATACCTTGTCGCCACATGGGGTTGAGAACGGGATCGCTTGGATCGAAAATGGCGAGTTCATAGAGGGCCATAGAGCCAGCCCAGCCTGCCACAAGGGCAGTATGCATCAGGTGTACAGCAATCAGACGGCCTGGATCGTTCAGCACGACTGTATGTACTCGATACCACGGTAGTCCCATTGACTCCGTTTCCTCCTCAATGTGAGATTTTTACTTTTACGCTTTTTCAGCTTTTTATTAATATTTCCTAAGCCTACTAGCAAGAGCGGCTATTCTCCTGCTGATCGGTTAGGGAAGTTTAACGGCTGCCTTCCATCAAATATGATCGGCATTTAAAGAAGTGTATCGATTGTTAGAAACAATTGCAAGCACTCTGAGATACTCAATTTAGATTCGTGGGCAATTTAGTGGATCCTCCGTCCCCCAATTGCTCCCCGGCACCAATGATTTCAGTCCATCCTGACTTGACAAGCGGCTTCTAATTTACACAGGCGATCGATCACTTGCTCTGAATTCATCAGCCGTTTAATCAGCACTTGACCGATACTACTATCCCTAGAGATCGACTCCGGTAGCGGTTTGACTTCCAGCATCAATACAGCGTCTTCTACCCGGTAAAGCCACATCTTCTCTTCTTGGTCGATAATCGCCAGATTCATTTTCTCAATTTCTGGTTCGCGGCGCCAAGCTAAAGCGTTCCATAGTCCGCCAACTCCCCAGACCCGTCCCACAGTCCACCCTTCGGTTAAAAAGAAATACTTCACGGTTCCCTATCCATGCAAATGACATATAGACATATAGATCAAATTGGCTGGCCTGAGTAGAGGCAAATGTAGCAAAAAATACACAATTTTTCTCTGGCCGCCAAGCTTTGCCGATATTGGCTCTGACTATATCCCATGCTTTCCAGGGTTGCCTTTGAGCGAAAAACTTTTACTTTTTAAGGAGAAAAAACCAAAAATCAGGGGACAAAAATTACCAGATCGAGTTATCAGATCGAGGGTTGATATTTTGGATTCTCTGACCTCAAGTGAATGTGGCTGAATTAGGAATAAATTTATAATATAGTATGATCCTAGCATAATATTAAATATATCTAGTCAAATCCTAGTCAAACCACGAAAAAATATGGCACCATCAAAATCATCAAGCCTAGTCAAAACAATAAAACCAGTCATGGTTTATGTGACGATTATGGTTTTTGGCGTTACTTTGGCTTATGTCACCCATAAATTATTTATCTCCCCGGAGGTATCCCAAGGATTAGATTTTAGATATTTATGGGTAGCGGGAAAAGTTTGGTCGTCAGGCAACAGTCCATATAATCTGTCTATTTATTTAACGGAATATGAAAAATATTTTGGCTTTCAGCCGGACGGGGCCTGGTTTTACCCGCCAGCGATCGCGCCAATATGTATGCTGCTCTCAATTATTCCCTTTCAGTTATCAGAATTTTGTTGGAGACTGTTTAATTACTTTTCATTAATAGGAATTGTATTCATTGGTTGGCTCTATATTAAAGATTGTCAGTTAAAGCCTCACCAGCGACCATATTGGCAGGATATCCGCCTCTGGATCGGTGCCTCATACGCTTTGCTGATGCAATCAACTTTGGTTGTCTTTAGCCTGGGACAGACCTCGATTATGGCAACTCTAGGATTAGTCCTGCTTTTATATGGTTGTTTGAAAAACTATTTAATTTTAGGCGTCATTGGGGGATATATTGTATCGCTTAAACCGACTATAGCCATCATTCCTATAGTTGCCTTGTTGGTCAGTAAAAAATACCGAATAATTTTTGCCGGGTTTGGATTAACTAATGTGGCATCATGTTTGGCTTTTCTTTACGGAGGCTTCTGGGAAACAATTCAAGGTTTTCTAACGAATACCTTCTTGATGCACTCGGATATAAAGGTCAATGAACCAGGAGAATTAACCGGAATTGTTCAATTGTTAAATTACTTTTTTGATGGAGAAGTATCTTCAAAGTTATTGATTGTTTTAGGTATTTTATGGGGAATAGGGTGTGGCGTGATGATGCGCTATTATTCCGACCAAAGCATAACTGCATTAGGAGTAGATTTAGAGACCAACCCAGTAGTTTTTAATGCTTATGGGTTTGTCCAATCTGTAATCCTGATGAATTTAGGAACCATCCTGATAATGCCCATGCATATTTATGATTTTGTCTTATTTATTCCGCTGATGATTTACTCTTTATATTTACGAGTACGTCATCTGATTTGGCTGATACCGGGGTGGCTGGTTATTTGGCGCTCTGCAAATTTAGCTCAATTAACTGGTATTTATAATTCTGAAGCCACCACCTATTTTATCGGGAGTTTAATCGCCAGTATTTTTACTGTTTTCTTGGTAGCGGCGAGTATTTGGGGATTATTAGACAAGAGGGCAAAATCCCCTAGGTAAATCGATAGATACTCGATAGGTCAATAAATACTCGCTTTGCCATGGGTCGTTTACTCTGAGATGCTCGATTTTCTTCTCTCTCTTCTCTCTTCTCTCTTCTTTTGTCTCAAGTTTAGGTGGGTTAGATAAGTAAGTATTTGAATATCGTTTGACACCTAATTCTTAGTTTCAATTCTATGGTTTAATCTTTCGTGACATTCTACCACATCGCTCTGCTTTTGCCAAAATAAGATATAATGGCCTATAAAGATATCATGGCCTTTTGGTGCATCTCGCTTTTTTTCCTAACCTAAAAATTTTAATTAACAAAACTTAAATTTTGCCCCATCCAGCAAAATTAGCGGTAATTTCTATTATTAAGATATATAATAAGTAGGTGAACATAATTAATTGCATTTTTCGTTTTCCGCCAATAGGCTTTGGATTCCCGCCTGCGCGGGAATGACAGCCTTTCTTCTCGTGGGGTCTGTAGTGCATTTATTTCTGCCCACCTACTTAAGTCTTTTATTATTAAAAAATTTAGCGATCGCCCCTAACTCTCTACCCTAATTAACGTCACAAAAAACTTGGTTTTATTTACAGGAGAAAATAATGAATCAATATTCCAACAGTTCGGCCATTAATGTTCCCACGGGTTCATTAACAATATTTCCGAGGAATCTCATCCCAGGTGAAAGTCAATTACTATTATCTCTAGTGCTGCCAACTTACAACGAAGGGAAAAATATTCCCGCAATAGTTCAGCAATTAACGAATTTATTGGATCGAGCAATACCAGGGGAATATGAGTTAATTGTGGTGGATGATAATAGTCCAGATAAAACCTGGGAAATTGCCCAATCTATTATGGCAGAATATCCGCAATTACGAGTGATGCGTCGCCAAGCTGAACGGGGACTTTCTACGGCGGTGATTCGCGGTTGGCAAGTAGCAAATGGAGAAATTTTTGGCGTAATTGATGCAGATTTGCAACATCCCCCAGAGGTGTTATTACAAATGTTGGCCATTATCAAAGAACAAGCTGATGTGGATTTGGTGGTGGCTTCTCGCCATGTAGAAGGGGGTGGGGTGAGTGATTGGAGTTTGATTCGCCGTTTTTTATCGCGAGGAGCTCAGACATTAGGGTTAATTATTTTGCCCGGAGTGGTGGGGCGGGTTTCTGACCCCATGAGTGGTTATTTTATGGTGCGTCGCCAAGCCCTGGTTGATAAAACCATGAATCCTCTGGGTTACAAAATTTTGATTGAAACTCTGGGACGGGGAGATATTGGCAAAGTGGCAGAAGTGGGCTATGTGTTTCAAGAACGCTTAGAGGGCGAAAGTAAGGTGACATGGAGGCAGTATGTCGATTATTTGCGCCACTTGGTGCGTTTACGGTTAGATTTATGGCGCATTGGCCGTTTTTTGCGGTTTGGCATTGTGGGTTTTTCTGGGGTTTTTGTGGATATGGCGGTGCTTTATTTATTAAGTGACCCGACTACTTTAGGCTGGGGTTTGACCCGCAGTAAAGTTATTGCGGCGGAAGCGGCAATTGTGAATAATTTTTTGTGGAATGATGCTTGGACTTTTGCCGATATGTCCAGTCATCAACGGGGCTGGCAGAAGCGATTTAAGCGTTTTTTGAAGTTTAATTTGGTCTGTTTAGGAGGAGTCGGATTAAATATTGTGTTGTTGAATGTGATGTTTAATTTCTTAGGGTTTAATTCGTTTCGCGCCGGTCGCTATGTGGCGAATTTTATCGCGATCGCCATTGTCACGGGTTGGAATTTCTGGCTAAACCTGAAACTCAGTTGGCGGGTGACAGAAGTCGATTGATTGTTGGTTGTTGGTTGCCCCCCCTTGAAGGGGGGGTTGGGGGGGTGTTGTTGGTTGTTGGTTGTTGGTTGTTGGTTGTTGGCAAACGGCGAACAGTAAGAACAAACAACAAAGAACAATCAACCAACAACAATCAACCAACAACAATCAAATAACAATCATTCACGAATTTCGCCTTCGGGAATACTGAAAGCGGAAAGACCAGCGATCGCCCGTAAATTTTGACAGCGAATTAGTTCGGTAAAACTTAAGCTGGGTCGCCCTTCAATTTTGGCCACTATTTGAATTGCTTCTAGCAAATATTGAGCGGCTTCGGCTTCGCTGTAGCCCCGCCGTTGGGCGACTTGAATTGCTGCTTCATCGGCCAATAACTCCGATTGGGAACTGCGTTGATTGCGCCAAATTTGCGAGGCAGCAAGCCCGGTTAAACTACCAGCAATTACAATGCCCACCGCATCGACTTGCACTATTTCTAACAAAGTGCCTAAAACTCCCGCTGCCACTAATCCTTGATAAATATCAATTTTGAACCATCGGATATTTAACTGCCAGCAAACAGTTCTTAACATTAATAAGTCTCGCTGACGTTGAGATAATCGCGCCCAAAGGTCAAAATTAACCAAAATTAATCGGGGTTTATCCCACGGTTTGGGAAATGGACTCGAAATCACCGTGGGTTGTTGGGGCTGGCTGCGAATTTTTGTCAGCATCCGTCCGCTGGCAGGCATGATATCGAGTAGGCGGTGACATTCAATCGCTGGATCCATAATAATTTTATTGTTAAACTTTGACCAAGAACTCTGAAAATAAAATACGATAACTTTTAAGTGGGTATTGTAGACGGTTTAAATCCGCCGCTGCATCCACCCAATGCTAAACCAGGGGGCTATTCGATTTCTCTGCTTTTTCCGCCCGGTTGGCAGCGATCGCCACCCCTGAAAATCCGTGAAGACTTTTGATTCGATCGACAAGGCTAAAATTCAAAGGCCACCCCTGTGATGCTAAACCATTCACTATAATATTGTCACCTATAATATTGTCGCTTATGGATGCTTTTGCGCCAATTCCTCCCGAATGGACTAAGGAGGCTGTTCACGCTTATCAGTTTTGTTGTCCGACTTGCTACGCGAGTCCTTTGGCAGCCACGCAAGTTTGGATTAACCGGCGATCTCCGGTTTATAACGCAGAAAATCGCCGCAAGTGGCAGGAGTTTTACTACTGCAAATGTGGCTGCGCTTGGTGGGCTTGGAGTAGCGATCGCCCCCCGTCTGATTTGGGCGATCGGGACGTTGCAGATAATCCCATAGATCATCCCGATGATTTGGTTTAAATCAATCATCTGCTGACCAAGAGTGCTGACCAAGAGTGCTGCTAAACCCAGCCCAACTATTTACCTAAGTTTTACCTAAGTATGTACTTAAGCCGATAAAATCATCGGTGGTTTAATCAAGAAGCAAAATTATGGTCAACCCAAATATTAATCTTCCTTATTTCGATCTCCTGTTTGAAGAATTTGGCAAACAAAACCCAGAAGCATTAGCAGCATTTGGCCGTCATGTTCACTGGGGATACTGGGATTATCCTGCTGCTGCCGATGGTTCGATCGCCGACTTTGCCAAAGCAGCAGAACGTTTGTCTCGTCGGGTTTGTGATGCCGGAAACCTGGGCAATGGAAAGCGAATTCTTGACTGTGGTTGTGGGTTTGGCGGCACGATCGCCAGCCTAAATGAACGGTTTTCTGACCTGGAATTAGTCGGATTAAATATCGACGAACGTCAACTCGAACGTGCCCGAAAACAAGTCCAACCGCAAAATAACAATCAAATTGAATTTGTCCAAGGCAATGCTTGCGAACTGCCCTTTGAGGATAACTCATTTGATGTAGTTACAGCGGTAGAATGCATTTTTCATTTTCCTAGCCGAGAGCAATTTTTCCGAGAAGTGCGACGAGTGCTCAAGCCCGGTGGCCAACTGGCTATAAGCGACTTTGTTCAAGCAGAACCTTTTATGCCTGTCCTGAAATTTATCGGCAAGTTTATCTCTTATGACGTAGGATCTACCTATGGGAAAGTTGACAATAATATCACTCTGAATGAGTATAGAAAATTAGCCAAAAGCACTCAATTACTGAGCAAAATTGAGGATGATATTACCGTAAATACTCTGCCAACTTATCCCCTGGTGCGACGAATGCTACATCAGGGTAAACTCAAGCAATACGAAAATGTCACATTGGGGGCTGAGTGGTTATCCCGCTTGGGAATTGTGCGTTATGTAATTTTGTCTTTTCAAGTCTCTTAAAGCATATTTTTGCCAAAGCGGTTTTGGACAATCTAGGAACATAGACGAATTCTAGATTTCCTCTGGGGTTCGTCTGCCTAAATCTGAGAAAAATTAAATTTTACTTAGTTATCTGGTTCAATCAAATATTAATTAATTAATTGTTAACATGAACCCCGATCGACACCATGAAAACCTTCAAAATCAACTGCCAGAAATTAGAACTCATTCACCTCAATGGGTACGGGGAATCACCGGATTAACTTTAGTCATGTTGTTTTTGCTTTTAGCTAGATTAAGTGATTGGTATAAACAAGAAATTATTAAACAAAATCAAGCGTATATTCTGACTCAATTAAGCGGGTATAGCAATCAATTAATGATTGCGATTAATCACCGATTTAGCTTATTGGATGCCCTACGAGCTTTTATTAAAATTAAAGAATCTGCCAAAATTAGTCAGGATGAATTTAATTTGTTTGCATCGGGACTCTATGCAGGAGTTCCCGGAATTAGAAATTTTTCCATCGCCCCCAAGGGTGTGCAGCGCTATATTTATCCTTTGGCAGGAAATGAAAAGGCGATCGGGCATAATTTAATTGAAGATCCGCGTCCTCTAGTTCGCCTGGATGTTCAGCGCACCATTGAATCCCAACAAATTACTTTAAGTGGTCCTTATGAGTTACGTCAAGGAGGATTAGGTTTAGTGGCTCGACAAGCCATTTATAAAAATAATCAATTTTGGGGTTTAGTGGCAATGGTGATTGATTTCACCCCACTAATCAATGAGTCAGGAATTCCCAAAGCCCCCCAAGAAGATCGATTAGATATAGCGGTTAAAGATAATAACGATCGGGTGTTTTATGGCAAGGCAGAATTATTTAGCAATCAGCCGATTATTTATGAAATAGAACTCCCGGAAGGCTCCTGGACATTAGCCGCAGTTCCCAGCCAAGGATGGAACAATCAGATTAAACAACCGTTATTAATTTTTCAAATTACTGGATTATTAATTAGCTGCTTAATCACCGCTTTAGTGTACTTAATTTTGAGTCGGCAAGTTTCCTTGGAATTAGCCGTACAACAGCGAACTAAAAAAATTTTACAAACCAGTCAACAACTGGAAGCGGAAATCAGGGAACGCCAAAAAACGGAGCAGCTTTTAGCGGCATATAATCAGAATTTAGAAGCAGAGGTGATCCGGCGAACTGCCGAATTGATTTCTTCTAATAACAAATTGGAAATTGCTAAGGAAAAAACCGAAATTGCCAGCCAGTATAAAAGTGTTTTTATCGCCAATATGAGCCATGAATTCCGCACTCCCTTGAATGCAATTCTTGGATTTTGTGAATTGCTGAAAAACAACTTAAAAGATAGTCGGTTAAAAAGCTACGTTGAGGCAATTTATTCTAGTGGGAAAGTTTTACTTTCGCTGATTAATGATATCTTAGATTTGTCGAAGATTGAAGCGGGAAAACTAGATGTAATTTATGAACCAGTGAATATGAGGATGGTGATTCAAGAAATTGAGCAAATTTTTTCCAACACCGCGAGGCAAAAAAAGTTGTTACTTTTTAGTGACATTGACCAAAAGCTGCCTCAGATCCTTTATTTTGATGAAGTAAGGCTGCGCCAGATTCTTTTTAATGTGGTCGGCAATGCTCTGAAATTTACCGAACAGGGTTTTATTAAAATTTCTCTCACAACGACAGAAAATCTACCCGATGATGTTAAGTATAGTGCGGCATTATTAAATGATAGCTTGCTGGGTTTTTCTGTGGGGAATGAAGCTGCTTTACAAGTCGTTAGTTTAACCCTGAGTATAGAAGATACGGGAATTGGGATTAGCCCTCAAGATAAACTGCTTATTTTTGATGCTTTTGCCCAAAGCAATGGACATGGTAATCGTAAGTATAGCGGTACAGGTTTAGGGTTGGCAATTACCAAACGACTTACAGAAATGTTGGGGGGAACTGTTGAACTCGAAAGTGAGTTAAATTCTGGTTCTGTTTTTACGTTTAATTTTCCTCATGTGAGGGTGTTTGATTCCGCGATCGCTGAGAGTGAATTGCCGATCGCGATCGAGCCAAATTTAGATCCAGTTCAATCCAGCGCCAAGCCTGACCGAGAGCCAAACAATTCTATTATAGATATAGATCCAGCCAGCGATCGCATGATTCGCAATGAAAATATGCCTGCAACCTTGCCATTAATTACTCAGGAAGCATTTACAGAGTTAATGGAGCAACTGGAAGTCGAACAAACGACGATTTGGCCGGAATTATGCCAAGGAATGAAATTTCGAGAATTACAAGCTTTTTCCGATCGCTTAAATCAGTGGGCAGAGCAATATCCTTTAGGGGATTTGTTAGACTATGCCAATCAGGTGGAAAATCAACTAGAAGCATTTGATTGGGATCGATTACCCGATACTATCGCGCAATTTCCGGAAATGATTGAATCTATGGAAGCCAAATTTAATCAAAAATAACTGATATCATCAATCGCCGATAAAAATATGGTAATGGTACAGCAGTCTCAGCGAAAAGTTTTGGTTTGTATCAATCGGACTTGTCGAAAGCAAGGGGCAGAAAAAGTGTTACAAGCTTTTCAACAAATGCCCATAGAAAATGCGATCGCCGAGGGGACGGGTTGCCTGGGACAATGTGGCAATGGTCCGATGGTATTGGTGGAACCAGAACAAGTTTGGTATTGCCAAGTTAGACCCGAAGAAGTTGCAGCGGTGGTCGAGCGACATTTAAAAGGAAATCAACCGATTAAAGGGATGCTTTATCGCAAGTTTCACCCGAAGGAATAGGCAGGGGGGCCCGCCATCGGCAGGGGTGCAGGGGAGAACAACTATCAATTATCAATTATCAACTATCAATTATCAATTATCAATTATCAATTATCAATTATCAATTATCAATTATCAATTATTCCCTCCGCTCCTCCGCTAAGTAACGGGGAATAGGCAACAGGCAACAGCCATTATGGTTTGATGGTTGAGGTTTTTGTGAATGTTTCTTAATTTTTTATTTTTTTTTAAGATTATTAGATATCATGGTGGCTAATCATTAGAAACAGAAAAAGGTGGTTGGGGTGTTTGATAAGTTTAAGTTGCGATTTCTGAAAGCGCGAGTAAAGTTTAATGATTTAGTTCAAGCCGAAACCACCACGGATCCGAAAGAGATTAACCAGAAGTTACCGGCGAAAATTGCCAGTCACTTAAATCAAACTATTGCTAAATTACCTAGTTATCCCCCTTATCTAGCGGAGATTCAATCGGCGTTGCAAACAGCGCTAGAAAAGTGGCGTAATGACATCGATGCACCGAATAGTTTAGTGATTTTAGGGTCGCCAGTTTTGCCCTTGTCAGAGATTATGAATGATGCGATCGCTCATTGGCAACCGCAAGAATTATTCCAGGTGCCATTCCAGGTGCGATCGCTGGCCTTGTCCGCTCATCCCCATGATTTTAAACAAATTCAAACCCTGTTGCAAAATGAGTTATCCAAGCCGATAGAATCCGCCGAAAAATCCGGAGAAGTTAGCCTCTCTGCCGAAGCGTTAAATAACCGTGAATTTGTGATGCTAATTCCCCGGTTAGATTGGTTTTTCCTCCGGTGTATTGATGGCTTGGATCCTATTGATAATTTAAGAAACCTAGTCTTTAAAGATGCTTCCGTATTTTGGCTCATTGGCTGCAATAATTGGGCTTGGCAATATTTGGATTTTATTTTCCAGGTTAGCGCTTATTTCGGCCAAACTATTTCTTTATCTAAGGCGAAAGGAGTCGAGTTGCAAAAGTGGTTAGAACCGGCGATCGAGCAAATTAGTCTTCCGGTATCTGCCGAATTAACCCCAGAACAAACTGCCGAAAATCAAGAACTTTATTTTGAAAGTTTAGCCGATACCTCATTGGGGATTAGCAGTGTGGCAGCGGCGTTATGGTTACAGTCTCTTAAATATGAATCTAATTCAGAAATAGAATCGCAGCCAACGGATTGGCATCCACCATTTTCTTTAAAACAAAATCCCCCAAAACTGCCGGATTTACCTAATTTAATCCCCGAAGATCGTTATATTATCTACTCGTTACTGCTCCATGGGGGGATGACTCTGAAGCAACTCGCTTTAAGTTTAGGAGAAGCGGAAAGTTCCGTGAAAGCAAGGGTGCAGTTTTTAGTCCAAATTGATGCGATTGACCGACATAAAAACTTGTTAGCGATCGATCCGGCTGTTTATCCTAAATTGAAGACTTTATTATACACGAATAACTTTTTAGTAGGAGATTAAAGAATGTGTGGGGAATTAATGAATTTTTCCGTTTACTTGGGAATTAATGTTTTACCATTATTAGCAGAAGTCAGCGATCCGGCTGGGGATGTTAACTCCCAAATGTTGTTGGTCAGAATTACTTTAGAAAGTATCGCCAAAGGTCTAGCGGTGGTGGCGATCGCATCAGGATTATTGTTGGGAGTGGAGAAATTCAATCGCTGGCTTTCGGAAAAAATTGCGAGACGATTTCGCCTCATGGTTCGCCAGTCTTTGCCATTTGCGCGAGCCCTGATTATTTTGGTGACAATTAGTACGTTACTCCGAATGTTTTTTCACTTATCAGCGAATAATTTACTCGCATTAACGGGAACTATTTCATTGGCGTTAGGTTTTGCCTTTAAAGATTATGCTAGTTCTCTAATTGCCGGTGTTGTGGCATTGTTTGAAGCCCCTTATCGAGTCGGCGATCGCATTCAAATTGGCGAACATTACGGGGAAGTCATTAGCTATGGACTGCGAGGGATTCGCTTACAAACTCCCACGGATAATGTGGTGACAATTCCTCATAATAAACTCTGGAATGAACCGATTTCTAATGCTAACGATGGCCAACTAGAAGCCCAAGTAATTACTAACTTTTATCTAGCCCACAACGTAGATATTGACTTAGGGATTAAGATTCTTTATCAAGCGGCATATACGAGCAAATATACGCAACTAAATATGCCGATTGTAGTCAATATTCAAGAAACAAATGTAGCAACCCATTTTATACTTAAGTCTTACCCAATGGATGCCAGGGATGAGTTTATTTACCAAACGGACTTGATTAAACGTTCCAAGCAAGCCTTTCTCAAATATCAGATTCCTTATCCCCGAATTCGTGGGGTACAATCTAATGAATAGAGAATAGAGAAAATTAGAAAATTCTGGCTTTGATACCATATCGCTCCCCCCCCAACCGATGGCGGTGCAACTGCCATCGGCTTGGCACGAATTTTGCCATACTTGTCTAATTACCAAATACAATTGGCAACAGTGATAACCAGTATTATCTAGTTATTAGAGTAACAAAAAAAAGAAATAATGTCAATATTTTTAGGATTTTTTTCAACTAAAAAAACACTTTTAGCGAATTTTTTATTAAAAATTAATTCCTGGGATGGTTATAATGAAGGAATAAGTTATTATTTATTATTGGTTTTTCTAATTATTTATATTGGTTATAATTATTATCGATGAATTATCATGGCAAACCATTAATCCAACGATCGCGATCGCCCCTGTCCCTCATGGCCTAGGCAGCGGCGATCGTAAATCTATACCCCATACTGGATAAAGGTTTCCGCCATTCACGGACGATCGGTTTCCGCCACAATCAAAAAAAATTTAAAGAAAAGGTGAAAAAACAGAGATAATATTTTCAAAGTTCTTTCACCTACCCATATTTGGGTTCAACTTCCACTGCAATGCTTACTGATTCATTTCCTTGGTTAACCACCACATTTGCCCTGCCCTTCCTGGCAGCATTCCTGGTGCCAATCATCCCCGATCGCGATGGAAAAGTGCTGCGTTGGTATGCCTTGTCAGTGGCGATCGCCGACTTGGTACTAATTTGCGTACTCTTTTGGCAAAAATACGACCCACAACTCGCCACCTTTCAAATCACCGAAAAATTCACCTGGATTCCGGAACTGGGCATCAGTTGGGCGGTTTCCGTCGATGGAATGTCCATGCCCTTGGTACTTCTCGCGGCATTTGTCACCACCCTTTCCCTGCTTTCCGCATGGCAACTAGATCGCAAACCTAGGATGTTCTACTTCCTAATGCTGGTCTTATACGCGGCGCAAATCGGCGTATTCATCTCCCAAGACCTGCTGCTATTTTTCATCATGTGGGAACTGGAACTCGTCCCGGTTTACTTGCTAGTCTGCATTTGGGGCGGCCCGAAACGGCAATACGCTGCCACGAAATTTTTACTCTACACTGCCGCTGCTTCCATCTTCATCCTAGTAGCCGCCTTAGCCCTAGCCTTTGCCGGTCCTGGCCCAATCACCTTTGATATTGCCGAACTCGGCTTAAAAGACTTCCCCCTAGCCTTGGAACTGCCCCTATATGCGGGATTACTCTTTGCCTTTGGGGTCAAACTCGCTGCCTTACCTTTCCATACTTGGCTACCGGATGCCCACGGGGAAGCTTCCGCCCCAGTGTCCATGATTTTGGCCGGAGTTTTGCTGAAAATGGGCGCTTATGGGATCATGCGCTTAAACATGGGATTAATGCCCGATGCTCATATTTACTTTGCCCCGGTATTAGTCACCTTGGGCGTCATTAATATTATCTACGGTGCCTTAGCTTCCTTTGCCCAAACCAACATGAAACGGCGACTAGCTTATTCATCGGTTTCGCACATGGGCTTTGTGCTGATTGGCATTGCCTCCTTCACCGATATCGGCGTCAATGGGGCAATGTTGCAAATGATTTCCCACGGTTTAATTGCCTCAGTCTTATTCTTTTTGACCGGCGTTACTTACGATCGCACCCAAACTATGACCATGAAAGATATGGGTAGCATCGGAATGTTTATGCCCAAAGTTTTTGCCCTCTATACCGCTGGGGCAATGGCTTCTATTGCTTTACCGGGAATGAGTGGCTTTGCCAGTGAAGTGGCCGTATTTATTGGCATTGCTACCAGTGACTTTTATAGTGTTGCTTTCCGGTTTGCGATCGTCTTTTTAGGTGCGGTAGGAGTTATTCTCACCCCGATTTATTTATTATCAATGGTTCGGGAAGTGTTCTACGGTTCTTTTTACGGATCGAAAGAAGTGCCGGTTTGTGACCTCACCGACCCAGAGTTACGAAAAGACTTTATCTTCAACCAAGCAGCGGTCTGTTTTGGGACTAATTGTGTCTTACCGGGAGAAGCGCAATTTTTAGATGCCCGTCCTCGTGAAATAGCGATCGCCCTGAGTTTTTTGGTGTTAATTATTGGCTTGGGCTGTTATCCCAAGATTGCCATGCAAGCTTATGACACCACCACGGTGGCCATTAATCAAGAAGTGGTTAACGCTTATGGTCAGGTTCGACAGTCTCAAATCGTTGGTATGAACTTACCTTAAAAAACCAAGAAACCCGGTTTCTCTATTTCCCACCCAGAAACCGGGTTTCTCGCCCCCACCCACATCTGAGAATTGTAAAAACATTGGCTTTTCGTTGGTTTTTTGCTATGATGTCCACAGGAGGTGGAATTATGGCGACGCCTGTAAAAAATCAAAGCGGGTTCAGCTTACGAGTTGGTCAAACCTGGAAGTCGTTTGAGCAATTTCGCATCGAGGGGGCGAAAACCCTGAGTTCGGTCAAGGATCGGGTTATTGCCACCCTTCATACCAAATCGGGCCACTATCGTATTATTGAAGAGCATGATTTTCAGACCTTGTATGGTTTAGCCCGGGATGTCGATCGCCTGCGGGGAGGACTTCGGGTAGTGGTTCTAGCGGTACGCGCTGCCCAGAAGCATCCCGATGAAGAAAACTTAAATTTACTGGCGGAAGCGGTGGCTATGCTAGGCAATTTGCCGGAACTCCCGGTGCGCGATACCTTTGATGCTTTGGAACCGGAAACCTCAGACCAAAATGAGGAAGATGAGGTGATACTCGATCGTGATCGCATTCCTCACCCCCTGCATGAAGCATCGATTTACCAGAATTAGTGGAGCAAAAACCCCTGAGTATTGTACAATAATGTTGTACGATTTATCTAGCAAAAATGATGTTAAGCAAAGAAACCACTTATTCTCAAGCGAGCATGAATTTAGCCACTATTTTGGATCAAGTTTGTGATGAGCGTCAGATTGTGGTCATTAAGCGTCGCAATGAGAAAAATGTGGCGTTAATTGCCGAAGATGAGCTAGAGAGTTTATTAGAATGTGTCTATTTACTGCGATCGCCCGAAAATGCGAAACGTTTATTTCGTGCCTTAGAATGGTCAGAAAATAGCACCGCAACTCCTCAAACGGTAGCTGAATTAAAAGAGGAGTTAGGAATTGAGTCCTAAAAAGAAAAAACAAGCCAATGAAAACCCTAATAAATTGATTTAGAGCATCGTTTAGTTTACAAATTAACAGGAAATAAGGTTTATTTTTTGAGGTTCAGAAACCGGGTTTCTTTTATGAAAACAACCTGTACTGTTTTTTGCACAGCAGAAACCCGGTTTCTTGAGGTTTCTTGAGGTTAACTGTTAGGTTCAGAAACCGGGTTTCTTTTGTGAAAACAACCGTAGGGGCGAATGGCCATATAGCCTGACGGCATGGGCTTCGCCTAACGCCCCTACATTAGCACCACAGAAACCCGGTTTCTAGCCACCACCGACAACCCACTCAACTTTGAGTTATCAGAATGGTCAGGGCGCGTTCTATGGCTTCCTCTTCTGTGGTACAAATTCCCCTGGCTAGGATGCGATCGCGCAAATTACGGATATCTGGACGGGATAAAATCTGATAGGATTTACGTTCAGCATGGCGTTGTTCTAAAGCGGTTGTTAGGGTCATCACATCTTGATGAATATCATCAACGGATAGTAACTCCGCATTGGGTTCGGGAACTTGTTTGTTCATGGTTTACCTTCCGGTTTCAGACATGAATTATGCACGCCCTACCGTTTACAGAGACTTAGGTTTAACCTCAAATTCCATCCGGGAACGGTAAAAACACACATCAAATTCCATAAAAAAGTTTGTCTGTCCTAGAATCAGAGATGTATCGAGGTTTTTTGTCCAAGCAAACACTAACTGAATCGGTGGAATATCGCCAATTTGAACCATTGCCGAAAAAGGTATCGCGGGTTGCTTTCCTAAATTACCAGTCAGTTAAATGATTGCCTTGTTGTCTTCCCAGACAGCCCCTAATTGTTGTCCCATATCTAATAGCATAACGTTTACCGTTGCACCACTATCAACTAATCCAATGGCTTCAACCGTATGACCCTCTCGCCGAATAATCATGGGGATTCGCGGCAGGCTATCAAATTCATTTTGAGATGAATCAGTGGTAGAGTAACGAAATCCCATGGTCATTAAGCCTCATCACTGGACTCTATGACCTGCATCAGAATCGCCCCCGCACCAAAACTATTGTAAGGAGTTGGTAAATTATAGGCTTTACCGGGTTCTAAAGGGGCAATTTTTTCTCGTGATTCCATTTCTTCAGCCAACAAACGAATCAGTTTAATTTTGTCAAGGGGCGAAAGTTGTTTAATGGCTGGGAGTATTTCTGTAAGTGTCATCATAAATTGAAAAACGAGTGATTTGGACAGTGGGTTAAGTGGGACAGTTTTCATTTTATCGCAAGTTTCCGCCAGAACCCCCCCTGCCCCCCACTCCCTCACACCCCCTCCAACCGCAGAAAATGCACCCACCCCCCAGCATCCCCCGCCACCACCGTCACCCCATCCGGGGCAACGGCACAGGAAAGCATCGCACCATCCCCGGTAAACGTGGCTAACTCTTTCCCGGTGGCCAAGTTCCACAGTTTCAGGGTTTCATCCGATGATGCGGAAACCGCTTGTTTGCCGTCCGGGGTGATGGCGACTGCTCTGACCCAGCTATTATGCCCAGTGAGAGTTTGCAATTCCTCTCCCCTGCCCAAGTCCCACAGTTTTAGGGTGCTATCCACTGAACCGGAAACGGCTTTTTGGCCATCGGGGGCGATGGCGACTGCACTTACAAAACCCTTATGCCCGGTGAGACTGTGCAATTCCTGTCTCACGGTTAAGTCCCATACTTTCAGGGTCTTATCATCTGAACCGGAAACGGCTTTTTGACCATCGGGGGTGATGGCTACTACTCTTACCACGCTATTATGCCCGGTGAGGGTGTACAATACCTGGCTCCGTGCCAAGTCCCACACTTTCAGGGTTTTATCCGATGAACCGGAAACGGCTTTTTGGCCATCGGGGGTGATGGCGACTGCACTTACCAAACCCTTATGCCCGGTGAGACTGTGCAATAGCTGTCCCTTTGCCAAATCCCATACTTTCAGAGTGCTATCCGGTGAACCAGAAATGGCGATTTTGCCATTGGCGGTGATGGCTACTGCATCTACAGAGCTATCATGCCCGGTGAGGGTGGCGACTTCTGAGCCGGTGGCCAAGTCCCACAGTTTCAGGGTGCTATCCCCTGATGCGGAAACTGCCTGTTGACCATCGGGGCTGATGGCTACTGCTCCTACCCAAAAACTATGTACAGTGAGAGGATGCAATTCCTGTCCCTCTACCAAGTCCCATACTTTCAGGGTTCTATCCGCTGAACCGGAAACGGCGATTTGGCCATTGGCGGTGATGGCTACTGCTAATACCGCGTTATTATGCCCAGTCAGAGTTTGCAATTCCTGTCTCCCAGCCAAGTGCCACACTTTCAGGGTCTTATCTGAACAGGAAACGGCGCATTGGCCATCGGGGGTGATGACGACTGCTGTTACCCAGTTATCTTGCCCGGCGAGACTGTTCAACTCCTGTCCCTTAGACAAGTCCCACACTTTCAGGGTTCTATCCGCTGAACCAGAAACCGCTTTTTGCCCATCGGGGGTGATGGCTACTGCCAATACCCAGTGATCATGCCCGGTGAGGGTGTGCAATTCTTTTCCCCGTGCCAAGTCCCACACTTTCAGGGTGGTATCCCTTGAACCAGAAACGGCGATTTGGCCATCGGCGCTGATGACGACTGCTGTTACCCAGTGATTATGCCCGGTGAGGGTGTGCAATTCCTCCCCCCGTGACAAGTCCCACACTTTCAGGGTCTTATCCACTGAACCGGAAACGACGATTTGGCCATCGGCGGTGATGGCGACTGCATTTACCGAGTCCTTATGCCCGGTGAGGGTCTGCAATTCTTTTCCCTCAGCTAAGTCCCACACTTTCAGAGTGTTATCTGATGAACCAGAAACGGCGATTTGGCCATCGGCGGTGATGGTGACTGCATTTACCCAACCCTTATGCCCGGTCAGGGAGTGCAATTCCTCTCCCCGTAGCAAATTCCAGACTTTCATAGTCTTATCTTCTGAACCGGAAATGGCGATTTGGCCATCGGCGCTGATGGCTACTGCATCTACATCGCCATGATGCCCGGTGAGAGTGCGAATCAATAGCCCATCGGGGGAGGGGAAGTTGAGAAATACGGGACGAAACCAGGCTGTTCCCCGTCCTTGTTTTGCGGTTTCCAGCATAGTTTGAACATCTGGAATTTCACAAGATAACAACCGACCCCACAGTTGCTCAAGTAGTTGTGTCTTATCCTGTTTTAAAATATGAGCCGATAGCCGCAAAGCCCCTTGAATCAGTTTTAACGTCCGTTGCTCCTTTTTCGACACCAACGGTAACGCCAAATCATAATCATCAATTAACGGGTTTATCCCCACCGCCTCTAACTTCTGTTCCAAAAAGCCAAAATCCGTTAGCCATGCCACTAACCGCCGCACCTGTCCCCCCTTGGCAAAATAACTGGGTTGATGTCGTAGCAGGTGCAGGCGGTCTTCCGGTAACTGTTGCTGAATCCAATCTCCTAATTTTGTGGTCATAGGGGCGCTCCATCGGCTAGATTGTCACCCATACGGCGGTTAATCTCTTCTAGGTCAACTCCTGAATCTTTGGCTTGCTCGTTGAGAAAGTCGCTAAACGAGGCATGATAGACGCTGTAGCGACTTTCTTTTTCAATGGTTTGCGATGGCAAAAACTGCCGCCATTCCTTCAACACTGGGGGCAGCTTATATTCTGCTATCCCGGTGAACTTCGCCAGCAATCGCCGGGAAATGGGTTCTCGCGCTTCCGAAAGGACATAAATAATGAAGATTTTCTCAACGGGTAGCGGGTCAGCATTCATGCCCATAATCAGCCAATGTTTTTGGTAATATTGCCGCAGACCCTGTGGCAAACTATCGATGGTTTCGCTCTGATACAGACCATCGCGGATATCATTCAACACATAACGCAAATACATGAAGTTATTTTCACTTTTGGCCACCAGTTCAGGAAAAAACTCCTCTGGGGTGGATCTTCGCGATACCCACTCCTGAATCTGGGGGCTTTCTTGCCAGCGTTTCTCGGCATAGTGACGAGCATCCTGGGCACTTTCCGCCGGATACTGCATTAAGTCAAAATTGATGAGATAGTCATTCAGGGGCAAAGGTAATTGTTTGGGGCGTTTAGACAAGATAAAATAGACCTTATCCGGCAAAGCATCGGGCAAATACAGCACGTTACTCCCCGGCTGTTGCTTGGTCAAATCCACTTCATCCAAGGCATCCACCACTAGCACTAATTTTTGACCTGGTGGCAGGGTTTTGCTGGCTTCTCCCAACAACTGAGCGAATACATTGCCATCTTGGTTGGTATTCGGTGGCAAACTGGGATATTTATCTTTCAGATAGCCTTCAATCAGTTGGCTACAGATACTTTCCAGAAATTGGCCAGCGGTGACAATGCCTGAACCTCGACTATTAAAATGGGTGAGACAATGCCCCTGGGATAGCTGCACTAATTTGGCCAGAATCGCACTTTTGCCCACACCGGGGTCAGCTTCTAGGATAAAATAGCCTTTAGGCTTCCCCTGCAAAAACTCGCGAATTGCCTCAAACACATAACGCCGCCCCACAAAGTCTTGAGTTTTCTCGGTAATAATGGTGTCACAATGTTGGGGGATGGGCAAACGGGGTTTAGTCAGGTCTAAATACTGCTGCAATGTCTCGCGAATTTGCCCCAGTTCGTCTCGGATACCTGGATCTAACTGTTGCAATACCCGACAAATATCCTCACGAGTGGCGAGTTTCGGTAAATATTTTTTAATTTCGGCAATTTGCGCTAAAGTCGCCCCATGTAGGTCCAGCAACATCCCGGCAAAGGCTTCTCCCCCTTTGGCAGCATCGTCTTTGAAGACCTCCCGCAGATTTTTATTAAAATTCCGGGCTAATTCCTTGGCTAAAGCGGGAATCACATCCTGATAGTCCGCCACCGTTGCCATTAACACCCCATTCTGGCAACCCTGCTCAAACAGCCATGTCACCACTTCTCGCCATTCTGGTTCGGGTAAAACCTGATACTGGGTGAACTGGTCCGGTTGATTAGAGAAGATTTTCACTAACTGGTCTTCTTGCAGAGACTCAAACAGGTTGAGGGTTTTGGCTTGTTTGGCCCATTGCACCCAGTAGTCTTCGATTTTATCGGCAAAACCGTCTAACGCCCCCTTAATTTCTGGAAACTTGGGGCTAATTTTTCCCAAAGCTAGACCCACTGAGCGTCCGGCGGCTTTAGCGATGTCTTCGTTGCGTAAAATATTACTGTTGCGGATTTTTGCGACCAATGCGCCTAAATTATTCGCCGTCATCCCAGCGAAAAAGTTGGCAATTCCCGCCAAAACGGGGCCACCCACTGCCCCAGCAACAATGGAACCTACAGCGAGGAGGGCGGTTTCGGTTAGCAGTGGTTGATTTAGTCTTACCAGTCGGAGATGGTCCACAATATGTCACCCCAGGGAGTCGGGTTATGGCGGAATATGGGATATTTTGGGGATTATAGCAAAATCTGGCAATGATTTAGTCATCACAAAGACATATAGCAGTTATGATCCCGATGGAGTACAGAGGTCTTCTGGATTCTAGCGGGCGCGGGAATGACAGGTTTTTTTGTACTTCATAACTCTGCCAAGTTCTATAAAGATACACAAAGGGAAAATGGTTATTTTATGTTGGTTATTTTATATGGCTTATGTTGCCAATATTTAGCCCTGGCCAATACCTTATATGCCGACACAGATTCCCATTATATGATGCTAGAATTATTTTGCCATAGCTAGAGTAAATTGTCAAGAGGTTTCCTGATATTTTTTTCTCTTTCCTCTCTCCTCTTTCCTCTCTCCTCAGTCATATAATATGGCTAGATTGTCCCTTCGGAAGTACAGAGGTTTTCTGGATTCCCGCCTTCGCGGGAATGACAGGTTTTTTTGTACTTCATAACTATGACAATTGCTAAGTAGACTGGCAGAAATAAATGCACCACAGACCCCATTAGAAGAAAAACTGTCATTCCCGCCGATGGCGGCCTTCGCGGGGGTAAAGGCGGGAATCCACAGCCTATCGGCGGGGAACGAAAAGAGCAATTAATTATGTTCACCTACTTATATGGCTAGATTGTCCCTAATATTCGAGGCTTAGATGCAACTATGAAAACCAGATTTTTAGGCAAGTCAGATGTCCAAGTTACGCCGATTATTATGGGAACTTGGCAGGCGGGTAAAAACGATTGGGTCGGGATTTCGGATGAACATATTATTGAGGCATTACGCGCCGCTTTTGTGAATGGTATTACTACCTTTGATACGGCGGAAGATTACGGTAATGGTTATTCAGAAAAAATCATCGGCAAAGCATTGGGCAAGGTGCGCGATCGCATAGTGTATGCCTCCAAAGTTTGGTGTACCCATTTGAAATATGACCAAGTGATTGCCGCGTGCGATCGCTCCTTAAAAAATCTGCAAACCGACTACATCGACCTATACCAAATCCATTGGCCAGCGGGCAGTTTTGGCAGTGAAATCGTGCCGATCGCCGAAACAATGGCGGCATTGAATTATTTAAAAGAACAGGGAAAAATTCGGGCAATTGGGGTGTCTAATTTTTCGCGATCGCAAATAGCCGAAGCCGCCAACTATGGAAACATCGATAGTTTTCAGCCCCCCTATTCCTTATTTTGGCGGAAAATCGAAGCCGCCGAAATGCCCTATTGTGTGGAAAATAACATCACTATATTGGCTTATTCTTCTCTTGCCCAAGGGTTGTTAACGGGGAAATTTGGCCTAGACCCGCAATTGCTGCCCGGAGATAATCGCATTGAGAATAAACTATTTGCCAGAGAAAACTATCAACGAGTGCAACAAGCCTTAGCCCAACTCCGACCCATTGCCGAAGCTTGTCACTATACCTTAGCCGAGTTAGCTTTAGCTTGGTCGATCGCCCAGCCACAAACTTGCGCGATCGCTGGTGCTCGGAATGCCCAACAAGCGATCGCCAATGCCAAAGCTGCCGAACTTCAGTTATCCGCCGATATTTTAGGCCAAGTTGAGGCGATCGGACGGATCGTCACCGATCGCCTCGACTCGGATCCAGTGATGTGGAATTGGTAGGGGCGATCGCGTCCTGACCACAAACCGGATTTTGGAGAAGCCCAGACTTACGCAAATTGGGGGATTTTACCCGCGATCGGTCGGCATAATCCATCGATTCCCGCGATCGGATAGAGAAGTCATGCGTAAGTCTTTTTTACTTTACAAACACTTCATAATCATCTCCGTAATTTCACTGATAAAAGCCTGAATCCCTCATGGTGATTGATTCTCGATGGTTTTTCAGCGATCCAACTTTAAAAACACTTCATACTTTTATCCGTACTCTCACCGATGACAAACATGAGGCGATCGGGAGATGATAGATACAGAGTTAAAAATGATTTCTGCACAAAAAACCAGCGGAAACATAAATTGACTGCTATTGAGTGCATCTAAAGTTGAATCGTTTACATCAATCCATAAACCATCGATAATCATCAGAACGGGGAGATAACAATGAAAGGTCTGAATCAAAAATTACAACAAATTATTGCCACTAGCGAACAACTTTTGATCGGTGCCTCAGTAGCAGTGGGTATGAGTGCAGCAATTACTCTACCGGCAACTGCCGCAGGTTTAACCGGCGCCACAATTTCCGGCAATGACTTCTTAAAATATGATGTCAATGGTAGTCAAACCTACTTAAATCAAAGCGCTAGTTTAGATAGTATTTTACAAGGAAATAGCAGCGACCCTGGTGGCAACATTGAGTTATTTGCCAGCAGTGAAACACAAGCCGGAGCCCTGAAATTTAACCAAGGTCAAACCACTAGCATCAGTGGCACCGTGGGCGGTCAAACCCTGACTCTCAGCAGCTTAAATGCTAATGATTGGTTCTGGGATGGCAGCAAGATTAACGCCAGCTATGGGGCGAATAATTTGGCTAACAAGTGGTTTAATGAATTTTGGGACAAGGGAGCAACCGAAACTGTTAAAACCAATGGGGTATCGGTGGAAAAAACTGTAAAGGTTAACACTCCATTAGGATCAATAACCCGGAATATTAATGTTGATTTAAATGCTGCACAAGCTCGTGCATTTGCTTTTGAACAATTCAACCAAATCGGCGGATTTGCTCGCTCCAGTGACCCCAATATCTCCTATATCTACGAAGACAATAATGATATTAACATTGGTTTAGCCGGTCACTACGATCTGAAAGCTTTCTATACCCAAGATTCGCAATATGCCTGGTTAGCGCCATATCTTGTTGATGGTTTCCAAGCCAGTGAAGTGCTCAAGTACACCTATGGTGATACCACCGACTATCTTTACAGCTTTAACGCTACACAGTCTGGTTTATTAGAAACCGATGGCTGGTCGCACAATGGCAACTATGAAGTTAAGATTGCCGGTGTCGTACAGTCCAAAGACGTTCCCGAACCGATTACTGGCTTAATTGCTGCTGCTGGACTGGGAGGGGCGGCTATGCGACGGATGAAAAAATCGCAGAAAAGCTAAGTGAGTTGAAATATCGGGTAATACCGACCAAGATATCGACAAAAATATCGACAAAAATATCGACAAAAAATAAAGGGGTGGGATTAAATCTCACCCTATTTTATGTTAATTGATTTTGGTTTACAGCGGTTTTCTATTATAGGAATTACGCATAAACACTATCCGTAGGGTGTGAAAGCGCAAAGCTTAACGCACCAATACGCCATATATAGATTACTTGCGTAAGTCCTATATTAAATAAACCACAATGATTTGTAGGGGCGAAGCATTCCGGCAGACAAATTATTGCTGAAAATATTGTAAGGGCGAAGCATTCCGGCAGTCCATTTAGTATTCTAAGCAATAGGTTATCTACCGGAATGCTTCGCCCCTACCGGAATGCTTCGCCCGCTCGTGGTTTAGTAATCTGAAAAACCCTGTATTTTGGTTGATTTTGGTTGATTTTGGTTTACGGGGAATTGGTGCGTTACGCTTCGCGCTTTCACACCCTACAGATAGCTAGATGGTCGCGCAGAAATCAAACGCCAATAAAATAAAAATCAGGGCGTGATAAATGCCCTGATTCTTAGAAAAAATTTAGATAATTGCTTTCAGAGAGAATCTCCGAACTGGGTTAAACTGGTTTAAAGTGCTTGTCGAGAAACATATTTTTCAAAGTTAGCCTGAGTCTGTTGTAACAACTGCTCGCGGCTATCTTTCGTTTGGGTTAAAGCGGGAATCAAGTTCCGGGCTTGTAAAGTCATGTGAAGTTGTAGGTGAGCCACATACTCACCGATATCCTCACGCATCAAACCAGCAGGTTGTTGATTCAGTTGTGAAGTCAAAGTGTTCTCCATCCAAAGATTCTCGGCATTGGCAAGATTTCTTTGAACGATACCATCTTTCGAGATATAGGGTTTTATTTTGTAATGAAGCTTAACGATTTCCCCCAGGGCTTGTAAACAAATATGAAGGCTTATGAAGGCTGCGGTCTGGGCGTTCCCGAAGCTTGGGGTTAGTCAGCACTTGCCGGGGGGTGCTGGCTCCAGGTCTTGTGGGGGAGTTTTAATGAATTATGCAATGGTATTAACAGAACTTGAATTGGCTTGGCTGCAATTGGTCGTTAAAGGAGGCTGCTGAATGTTTATACCTATCGGCTTTGAGCAACATAGTGTGGTGACATCCCTCGGCACTATGGTTTATTACAGTGGGGCTGAGGAACTGTGGCGTAGATCGCCGGAAAATGAGGGCGAACCGTCCTCGAAGGATTCAGTTTCTTTGCCAAGTTTGGTTTTTTTGCACGGGTTTGGTGGCGGGTCATCGGCTTATGAGTGGTCTAAGGTTTACCCCGCTTTTGCGGCAGATTATCGGATTTTGGCTCCGGATCTGATTGGTTGGGGGCGTTCCGACCATCCCGAACGGAATTATCAGGTTGATGATTATATTCAGACGATTATTGAGTTTCTGGAAAAAACTGGCGATCGCCCCACGACGGTGATTGCTTCGTCTCTGACTGCGGCGATAACTATTCGGGCAGCGATCGCCCGTCCAGAATTATTTAAATCCCTGATTCTCACCACTCCTGCGGGACTGTCTGACTTTGGCGAAGACTATCGAAATAACTTTTTTGCCCAAATCGTCAAAACTCCCATTCTCGATCGCTTCTTTTACAATGTGGGTATTACCAACCCATCGGGGATTCGTCGCTTTCTAGAAATTCGCCAATTTGCTAATCCCAGCCGCATTTATGAAGAAATCGTCGCAGCCTATTTAGAATCTGCCAAACAACCCAACGGCGAATATGCTGCCCTTTCATTTGTCCGAGGGGATCTGTGTTTTGACTTATCCCTTTATATGCCGGATCTGACCATCCCCACGGCAATTATTTGGGGTCGCCAGTCTCAATTTACCAGTCCAGAAATCGGCCAACGGTTAGCCAAACTTAACCCCACTGCGGTTAAGGTATTTCAACAGTTGGACGACGTAGGTTTAACCCCACAATTAGAATTACCAGGGTTAACCATTGGGTTGATTCGCAAGTTTCTGAAACTATTTTCTGCGGCAGAGAATCCAGCGTAATTCCAAAGGAGATTTAAAATCCCGATCTTTGAGGGGAAAAAGATTTTCTCCCTCACACCATGTAATAAACCAGCCAGTCGGGGGCCATGCTTCGATTGGCTGATGTTTTTTCTCGTATTCTACAACTGATTCATCGGTGACAATTTCTAGAGGCAATTGCGCGATTGCCTCTGCCAAATCCTGACGAGTAAATAAACAAGACCAATTCACTTGGGACAATTGACGGGCTACCTCATTCGGATCATAATCGTCCACCGTTAAAAACATACTAAAAAGTAACAAACCCCCGGACTGGAGACAATCGGCCATTTTTGCTAACAAAAGCCGCAATTGTTCCACATTTTTAAAATGGGAAGCGACCACTTCCGCTAAAACCACTAAACGATAATGAGCGGGTCGCAGTTTCACTTCTCTGGGAGCGAGAATATCTCCCAGAAAAACCCGCACCGGCAGTCCTAATTCCTGGGCTTGGGATTTCATTTGCTGGACAAATTCCGGGGTTAACTCCACCGCATCCACGGGATAACCTGCTTGGGCTAAGGGAATAGTATTGCGTCCGGTTCCTGCCCCCACATCCAACACTGGCACCTGACTCGGTTCCCCTAAAGCAGCCGCTACAGCCATCAGTTTGGCATCGGGATGAGTGCCAAACAAAGGCGGTTCTCGATTGTCCAACCATTTTTGATACTGTTGGGCAATTGTCCCGACTTGAATTTTGATGTCAAAACGTAAACCATCTCCTGGTGGTTCTACGGGTTCATACTGAAAAAACAAAGTAGAGTGAACCGAGGCATCAAATCCTTCTTGTAATTTCAGGGCTAAGTTGCGAGGAATTTCGCTAACTGCTTCAGAGTCAACTTTAGCGCCAATGGATTGAAAGATTCCGGCAATGCGATCGAGGCAATTATGTAGCATTCCTGGAACACAGGGCATCGTGACTTGTCCACGGGCGACAAATCGTTCTTGTAATTCTCGCCAAACCGCTTCTTTGAGCATGGGTTTTTGTCTCGGTTGCGGCAATTCTGGGGCGGAAATTTCTGAGGGAATTTCCGAGGAATTTTCTGAGGAATTTTCTAATAATTTCGCGTCAACCATTCGTTAATTACCTTGATTTGTTATTGGTTTAAAAGTTGTCTCAAAGTGCTGTCATTCCCGCGAAAGCGGGAATCCATCTTAACGATAGAGGATTGTTTTTGTAACCGATCGACCGGACTTGATAAGTAGGTGGGCAGAAATAAATGCACCACAGACCATATCAGAAGAAAATCTGTCATTCCCGCGAAAGCGGGAATCCATCTTAACGATAGAGGATTGTTTTTGTAACCGAACGACCGGACTTGATATCAGAAACCGGGTTTCTTAGAGTGGTTTCTAAGTTCGCTGACAAAGAATCCAGCGAAGTTCTATGGGTGGTCGATTTAAGGCTTTCCAAAAAGCATCCCGCCCCGTTGCCCAGTCACAATACCAGCCCGTAGGAGGCCATGCTTCGATGGGTAGGTGTTGATGTTCGTAGTCAAAAGCAGATTCATCAGAAATCATTTTTAATGGCAGTTTGTCCATTGCCCAAACGAGTTCGCTATAAGTAAAAATAGTCGAGATTTCTGATTGAGCAATTTCTCGGTCGAATTGCTTCGGTTCATAGTCACCAATGGGCAAAAAAGAGTTAAAGAGTAATAAACCTCCGGGGGCTAGTAAGTCAGACATTTTTGCTAAGATTTGTCTGAGGTCATTGGCAGTTCTTAAGTGACAAATTACTTCAGAAATTAATATTATATCATAATTGGCAGGTCGGAGTTTTACTTGTCGAGAATCAAGGACATTTCCTTTAATGACTCGTACAGGTAAGTTGGATTTTTCCGCCTTCTGTTGAATTTGGTCGGCAAATTCTGGGGTTAATTCTACGGCATCTACAGGATAGCCTAATTTGGCTAAAGGGATGGTATTTCGTCCGGTTCCTGCCCCAATATCTAATATTTTGATTTGTTGGGTTGGTTGATTCATGGCAGCAGCGATCGCCATTAATTTGGCATCGGGATGAGTGCCAAAAAAAGGCGGTTTGCGGTTTTTTAACCAATCCTGGTATTGAGCAACTACTGAATAGTTCATTAACCCAATATTAAAAGTTATTCCCCGATCTGGTTCTAATATACTTTCGTATTTAATTCTAATCCGAGAATGGGGAGATTCTTGAAATCCTTGGTTAATTTTGGCGATAATTTGTTGATAGAGTTCTTTAAGTTTTTCGGGAGTAGGTTTAATGCCAAAAGCGTTAAATAGTGCATGAACTCTTTGGAAATAATCATGCTTCATGCTGGGAATGCAAGGCATGATTAAATCACCACAAATTGAAAATTTATTGGCCATTTCGGTGAGAATTGGCTCCCGAATTACGGCGGATGCGGTGCGGCTTGATTTTTTCGCCCATTGGCCGTTGACAATGGTTAATTTGGGGGTGGAAATGGTTTGAGCAATCATAGTTTTTGTTGTTGGTTGTTGGTTGTTGGTTGTTGGTTGATTGTTATTGGTTGATGGTTGTTGGTTATTGGTTATTGGTTGATGGTTGATGGTTGATGGTGACAAAAACAAACAACAAACAACAATCAACAATCAACAATCAACAATCAACAAACAACAACCAACCAACAACAAATAACCAGTATTAAATTCGACGACAAACAAGCCAACGCAATTCTATGAAGGGTTTTTCATCGGTTTGGGCAAAAAGTTCCCACCCGGCAGCCCAGTTGGTGAAGCGATCGCAGGGGGGCCAAATTTCCCCTGGTCGATGGTGTTGTTCGTACTCTAGGACGGATTCATCGGTGATTAACTCTAGGGGCAGGTCTGCCATTGCTTCGGAGAGTTCTTGCCTGGTGAAGATGGGACACCACTGGAGTTGGGCGATTTGGCGAATGCCCGGATCCGGTTGATAGTCGTCAGCAGCAAGGAATAGGCTAAAAAGTAATAAGCCGTTGGTTTGCAGGCTATCGCACATTTTTACTAGGAATAGTCGCAGGCGATCGCTGTCATAACAATGGGCAGCGACAATTTCTGGGGCGATCGCCAATCGATAATAATTCGGTTCCATTCTGACTAACGGATCGCAAATATCCCCTGGAGTCACCGTCACCGCTTTTCCTTGGGCGTTGATTTCTAAGTGGCGGAGAAATTCTGGGGCTAACTCCACCGCATCCACAGGAAAACCCCGGGCCGCTAAAGCAAAAGTATTGCGCCCATTGGCTGCCCCCACATCTAATATTGGTGCTTCTGCGGGGTTGCCCAATTCTGCGGCTAATGCCATCACCTTGGCATCGGCATATTGACCGAATAAAGGCGGATTTTGGCTTTCGACCCAATCTTTATACTCATCCTCAAAAGAGGCAACTTTCACGGAAATATCAAAAGTTAATCCTTCTTGTTTGCCTTCTGCGGGTTTGTAGTGCAGCAGTAGTCTGGCATGAGGGGAAATTTGAAAACCTTCGTGAAGTTTTCGCGCCACAATTTGACTCAACCGTTGCAGTTGTTCTTCATTAAATTCGCTACCCAAAGCATCAAAAATTCCTAGAATTCGCTTCATCTGGGAAGAATGCAGTACGGGAACGCAAGGCATTAACATTTCTCCCCCAGCAGCAACGGAGCGATTAAAGGCATCCATTAGTAGGGAATTCAGCACATCTGGATCGGTAATTACAGGTCGCTCTTTAGTGGGGTTTAGGGGTTGGGAAGATGTCATAGGATCTGTCTATTTGTACTTGAATTAGTGCAGTGTTTCTGTGGTTATTTGTTTAACGGTGCAAGTGCGATTAATTTTTTGAATCTAATATAATATGGATTCTGGGATGATTTTTTTCGGTTCACAATTAGACTAAAGTCTAATCCACCCCTGCTGCCCAACTCTTCTACAATTGATGACATCTAACTTTTCTGATTCCCCTGGGGTTAATCAACCTTTACAAAACGAAATCAAACTTAGTGTAAAACCGAGAAAAATATGCCAAGTCACTCTCGCAGCCAGAAAAAGAACGCGGATCCGGTATTTGTCCCCCAAATACAAACCCAGTTGCAGTCAAGTTCCTGGGTTCAGTCAGCGGAAACTATGAGTCCAGACTTAGAAGTGCCAGAGTTGCAAATGGAACCAGAACCCCGCGAAGGTTTTGGGCAAGGTTTTGGCCATAGTTTAGGGAATATTTCTATTTCAGCGCCCAGCACCCCTCCAGAGTCACCGGGTTTGCCAACGATTCAAATGAAAGGTGACGCGCCCAATATTCAATGCAAGCTTACTCCAGAGCAGGTTAAAGACGCTAACCGAATTCGTAAAGCCAGAGGCTTGCCACTTTTGCCTGTCAAACAAGCACGGAAACTAAATAGTATTGAAGCGGCGATCGGGCATTCCACTGCAAATAAGTCCCCAGCGAATCAGTCCCCAGCGAATCAGTCCCCAGCGAATCAGTCCCCAGCGAATCAGTCGGTTGCCAATCAACCAGTTGCCAGTCAGTCGGTTGCCAGTCAGCCTACAGAGGAACAAAATATTTCTGAGAATCAACAGTCACCGGAAATTTTATTAAATAATGGAAAGCTGAGTCTTCAGGAATTGAAGGATTTTTTGCAATCAACGACTCTCGGTGCCATTGCTTCATTGAATTCCGAATCTGAGACAATTCGTAATATTTTAAAATATCCTTTGGGACAAAGTTGGCATACTGCCAAACATGAATTAGCAGAGGGAGATGAAAAAGCTAAAGCGCTCATGCGTAAAATCTGGGAATTTCGTCAATGGCATCATAAAGAAATTCTGGTAAGAACAAAAGAAAGAGTTAAGCAACTTACCACAGACGAAAATGGGTTAAAAGCATGGCCAGCCGCTGGAAGCGAAACTTTAACTTCTGATATTGACGTGAATTTGAAAGGAACAGAAACGGAACTCGCCGTCAAGATTTTTAATGAAGAGTTTAAAAAAGACGGTTGGGATTATGAATCAGGAGTTGTTTATGATGTGAATGTTTATGCTTTAGACTTTATGCACAAATTTGGGGGAGTTGAGGTGGATGGTCATCAACTGACCCAAAAAGAAGGAGAACGAAAAAGTCAAGTTCAAGGCGGTTTTAAAGAATCAATCTTATCTCAACAAGATAAGGAGCAACAGGATGAATGGTCTTTGGTTAAAGTCCGATTATATATCTCTAATCCTGTGCAGTGGGAAGAGTATGCGGCAGCCGCAGGTCTTTCCAAGAAGAAAAAAGAAAGCATAGAAGCTAAATATCAGAACTATGTTAAAGAGATTTCTGAGGAAATGTCTAAACAAGCGAATATCTCCCTAAATGCGGCTGAACAGAGTGAAGATGATATGGCGAGTGGGATTACTGGTTTGAACAGTACAGCCGAGAAATTAATCCATCAGCAATTGGGTGGAAGATCGTCTGGTGGTGAAGTATTAGCGGAAAATTTACTGATTGGATCGAGCAACCGAGTTTATGAGAGAAAATTGCAAGAAGTATCCCAGTTACGCAAGGAGCTAAAAGAGGCGATCGCTCGTTATAATAATATGGTTGAACAGGGAGATAGTGGTGGAACAGGTGTCGGTGGCGTTACGGGGCTGGAAGCGCTCAATGGTTATATAGAAGTCAAATTAAAAGCCCTACGAAAACTCGTTTCTGAGTCGGCACTTTTTTCCAATGAAGCTTATGTCACTGATGCGGCAGTTTATCATGCAGTGGTTGGACTTCAAGGGGGAAATGCCATTGAACAAACCAAAGCAGAATCGATGCAAGCCGTTACCGAAAATATGGGAGATGCCCTAAAAGAAATTAGTCGGCATAATGATACTCTTGGCGAAGCTGCTTTTAAATCGGCTAAGTATATTTGGCGGATGGCAGATGCCGCTAAAAATATGGGATTTAGTACGATTTCGGGAGTCAATGATTTGTATGAAGTGGGTTATAGTATTGCCAATGAAATTAAAGGACAAGGAAACGTTGATGAAAAACAGGCTAGTGAAGCTAAGATGAATACAATTGACATTACCACAGGCAGTCAATTAGTGGCGAAGGTTCTCACCGTAGGGACGGCAGTTCGTCGTCAATATACTCAGCTTACAAAAGCGCAGCAAACTTCCTTAAGTCAACCAACTCCTTCGGGTAAGAAAACTAAAAATACTAATTGAACGAAGAACGGGGTTGTTGATTCTACAAAAAAACAGGAAACCGGGTTTCTCTTGTTATTCAAGAAACCCGGTTTCTGTACCTCCAACCCGGTTGGTTAAACAATAATCCGTACAAATTGCATCCAAAGGTTTGTCCCAAGGATCGATGGGTAATTCCGGCAGTCGGGCAAATTCAAAGACAATGCCAATGGTGGGTTTTTGACTCCATTTTGGGTGATTTAAGAGGCGATCGTAAAAGCCACCACCATATCCTAAGCGGTATCCTCGCAAGTCGCAAGCTACGGCGGGAACGAGGATTAAATCAACCATTTCCGGTGATAAAATAGGCGCATTAGCTAATGGTTCTTGAATCCCGAACGCCCCTGTTTCTAAAGGTTCTCCCGGTTGCCAAGAATGCCAAACTAAGGATTTACCAACACAGCGAGGAAATCCCCATTGTTTATGATAATTATTCTCTGAGTTAAATATAGGACTCAGGTCAGGTTCTTGGCGAAAACTAAAGTAGGCTAAAATGGTTTGGGCTTGTTGAAAAATTGAGGAAGATGTGAGATGATGACAGAGGCGATCGCTCTTCAGTTTCCATTCTGTCTCAGTCTGGGATATTCTACTTTGAATTAATGACCGGCGTAATGTTTTTTTATCCATATTTATGATGATTTTTTTTATTTATAGGAAATTAATTTTATCCCAATTAAGGGATTTTTTTTGTTAAGCTTTGGTGGGCGGACGCCGATAAATTTTCAAGCAATTTAGAGTTGTTTTGCGCGGCGTCCACCCACCCTACTTTTTTATTGATTAGAGTTTGAACCCGGTGGCTTATTATTACCGGGCAACGTTCCTTTCGGTTGTTTACTTTCCAACATTTGTTGTTTCATGGCCGCTAGTTCATTATCGATATTATTAGATTCAATGGCAGAAAATTGCTTTTCTAAATCATCGGCACCCAGAGAAGCGATCGCCTCTGAACGCGCTTCTAATTGCATCACCTTTTCTTCCATACGTTCAAAGGCTGACATGGAACTGCTGGCGCTCAAATTCCCCAAAACTTCTGATAGTTTTTCCGACGCTTGTGCCGAACGGGCACGGGCAATATAGAGGTCTTTTTTCGTCTTTGCTTCCGAGATTTTACTTTCCAACCCGCGCATATTATTTTTTAGTTGACCCACAATCTCTTGTTGACTGTCAATTTGGGCTTTTAGGGAATTGGCAGTTTGCTGATAAGATTGGCGTCTGGTTAACGCTTCTTTGGCTAAGTGTTCATCGCCTTTTTGCAACGCTAATTGCGCCCGTCTGTACCATTCATCGGCTGTAGATTGGGTTTGCTCATATTGTCGTTCTGTACGCTTTTGAGTCGCGATCGCCTGGGCAACTGCTTGACGAACTTGAATCAAGTCCGTCTGCATATCCATGACTGCTTGTTCCAGAATTTTTTCTGGGTCTTCTGCCTTACTAATTAAACTATTAATTTGGCTGCGAATTACTCGCATGATTCGCTCAAATAATCCCATTTTAAAACCTCCTGTTATTTGTTAGTTATTGGTTGTTAGTTGTTGGTTGTTAGTTGTTGGTTATTTGCTTTAAGAATAACCAACAACCAAGAACCAATAACCACACATAATTTCCTACGGTTGATAAACTTGAGCCGCAAATCCTTGTTCTTTGAGATACTGCACCATTGCTTGCGCGGAAGCTGTATCTTCAAATGCGGCCATTTGAACTTTTACCCCGATAGGAAATTCTCGCACATAAGCATCGGGAATTGCTTGCCGTGCGAGATATAAACTGTCTTCATTTTGATAATCAATTACCACATAAAAGAATGCGGGAAATGATTGATTGCTGACGGTTGGTTCCGGTAATTTTTGTGGGGTTTGAGTGCCTGGGGTTTGGTTTGTTGCGGCTGGGGTAGGAGAACTTGCCCCCGTCTTTGCTTGAGGAGAATTATTGCCTGAATTGGCGTTAGTAGAATTGGCATTATTAGAATTGGCATTATTAGAATTGGCATTAGTAGAATTGGCATTATTAGAATTGGCATTATTAGAATTGTTCGCCCTGGCGTTAGGCAAGTTATCTTGCACTGATTGAGGCAATATGGCGGTGTTAAGATTTTCCAAACTGGGATAAGTTTGCCCGGGAACCGCAGGGGTGGTGGCAGTAGCTTGAGTGGGTTCGGGGGATGGAGAAATCGGCACCGTTGCTAATACAGGGGCGGGCATTTCTGTCTCAGAATTGCCGGTAATGGTGCCTAATGTATCTAAGTCTAAAGGGACAAATTCTCTATCCGCTAAATTGGGCGATCGCGGTACTTCAGCTAATGGGGGTTGAGTTGGAGATGATGCCGATGATGCAGCATTTTCCGCCGTGACGATAGGTTGGCGATCGCCCATTTTGCCGCTAATCATATAGGCTAAAGTTCCCGTAATTAGCACAAATAATAGAGTGACGCCAACACTTAAAGGACTGAGCAAATTTTTCAGGGAACGGCGCTGCCGTCTTCTATTTCTCAACCGAGTTGATAAATCACTGGCACTGGATTCATCTAAACTACCGAGGAGTTGTTCCGAAGATTCTAAATAATCATGGGTTCGATCCAGGGGTCGATCCGGGGATTCTTCTGTGGAATTCGGGGCATTATTCTCCGCTAAATTAATGTTAGATAAACCCGGATCGCGATCGCCAACGTTGGATCGGTTAGAAGACAGAGAGGCTTCTAATTTTTGCGGCAAATTCACTTGGGGGGAAAAAGGGGATAACCCAGAGGGAAAAGGATTTGACTCATTTGCTTCCATGAAATCAGAAGCGATCGCCTCTGACTCATGGCGATCGAATTGCAAAGGTTCGCGCGATCGGGTCGCGGGGGTTTCTCGTTGCCCTGGTGTCACCACCACTTCCAGATTTTTCGGCGTTGTTGACCGATGACGATAAGCAGACGGCTGAGGGGCTTCGGCTTCGATCCGTTTTTTCCGACGATATCGAGCCAATTCATCGTCAAGTTGCACGTCTAAGTTGCCTAGAACTGCTTGCAACTGGGGATTTAACTGAGCAGTTTGGCGGGGAAATTGTTTCAGGTTGTCCACAGAGGGTCGTTGATTCATCAGATAAATTCCTTTAATTTGTGTAAGATCACCCAGCTAAAATGCTCAGGTGAGGGGACTGTTTGAATAATTTTATTTGAAGACAAATCGATTAGTGATTTTCGCCGGTTTTATTTGCCGGTTTTATTTGCCGGTTTTATTTGGGGTTTTTGGTTCGATCGCTCTTATCCTGTTGGAACAGTCATTTTAAATTTTACCGTTTTGTTTTCACCCGATCGGTTTTCACTCTTTAAATCGTATCTGGTTTCACCGCCCTGAGAAGCGATCGCGATCGGGCAGAATGTGATGCAGATCACTAATTTAGCCTAGACTCCATCACAGCAATTGTTCCCGTTACGTTACATAATAAAAGAATAAATGCCGCAACTACTCAAGAACTCTCCGAGGAGATCCCTGTACTACCGGCTTTCGGCTTCTGAGCGACTTAACTTTGCGGTGACACCTCTCAAAGCTACACGATCTAATTAAAAAGCTGGCGATCGCGCCCGATCTGCCATCAGCTTAATAGACTTGTCGCCTAACATCAAGGAGTATGACTCAGTAATTATGATTAGACTGGAGACCGTCTATGCTAATTCTTGACCATCAGGAAGTAATATATTGTCAAGTCGTTCGCCCTAGCCAGGGCAAATTTGATAAACTCCCTGGATTGGTGTACGATGAACGACTATTTTGTAAAATTGAATCTTATCCCATCACTGATTATAAAGCCGCAGTTAATCGCACCAGACAACTGTTCGATCGAGATCGACAAGAGATAATTTTTTTACTGGTTGAAGAAGCGGATAATTATACGATTTGGCGTCAAGATAAACAATTAATTTCTCTTAAAGATTTTCCGGTAAAGAAAGATTTTTTTCTACCCATAAATGTTATCGATATACTAGATAAAATTGGTGAAATTAATTACCCGACAGAAAATCGAGTTAATCATCCGCAAATAACAAAAGCATCGGTTTAAGAAAAAAAATATTTTTGACCGTCGATCCGGGCAGCAAAGTTAAGCCAAAATTGGCAGATTTGTCGGGATTGACGGAAAAACTTGCCTTGCCCATTCGTATAACGGCAAATTTTTGTAGGGGCAAAGCATATAGCCTAGCGGCATAGCTTCGCTTACCGGGCAAAAAATCTATAGGATCTAATGACAAATTTATTCCCCGTAGGCGAAGCCTTCTCGAAGAGTATGCTTCGCCCTCATCCTATTTTATCACATATTTCTATATCCTAAATCTATATTTGATATGGTGGTTCTGGTCAAAATCAGTGCGCCTGAGCTATAAACAAAATATGGTAAGCTGGCTGAATCATCAATTGAAGACGTGAGTGTGAGGAAGTGATTCCAGAATTTGATGAAAATGGCAACTTACCGCCTGGGGTTCATTTTTGCGAATGGGAGGAGTTTGTAGATCGATTTGGCACCAGCGATCTAAGATTGCGTTTAATGCGCGGACTGCAAATGGCAATGCAGCAACTTAAAGCAGCGGGTTGTCGGACAATTTATATTAACGGCAGCTTTGTCACCAGTAAATCTGACCCCGGAGATTTTGATGCCTGTTGGGATTGGGAAGATGTTGATATAAACTATCTCAGAAGAGAAGCTCCTAAATTGTTAAATTTTTATGACCGCGCTGGCCAAAAAGCTAAGTACAAAGGTGAAATATTTCGCGCAGATCAACCTGTAGGAGATTACGGATTAATTTCTTTAGAGTTCTTTCAACGCGATAGAAATTTAAATGCTAAGGGAATTATTGCTATTGATTTATTAAGGTGGAACCCATGATTAAAAACGAAGCACAGTATCAATATACTCAAGAATGGGCTAGAAGATTTGAAGGTTCTATGCGGGCGTTAGAGCAAGATGAGGAACTGAAGCAAAAAGACCCAGAAGGATGGCAACTTTCTTGGGATGTTAAACAAGTTCACTTGGATAAGTTAAGGTCGGAAATTGCCGAATATGAACGGCTGACATCCCACGATCGCGATCGGCCAATTGTATTAACTCTTGATGATATTGATGATTTATCTCAAATTTTGATTAAGGCGCGGATGGCCGCAAAGTTAAGCCAAAAAGAGTTGGCAGATTTGTCGGGTTTGACGGAAGAACAAATTTGCCGTTATGAGGATAATGATTACCAAGATGCCAGTTTTTTGGAGGTAAAATTTGTCCTAGATGCCCTGGATATTAGAGTGCAAAAAGCTGAGTTTTTAGTGCCTTTAGATACTCTGAGAAGAACCCCGGTTACTAAGGAAGAATTATTGGGTTATCGACGAAAAACTGACAGCGATCGCGTGGCGATCGAGCAATAATTTCGCCAGTTTAATCCCAAGTTTAATCCAAAGTTTAATTAAAAAAAGGCGCGATCGCTGCCCTGACACCCAGGTTTACACAATCTGCACGATCTCATTTCCAATTCTGATTATAGGATGAGAAAGTTGAGATCGATCCAGACTTAAGCTAAAATATATAATTATCCCAAAATTAATCTTTATCTATGAATGCTTTACCAGAAATCGAAACCGCGATTAAACAGCTTCCAGAAAATGATGTTCGTCAACTGGCTCGATGGCTGCAAAACTATTTGAATGAAAAGTGGGATAGACAAATGGAAGAGGATTTAGCCACGGGCAAATTAGATGCTCTAATTGCCAAAGCAGAAGCAGAGATCGCCGCAAATAACGTGAGGAATATCGATGAAATCCTTAACGACTTCTGATTTTTGGCAAGCCTATGCGGTGTTATCTCCCGACATGAAACAGCAATCTCGAAAAGTCTATCAGCTTTGGAAAGAAAACCCTTTTCATCCATCTTTACATTTCAAAAAGGTGGGCAAAAACCTATGGTCAGTTAGGATTACGGAAAACTACCGCGCCTTAGCTTTAAAAAAAGAGGCAGATTATTACTGGATCTGGATTGGTTCTCACGATGAATATGATGCTTTACTGAATTGATGGAGTAGCGATCGCACCTTCCCTAATTTCCTCTTAAGAAATCATCTAAGGCGCGATCTCCCGCTATTCTTGATACCAAAAGAAATCTTTATTATGACTCTATTCTTTGAATCAAATAGGCTCACTCGCTTTTAAGCATATACGGGCTTGATATCGATCGGATTAGATTCTTGTTTTTAACAATAGACAATTCTGGCATACAGGACGGATCGATTCCCCCAACCCCCCTTAAAACGGCTATCGGCGTTTTCCGGAGCGGGCTATTATATATGCTATGACTGATGTAGGATTGCTATATATTGTCTCTATTCCTTTAGGGCGTCGGTTTTCGATCGCTCCTTGACAAAAGCAGATATTTATGGTAATAAAAAGATGAATCCGGGGTAGTAATGACAGATTCAGGGTTTTATCCTAATTTGGAGTGCGATCGCGTGAAATAATTTTGTGAATTTTTTGTGAATTTAATTAATCGCTAAATTTTCTTTTGTGGGATTAAATCGAGAACGCTTAGAAGCTGCTTTAAAAGTTGTCAAATCTGATTTGAATCAATTAGAATTTACAGGTGATTTAAATCGAGATATAGGATTTTATGTGCATATTTTTCAACAGCTAGAGTCCACCAATAAAACCGTTTGGGAGTTGATGGATAGTGGCAACCCTCCGGGGACAGTGGCGATCGCCGAACGGCAAACTTCTGGTCGAGGTCAATGGGGAAGACAATGGAGTTCTCCTCCCGGAGGTTTATATTTATCCGTTGGTTTAGCGCCTAATTTACCCGTGGCCAAAAGTTTTCCACTGACTCTAGCTAGTGTTTGGGGAATTGCCACGGTTTTAAGGAATTATCATCTACCAGTTTTGATTAAATGGCCAAATGATTTAATTTTAAATCGGAGAAAATTAGGCGGTATTCTCATAGAAACTAAGGTCAAATCTCAAGTGATTACCAAAGCGGTGGTTGGTGTAGGCATTAATTGGGAAAATTCGGTGCCGCCAACGGGAATTAATCTACAATCTTACCAAAAAGATTCGATGAGAAACCGGGTTGCTTTAAAGAAACCCGGTTTCTGCGAGTCTTTGGAAATGTTAGCGGCGATTACTTTATGGGGCATAGCTTCCGGAATTCACTATATGTTGAATGAAAGTGAAGAAGAACTCTTGTCACGCTATTTGGCAATTTTGGCTAATCTGGGTCAAAGGGTTTTGGTTGAAGGGCAAGAGGGGACAATTGTTGGGGTGACAGCTACGGGAGACTTGCGAGTTGAGATCGATTCTCCACGGATATCACCGGAAAATTACTCCGATCCCATCAGCCCTGACGGAAATGCCACCCAAGGGCGATCGCATCTATCAGCCGCATCTAAATCGGAAATTTTGGTAAAACCTGGAACAATTCGCTTGGGATACGATACTCTCTGAGTGACCGATCTAATCTCAGCTTTCAGCTTTCGGTTAATTTCACGATTACTGGTCTTTAGCAGTCTATTAATGATTCCGTTGAGAAATAAATAGCGATCGGTCTCGATCTAGCAGACATTCCAAAAAAAAGATTAAACTAACCAAAGTGCCTGAGTAATTATTCCATCTGCCCATCGCTGAATGGCTTGCAGAGACTTCAGTTAATCCCTATTTGCAGTTAATCGTATTCTTAAAATGAGCCACCCAATTAAATACGTCCGTACACCTTTAAGTGTCGTTTGTCAGTTTTCTTTACTGTTGCAAGGACTGGGTTGGATACCCAGTTTGGGAATAGCCCCCAGTCGCCTGGAAGCCCAAGCCCAGACCCCATCCAATGCGATCGATAATTTAGGCAGCGATTTAGGCAGCGATTTAGGCAGCGTAGAACCGGCCCCCACAGTGGTCGCGACTCCAGAACCGGAGTATATTCCGCCCCAAGTAGAGTGGGAACCCGCTGCGATCCCCGCCCCGATCGCCGAACCGCAATATTCGGCCCCCCAAGAACAGTGGGAACCCGCCGCTGCCGAAGAACCTTATTATGCGGCGGAAGAACAGTGGGAACCCGCCCCGATCGCCGAAACCCAAGATTCTGCCCCCCAAGAACAGTGGGAACCCGCCGCTGCCGAAGAACCTTATTATGCGGCGGAAGAACAGTGGGAACCCGCCCCGATCGCCGAACCGCAATATTCGGCCCCCCAAGAACAGTGGGAACCCGCCCCGGTTGCCCCCGCACCGACTAACTACGCAGCGGAAGAACCGGCGCCATCGTCTCCGGCACCAATGGATTACAGCAATGTTTACATCGATCCGAGTGACTTTAGTATTGGGGCGACGGGCAGTAATGAGGCGATCGCCCAAGATCAAACCCCGGATGATACCTACCAAGAACCCTCAGCAGTAGTCTTTTCTGAGCGATCGACCGGCTGCGAAGCAACACTTCAGCAAGGGCAAGGGGTAGGCGGCGATCTTTGTGGTGCAGCAGCGGCATCACCGCCATCTCCCCCCGCACCGACGAACGACTGGAACCAAGATCCGGCGCCGAGCAATGTCAGCCCTGGGATAGAGCAGTATGTCTATACTCAACCCTCCCAAAGCCCTGGGTCTTCAGCCCCCGCACCGCAACGTAATGCCTCCAGACCAGCACAACAATATGCGGCACCAGCGTCCTCAGCCCCGCCGCAATATCTGCCCCCAGTGCCAGTCCAGGAATATTATTCCTCCGGCGCCTCCGAGTCAGAGTCTTACTCCCAGTCCTACTACAGCGATCCAGCCCCATCAACTGCCGCAATGCAACCAGTTACATTAGGCGCATTGAGTATTGGTGGCAATGGCATCAAGTACGACGTGAGAAAGCACGCTGGTGAATTGGATCGCAAGCGAGCGGCTCGCCCTCAAGGTCGTCTCGGTAATGGAAATACCCGGATGATTTTTCCTCTGGCTATTCCAGCCCCGATTACTTCTCTGTTTGGTTGGCGGATTCACCCGATTAGCGGATCTCGCAGTTTCCACAATGGGATTGACTTTGGGGCGCCGATGGGAACTCCAGTGTTAGCGGCTTATGCAGGACAAGTGGCGATCGCGGATTGGCTAGGAGGCTATGGCTTAACCGTAGTCTTAGATCACGCCCAAGGATCGGCGGAAACCCTCTACGCTCACCTCTCAGAACTCTTTGTCAAAGAAGGAGAAGAAGTCAAACAAGGAGACGTGATTGGACTGGTAGGCAGCACTGGCAACTCTACCGGACCGCACTTGCACTTTGAACTCCGAGAACTAACCCGCGAAGGCTGGGTCGCCCTAGATCCAGGAACGCAGTTGGAATATGCAATGGCTGAGTTAGCCGGAATGTTGGAAAAGCCGCCGTCTAAGTTAGAAGTGTCTTTATCTAAAGCCGCAACACCTCTAGGACAATACGCCAAAACGGAGTTTTTCCAATCCTTACAAATGGCCGGATTTAAGTTACCAAATCAGCAAATATCCCGCAACCAACCTCAGCCAGCGAATACCCCCAATTCAGGCAGTTAGTGATATTTGAACCGGGAAAATAATTACCAGGGCGCTAGATTTGCGCCCTTTTTGTTTTAAATTGGTTATTATACAAAAATTCATGCATTATGGGCGCAAGCATTGTGGCCATAATGTATTTTTTCTTATAAGTAGATGGGCATAAATAAATGCAGCACAGACCCCATTAGAAAAAAAACTGTCATTCCCGCGAATGCGGGAATCCACAGCCTATCGCCGAGGAACGAAAAGTGCAATTAATTATGTTCACCTACTTACCAATTTAAAAAATTATTGCTACGATTTTGAGGTTAATTTGGGCGCAAGCATTATTTTTTCTTATAAGTAGATGGGCATAAATAAATGCAGCACAGACCCCATTAGAAAAAAAACTGTCATTCCCGCGAATGCGGGAATCCACAGCCTATCGCCGAGGAACGAAAAGTGCAATTAATTATGTTCACCTACTTACCAATTTAAAAAATTATTGCTACGATTTTGAGGTTAATTTGGGCGCAAGCATTGCGCCCCTAATGTTGCATATTTAATTAGAAGTAGCCATAACCAAACATGAGTATCGAGTAAAATCATTCATTCTCCCAAAGCGTCCCGATTATAACAGAAACCCGGTTTATTTCACCGATATAGCCATAAATTAAGTAGGTGAACATAATTAATTGCACTTTTCGTTCCTCGACGTAAATCTTTGGATTCCCGTCGGAGTTTACCCCCGCGAATGCGTGGGGCGGGAATGACAGATTTTATTATTACGGGGTCTGTGGTGCATTTATTTCTCCCCGTCTAATTATAAAATCTGTTCTACTTATATATAGAAAAGAAAAAGAAAGGGAGTCAAACAAAATGACAGCGATCCAATCAATCACAACGGCAACAAAATCCCTTGATGAACCAGATTTTTATCTGTCATGCTTCGCCCCTAACCATCACCATATTTTTACAATAAAATAACCTCATTAATGAGGTATATATCATGCAACTACTCGAAGCTAACAAAACCCAAAAACGCACTTACACCCCGGAAGAATACCTCGCCCTAGAGGAAACCGCAGAATATAAAAGCGAATATCACGATGGAGAAATTATACCCATGACTGGCGGCACTACCAACCATAACCGAATTACTCTCAATGTTTGCCGTAAATTCCCATATACGATCAAAGGACAACCAGAAGAAATATTTGCCGCAGACGTTCGTCTCTGGATACCAGCCACGAGACGCTATGTTTATCCTGGTGTTATGGTAATCCAAGGAAAACCCATTTACCAAGGAAAAAAAGCCACCATTGTCACCAACCCGACCATCATCGTCGAAGTTTTATCAAAATCAACCGAAGGTTACGATAAAACCGATAAATTTCGCTTTTATCGCTCCATTTCCACATTCCAAGAGTATATTTTAATTGACCAAAATTGTTATCATCTAGAAATCTATGCAAAAACTGGGGAAAAACAATGGCAGTTTACTGAATATGACTCAGAATATGATATTATTTCTCTAGCTTCCGTTGACTTTCAATTTACTTTAAGCGAATTGTACGATCGCGTAGATTTTTCTAAAATTGAAGAGACTGAAATTGAAGAGATTAAACCAGAAGAGTAATTTAACAAACCAACAAAAACCCGGTGTTTTGAAGAAACCGGGTTTTTTACATTAATCCCAAATTTCTGCTAAACTTAAGGTAAAATCTGGCAATACATCTTCCCCAGATAATGTTAAAGGAAACTCTAAGACTTCCACCGCTTGATTTGGCCGATAAATTTCGACAATTTTAGTTTTTGGGTCAATTAACCAACCCAAACGTAAGCCATTTTCTAAATATTCCTGCATTTTTTCTTGGGTTTTGGAGAGGCGATCGCTTTCCGAAACCAACTCAACGGCAAAATCAGGGCATAAAGGTAATAATTTTTTCCGCTGTTCTGAGGTTAATGCTGACCACCGTTCCATTCTAATCCAACTGGCATCAGGAGAACGATTAGCCCCATTGGGTAACACAAAACCCGTAGAAGAATCAAAAGCTTTACCGAGGCATTTTTGGCGATTCCATAACCAAAGCTGTCCTGTTAAATCAAAGTTTTTATTTCCCGTTTCTCCTCCAGTTGGTGGCATAATAACTAACTCTCCTTTGGCGGTTAATTCTAATCGGACATCCTGATTAATTTGCGCTAGTTCAGCAAATTGTTCCTGACTCATTTTCCATGTTTGGGGTAAATTTAAAGTTAAATTCATAGGTTTCTCTTTTTAAGTTGTAGGTTGGGTTGAGGCACGAAACCCAACATTACTCAACATTTACAGAATTGCGGGTTGGGTTTTGCTTCGCTCAACCCAACCTACAATTTTTAAGCTTGAACATTTGCAGCAAGTTTAGATGCTTTGTTATTTGGCAAATAATTCACCGCTTTTTGGACAAAAGATTGTAGAAAAGCAATCCGCTGATTTTGCTCAAAAACCTGCTTAATGGTTTGGCTTAATTGTGCCAGTTTATCCCCAGAAGATAAATCGCTAGTTAGTTCTTGGGCTTGGAAATATTCCAGCAAACTTAAACCGGCTAAACGAGTTAAATAAGCCGCACTAATTCCCTGAACCGCACCACCAGCCACAAAAGTGATGGCGTTACTTTTCAGAATTGAGGTAATGGTTTGGGTAGACAGTTCTACTAACCCTAATTTAACCATTTGTTCCGCTAGAGTACGGGCGATCGCTTGTCCTTGTTCCAGGGAAAATTTCTGTTGATAAATTTTGCCCAAATCTACCACTAATTGCCCGGTCACAGCCCCCGTAGAAAGCAAATCCAAAGCGGGGACGGGGTTGGCAAAAGCCGCAGCCGCAGCCACCCATTGAGATTGTTCAATCATAGGCATGGCTCGATCGCGTCTGACTTGGTTCAATAAAGTTTTGATCTCCGCTTTTAAGCCATTGGCAGCCCGCAAGGTACTAGCAAAAACCAAAGCTGATTTTTCCGTGGCTAAAATATGACTAAGGCGATCGCACAACCCAGTAATATTCGCCATTGGTTGTTCCATTTTTTCTTGCACCGAACCATCCGCTTGATATTGTCGCACCTTCACCGGCGCCGGGGCCGCGCAAACCCCCACCACATCATCCTTACTTAAAATGCCTTCTAAGCAATTACGAACTTGTTGTAAAATCGTCGCTTTTTGAGTTTCTAGATATTGGTCTTGTTTGTTCACCACCACCAAAATCCGCACATTAGCTATAGCCAATTGCTGCAAATGATTCAGTTCAGAACTGGTTAAATCCCCAGTCGTGACAAAAATTACCAAGTCTTCTAGAGTCAGGTTCGGTTTAACAATTCGATCGCTGTCAGTTTTGCTAAATAAAGCCTCGGTTTCCGTGAAACTTAATTTCCCAAACTGCTGGCTACTTGCTTGCAAAAGCTGCATCAACTTAGTTTTGCCCACCGCTTTGCCACCTGTCACCAACAACCGCAACTCTTGGCGATCCAATTGGGCCGATAGCTGTTCTTCTTGGCAGCGGAGTTCACCGATCGCCTGACAATTTTCTGCCTCCGTTGCCAACTGAGCGATCGCCGCTTTCACCCCAGCAATAGCCTTGGACAAGGTTTCTCGATCCACTGGGGCGGAAACCTTAGCCGGTAGAGGCGATCGCTGTTTATACCACCACAAACCAGTCCCCAGGGCGATCGCGCCCAACACCCCAACTTCTCCCACCCCTTCCAGGGAATGCGAAAAACTATCAAACAGCCACAAACCCAAAGATAGGCTAATTCCGCCCCATAAAATAGGCTGTTGTAACTTCATAGTCACCACCCACTATAAGAATTTTGTTTAAATGATGTTGACGCAGAAGAGTTAAACCGAGTCCAATAATTCCCTCTAAATTTTGACTCTTGCGTCAACTCTATTCTAATCGTCAGGGCTGCACGGATAAAAAAATAAAACCCCGTGACCGATAATGGTCACAGGGTTCTGTTAAAATTTGGTGGCGGGAGGCGGATTTGAACCACCGACCTTCGGGTTATGAGCCCGACGAGCTACCAGACTGCTCTATCCCGCGTCGCCTCATATATTATAACCACACTCTTCTAAAAATAGCAACCCCTAATTCAAAAAAACTTTTGCTTAATTTTTTCTGGAGTTCAATTTCCGCCCAAAATCCTTTCATTACAAGGCATTCAGGGATTGACGCCAACCGCGAAGCCGCAGCAATTTTGGTTTGAGGAGGTCTTTGGGGAGGTCAAAAAAATCATCCCAGGGTAGAGAGCGATCGGGGCGGTTCGCTTTTCCTCCGTCGATCGCTCTCTACCCGGACTATGAAATCGGCGGCTGATGGATCCGTGAGATCCGTTAAATCATAGACAATTCGCCAAAGGTATCTAAGCGGGTGTAATTGGTCAGAGTAATATACTTATCCGAAAGTGTTTCGGCGATCGTCGGGGTAATCCAGCCCAACTGTTTCAGCAAATGAATCGCCACAGCCCGTTTAGCGCGTTTGCCGCCATCAAGGACTTTAATCGCCAAACCTAACCCTTCTCGGACTCGACCAATACATTGAATTCCTTCGGCCCCGGATTTACTGACCAATTCTCCTTGAGTCAACTGCATCAGTTCCGTATCAAACTCACCCTCTCCAGAGACTAAACCGGCGTAAATAGTCATAGCGCGGATAATCCGTTCCATCTCCAGGCTTTCCCCAGAAGTGAGGTGAGCATATAAAGTGGCCATTTGTGCCAGTTCCATCAGATAAGTTGGGGCGCCACAATCATCGTAAGCGGAAATAAACTCCTCCGCAGGCATCCGCAACAACTCGGCAATTTTGCTTAAAATCAAGAGTTGCACCGGATGATTCCGTTGCAGGTAAGTATTAACCGCCCAATTGCGTTGCTGACAAACCGCTAACATTCCCGCGTGTTTCCCGGAACAGCCATGTTCCAAGGGACTATTTTTCCCAGGAGGAATGGGACATTGCAGGGCTGAGGGTTCAAGTTCGCAGCACCAGAGAATATGAAACGCTTGCCGTGATTGCTCGATCGAACCTTTGTGAGAACTACAAATAATCGCTAAATCGCGATCGCTCAGGTCATAGCGTTCCAAAGTGCCGGTAGAAGTCACCGCTAGGGCTTGAAATGGTTTCAGGGCCGAGCGAACAAAAGCAGTAGTTTGAGCATTCCCGGCTACGGAAAGCACCCGTCCCCGGCGATCGCAAACCACAGCCTCAACCTGATGAACGGACTCGACAATCCCTTCTCGCAATAACTGAACTTTAATTGGTGTTGATTTCGTTGTTTTTGCCATAGTCATTAGTTTAGTAATGTTTTATTCTTAAATTTACGTTGCCTAGGCTTGAATCGATGATAAATCTCGTTCGCCGCTAGAGCGCCGCTCGACCGAAAGCACTTTGGCCACAGTTTCCAAACAGCAGCGATCGCTCACCATCCAACGATGCACCGGCACTGAAAGCACAATTTCCTCCCCCACAGGCATTTGGGAACTACTCGCAGGCACAATCATCAGATCGTAAGGCGTCCAGATCGAAGTAAACTGCAATCGGCTCAAAATTTCCACCGCATCCCGATTCAAGTCTTGCAGAAAAGCACTCCCAGGACGCATTTGCATCACCCCTTTCAACGGCAGAGAATAAGCCGTGATTGTCCCATGATGAGGGGCAGAAATCGTAATATATCGCTGCACTCGTTCCACACCCCCAAGTCTTTGGACATAGTAGCGAGTCACCAGTCCCCCCATACTAAAACCCACTAAATCAAAAATATCATCAGGGCTAAAAGTGCGATCGACTTTATCGGCAACCTGCTGGGCCAACACTTCCAGGGGGGCAGCCCCAGTATTAGGTGTCAGATTTAGGGTATGCACAGTCCAACCCTGATTTTGCAGATGATCGCATAAACGGCAAAAAATTTTTTCCTTGTCCCAAATCCCATGAACCAAGAGTACAGGATGGCGATGATGGCTGCTATTCATGGCGACTCCAATAACCAATTCATTAAAAGCGATCGCAGTTTACACCCGATCGCCGGATCTTGTTCCGGGGCAGCGGACAGAATATCAACCGACCACCGAATTCGGTCGGAAATCCGTGGACTTATAAACGGGGAAATCCTTGTCAGCGTCAAAGATTCAAGTCAAAATCCTGCTTTGTCGCCGTAAAGGTTATTCAACAGTCTGCTATGATCTAAAAATGCATGGGGCTGTGGCTCAGATGGATAGAGCAAGCGCCTCCTGAATCATCGGGCACCCTGGGGGAAACTTCAGGAGTGAATGTGGTCAAATTCAAGAAAGCCTAAAGATGTGCTTAGAGCAATCTTTGATTACTCTAAATCACAGACAAGGTAATCTTGAGCCAAGCTCTACCCACCCAACCCAGGGGAAGTAGAGAAGGTGCAGAGACTGGTTTGCGGGAGCGAAAATTAGATGGACTATCATGTCTCATCAAAAGTAGAGAAACGCGGAGTTTTAGTGGGAATCTTGTTGGGAAATGCCTATAAAAGACAAAACAACTTTTATATTCAACACCCAGCTTTTCAAGAAGATTACGTCCTATTTAAACAGCGACTTCTGGAACAGATTACCCAAAAACCCGTGAGCCTATATAGTCGGTTCACGAAAAAGGGCGAGCGACTCCTCTGTCTAGAACCCAAGTTAATCCCTTTAATTAGGGTATTAGTAAAAAAGCGATTTCCTGGAGGAACTCAAAAAATCACCAGAGAGTTTTTAGACTTATTAACTATGCCAGGAATTGCCTTATGGTTCTTAGACAAAGGGAGTAAATCGTTAAAAAAAAACGGTAAAATTCATGGCTTAGAAATAACCTTAAATACCCGAATTTCTCAGGCAGAAAATGAGCTAATTATCGCTTATTTTTCAGAAGCTTGGGAAATAAAATGGGGGTTAATTAAAGGGAAAAACTCTTACCGTTTACGCATGGGAACCAAGGCAGGGAAAGAATTTCTTGAACGAATTCGGCCTTATGTCCCGGAAACGATGCTCTACAAAGTAGAAACAGAAACCTCCTCAAACGTAACGGCCACCACCTAACGGCTATTGTCTATGGTGAAGGAATAGTCCAGAGAGAGGGGAAACTCTCACGAATCTGAAGCGCTAGGTCGCCGGTTCAAATCCGGCCAGTCCCGTCTAAACAATGGTTAAATAAGCGTTAAAATTTCCGGAGGAAATTGATTTTCCTTTGCTAAACTTAAAGCGATGTCTAGCGAACAGGCATCGCTTTGGTTTATCATGCAGCCCGGAGAGGGGCTTTTGCATTCCCTGGAAAATCTTGGCGATTCTCCCATTGCCTTACAACTAAAATTTCAGTGCTAATGCTTTGCCCTGACGCCAAAAAAAGGATCCTACCTTTTTCTAATTGAAAATCTACCCAACTCCCGAATCGATATGAGGCTCTGTTTGACTCCCAGAACAAGACGTACTAAAAAGTTTTCCATGCGGAAGACTTTCTGGTGGTTACTCATAGGATTCTTAATGGCGTTATGGTTGCATTATCAACCCTTCAAAAGTCCCTCTCCTCCAGAAGTATTGTTAGTGTTGGGAGGGGAGATCAAACGAGAAGAATTTGCCGCTCAATTTGCCTTACAACGCCCAGAATTAGAGATTTGGGTTTCTGGGGGCAGTAATGAAGAATATGCCGAATGGCTGTTTGCCAAAGAGGGAATCGATCTAAATCGAGTCCATCTAGATTATCAAGCGGTGGATACGGTGACAAACTTTACGACGGTGGTGGATCAACTCAAGTCCCAAGGGGTTGACTCGGTTTATTTAGTAACATCCGATGACCACATGTTGCGGGCTAGAGTCATTGGGGAGATTGTTTTGGGCAGTCGAGGGATTAAATTTCAGCCCTTACCTGTTCCGTCGGGGCGATCGCCTGAACCCATAGAAAAAGTCATTCGGGATGGGGTGCGATCGGTGTTGTGGGTGACAACGGGATATACCGGATCGAGTTTAGCTAACCGCAAGGAAGACAGTTAATATTTGTTGTTGGTTGTTGGTTATTTGTTGTTGGTTGTTGGTTGTTGGTTGTTGGGGTGTAATTGATAATTGATAATTGATAATTGATAATTGATAATTGATAATTGATAATTGTTAATTGTTAATTGTTTTCCTCTGCTGATGGCGGGCACGATCGCGGTTCCCCGTTCCCCTTTCCCCAACAAACAACCAACAACCAACAACAAACAACAACCAACAACCAACAACCAACAACCAACAACCAACAACAACCAACCAACAACCAACAACCAATAACAATTTATCATCGTCCCAAATCAAGCATCCCATTAATCACTTCGGTGCAATGATTGGTGACTCTTTCTAATTCTGCGCGATCGCTCGAACTCGGTGGCTCCATGAGTTCGCCAATTCTAATCGTGACGGGCACAGGTTTGGGCAAAAGCGATCCCTTTTTCACAATAGCTTGAGTCCCCCATAAACTCACCGGCAATATGGGGGCTTTCGCTTTCGCCGCAATCAATGCCGCCCCCAGCTTCGGGTCAGTAATCCGACCATCGAGGGTGCGAGTGCCTTGTAAAAATAGCCCCGTTGCCCATCCTTGCTCCAGGTATGATAAAGCCGAACGCATCGCACTGCGGTCTGCGGAGCCCCGTTTCACCGGATAAGCTCCGTACAAGCGAATGGCATCTTTCAGTACCGGCACCTGAAATAACTCTTCTTTGGCCATAAACGCCACAGGTCGCCGCATACAGCTAGAGACAATCGGCGGATCGAAGTCACTGGCATGATTACTGACTACTACCAAAGGGCCAGACTGCGGGACTTTTTCGGCGCCATAAATGCGACCCCGAAAATATATATGCAGCATGGGGCTAACCACTGACCACTTAAATAAGTGATAAAGGATTAAGCTCGTTCGCGGTTCGCGGCCTACAAATTTGGATTTCGGCTGGTCGTGACTCATTGGCGATCTATGGTGATCTATAGCGATCTATGATTTACATGACAAAAGCAGTGATGGGGCAGCGATCGGGGGATATTACAAGGCGATCGCACCTAGTAGGGGCAAAGCATTCGGAGATTAAATTTGGGGGTTAACAAGAGAAATTATTGCCCGAATGCTTTGCCCCTACGGCAATAAATCTGCCACCCGGTGAATATTTTTCAAAGCGATCTCTGGACAAGTCCGCTTAATCAAACCCGTCAGGGCATTACCCGGCCCAATTTCGATCGCCTCTTCAATGCCTTCTGCCGCCAACTGGAGAGAAGTTTCTCGCCAACGGACTGCACCTGTCATTTGGGCCATCAAACGGGCTTTTAAAACTTCCGCTGCGATCGCGGGGGTGGGGTCAACGTTGGACAACACCGGCACTTGAGCATCGGTAAATGGCACTGATGCCAAAACTTCGCGGTATTCCGCTTCCGCAGTAGCCATAAACGGGGAGTGAAAAGCGCGGGACACCTTCAATGTCACCGCTCGCTTAATCTTAATACTGGCTTTGAGTTGTTGGATCGCGGCAGGACTGCCGGACACCACCACTTGCACGGCGCTATTGTCATTAGCAATAACCACATCAGGAATTTCGGCAATCGCTTGTTCCAGTTCTTCCCGCTGAAAGCCCATCAGAGCATCCATTTGCCCTTCGGGAGCAGTATTCATTAATTCCGATCGCTGCTTGACTAGGGCTAATCCATCTTCAAAGGAAAAGACCCCAGCCGCATACAGGGCCACATATTCGCCCAAGCTATGACCGGCCACTAACTGGGGCTGATATCCGCGATCGCGCATCAACCGTGCCAGAATGCTTTCAACCACATACAAACAAGGTTGAGTATATGGGGTATAGGATAATTTTTCTTCATTACTTTGGCAGATATCCAAAACCGACCAACCGAGAATATCCTCAGCTTTCTGGAAAAAAGCTTGTGCTTGAGGCAACTCTTGGAGATCCACTCCCATGCCGATCGCTTGAGAACCTTGTCCGGGAAAAACCCATGCTGTTTTAGTCATTTATGTTTATTTTTACTTCACGGTTTACTACTTTTAATTGTTATTGGTTATTGGTTATTCGTTATTTGAATCAAACAACCAATAACCAATAACCAATAACCAATAACCAATAACCAAAAATCAGCCCCACTGAAAGATCGCCGCACCCCAGGTTAAACCGGCACCAAAACCAGCAGAGGCAATAATATCACCGGGCTGCACTTTCCCCGATCGCACCGCTTCATCCAGTGCCAGGGGGATAGAAGCCGCCGAAGTATTACCATAAGAAGACAAATTTGTCAATACCTTATCGCTAGGAATATTTAACCGTTGGGCGACAGCAGCCAAAATCCGCTGATTTGCTTGATGTAATAGCAGCCAGTCGATCTGGTCAACAGTTAAATTTGCCCTAAACAGGGCTTTTTCCACCACTTCGGGCACCTGCGTCACCGCAAAGCGATAAACTTCTTTACCCGTCATGGTGATGGGTTGATAAGTGCCTTGGCTGACGGAAATGTCATTGACCAGGGTTTTCGGGGTTGAGCAGTAGGGAAGTTGCAGGCATTGATTTTGGCTGCCATCACTGCGGAGTTCAAATCCTAACAAGCGATCGCGCTCTGAAGATGCCTGCATCACCACAGCCCCGGCGCCATCCCCAAACAGGACGCAGGTCGTGCGATCTGACCAATCGACCCAGCGCGATAGAATATCTGCACCTACTAAAAGCACATTTTGGTAGGCGCCGGTGCGAATGAACTGGGCGCCTGTCACTAATCCAAACAAAAAGCCCGAACAAGCGGCGGTCAAATCGAAAGCTACCGCTCGCGTCGCGCCAAGATTTGCTTGAATGGTCGTGGCACTGCCAAATAGGTCATCACCTGTGGAGGTAGCTAAGATAATCAAATCGATGTCTGCTGGTGTAATACCGGCCATAGCGATCGCCCCAACTGCCGCTTCGGTTCCAAGCTGCGCCAGAGAATCTGCTGGTTGAGCGATATGCCGTTTTTGAATTCCGGTGCGAGTGGTAATCCACTCATCGGAAGTTTCGACTATCTGTGAAAGGGCTTCATTATCCAAGGAAACCCCTGGAGTAGCTGAACCGCAGCCGATAATTGCAATCCCTGCCCCTCCAGAATTAAATACCTGTTTCAATGTAAATTCTCCATAAGCATTGGCGTTTCATTCGCGTTAAATATCTATTCGCTGTTAGTCGCCACCATCTGACCGTTATGCAACCCCCGCGAAGGCGGGGGCAGGGTTAATTGCTCACCTCTGATGGGTCGGGGTTTTGATCCCAAACCTTGATTCTGTCTAGCACTTGATGGTCAATGGCTTCTTTGGCCAAGCGAATGGCACTAAAAATTGAGCGAGCTTCGGAACTGCCGTGGCTAATAATACAAACTCCAGCCACACCCAGCAACAAGCCGCCCCCATGTTCCACATGATCCACCCTTTGCTTAAATCGCCTTAAACTAGGTTTTAAAAGGGTAGCCCCAAGCTTACCTTGCCAGCCAGCGGAAAGTTCTTCTTTTAGGGTTTGCAGGACAATTTCGCCCACGGCTTCAGCGAATTTCAACAAAATATTGCCGACAAAGCCATCGCAGACTATGACATCAAATTTTCCTGTCAGCACATCCCGACCTTCCGCATTACCAATAAAGGTAATTTGGGGGTTTTGTTCGAGGAGTTGATAGGTTTTCAGGCTCTGCTCATTTCCTTTACAAGCTTCTTCGCCAATATTGAGCAGTCCGACTTTCGGTTCGGACGTGCCTAAGACATATTGGCTGTAAATCGATCCCATGACCGCGAACTGTTCTAAAAATTTCGGGCGGCAGTCTACATTGGCTCCCACATCCAAAATCAGCACGGATTTATTCAAAATCGCCGTAGGAAAAACGGCGCCAATGGCCGGGCGATCGATTCCGGGTAAACGTCCTAACCTAAGCAATGCTGCTGCCATTGCCGCCCCAGAGTGACCGGCAGAGACCACGGCATCGGCTTGGTTATTTTTGACCAAATCCATTGCCACTCGAATTGAAGCCTTTGGCTTGCGTTTTAAAGCAGTCAAAGGCTCCTCACCCATCTCCACAACTTCATCCGCATGGACGATCTGTACTTGAGATGGAGATATATTGGTATGTTGCTTGAGCGCTAGGGAAATCTGATCGCGATCGCCGACCAGCAAAACCTCTACGCCCAATTCTTGCTGGGCTCTAATAGCTCCAGCGACGATTTCGGCAGGGGCACGATCCCCTCCCATCGCATCTACTGCTATTCTTGCGCTAGTCGATCCCATTGATCTTTCGTCATAGAAACCTTAAAAATTCTACCAGAAGGCTTCTACCCAAGCATAAGTATAGTGCTCGATCGACACACAGGAGAAACAATACTTGTTTCCTAGCATCCAAAAAAATGATAGACCGTAGGGAATCCGTCCTGAATTGGTTGTCGGCGTAGGGTAGAGAAAATTCCCTGTCCCTACTTAAAAAATTTTATCGATTATTAGAAAAATGCTGGAGTTATTGAGTTCAGGTTTGATATCTGTATGGTTGGAGTTAAGCGGAGTTCAGATCCGTGAGCAGGATGCTGGGGAATTATTGATCGGATCGGGGATTCCCGGTTTTGTCTGGGATGAAAAAAACATGGGGGGAGTGGATTCGCCCACGAATGCCACCTTAGAGGAATATCTCAAAGCATTGGAGGCGAAAGGGGTGCGGCGAGACAATCAAGGGATTTGGTTGCAGACCACTCACGGAGAGTTACTGGCTAATCATCAAGGGAATATTCCCCGGTCGGCAGCTTCGATTACTAAGGTGGCGACCTCTTTAGCCGCTTTGTACAGTTGGAAACTGGATCATCAGTTTGAAACCCTGATTGCTGCTAGGGGTCAGGTGGTGGGTGAGGTGTTAGAAGGGGATTTAGCGATCGTCGGTGGTAACGATCCTTTATTTGTGTGGGAAGAGGCGATCGCTCTGGGGAATGCCCTCAATCGCTTGGGAATTCGGCGTGTCACCGGCAATTTGGTGATTGCAGGTAATTTTTTGATGAATGGCGAGGATGACGGACAAAAAAGTGGGGAACTGCTGAAACAAGCATTGAACGCACAACTCTGGTCAGCAGAAATTACCGACACCTATAATCTTATGTCTCGGAATGCTCAAAAAAAACTGGCCGCCCCAGCTACACCCAAACCCCAAGTAGCGATCGCCGGTCAGGTGCTGGTGTCTAAAGAACCCCCAACCGAGACTACTCCCTTAATTCGTCATTATTCCCTGCCCCTGGTAGAACTATTAAAGTTAATGAATATCTACAGCAGCAACACGATGGCGGAGATATTAGCGGACGCCTTGGGGGGAGCACAAGTAGTCAGAAAAATTGCCGCTGAAGCAGCGGGAGTACCCCCAGAACAAATTCAACTGATTAACGGGTCTGGGTTGGGTCAAGAAAATCGGATTTCTCCTCGTGCGGCTTGTGGCTTGTTGATGGCGATTCAAAACTATTTACGCCGGGATGCCGCCAAACCGGGGAACGCCACAGCGCCCCTGACTCTTGCGGACTTATTTCCCATTGCCGGAACTGATGGCGGCACTCTGGAAGACCGCAATATTCCCGCTGGTTCTGTGGTGAAAACCGGCACCCTCTGGAATGTGAGTGCATTAGGTGGAGTTTTGCCCACTCGCGATCGCGGTTTAGTCTGGTTTGCGATCCTTAACGGTGGGGGCGATGATATTTGGGGTTTTCGCGATCGACAAGACCAGTTATTGCACCAATTCTTAAAACAATGGGGAATATCCCCGGAACCTTTCCCACAAATTAGCCGCCATTCTCCCAGCAACCGAGAATTAATTGAAATTGGGGCTCCGAGTCGTAATGAATTGTTGTGGCAAAGGTAGGCAAGTCAGAAACCGGGTTTATTGATTCAGAAACCGGGTTTCTTGTTGGCATTCAACCGTAGGGGCGAATGGCCATATAGCCTGACGGCATGGGCTTCGCAAGGACGCCCCTACATTTCCACCCCAGAAACCCGGTTTCTTTTTTTCGAGGCAAGAAAGCGCGATCGCTCACCACCCCAGAAACCGGGTTTCTTGTTGGCAAAAAACAGTTAACGTTGGCATTCACGACAGAAACCCGGTTTCTTTTTTTGAGGGGAAAGAAGCGCGATCGCCCCTCTGATTAAAATAACTCAGCCAATAGAACCAGAAAAGCGATGTCGCTATCCAAGCGACAAAATAACTAATTGCTATTGTTCTCCCCAAGCACTCAAAAATTCGACTTGATTTTCCATCTCTTCTGCTGATTTATTCGCAATAATTCTTAAAAGCCGCCGCATTTGCTCTCCAATTGAGTAGCTTAGAACTCCTAAAATAATTCCAGCATGGCGTTGTTGGTTTTCTACATACTTTTTATGAATTCTGTAAAAATCGCGGACATTGAAACTATAAATAATCCGCTGATTGTTTAAAGCCCATTGTAATTGTTCTTCATCGCTACGAGACAACATTTGCGCTTCTCCGGCTGAGAATACATCGACGTTCCGAAGACGTAAAGCCCCTAAAAGATCGCTATCCATTGTATCCTCATCTAAATAAAGGCGAATTTTAGTCATTTTTGTTCGCTTGCTGGTAATGTTGTTGGGCTAGTTCTTCATAAGCAATTTTTTCGGCGGCGACATCTTGGTCTATTTCCTCTCGGTTAGCGTGATAATAGGTTAAGGCAGCATAAATTTGAGCGATGGTTAAATGACTTAATCGTCTCGCGATTTCTTCGGCATTGTTGCCTTGATTGTATAAGCCAGCAATTCGACGAACCGATGTGCGAGTTCCCGTAATTACTGCACGACCCCCATCATGGTTAGGGTCAATGGTAATGAGTGTGCTAATGTCGGTGAGGGTTGCCAAGGTTTTCTCCCATTCATTTGTGGTTTCTGGTTTTATTTTAAGGTATTGCTGAATGGGTTGGCTAAGAGCGATCTCAAGATAGGGCGAGGGAATCGCTCACCACCCCAGAAACCGGGTTTCTCTTTGGCATTCAACAGTTAACTTTGGCATTCACAACAGAAACCCGGTTTCTTTTCTTGGGGACAAGCGATCGCTCACCACCCCAGAAACCGGGTTTCTCTTTGGCATTCAACAGTTAACTTTGGCATTCACAACAGAAACCCGGTTTCTTTTCTTGGGGACAAGCGATCGCCTTGATAAATATCAACCGATTTGATCTGCTTGAACTTGAGCTTCAGATGCAGACATTTCTCCACTTGCAACCGCTTCTACCAGACTGCCAAACAGCATCGATGTATAGTTAAAAAGCATCAGCGTATCGGCCACTACTCCTTCACTAATGACATCTTCACTAGGTAAAGTCTGAACATAGCGATGATTCAACTTATTTTGACCCTGAGTAATGCCAAAGTGTCCAACCACCGTCTTATTGTTGAGATAGATGAAAAATTTATTAATTTCATCCATGACTCCTGTCTTCACAGCAAAAGGCAACTCAGTAAAATATTGCAAAAGTAAAGTATTTCCAAACTCCTCTATATCAATTGGATAAAAAGTTAGAGTCATCTGGCGTTGTCTACCCTGGGAATCTGGCTCTAAATTAACCAACAATGTATGATAGGGTAAATCTTTTGAAGCTTCAATGAGTTCGGTTGAGGAATAGCCCATTTGATTCACAACATTTTCAATAAATCCTAGTTCTACTAGATGTCTAGCATACATTTGAGTCTGAGCATTGTTTAAAGTCATCGTTAAAATTCTCGCTGATAAAGTGCTTGAAGTAACATCTTAGCTTGTTCTGCTGGCTTACCATTATTTCTGTATAAAGCTTTCGGACTGCAACCACTAGCTCTGATATAATTTTCTACTCTAGTAGCTTGTGCTGTTAATTTTTGCTGTTTCTCTTGTTTCTGTACTGGGTCAGTAGGCAAAGGTAAAAATTTATTCAGACTATTGACCATATTAAAGATAGTCACAACATTCTTTTTCCGAGCGTCTAATTTAGCTTTAGTTGATTTATCAGAATCAAAAATCCAATTAGAAATACCTGATTCACCTTTAGCTTTATTATTCGCTGCGATATTTCGGCCATACTGTTTTAAGGCTCTAAAGAAGGGCAAACTTGTTTCTACTCCGGCTGCACTGGCCTGAAGCGTAATTCCGGCGATCGCTCCTGCTCCTGATAAAGTAGCAATATTTCCAGCGATTTTAGTCGCATTGGCAGCAATATGAATTGCTTGTCTAACCACTCGTTTTCGATTACCAGACCTGAGTTCTTCGGCCAGGTCTAATTCTTCTATATCGACTGGGCTTAAACCATGAGCCATCAAACTATTGTGAGATTCTCCTTGAATTATGCTAATTTTACTTCTTGCATCATCTATTTTCCTATCAGTTATACTTTTAGCAGTTTCAAGCTTTTGAATTTCGGTATTTTGATCTGTAATTTTTTTTTGCAACTTTTCAAGTTTACCTTTAATACCTGAATCGAACGACCGAGATTTCCCAGTCAGTTTAGCTTGAATTTCCTCTAACTGATTATTGATTGTTTTTTTGCGTTCCGGAGTCGGTGCAGGGTTATTACTTTGTTTTTCTTGTTCCAACTGTTGTTTTTCTTGTTGTAACTGTTGTTTTTCACTCTCTAAGGCATTTTTTTGATCGATATAGCTTTGTTTAATTTGTTTATGAGACTGAATCAATTGTTCTCGGGTTAAATTTTTTGCGGTTTTTTCGGATAACCGAGATTGATAATTAGATATCTCAGCATTATCTTTTCTATGTTTTTCTCGAATTTTTTCTGCTTTAGATTCTGGAGTATTTTGGCTAATTTTTTGATTAACCTCATTGGCAATGATTTGTGATTGCTTACGCATTTTACTCCATTGGTAAGCGGACACAGACAGATAATATCCTTGGACAATGGTTTGAGTCGCACTAATCGCAATCCCAATCGCCGGAATTGCGGTTCCTAGACCAGCAGTAGCCGTATTAAATATATCCAAGAAATCCTTAATAGTTTCTACAACACCTTTTGCTGTTTCTAGTGCTCCACCAATAATTTCTGAAGTTTTCTTAATATATTCATCTCGATCATATTTCTCATCACTAGCGATCATTTCAATCAAATTAGCTACAGCTTTAATCGTTTTAATTCCACCAGCCAGGGTACTCATTGCACTGCCAATACTTCCACTCCAATCACTGACTGATTCAGCTTTCTTAGAATCATTGGCTGATGAGACTATTTGACTAATGCCTGAAGTGATGTTACTGATACCTGTCAAGCTTTCCCAAATCGTGGATATCCAATCACTAAAACCCCTTTGTTGATTTTTGACTAGATCTCTAATTGAGATGGCCATGCTAAAAATTCCACCAGCAATCCCAAAACTTCCTTGAGCAATATCCAAATCAGTTGTGTTAGCATTTTTGTTATTTTCTTTTAGTGAATCAGAATACTCTTCAATACTGTCACCGGTAGTACCAATGACTCCTTCATTAAAGCTTTCTAATAAGTTATCTCCTTCTGGATCTTCTATATTTTGGTTGGGTTGTAGAACACCCACGTTAAATATCTTGGATCCTCTAATATATTCAGGTGGATTACTTCCTTGAGTTCGATACCATGCAAATACATGACTTTCATCTTTGATATGTTCAGTTTCCGTATCGCTAATTTCAATAATATCTCCTTTATTATATTGCTGCCCTTGAGAGCCTTTTTCAACAGCTTTCATTTTTTCAGCAGGAGTTCCAGTTAACGCTAGGCTAAGTTTTCTGGTATGAGCCTTATCATTAACAATCACACTTTTCATTTGCAGCATTGTGGAATTGACAAGACTAGATAATCCTATAGACTCTTTTTTAGTTTGAATAGAACTTGTCCCCTGCTGAATAGTATGAGTCAGTTCGTGAGCCGTCAAATGATCATTTCCGGGAGATTTTCCAGAGCCATAATAAATATGATTGCCGTGGGTAAATGCCTGTGCGCTCAAATCTCGGTTCATTTGTACCGCTTGGCTATCCGTATGTACGCGCACACTGCTAAAATCTGCCCCAAAACGCGGTTCCATGTAGGCACGAATTTGCGGGGCTAAAGGACTGCCAGAGTTTTTGCTTTGACTGATTTGAGTTTCCAGAGAATTTGGAGCATGAAGGCTACCATCTGCGGCTGCCTGGACTTTAATCCGACGTTGAATAAAGCCTTTTTTATTTTCCCCAGCTTCTTCTGATAGTGACTCAGAGGGTTGTGGCTGCATTTGAATAACAGGTTCTACTGGAGTAATAGCCGCAGAAATGGGTTTAGCTTGAGCAAAGATAGCCGCAGAAATGGGTTTAGCTTGGGCTACGGAAGACTGAGGTGTGGGATTTTCCACGGGCGCCGGAGCAGATATCGCAGGCATTTTCATTACCGTTTCGGCAATGGTGTCCGCTTCTTGTTCATATTTATCCCCCGGCGCCCCAATGGTCAGTTTTGCCTGAATGGGTGCCGGGGCAGAAACTTGCATCCCCGCAAGGCGATCGCCTCCTATATTTCCCAATTCGACTTTAGTCTGTACTTCTGGTGTAGCGGCTTCCGGTTGCACGGGTTCCGCAAAGGGACGCGGCTTAAACATTCCCGTTGCGGGAGTTGGGGTGAAATGGGACGATCCTTTTTTCTGAATCTGCTTTCCGGTTGCCATAGCCTAACCTCGCCGAATTGTTGAAGTTAAATAATTTTTTATTTTACCACAAAATAGCGATCGCTTTCTTAGCCAAAAGTCTATATTTTGCTCCAGAATTTGTGAGAGATTTCGAGAGCGATCGCCCTCCGCTGATGGAAATATTTTTTTTGGCCGATCGCGGATTCTAGGGTCGGGGATAATTGGCTAGATGCCAAAGAACAGGCCGAACTATCATAGAATCGTACCCCGTTGAATCAGTAAAGAGATGCAAATCAAACAAATAAAATATCCAGTTGAGCAAAGCGATCCGCCGCGTTCTGCCAGAGAAGCTTTGCCCACCATGTACGATCTACCTAGCGAAAACCCGGAGGAACCTGGATTGCCTGACGAATTCCACTACCGTCAACCACCTTTACTCAGTCTAACTTTTTGCCCTGGGAACTATCCGCCAGAGCAAATATTTAGTGCTGGAGACATGAACCTTTACTACGATGTACGTCACCATTCTTGGTATAAACGACCGGACTGGTTTGGAGTAGTAGGAGTTTCTCGACTTTATGACAATCGGGATTTACGCTTAAGTTATGTGATGTGGCAAGAAATGGTTGCGCCCACAGTGGTGGTGGAATTATTGTCACCGGGGACAGAAACCGAAGACTTGGGTAAACGGACTCGGTTGGTTAGCGAACCGCCCACGAAATGGGAAGTTTATGAACAAATTTTGAAAGTTCCTTATTATATAGTGTTCGATCGCTATACCAATGAGTTAAAAGCATTTGCTTTAATGGCTGGTTTTTATCAGGAATTGAAATTAACCGAACCGAAAATTTGGCTGCCTCAATTAGAGTTGGGTTTGGGTTTGTGGTCTGGAGCTTATGAAGGACTAAATCGAGTTTGGTTACGTTGGTATGATGCTCAAGGAAGTTGGATTTTAACACCCAGTGAACGGGAAGCGCTTGCCGTGAAGCAACTTGAAGCGGAACGCCTTCGCGCTGAAGCGGAACGACAACGCGCTGAAGCGGAACGCCTTCGCGCTGAAGCGGAACGACAACGCGCTGAAGCCGCAGCTACGCGATCGCAACAGCTTGAGGAATTGCTGCGATCTCACGGGATCGATCCAAATAGTTTAAATAGTTAACTTTCAGCGAAGTAGCGAAGTATGGTGGGCAATGCCCACCCTACGTCTGAGTAGCGAAGTAGGGTGGGCATTGCCCACCCTACGTCTGAGGATTGTCAAACCCACCCTCTAATCTCGGTATCGGTCAAAAGTCGCTCTAACTTCATACATTCGCTGCGGGCAGCCACTAAAATATGTTTCATCATCACAGGTTCCCCGGCATCAGCGGCCATAAAAGCCGCATTTAATGCTACATTTCTAATATTTCCTCCCGCTACATTCAGCTTGGCTAACTTATCATAATCCAATCCCTCGGTGGGAGTTTGGGGCGGAAAAATTCGCTGCCAAATTTCTTTTCTTTGATTTAAGTCCGGGAAAGGAAACTGCACGACGAAACGAATGCGCCGCAGAAATGCTGAGTCTAAAGCACTCTTAATATTAGTGGTTAAAATGGCTAATCCCCGATAGGCTTCCATCCGCTGCAACAGATAAGCAACTTCTATATTTGCATGGCGATCGTGGGAATCTTTGACTTCGCTCCGTTTGCCAAATAAAGCATCAGCTTCATCAAATAATAATATCGATCCCCCCGCTTCCGCCGCATCGAATACTTTTCGCAAGTTTTTCTCGGTTTCACCGATATATTTACTGATAATTGAACTTAGGTCAATGCGATATAAATCTAGTTCTAATTGTTGGGCAATAATATCGGCGGCCATTGTTTTTCCCGTGCCACTGGAACCGGCAAATAAGGCACTAATCCCTAAACCTCGCTCATTTTTGCCGCCAAATCCCCAAGTTTCATAGACTTTCCCCCGTTGTCGCACATGGCTGACTATTTCCCGCAGGGTGTTGCGTTGGGCTTCCGGTAGCACTAGGTCATCCCAGGTGTTGCCGGAATCAATGCGTTGGGCGAGGTCTTCCATACGCGATCGCGCCTGGATCCGGCAAGCAGTCCACAAGCGATCGCCCAAGGAGTTTTTATCGCTATTTTCACTATTGGTATCATCGCTATCGATATCATCACTATCGATATTTTCATCATCAGCGATCGCTTTCCCGGCTTTAATGCAAGCGGCATAAATCTCTGGAACGCTTAAATTAAAATGAGCCACTAATTTATTCACATGACCGTTTAATTCCGTATCGCTACCGAGGGCATTTTGCCAAAGGAGGCGCTGTTCTGCGGGGGTGGGTTGTTTGACATCAAAGGTGACAAAAGGTCTTTGTCGAGGATGTCGGCGATCGCGACTGGTGACAATCAGCGGTTGATGATAGTTTTCAATCATCCTGGCGATCGCATTTTCTCTGGCCAAATCATTGCTATCAATCTCATCGCAATCAAGCAATAAAGCGCTATTGCTTAAAATAGCTTCTCGTTCCCACAACTGAATTAATTCGGCAATATCGTTAGCATGAATTGGTATCACATCTGCCGCCATAATATGCAGATTCCATCCCAACAATTCACAAGCTACCCCAGCCAGCGATCGCTTACTAGCCACATCACTGCCGCAAAGTTGTACCAGGGTAAACTCCTCCCTGGTTTCGTTGCCCAATATCTCCGCCACTTCCTCAGCTATTTGGCGATGAGATGGCGGCAAATCCGCAATTTTTAAGGGCGAAAAACGAATCGCTTTTACAGAAAATGGCCGGACAATAAATCGCAACTGTTCCTCGAAAGCGGTAGCCCCCATCAAATAATGCAACACTCGCTCTTCAATTCGCAACGGCGCCGTGGTCAGGGCATTCCCCGCACCTACAGAAATTAGTCGCCAGCGACGCAGGGGACTGTTTGCGGTTAAAGCTTGCCAATTTTTATTAGGAAAAATATCTAAACCTAAACCAAAGGTCGGATAATTACTTTGCGGATCTCCGTGAATTGCGGCGCAAACATTGCCCCAATTTCTATCTAATTCCATCCCCGCACATAGCAGCAATAAATCGCGATCGAAATCCGATAAACCAAAAGTTTCGCAAAGTTGTTCTAGGGCTGGGGAGGTTTGCCATTGCCAGCTTATCTCATCCTCGAATAACTCGCGGTCAATTTCCTCTGGGACAATTTCCGCATCATCGTTCAATTGTCGTTGCAGCTTTTGTTGCAACAACAACCGCACCCGGTCGAGCGATCGCCCCAAATATTCCTGGTTATCCTCTAACCAATTGCTAGTTCTTAATGATTTGATTGGCACCATAATTATTCAATTGATAATGGACAATTGATAATTGATAATTGATAATTGATAATTGATAATTAAACACAATTATCAATTGATAATTAACAATTAAACACAATTAACAATTGATAATTAACAATTAAACGCAATTATCAATTATTAATTATCAATTATCAATTATCAATTATTCATATTATGGGACAGAAATCGGTACAAGCGCATTTTCTGGGGCTGCTTCCCGATAGCGACCCATATCAGCCATCACTAATAACAAATGCAAAGACCAATCCGGATCCGTGGGCAGGTCAGCCCAAGGGATAGCGATTTCTAAGCATTTATTAAAGGCCATAAGCGCCCGTGTGGGTCGGGCGTGCCATTGATGATTTTCTCGCGCTTCGTGGAACCAAAGCGATCGCGTTTGTAAATTAATCCCTAACTGATGATGGAAGAAATAATTTAACGGCGCTTCATGGGGCAATTCTGCCAGGGGAATGGGACTATTGCACATTGGTTTACCGGGATAGTACCAAAGCAAGCGCAATTCTGGAGGAAAATCTTTCCCCGGTTTAGCACCAGTTTTAAAATCTAAGCGCAGATAAAAATTCAAGTGATCTACCCCATACCAGAGGCGTTGTAATGCACTGCTGCGGTGCATGGTGCCTCGGGCGCCGCCAATTTCAATCCGACCGGCGCGATCCCAGTCTTGTTCGTCCCCAACTCCATCAATAATCGGGTGAATGAAACTTTCGGGACGGCGATTTTGCTCCGCAACGCTGCCGCGATCGCCTGTTATTTCGCGTTTTTCCACAGGTCGTCGCAACTGTTCGGGAATGGGTTCATTTAATGCCTGATAAATGGCATATAAATGTTCTCGGAATAACTGGTCAAATATGGCATCTTGGTTAGAAGAATGCCCTTCCCCAAACCACCAGAACCAGTCAGAACCTTCCGCTGCATATAACGCTTCCCAAGCTTCGGGGTTGGTTTCTTCCGTGGCTTCGGGATGATTCGCCAAAACTTGCCGCGCTGCGGTTAACAAGTCCCAAGCCCGATTTTTTGCCGGATCGCCAATCCAAGTAGTTAAGCTGCCATCGACCCAAGACCCACTATGCAGGCGATCGCTTTCCAGAGTTGCCGTCGTGCCAAATTTATCTAAAAATTCTGAGACGGTGACTAATTTAATATCGTTACGATCGCTCAAATTGCTATAAAGGGCATTTAAGAACGGTTCCCCATCTCGGTGATAAAATTCCCAGCAATTTTCTCCGTCTAGGGCGATCGTCACCAACCAAGGGGCTTGTAACCCACTACCCCCGTCATAATTTTCTGACTCTGCTTCTGACTCTGGGGCTGACTGTTGCTCCTGCAAACGATAGCGAATCGCTTCCAAGTGACCCACCATGTCCGAAGCTGCCCGTCTTGGCTCCATTGAACCATAAGTAAAGCCAATCAAATCCGACAAACGGTGGTCTCGGAAAACAATCGCCAAATCCCCGTGAGGCGTTTCCAAGCGATAGGGACGATAAAGTAACTGCGGTTCCAATACATTCCCCGCCCCATCACGATGGAAAAAGTGCTGCATCGTCCAGCCTAACACCGCTTCATCAGAGCAAATCCACTGAAAACCTTGCTCCGCAATATACGGTAAAATTGCCGGACTGACAGCTTGTTCTGATGGCCATAACCCACGAGGAGTCCGACCAAAGCGGTCTTGATACATTTCCCAAGCTTTGCGTAAATGGCGCGGAATATCTTCTTCCCATTGGAAACGCTGCTGGGGTAAGGTCATGTCGGGAACCGCAACCCGTCCGCAATTCGTATCCGCTAATAAGGGCAATATCGGGTGAGTATAAGGAGTGGTGGTTACTTCTAATTGACCGGCATCTTGCATTTGTCGGTGTTGGGGAATAATTTTCGCCATGATTTCCCGTTGTTTGGAGTAGATCCGTTGGCGATCGCTCAACGTAAAATTCTGCCCTTTTTCCAACCACTGAGAAATCTCTGGGTCATCCCAAAATATCGGATCGATCCAGGCTAAATTATGCCATGCCAGCAAATCTTCATAATCTTGTAAACTCCAATTTTCCAGACACCAAGCTGGGCCATTGGAAAGTCGTTGATGATAAAGTTGTCCGTAGCGAGGATGAGGATCGATTAAGGTGTGGTGATTGGCATCAAAGAAATGATCCACCACAAAATGTTTCTGTTCCAGAGTCAGTTGATCTGCCGCCGTTAAAGAAGCCATCAAATAAGGATCGAATGCCTTCCCTTCGATATATTCTTCTAGCTGCAAAATCAAAGAGGGAACCAAGTTCACCGTTTGATGCAGCTTAGGATAGCGAGATAACAACAGTACCAAATCTAAGTAATCTTTGGTGCCGTGTAAGCGCACCCACGGCAAACGATATTGATTGGCAATCCGGGATTTGTAGAGGGGTTGATGTTGGTGCCAAACAAAAGCAACGTATAAAGGATGAGTCATAATTTACTGTGAGGATAAGTTCACTTGAAAAATCAAACCAAAACGCGATTTAATTAGATATTTTGCCCGCTTTTTTTTGCTTTAATATTGTTTTTTTTAGAAAAAATTACCTTTGCATTTACTTATTGTTGATGTAATCTTTCTATAAAAAACAACTTATTTTTCCTTTAATTTCTCCTTTATTTATGTTAGAAATTGCCAGAATTTCGGGTCAACAGCCGTTGACCCCTACCGCAGGCTTGCTACATTTGGATCGACCAGCCGCCATCAATTGTCCCTACAAATGATTGATTGATTTCAGACAAGGCCAGCATAATCCTTGAATTTGCTCTACCCAATCAGGTTTACGTTCTGGTAGATAACTATATTATCGTTTATATTCGGTGTTATTTAACTTTTCGGCTATATTTCGGCTATATTTTGATTTGCGATCGCGCCAACCAAATTATCTGTTATCTGTCATCTGTTATAACAAATGTAGGGGCGATTCGCTTGCTCGCCCCTACATTTAGGGGTCAGCCCCCGTGCAGAAGGGGGTCAACGGTTAACGGAAAGAAATTTAAATTACCTGTTCCACTTCGGCAATTTCTGGAATTGACTCGCGCAGTTTGCGTTCAATACCCATGCGTAAAGTCATGGTCGAACTGGGGCAAGACCCACAAGCCCCTTGTAAACGCAGTTTCACAATGGGGCCATCGATTTCCACCAGTTCCACATTACCGCCGTCTGACATTAAATAAGGGCGGAGTTCATCCAAAACCGTTTCCACATTATTCGGTGTGAGAGCCAAAGCCATAGAAATTTCCTCTTGTAAACGCTGGTTGTGATTTTAATTTTAACGTTTGTCGGGCTTCGTGTCTGCGATCGCCGCCTTTAAGAAAAAGACCAATGATAGTTGTTGATTGTTGATTGTTGATTGTTGATTGTTGATTGTTGGTTGTTGGTTGTTTGCTCCTCTGCACCTCCGCTCCCCCGCTCCCCTGCACCAGAAGCTCCCCTGCTCCCCTGCACCAGAAGCTCCCCCGCTCCCCATAAAAAAGCAGCTTGCCCCAGAGGACAAACTGCTGGTTTATTCGTCGTTGGCTGTTAACTGTTAACCAGAAAGTGTTTCTCTCACCAAAACTTTCGTCAACAGTCTCGGAGTTGTTTGTGAGGAATAGAATAAAACATCTCCCTTGGTATATCGTAATACAGCCCGGTACGCATGAAGCAGTTAAAATCAAACAATTTTTTCGCAGCCTTAATTAGTCAGGGGCGAGGCGATATCAATCCCGGTTAAGGATTGATTCGAGTTTCTGGGATTACATCATGCCCATGCCGCCCATGCCGCCCATGCCGCCCATGCCGCCCATGCCGCCCATTGGATCCCCTGCGGGCATCCGAGAAGCAGGTTCAGGTTTTTCTACGACTAGGGCTTCGGTAGTCAGTACCATGCTGGCGATCGAAGCAGCATTTTGTAAAGAAGAACGGACGACTTTCGCTGGGTCAATGATTCCTGCGGCAATCATATCCTCAAATTTGCCGGTAATGGCGTTGTAGCCAACGTTGAAAGCGCTTTCGCGGACTTTCTCCACAATCACCGAACCTTCAACTCCAGCATTGTCAGCAATCTGACGCACGGGTGCTTCTAAGGCTTTTTGCAGGATTTCGGCACCGAGTTTTTCTTCGGCATTGAAATTGGCCTTAATTGCATCGATTTTTTGAATTAAATGCAGTAGGGTCGTGCCACCACCAGGGACAATACCTTCTTCTACAGCGGCTTTGGTGGCGTTGAGGGCATCTTCAATCCGCAGTTTGCGCTCTTTGAGTTCGGTTTCCGTGGGTGCGCCCACTTTAATTACCGCTACACCACCGGCAAGTTTGGCAATCCGTTCTTGCAGTTTTTCTTTGTCGTAGTCGGAATCGGTTCTGCTTAATTCTTTCCGCAGTTGCTCGATCCGTTTGGCAATGTCACCCTTGGTTTTTGCATCGGGTTCAGCCACGATGGTGGTGTTGTCTTTGCTAATGGTGATTTTCCGGGCAGTACCCAGCATATCCACGGTGGCGGTATCTAAGCTGAGGCCAATTTCTTCAGAAATTAATTGCCCGCTGGTGAGAATGGCGATGTCTTGCAGCATGGCTTTGCGTCGTTCGCCAAATCCAGGAGATTTGATGGCGGCGATATTTAAGACTCCGCGAGCTTTATTTACTACTAAGGTAGCTAGGGCTTCCCCGTCTACGTCTTCGGCAATGATTAATAAGGGTTTGCCTTGGCGAGCAACTTTTTCTAGAATCCCTACGAGTTCTTGGATGGAGCTAATTTTTTTGTCAGCAATCAGAATTAGGGGATTGTCAAATTCCACTACCATCCGTTCGTTGTCGGTGACAAAGTAGGGAGAAATATAGCCGCGATCGATTTGCATCCCTTCGACTACTTCTAATTCAGTGGTCAAAGATTTGGATTCTTCAGCGGTGATTACTCCGTCTTTGGTCACTTTGTCCATTGCTTCGGCAATCATCTGACCAATTTCTTCGTCGTTGCCAGCGGAAACTGTGGCTACCTGAGCGATCGCCTCTCCTTCGACTGGTTTCGCGATCGCCTTGATTTCTTCCACCAACTTGGCTACAGTCTTTTCAATCCCCCGTCTGACTGACACTGGATTGGCGCCTGCGGCCACAATTTTTAAACCTTCGCGAATCATGGCTTGGGCTAAAACCGTAGCGGTGGTGGTGCCATCTCCGGCCACATCTTTGGTCTTGGAGGCGACTTCTTGAATTAGCTTGGCGCCAGTATTTTCCAGGGGATCTTCTAGATCGATTTCTTTGGCAATGGTAATCCCATCGTTAACAATCTGTGGGGCGCCAAATTTTTTCTCCAGGACCACATTCCGCCCTCTCGGTCCCATCGTAATCCGCACCGCATCGGCTAAAGCGTTAATTCCTTTTTCCAGCGATCGCCGAGACTCTTCATTAAATGCAACAATTTTAGCCATAGATTCTTACTGTATAGGTTTCCAAATAGAAAATTTAGCACTCTATGGGGTCGAGTGCTAAGTCGCGGAAACCGTACACCAACATCCGGAATATTTCGGTAATCAGTATGTACCGCCCTATATACGCCCTATATAAAGATTTGCCGCGCTTTTGTTTACATAACTTTACAAACTGTTGTGAATCTTAATGCTTTTGCCGTATATTAGTCCAAGAAGCACTGATACACTGGAGTTTATTCAGCAAATACTGCTCTCATAAATATCCGAACAAATTCCGTTCCGGCGGATTGGGGAGATGCGGATCGGGTCAAGGAACCCTTACTCTAGATTTAGGAATGATTTTCATTAATCAATCCTTTAACCCTAGATTCCCTGGGAAATCCTGAAAACCCCTTGCCCTCAACGGGAAAGCATGAGCCAGATCCATTCAGTGTGAACTGGATGGTCTGCACAGTTTCTGTTCGTTATTCATTGAAAAATTTTCTCAAGAAATCGATCTATGGTAGATTCTCTCAAAAAACCAGCGTCCTTTGAAGAACTCAGACCTGGGGTCAAAATCCCTGCTAAGGACACCATCCTCACCCCCCGCTTCTATACCACTGACTTCGATGAGATGGAAAAAATGGACATCTCACCGAACGAAGATGAACTGCGAGCCATCCTCGAAGAATTCCGTGCCGACTACAACCGTCATCACTTCGTCCGGGATGAGGAATTTAACCAATCCTTCGATCACATTGATGGAGACACTCGCCGGTTATTTATCGAATTTCTGGAGCGTTCTTGTACCGCTGAGTTTTCCGGGTTCCTCCTGTACAAAGAACTGGGTCGTCGTCTTAAAGACAAAAGCCCCGTGTTAGCGGAATGCTTTAACCTGATGTCTCGGGACGAAGCTCGTCACGCTGGCTTCTTGAATAAAGCTATGTCCGATTTCAACTTACAGTTGGATCTGGGCTTTTTGACCAAAAGCAAGAGTTACACCTTCTTTAAGCCAAAATTCATTTTCTACGCCACCTATCTGTCGGAAAAGATTGGCTACTGGCGTTATATCACTATTTATCGTCATTTAGAATCCCATCCCGAAAACCGGGTTTATCCGATTTTCCGTTGGTTTGAAAACTGGTGTCAAGATGAAAACCGCCACGGAGATTTCTTTGATGCGATTATGAAATCTCAGCCCAGCATTTTAAATGACTGGAAGGCAAAGCTGTGGTGCCGCTTCTTCTTGCTGTCCGTGTTTGTCACTATGTACCTGAATGACTTGCAACGGGCTGATTTCTATGCCTCCATTGGTTTGAATGCTCGCGAGTACGATATTCACGTGATCGAGAAAACCAATGAGACCGCTGGTCGGGTGTTCCCGGTGATGCTGAATGTGAACGATCCAGAATTTTATCAGCGGCTGGATATTTGTGCGGCAAATAATGCTAAACTAGCTGAAATTGCAAATTCTAACACTCCGAAGTTTTTGCAGTTCTTCCAAAAACTCCCGCTGTTTGTTTCTATGGGCTGGCAACTGCTGCGGCTTTATCTGATGAAGCCTTTGGATGCTGCTACTGCCCAGGGAGTTGCTCGTTAAGTAAGTTTCTCTTGCATAAAATCCGGTAATTTCCGGTAATAGTCGGAAATTACTCCTAAAAGGAGATGCAAGATGCAGGTCCAGGATTAGACCTACGTTAAGGGGGTGATGACACCTACAGGTGAGCGCCAGCCTGTTGCTAGTAGCGTCTATCTTTAAGGAACGAGATGAGTGGATTTGTGATCTCTCACGAGCTAGACGTAAAAAGCCCCTTTAACATGACCGAGGCAAACATTACCCCATCTGGGAGATTGCTTAAATGCAAAATTACCAAAATTACGCGTTTACCAAAATTACGCGTTGAAGTGGTTGACACCGAAGAGGCAACCGTTTTCCTGATTTTTCCGGTAATTACCAGGTTCTAGACATACTGTTTTCGTTTTCGCTCCTCTGTTGTTTCGTGTTATCGGCCCAGGTTTTACCAGGGCCGTTTTTATTTGGGGATTTGGAGATTTGGGGATTTGGGGATTGGGGGTGTGTTGATTGTGGCGATCGCCTTGCTATTATTGCGATCGCATGAGAGCCTCCCTTAAGAAGCTATTCTTGCAGGGGTTTTGAAACCGCTTAAGCAGAAAAATCGTTATTTTATGTAGGGGCGCAATGCTTGCATCTCTCCGAACCCCACTTGGGGGATATTTATTGCTTAAATTCATAATTAGAATGCTATTACAAAAGTTAGGTCTGGGATTGGTCGGTAGTTTGTTGGGTATCGGTTGCAATGTGATGCCAGTTTGGGGTCAGGGCGATCGCTCTTCCCAAATTAATCCCGCAGATTTGGATTTAAGCCCAGAAATTATTGAGTCAAGTCCGGTGTTGCAGCGCTGGTTGCAGGAAGTGCCGGATGTGTTGGAAGATATTCGCTCGGATCCGAGTTTTCGCACCAGAGTCCGGGCGGGATATTCTCTGTTTCCTTCGACTGATGATGCCAGTGGTTTTAATGTGGGAGTCGAGGATCTGTTTTTGGGTGGCACTGGTCTGACGGTAAGCGGCGATTATCAGGCAAGTGGGAATGGCGATCGCACCTCCGCTGGCGCCCAATTGCGTTACTATTTATTACCCTTGGGTAACTATGTGAATATTGCCCCGGTAGTGGGCTATCGCCATTTAGAAACTGAGGCTTATTCTACCAATGGGTTAGAAGTTGGTGGCAGGTTGATGTTGGCTTTGTCCCGTGGGGGCGCCGGGGATATTTCCCTGGGTTATAGTCAAGTGGGGATTGGTGGGGATGAGTCCGTGGGTTTGGCTAGTTTTTCCGTGGGTTATGCGGTGAGTCGGAATGTGCGATTAGCCACGGATTTACAATGGCAAATTGCTGATGAGGATAATGATAGTCGGGTGGGGATTGTTTTGGAGTTGATGCCGTAATTTTAAGTAAGGTGGGCAAGTATTTGCCCACCCTACATACAGCTTCAGAAGCATTGACTCATCGGTAGGGTGGGCAAGTATTTGCCCACCTACATACTCGCTATATATAATTGAAGAGAACAGTAAAAACCCATAAAAACCATGACCACCACTGAAATTCGTCAAGAAATATTAAAAAAAATTAGTCACCTCTCCGAACCACAACTGAACCAAGTTCTACAATTTATTAATCAGGTTAACCAACCGTCAGAAAACACCATGACCGATCCTCTGGCAGATTTCATCGGTCAAGTAGATCATGGCACTCTAGCCCAAAACTGCGATCGAGAACTTTATGAATAAATCTTTATTATTTATCGACACCTATCGCTCTTTAAAGGCTTATTTTAGCGGATATCCGTTTAAATAAGTAACCGAGACTCGGTGCGATCGCTTCGCTAACACGGATGCGCTATCGCTGTTCCCATACCTCCGATAGAATGGGTTGATATTCTTTTCCAGAGAAAGGAATAAATTTTTCTGGCCATTCAGCGGTCATATTGCACAATAAGCGCAATTGCAGGGGGGTTGGTGCTGGGTTAACTCGCTCAACTTGTACATTTACTAAATTTGGCTTTTCTCGCACAAGTTCCAGGGCATATGCCACTAAATACCGAGGACAATAACCGACAATATGGTGGTCTCTGGTACATAGCAATAAAGCGCGAGAGTCGTAAGGATTTTGGAATTCATTCGCTAAATACAACAGTTCATTAGGTTGCAATTCACTAATTCTTTCCCCGGATCCTTTGGGCAAATACCGTAAGCCATGAGCCAAGAAATGGATGTGATAAAGTCCATTTTCATCGGGTTTCGGGCAGGGAAAAATCTCAAAAGTATCGGTGGCTTTCCGGCCACCATTCCGAGAAAAAATGACCATTGGATCGTCTTGATTTTCGGCAATATTCAGCCATTGAAGATAATTCTTATATTCCGGGCGAGAAGGACGCATCAAGCGGTTAGCAAAGAAGGGAAATAAACCAAAAAATTTATATTCTCTGGTTAGTTCTGGAAATGAATGAAGTGGCATAAATTTACAATTTTCTTCGGCATATTTCGCGCCATAAGTGTAAACAAACTGATACCAATTTCCATCAAAGGTCAGCCGACCAATGGGAAACCAGGAACGGCTCAGTGGATCTTGCCAAGCTAAAAACAATGTTTGCATGATAAATTACGGCAATTCTAGTAGTCTTTGTTGATTAATTTCTAATATTTTTTGAGTTTTTCTTTATTGGTAACGCTTTAAAAGTGAATGAATCAACTCTTCAGAAGCAAAAAATGTGGTTTGCTGAAGCCGAGCAATTGCATCGGGAAAGTTAACGATATTTTGTTGGGCTGCCTCATTTAATACCCCAAGTAATCCAGTAATTTTTAATCCACGCGATCGCGCAATTTTTCTGCCTAAACCATCATCGATTATGACTAAATCCGCTCCTTGTATTTTTGCTAAAATAATTGCCGCTTTTTCTCCCGGATCTAAGCCTTGGAGATCGGGATCGTCATTATTCTCTTGAATAGTTTCTATCCTTAGCCAGGTGGGAGGATTTTTAATCCAATTTTGCACAATCGTCGGCGCTTGATTGTCAGATAATTCCTGCTGAACTATTTTCGGAATGAGAACTTGACCGTATAGTTGAGATAATAGATCGATTTCTCCAATTAGCAGCAAATAACAAATCGGCGAAGTATCTGAAATGACGATCATATTGTTTTCAGTTTTCCTTCGCTTCGCAGTTGTTCGTGAGTTTGTATATCGGCTTCAAATTCCGCTTCATTATAAGCTAAATGAATTCCTTTCGCTTTGAGAAAAGCATCGGCTTCAAGACGAGTTTTCATTCCCAGCAATTCTCTAACTTTTCCAGCGCTAATCGCTCCTTCTCTATAAGCTTGTACGACGGTATCTTCTAATAATCGACGCTCTAGATTTCCCCATTTGGCTTCTAGAGACTGAGCGATGTTATCTGGCAATGAAATTGTAATTTGCATAAATGGGGGGCTCTAGGATTTAACTAAGTATCTAGTATAGCAGCGATCGCTGACTGAAGATTATCAAGCCAGTGGAATGTCCGGTTAGCCACGGACTTGCAATGGCAAATTGCTGATGGCGATAATGATACTCGTGTGGGGGTGGTAATTCACCACAGAACTCTGCCGGACATAAAAAGAAAAATAGAGAACAACGACAAAAATTTGCTAAACTCCAGAGTCGATAGATCGCAAGTCCGCAGGGGGTCAGGAAGTGGCGGGAATTAACCATCAGGCGCACAATCCACCAGTAGAATTTAGTGATTCCAGGGATATTTCTTGGCCCTGGTGGCCGTTGGTGCCACTGTATCCTTATGGTCAGCGGCGGACAATTCGCAAAGAAGTTATTCAAGATACGATTTGGACTTTTGACCAGCTTCAAGGGATTTTTTATGTGGTGGTGCCCATTCGGATGACCGTAGTCCGGTTGGCACAAGGGGGTTTATTGGTTTATGCTCCCGTGGCGCCGACTCGTGAATGTGTTGGTTTGATGCAGGAGTTGGTGGCAAAATATGGTCCAGTAAAATATATTATTCTGCCCACAGTTTCGGGATTGGAACATAAGGTGTTTGTGGGGCCGTTTGCTCGTCGTTTTCCTACGGCACAAATATATGTGGCCCCAAGTCAATGGAGTTTTCCCCTGAATTTGCCCCTGAGTTGGTTGGGGTTTCCCCGTAACCGCACGCAAGTTTTGCCCGAAAATAGTAGTCAAACTCCGTTTGCTGATGAGTTTGATTATGAGATATTGGGGCCGATTAATTTGGGGACCGGTCGCTTTGGAGAGGTGGCTTTTTTCCATAAGCGATCGCGCACTTTATTAGTTACGGATACGGTGGTTTCGGTGCCTGCCGATCCACCAGCGATCGCACAATTAGATCCATATCCGTTGCTATTTCATGCGAAAGATAGTTCGGCGGATGCGATCGAAGATACCCCGGAAAATCGCCGCAAAGGGTGGCAGCGGATTGTTTTGTTTGCTTTTTATTTCCGTCCTAATGTCCTCAATGTGATGGAATGGAACCCCATGCTAAAAGATGCCCGACAAGCAAGCGATCGCTCTCGGAAAAATTACTTTGGCTTATATCCGTTTCAGTGGCAACCGGGTTGGATGCGATCGTTTGAAGCATTACGCGGAGACGGTCATCTCTTTGTTGCCCCAATTCTTCAGACCCTCATACTTAACCGCGCCCCAAAAGAAACTTTAAACTGGGCAAATCAAGTCGCCCTCTGGCAATTTGAACGGATTATTCCCTGTCATTTACAAGCGCCCATAGAAGCGACTCCCCAGCAATTTCGTCAAGCATTTTCTTTCCTAGAAAAGTATCCAGCAATTAGTGCAGGAGCGTTTAATAGTAACACTTATCCCTTGCCAGAAGAAGACTTTCAACTACTTAGAGAATTCGATAAAACCTTAAATCGGCGGGGCATTGTTCCTCCCGCTAAGGAGAAAGTATAGAAACAGGCGATCGCGCATTGTCTCCGAACGATAATTTCGACTATAATTGCTATAATTGACTATCAACATTCCCAATAAAATCACCTAATGAAACCAGAACAAATTACCGAAAATCTCCAACAGCTATTTAGTGGCAACGTCCAAGTTGTCCCGCCGGACTCTTGGCAAGTGGAAACCGATAAATTTCGCTTGTTAATATTACTATCCGAAGACCATTCATGGCTCAGAGTCTTAATCCCCATCGCCCCGTTCTCAGAAGCGCAACCTTTCTTAGAACAACTGATGATAGCTAACTTCGATGAGACTCAAGCAACTCGCTATGCCTTGCATGAAAATATCTTATGGGGGGTATTTCAGCATAGTCTAGCAAGTTTAAACCCCGATGACTTTGCGGCGGCACTTCAGCGACTAATTACTATGGGCGATCGCGGACTATCTGACTGTTTTCAGCAGCTAATAGAAACCCAAATTCGGCAAATCATTAAAGCCGCAAAAATGCAGGGACAAACCTTAGAAACCACCCTCCAAACCTTAGAAAGATTTTATCAAGAAGGACTCATGGGCGACATGACCCAAGGGGCAGCAGCAAGAGAAGCCACCTTAGCCGCATGGCGTTATCAACTCCAAAGGCTTTGGCCGGAAATAGAACCTTAAAATAGGGCGATTAACCACTCACAATTAACCCCCCCCAAGGACTAAGAAACCGGGTTTCTTTTATATAGCGAGTCTAAATCAGTTGGCAAATAAACCCTCACCCCCCACCGTCGGCGGCCCAGAAAGGGAGAGGGGAGCCGATCCAGTTGTAAAATTCATTTATACCAAATCCGGTTGTCAAAACCCACTTATAAAGCCATCTGTCATTCCCGCCGATGGCGGCCTTCGCGGGGGTAAACTCCTGCGGGAATCCACAAGCCTTTTAGGGTATTACCATAGTCAGTCTATGAGAACCGAATTTGGTATTAGACTTGCTATATCTCCCACAGATAACCGTGATTTTCGCGACAGAAACCCGGTTTCTAGGTTGTTAACCTGGTTTCTAAACCCCCCAAGGACTAAGAAACCGGGTTTCTTTTATGTCTCCCACAGATAACCGTAATTTTCACGACAGAAACCCGGTTTCTAGGGTTTTGCGGTCAGTTTCAAGCCAGCAAAAAACCATAAATTATCCCAAATAATTATACCATGAAAATCATAGAAATCCTCAAACAAGACTATCAAAACTTTCCCGCCGACCAAACTTATAGCATCTATGCCGAAAACGTTTACTTCAAAGACCCCATGAATCAATTTAGCGGCATAGAACGCTACCAGAAAATGATCGGATTTATTCGCAACTGGTTCAAAGAAATTAAACTAGAATTACATGAAATTTCCCAACAGGAAAACACCATCAAAACTCGCTGGACATTAAATTGGACAACCCCTCTACCGTGGCAACCCAGAATATCCATCCCCGGCTGGAGTGAATTAAAGCTGAATTCAGCGGGATTAATCAGTTCACACATCGACTACTGGGACATTTCTCGCCTCGATGTCCTCAAACAACACCTCATTGCCAGTAAAAAACCGCTAAACTAATAAAGTAAAGTAATGTAAACATTTCTCAGGTTGGGGACGAAATCATCAATGCGCTTAATCCTGATGACCGGAAAAGGTGGAGTAGGCAAGACCTCCGTTGCCGCTGCCACAGGCTTACGTTGTGCGGAATTGGGCTATAAAACTCTGGTACTCAGCACCGATCCTGCTCACTCCTTGGCAGACAGCTTTGACATGGAACTCGGCCATGACCCCAGACTCGTGCGACCAAACCTTTGGGGGGCGGAATTAGACGCCCTGATTGAACTAGAAAGCAACTGGGGCGCCGTCAAACGCTATATCACCGAAGTGCTACAAGCGCGAGGTTTAGATGGCATTGAAGCCGAAGAATTGGCGATTTTGCCAGGGATGGATGAAATTTTTGGCTTAGTGCGGATGAAGCGCCACTATGATGAAGGCACTTATGATGTGCTAATTATTGACTCGGCGCCCACTGGAACTGCCCTGCGGCTATTAAGTTTACCGGAGGTAGGGGGTTGGTATATGCGGAAATTTTACAAGCCATTCCAAGGCATATCCGCAGCCCTCAGACCGTTAGTTGAACCAATTTTTAAGCCCATTGCCGGTTTTTCCTTGCCAACCAATGAGGTCATGGATGCCCCTTATGAATTTTATGAGCAAATTGAAGCCTTAGAAAAAGTATTAACCGACAATACACAAACCTCAGTCCGTTTAGTCACCAATCCAGAAAAGATGGTGATTAAAGAATCTTTGCGAGCTCATGCCTATTTGAGTTTATACAATGTGGCAACGGATTTGGTAATCGCGAATCGAATTATTCCCGATTCCGTCACCGATCCATTCTTTAAGCGTTGGAAAGAAAATCAAGAGCAGTATAAGCAAGAAATCCATGAGAATTTCCGTCCGTTGCCGGTCAAAGAAGTGCCGTTGTATTCGGAAGAAATGTGCGGTTTAGAAGCTTTAGACCGACTGAAAGAAACCTTGTATGCGGATGAAGACCCCGCCCAAGTTTATTATAAAGAAAACACGGTGCGGATGGTACAAGAAAATAACCAATACAGTTTGGAATTGTACTTACCGGGAATTGCTAAAGACCAAATTCAGCTTAGTAAGACTGGGGATGAGTTAAATGTACGCATTGGCAATCATCGACGTAATTTAGTATTGCCCCAAGCGTTAGCAGCTTTGCAACCTGCCGGGGCAAAAATGGATGATGATTATCTGAAAATCCGCTTTGCTCAACCCACGAAAGTTTAACTTCTAGGTTATCGCGAGGAATCAGAAACCGGGTTTCTTTTATGCTTAAAACAGGTAACTGTAATATCCCGAAAAGAAACCCGGTTTCTAGGTTATCTGCGAGGGCTCAGAAACCGGGTTTCTTTTATGCCTAAAACAGATAACCGTTATTTTCACGACAGAAACCCAGTTTCTAGGTTACTTAGAAAGGAATCCAATCTAATTGATCGATCCATTCTTCACTATCAGTAGTCTCCCAAAGCAAAAAAATTGCTTCAGCCCAACTTGCCAAAGTAGTCCCTGGACGCAACCAGATAACTCCCCAAATATGTCCTCCCGCTTGCCAATGATTTTCTAAATGACCGGGCATACTTTTACGATTATCTGTCACCAATAAGCGCTGGGAAAGTTCCAGATAATGCAATAATTCTGGGTCAGGTGTTCCCAATAAAGGGGCATCTGGATCTCCGACACGCACAATATCTATCTCTGGGTTTAGACGCCAAACCGCAAATTTTAATTTGTTAGGCAAATTTTCGTCTAGTAAGAAACGTATCTTCATCCAAGATTAAGCTTCTCCTGTTCTCTTTGCGCTTTGATCGCCTTTAACCGCTGCATTCTTGCCGAAGGATTAGCCATTGCCGCTTGATAGCGTTGTTCTCTCCATCTATTTAAGCGCAACATATAAGCATCTATTTCTGCCCGATTATGGAGATAGTAGGTAATCGTGGCGTGAATTTTCTCTAAATTCAGCGATGGTAACTCCTGCAAAATTTGCTCTGGAGTAAATCCTTGTAGGTAATAAGCAATTACATCATCAATACCAATCCGATGTCCTTTAATGCGAATATCATCTGGATCTAAAAATTCAAAATAGTTTTCTAGTTCCATCTAACTACCTCTTTTGCGATCGAATTTTATAGCTTATAGCTTATATTGTATATCTTATATTTTTCAGTAATTAGTGCATCTGCAAGGACTTAGAAACCCGCTTTATTATTTCTGGGCAGGAGGAAGCCCCTCACCGGGGCTCCCCCTTGTGAGTTTGAAAACGAGTTAGGGCTTTTACCTGGCCCGGAGAGCGTAGGGGCTTTTTACTCTTACTTTTTTGAGCCACTCCGGGCCGGGCACTCCCAGGTATCGTTTGGGCTTGTTGGATGTTTTTCCGACCCCAATAAACCTGAATTATTTTGATACTTATATCTTATCCATTTATTAACAGATTGTCAAGCATTTTTAGAGAAAATTTTTAAGTAGGGTGTGTTAGGCTGGCCATTAACTTTGGGGACAACAATTAACCTTAATTCCAGCCGTAACGCACCACAGATAATTGGCAGCGGATGGGTCTTTCTATTTTATTTGAAAATATTGGTTGGCAGCGGATGGGTCTTTCTATTTTATTTGAAAATATTGGTTGGCAGCGGATGGGTCTTTCTATTTTATTTGAAAATATTGGTTGGCAGCGGATGGGGTGACTATTTTATTTGAGAATAGTGGTTGGCAGCGGATGGGGTGACTATTTTATTTGAAAATATTGGTTGGCAGCGGATGGGGTGACTATTTTATTTGAGAATAGTGGTTGGCAGCGGATGGGTCTTTCTATTTTATTTGAGAATATTGGTTGGCAGCGGATGGGTCTTTCTATTTTATTTTTGAATAATGGTGGGCAGCGGATGGGGTGACTATTTTATTTGAGAATAATGGTTGGCAGCGGATGGGGTGACTATTTTCTGCATAAGATAATTCTTTTATCCGCTGCCTATCCGTTATCTATCCGTTATCTATCCGCTGCCAATTAGAGATAATTTCACCACAAAGACGCAAAGGACACAAAGAGAAGAAACCGGGTTTCTTGTTTGCCACCCACCAATAACCGTTATTTTCACGACAGAAACCCGGTTTCTGAACCCCCACCAAGGACCGAGAAAAATTGCGCCATGTTTGCGTTATGATAAGGTCGATAAAAATCTTTAAGCTAAAAAAAGGTGAAATTCTGTGTCTATTGGATCGAATTCTCAAAGTGGTCATTTGAATAGTGCCCGGGCAACGATTCGGCGATCGCTTTCTTGGTATTCTTATATTCGTCGCCACCCGCAACCGTTTACGGAAATTGAACATCAAGCGGCAATGCAAGCCCAGTTAGATGGGTTAAAAGCAAGTTTAGAAAAGTTAGACCAAGCAATTCTTCGCATCGCTGCTTTTGGTTTAGTCAGTCGAGGAAAATCAGCGTTATTAAATGCGTTGTTAGGTCAGAAACTTTTGACAACAGGGCCAATTCATGGGGTGACTCAATGGCCGCGATCGCTACAGTGGAAAATTGATGAGATCCCGATCGCGAACCCTTCCTTAAAAAAGAATAATGATGAGGATCAAAAAATAATTATTGAGTTAATCGATACCCCTGGTTTAGATGAGGTGGAAGGGCAAGCCCGATCGCTTATGGCGCGAGATGTGGCCCAACAAGCGGATTTAATTTTATTTGTGGTAGCAGGGGATATTACCAGAACTGAATATGATGCTTTGTGCGATTTACGGCAAGCAGGAAAACCGATGATTTTGGTGTTTAACAAGATTGATTTATATCCCGACCAAGACCGAGAAGCGATTTATCAACAGTTGTTATCTTTGGGGGGAAATCGTGGAGTAAGTCGGCTACTTTCTGCCAATGATATTGTGATGGTTTCCGCCGAACCTGCCCCGTTACAAGTGCGGGTAGAATGGCCCGATGGTCGGGTGAGTTATGAGTTAGAAACTCCAGGGCCACAAGTTGAAGAATTGAAACAGAAAATTTTCAGCATTGTCCAGAAAGAAGGGCGATCGCTGATTGCTTTGAATGCCTTAACTCAAGTGCGAGATGCGGAGTCAAAAATGGCTAAAATTGCCCTATCTGCCCGTAGCGAACAAGCAGAAAATTTAATTCAAAAGTTTTCTCAATATAAAGCTTTGGCAGTAGCTTTAAATCCGATTCCGATTATTGATTTGTTGGGCGGTTCTGTGGCAGATTTATTGCTAATTCGTTCTTTAGCCCGGTTGTATGGTTTGCCCATGACCAGTTATGAAGCGGGGAATTTGTTAAAGCAAATTCTGTTTAGTAGCGGCGGTTTGTTATTAAGTGAATTGCTGAGTGGGGTGTTTTTAGGTTTGAGTAAAACTGGGGCGGCAATTGGTGGCGGAATGGGTGATGGGGCCGGGATTACTGCTTATGCAGGGGCAGCGATCGCCCAGGCAACTATGGCGGGTTTTGGTACTTATAAAGTGGGACAAGCAGCACAAGTTTATTTAGAACAAGGTTGCACTTGGGGACAAATGGGGCCGAGTACGGTAATTCAGGAAATCCTCAGTCAGTTAGACCATGATTCGGTGTGCGATCGGCTGCGGGAAGATTTGCAACAACAACTGAAAAAATCGGCAGTCTAAATCGGCAGTCTAAGCTTTTTTATCACAGAGACACAGAGAACACAAAGATAAGTTGACTTATTTGCCCCCAAATAGTATATTATTTTAAAATAATCTCTAAACTAACCTCTCTGGAGAGGTATCTTGTCAACCCTGATTTGAGTGATTACAATGGTTAATGAATTTAGAGAGGGCGGTAGTTCTTTAGCCCCAGTTAATTATAGCAGTTTCCTGCAACAAATTATGAGAAAATTGCCCGATTATCCTCTGTTTGGATTATCCGGCGATCGTCAACGGTTGGTGATTCAGATTGACCCTTTGGCCAAGGCTTTGGCTACTACTCCTGGGGTGGACAATCCCCTGATTTCTACTCAAGGAGTGCGTACTGCTACCGTTAATTTTGCCAGAGGTTTTGAGGAACAATTTCCTGATAGAATTCAGCAAATTCGTTTTTTATTACAGCAACAGTTAGCCGGGGCGATTTCACCGTCAGAAACTATCCAGGAATTGCGCGATCGCTTAATTCTGAACAGCTTATCAGAGTTGCCAAAAGCCGTGGAAAAACCTTTAAGCTTATGGCAGGATTTTGCCAAACCCTATCCCAACCAGCAAACCCAACAACTGCGGATAGAAACCAACCGTCCGGGCAGTGATTCCGCCTTAAAATTCCACAAACTCACCATCAACGTTCACAACATCAACCAAGTTCAAGACCAACTCAAACAAGGCATCGAAAACTACATTCTGGAAGTAGTAGATAATGAAGCAGAACAACAAGAACTGCTAGAAATGCTTCAGGTGGAACAAGTACAAGAAGATTGGTCAGAATTTCACACTTTACAAAAAATTGTTGACACCGAAACCCTCGGTAAGCTGAAAAAATATGCCCAAATCGTCTATCTGGAATATCTCCTAACTCACCTACCAATCACCGACCAAATAGGGCGAATTTATTTGCAAGATTTAATTCGACGTCTGAAGTTAATTGAACAATATATTAACGATCCCAGTAAAACCAAGGCTGACTATGAAGTCAACTATGCTGGCTACACCATTGACTACAGAGATGCTTTTTCTCGCGCCGAAGCTTTTGACCCCCTGCCTATTATTCCCATTGTTGCCGGAAACTTAGGCGAATATACTGATAAAAATCAAGGAGAAACTCAGTTTATCTGTGGTTTCAAAATGAAGCTTAATGGCGCCGTCCAAGCCTACGGTGGTCAACCATCTTTTGACTATCATCTAGGTTTAATCAACCCCGATAGTCAAGAACATCAAGAAAATTTGGCTAACCCCGAAACAGCTAAAACTTTTGCCGAAAAAGTGTTACGACGGGTTTTACTATACTATTTCATCTTTGCCTCCCGCAGCAACCCTCTAGACCCTAACTATGACCCTAACTCTGAACTAGAATACCCAGCCCTAGAAATTTTTCAAACCAAAGTTTTGCCTATTCTGCAAGGGAATAACGAGGAGCAAAAAAAGACTCTATTTTATGGCATGATTAAAGGATTCAATGACTACAATATCCGGAAAAAAATTAAAGGCTTGGGAGAATTGCTAAGAAACGGTCTGAAACAACAGACAATTTTACCCACAGGCACTTATCCAATTCACATTACAGTTAAAAGAGGCATCCTCTCGGAAATTGGCAGTATGTCAAGCGGAGTCTTTTTTAATGAAGACATCATTAATCCCAAAAAATGCCTGAGATATATTTCCGTTGGAGAAGCAAAGGTAGACTCAGAAGCCCTTTGTCAAATTCCGGCGACGATTAAAATAGAAGATATCCGTTATTTTACCGCTGAAAGCCGGGAAGAGTTTACCTGGAAATATCAGATTGACGGGATTAAAGTCCTGCCGGTACTCTGGACACCAAAAAACCAAGAATGTCAGCAAACTTATCGTCATCCAGGATTTCCCAATTCTTTGGTAGTCTTTCTTTACGATAATACCACTTTAGGACCAGCAAAGGCAAACCAGACAGAGAAACCATTAAGCGAAAGTCAGGGATTTACCTATCGATTTGTTTGGACATTGTTGTCTTATATCTGCTTGGATATATTGCTAGAAAATGCGCCCAATAACTTATTTATTCCCCAAATTCGTCTGCACCTAGGAAACCACAACAATCCGTTACACGCGGAAAAGTTTATCGCCAATTTGTCTAAAAGCTTATCTCACTTGTTGCGAGGAAAATATCGGTCTAATTCCCAAGGTTTTCGGATTAATCCTCTGAATCAATATAAGATTTATAATGGTTTAGCCTCTTTGTACTCGGTATTACCCAAAAAGTTTCGCTTTAGCCAAAATTCAGCCCCGCCAACTTTAGATAAATTAGCCATTATCGTAGTTTCTAGTCGGGAAAGCGACGCTAAGTACGACAACAAAAACCGCCAAAGTCGCATGGCGAATTTAATCGGAGAAGTCATCACCGTACAACGAACACCAAATAATATTATTGTTCTCACTCCTCTGCTGACTTTTTCTGAGAACTATTCTTTGAAAAATTTGTTTGGTGAACCGCCAATTTTAATTGATACGGTGAGCAATTTATATCGCCAAGGATACCGGCACTTTTTATATATTGCCCAAGCCCCTCATACGAGTACCCTGCATATTACCAAGACCGAACAAGATGAGGGACTGTATTTTATGTCTCCTAGTATTATTAATGCTTTGGGGAGAAATCATGGGGATATCAAAATATATCCGGTATTTTTCGATAAGTATTATGTGCGAAAAGTGAAAGACATGAAGCAGCAGCAATCTTTGTATGTGCAAGATACTGCTGAACTTACCCGCTTATCCCAAGACCCCCAACAACAAGCGGTGGTATTTTTTAATTTGTTTAATGGCATTACGGTGGGCAAAGATAAGGACGATCGCTTTTATAATGGGGTGATGTCTTATTCCACTTTATTAGGCAAGTTCTATCCGGGAGTATTGGATGACCAAAATATCCGCCAGGATTTAATTTATCAAAGTCCGCTGAAAAATGATATTTTGCAATATCTGACTTTATTTCACTTTTCCCGGTTTGAAAAAACTAAAGATATGTGCATTAAGTTAGACCCTTATGATAATTTAATTGGGGATGATTCAGTGGGCACTTTGTCTATTTTTCCCCAAATGTCCCCTGGAGTTGACTTTAATTCTTTGGCGTTCTTAACGGAAGTGAAGAAAGTGCTAAATGTGCCGAAACGTTAATTTTTAATAGCCAGTCAGATCGATATAAGTTTTGCTCTATTTCTTAGCCCCCCTTTTTAAGGGGGGTTGGGGGGATCGAGGCAGTTTTTGTATTCTGGGCAACTCCTCCGACATCATATAATTGTTCTAATTGTTCCATCAAAACAGTTATGGAAATTTTCCGATAAATTGCTAACTCTGCAAGAGCTTCTACTCTTTTTGCTTCTAGAGATTCTACCGTGTCGGTAAGGCGCAATAATTCGCTATATTCATCACTGGTCAGAGTCTCGCTGCGCCGTTTGACAATTAAGTCTTGATAGCGTTGTTGAATGTCAGGAGGTAAACCTTGATTAATTTGTAGTAATAGTTCAGCTTCATTTTTGGACAGCCTTGGCGCTTTTTTTTGGGACTGTACCGCGATCGCCCGCGAGACAAATTGTTCCAATTCAGGTAAACTTAACTGTTCGATCGCATTGAGTAATTCCTCGAAGGATAACTCGGCGGCTACTTTCACTGTTGACATATATTGCTGGGTGTAAAACTTGCTTGGATCTTATTTTAATATTAATGGTTATTATAGCATAGCTTTGGCGTATTTTTGCTCGGTAGCAGATATTTTTTACAGGAAAAGCATGATTGGCAGTTAACTTTCGTCTGTCAACCAAATATTTAACCAAATATTTTTATATGCTTTGGCTCTATACTGCCATTTATGGGATACAATGAATAAAAATTAACCATTATTTTATGATAAAACTATGACGATCGCAGAAAATCTCGGACGATTATTTGAAGTTGGCTTTAATCTGGGCATTCTGGCTTATATAGAACAGCAGCAAATCCCGCACCATTTTGGCGATTTATATCGCCACGATTTAGAACAGCTTAAGTTACCGAAAATGGTGCAAAAGATGATTGACTCCGATCGCCTGATTAGTGACTTGAATACTAAAATTGTGGAAAAGTGGAGTCAATATCTCCTGCAAAAAGGTTTTTTAGGCGGTTTAAATTTTTTCCGGGAATATTTGCAAGCCACAGGATGGAGTCCCCAAGGGCGCCGCAAAACCCAAGATTTAGAAATTCTATATTATCAGTGTAGTTTTTGCAATAATAACAGCCTGGGAACTTATCCCAAGAATCAATATAAAGACCAAGAATTTACCGATCTATTATCTCAGTTTGGTGAATTAGAAAATATCGATGCTTTAATTAGCCAATATTCCGGGAAAGGAGAATTTTTGCAAGGGGATACTTTGCTGCTGTTGCGTTATAAAAATCAATACCGGATTCTCTGTGTGGATTTATCTACATTTTCCGTAAAATCTGCGGCTGATTTAGCCCCCCTTGATGATGTGGAAGTTTTACGGCGAATGTTGATGACCGAAATTAAGTATGTTCGCTCAAAAAGCGTGTTTTCTAAGCTGCGAATTGATACGGGAAATTCTGAATATCTCAGAGGCGATTTTTCTAAAGATTTAGCCCAATATTTTACCGCTTTTAAACGCAAGGATAAGGAAACTGCTAAGTTGATTCAAGCGGGTTCATATATCCATAGTTTTTATGGCTTTTTACAGAGACAACGCCAAAAACATCAGATATTGCCCGATGATGCGGATGTGGTGTTTAATGTGGTGGGATACAGCGATCGCCACCTAAGTACCCTATCCCTTCGCCCTGAAAATTTGGATATTTTGGCCACCTTTGCCCAGATTTATAAACATGAACCAAAACACCAAGAAATTCAAAATGCCCGTCGGAAAGTTTTGCAGTTAATTCAACGCAATGCCGCTAAGAGTTTTATCGATGGCAAACAGTTGATTCAGGAGTTATCCACTAAACCCCTGGAAGCGTCAATTAATTCTATTACTAAGATAACTCATACAGAAAAAATTGACAATTTTTTTAATTCTTTGGGTATTATACCTGATGATTTAGCAACTCAGCTAAATGTCACCCCAGGGAAAACCCTGAGAAATGCCCATGCTGAACTGATTCAACAAGCTTTATTATCGGATAATACTTATATCTTTTTAACCGGAAATCCGGGGATTGGCAAGACAACGGCGATCGCCAATTTCTTGAAAAGCCGTAAAGACCAAGACGGTGACGATGGTTACTTATTCCTTTATGTCAGTCCCCGGAAACAAGTTAACTTAGATTTGATTGAAAAGTTTAAAAGCAATTACTCCCCAGACTCCCCAGAAAAACCGGGCAAATTATCAGATACTCGGATATTTGCGATTAACAGTAACTCCGCTACTATTGAGGATAACTTAGGTCGTCCCACGGTGCAATATTATTCTGATGCACGTCAAGATAATTTTCGCCTTAAACAAGTTGATTTTATCAATGCTGCGGCTATTTCTTCTGAAGATAGCCGTTTAAGCGATCGCCGTTCTCAGAAACGTTTACACCAAATTGCCGAAGACCAAATTCGCGATCGCGGGGAAAAGAAAGCCGGAGTTTTGTTCAGTATTTGCGAAGGCATTCATAGCTTAATCCATGAACGGATATCCAACCAAATCGTCGCCACGGTTTCCATTCAATCACTGCGAATAAATCCCCCAAGAGAACCAGGGCAGCAAAACTTCACTCCAGCAGTGGATACTTTGCGCCATTTGGACAATATTTTTAAAGGGGCATACAACTCACGGGATAAGAAAGTAATTCCCGAAAAAATGCGGGAAATTGCCCAGCGAATTAAGCATATATTTATCACGATCGACGAAATCACCGGGGATGATAGCGGGGCAAATTTTCTTAAAGGCATCAGCCAATTTTTAACCAAATTTAAATTAACAGAACATGGGTTTAATGTTAAAATAATTGTGGCCGATGCCTCGATTGTGGAAAAGGAAGTAATTACCCAACATCTTGCCCAAACTACCCCCGAACCGGATAAGATTTATTTTCGGATGGCCAAACAACCGGCAGCCCCTTTATCAGTGCAGAATTTTGTGTTTAATAAGCGAGAAGCAAACGCAATTAATGCCAACTCTTATCCCGCTAGTTGCTTAAACATTACTTATCAATTATTTATCCAATGTGTTAAATTTGATCCCAACCCATTAAAAGAGAAAACCAATCAACTCAGTCAAGCCGTCCAAAGTCAGATTAACGCCGATATTCAACGGTTATTAGATAACGCCAAATGCGGGCAAATATTAGTCTATATTCAAGACAAGAAACGCTTAGAAGAACTGATCGATAAAATTCGCCAATACCGAGGAGAATTTACCCCGAATACGGATTACCTAGAAATTCATGCCAACCTATCAGAAGCGGATAAGCAGAAAATTAGCCAATATAAGCAAGATGCCAAGGTAGTTTTTATGACTTCTTCCGCTAGTCGCGGCTTATCTTTTCCCAAAGCAACTCATATCCTGGTAGAAATTCCTCGGTTCCAAATTGAACGGAATTTAATGGAAGTAATTCAGGTAATTTATCGGGCAAGAGGTGAATATTTAGAAAATGGGGTAAGGCAAACTATTGACACTCAGGAAAAACAACTGGTATTTTATTTAGCCGAAACAGCGGTTTATTATCCTGATGCTAACGATGTTTCCGACTTAATCATACCCACTCAAGAAAGTATCTTAAATTTGCTGAATATTCTGATTATTCTCAAGCTATCGATTATGACGAGAATTGTCGGGGCGGGAATATTAGGTAGAAAACAGGTAATGATGATTCCCATTGGGGGAAAATCCGTTGCCGCAGCGGGCGCTACTTTTACCAGTATTATGACTAATTTAATTCGGGAAATGAAGAACGAACATCGTCGCAAACCTAGTCATAAAACCCTGGAAGAAGTTTATCACAGCTTGCAACAAATTCTCAGTCGGGCTGAGTTTATCTTGCATCACGATTCACTATCTAATTCGGTGAGAAACCAGGTGGTTTCTTATTTACAATTGCGGCAGAAGTTTAACAATAATTTTGCTAAGTTATGCCAACGGCTAGATAATTTATTAGAATTGGGTAATATAGAACCCGGTATCCTCACGGGTAATTTGTTAGTTGTCCAAATTCACCAAAAACTTGAAGAAACTTATCAAATTCGCCTGGAAGAACAGATTAGAAGATATGCCACTAAAGACCTGGTAGAAAAAATGTGGGCAATTAGCAAAAGTAACCAGTATCCCGATAATTTGCGATCGCAACTCCGAAATGGGGTGGAGTTAATCAATTTACTGTGCGGTGATATCGAGAAAACCCAATGGTTTGAACTGACCAGCCAGAATTCCGATCAATATTATGCCCTGCCCCTGTTTGTGTTCATTAGTGGGGAAACCCTGCGGGAATATTTTAAAGGTCAGCCAGAAGAAGAAGCAGAACGCGAATTTCGTAGCCTACTTTCTCGCTACGTCCATTCTCTTTACCCCGCTTATAATACTCTGCCCATTGGTCGGCAATATCGCGAGTTTCCCTTTTTGATTTTCCGCAGCTATAGTTTAGCGGAAATGCGGGTGAATATGTTCAGCGATCGCTATTTGTTAAATTCCCATGAGTTAAATGTGTTGAATTTAATTTTAGCCCAGGAATAATTACCAGTCGTAGGGTGGGCAAATCGATCTGATGCGGCAATTAGGTTAAATTTAATTATGATTGCCCACCCCAGAACCCCTTATATATATGTCGGCACATTTTCCCATTTTAGCGTTAAATATATAATAAAATATATTTTGGCAGTTGTCAATAGTTTTGAGAAAAAAAATTGAGAATTTAACCACCAAGACACAAAGGACACAAAGAGTAGGAACATAAAGAGGAGAAGCATATAGAGGTTATTGTCCCAATTAGAAAGGTTTTCTAGATTCCCGCCTGCGCGGGAATGACAGGTTTTTTTCTACTTCATAACCATGACAAAAGAGGAGGAGGATAAAGAGGAGGAATATATCGGTATCGCCCTGTGTTTTGATGAATTTAAATATATAATTGAGAGATAAAAATTAACTGGAATCGTAAAATTGAACTTATGTCAAATTGGCACTGGCGTGACTGGAACGGACTATCCTATTTAACCTGTAGCTTGCTAAAAGATTGGCCACATGGGTTTTTTACTCGTGACTTTTGGCCTCTCACGCCCGAACAATTAATCGATGTGTGGCAGCATCCGGTAAATTCCCAAGTTCCCGAAGTATTTCGGGTCAAACAAGTTCATGGCAACACCGTATTACCAACCAGCCAACTAACTCCGATTCGCCAAAATTCAGCAGGCCAAAACCCAGAGACAAATAGCACCGCTTCTAATTCCGCAGCAGAAACAAATCCCCCTGACTTAAAAGAAGCCGATGGTTTACGCACAGAAAAAGCCGATCAAGCGGTTTGGGTAGCCAGTGCGGATTGTTCCCCGGTACTGATTGCCGATATCACCACCGGACAGGTGGCAGCGGTACATTCTGGTTGGCGAGGCACCGCAAAAGCGATCGTCCCAGAAGCGATCGGGCAATTCATCCACCTCAACCCGAACGAAACCCATCAAGGGCAAAATCAGCTAAAAAATCTCCGCATCGCCATTGGCCCAGCGATCGCTGGTGAAGTTTACCAAGTATCCCAAGAAGTAGCCGCCGAAGTGGGAATCAGCATACATCCAGAAAACATCAATCCCGAAGAACTAACCGAACCAGAAACCCTAGCATCAGTATTAGAGTGGCTAAAACAAATTCCCGGAACGCCGATTTTTCCCGATCGCGAACCGGGAAAAGTGCGCTTAGACGTGCGACAAGCCATAAGTTTACAACTAGACAAAATCGGCATCACCCGCCAGCAAATCGCGATCGCGCCTCATTGCACCTACCAAACCCCCGAACAATTCTTTTCCTACCGTCGAGACGGACTCAAAAAAGTCCAATGGTCTGGAATTATGAGCCAGTAATTAGGGCCGCCATCGGTGTAGGGTGTAGGGTGTAGGGGAAAACAATTAACAATTAACAATTGATAATTGACAATTAAACATAATTATCAATTATCAATTATCAATTATCAATTATCAATTATTCCCTCTGCCCCTCCGCTCCTCTGCACAAGAATTCCGGAAACTCCTTCCTATCTCAAACTTTCCATCCCCGGAAACACGCGACTGCGCGGCCCGGAAACCGATCGCAACTGGGACTCAACGGACTCAGAAAAGCTCGGTGGCAAGGGTTCATCATCAGGCTGCGATCGCGAATGGCGAATTTGCTCAATTAAAGCAGCCAAAGGATCTTGACGCGCGATCTCTTCCGATTGAGGAGTCGTCGCCTCCGGCTGGGGCTGCGGCTGCGGCTGTACTTCCGGCTGCGGCTGCGGCTGTACTTCCGGCTGCGGCTGCGGCTGTACTTCCGGCTGGGGCTGCGGCTGCGGCTGCGGCTGTGGCTGCGGCTGTGGCTGCGGCTGTGGCTGTGGCTGCGGCTGCGGCTGTACTTCCGGCTGCGGCTGCGGCTGTACTTCCGGCTGCGGCTGTACTTCCGGCTGTGGCTGCGGAGAAATCGTCAACGGCGACTCAGTATCCGGCAATGGGCCAGTAGGCAAAACTATACTTGGGGTGGTCTGCGGTTGCTGAACCGTCGTAGTGCTATCGTCCGCGCTACCTGTATTCGCACTTTCCCCTGTGGGATCGGTAATCGTCCGATCGTTAACCACAGTTGGACTACTAGAAGTTTCAGTTCTGCTAGGTGCTAGACTCAGACCGGAGAAACCTCTGCCAAAATCTGTACTCGTTGGCGTTGGACTTGAACCAAAAACCGCACCACTACTCACCCCTGACGAACTTGGGGCGGCACTCAAACCGACACCCACACTCAAAGAAACCTCACCAGTCCCAGTCCCTTGCACCGCAAAGCCATTGCCGGTAATTTCTACATTAGTATTGCTTTCGGGACTATAGAAATTCAAACTTCCTTCGGTGCGATTAAACTCTGTACTACCGCGACCAACACCACTCACCTGATATTGTGTATCGCCGGTATAAACTTGATTAGCACCTGCACCATTATCACCAACTCCACCCACCACAAAATTCACTGGACCTTGAATCGTCCCTTCAATTTTGAAACTATTATCGTCAACAGTGATTTTCGACTCACTATTCTGACTCTGAGTATTGCTGACTTCAGTGGCGCGATCGCTGCTATTATCGGGAGTAGCATCAATGGTCCCTTGAATTGTAAAATTAGTAGTGCCACTCTCACCGTCATAACTAATTGTCCCCTCACCGGCATCTAGGGTCGTAGTCCCCTTGCCACTGCCTTCCAACTCAAACTTAGTATTAGCATTCGCGGCCAAAGTATTGCCATCAAACTGAATCACCTCAGTTCCTGGGGCGGCAAACTGAGTATCTCCAGGCAAACTAATCGCACCACCGGATAAATTCGCCGAAAACTCGCCAATATGCAAATTACCCGGTATCGCCTCAAAATTCTGACGAGTGGGATCGGAAAGAGAAGTCCCGGTAGCTTCCAAAAATACTAACGGTGTAGAAGATTGACCGTTGGGACGGATTAAAGTCCCTTCAACCAGCCGACTTGTCTCAAAAGAAGTCAGGGTAAAGTTCAGAGTCGTACTCACTCCCTGGAAAAAGAATGGGGTTCCTTCGGGAGTGAACGCACGACCAGAAAGGGTTCCTTCTAAAAACCCCGTTTCTCCGCCCTGCGGCACACCAGTAAAAGGATCTAACCGACCACCCCCAGGTCTAAACCGGGAATTAACCGTCACCCCATTGGGAGTTTCCAGGCGCAAGAACCGAGTATTTGTATCAAATAACAAAGTATTCCCTTGATTTGGCACAAAAAACGCACCATCGCCAGCAGTTCGACCGCCCGTGACCGGAATTTCGGCTTTAGCGGCAGAAGGGATCGAGACCGCCAAAAATCCGGCGAGTCCTAAGGTGAGCCAATATTTAATATATGAAGTTGTCATAGTAGGGTTCCTCGACTAATTAAAAGTACATACATAGCAAAATCCGGCCAAAAATCATGTAAAAAATTATGCCAAAATTTTGCGCGGGTATAAATGGAAAACGCCCCTAGACAACATTTAAGTTTCTGCACCCTTGAATATACAACATTGACTTCCTCCGTGAACTTGCCTGATTGCGTTAATGACTGGTTTTCAAGAGTCGCTCAACTCTTGGCATCGGTGAATTTATCTTTTTAATTATTACAAGCAACCTATTCATGTTAAAGCTTTTCGTCATAAGGGCTTTTTTTGCTCGAAAAGAACCACAAACAGATATGTTTTATATGACAAATAACAAAGTTTACTTTGCTATTTAATTCTCTAAAAAATCTGGTTATAAAGAGATGACTTTTATCTTTTTATGAGGATATTTATGAGGATATTTTTGAAAAAAAACCGGATTAGCAATGGCTTTAATTTTTTCAGTTTATCGGATGACAAAACGAATTTGTTTGGCTCATAAGCAACCCCTGGGACATTGGGTAAAGTTAAGTTTATATTAGATAACAAGATAAATTTTGTTCTCACCTAGTAATTGGACGCGATCGCCAATCCGGAAGTTCCAAGGGAAACATGAAAAAAATTTAACATTTTTTGCCCAAAACTTTACCGTACACACGGAGTAAAAGCCCAGCCCGTTGTCACCGGTCGCCGTTCGCGTCAGCGTGCCGGAGACATGAGAAATGGGGCATTAACCGTCCTAATCTGAGGCCAAATAACATTGTGCCTATTGCGATCGCGCATCTTACCCAAAACCCTTATCCAGTCATGGTTACAGCCACATCTCTGGGCCAAAGTTATCCCTAACAAAACTAAATTGCCACAGATAAATCAGCGGACTAAACTACAATCATCAGCCAGAGCTAATGTTCTCCGTAAAAATACAGAGTTTAGTCGGTATTGTTGGATTAAAAATTAAATGTAGTTCGGAGAACTCCAACAGTAATGGGATCGCTTGCCGGGGCATGACCGGGTTCAAAAATCATCAATAAACCAGGAGTTAGACTAATTTGCTCGGAAAGCTGCCAGCGATAAAATAGCTCTAAATGAGTCGTAGTGCCAGGTTGCCCGCCCGGTTCTCCTTCACCCCCGGCCAATAGATCGGGAATATTTTTACCCACTGGCAAATTACTATCGATAATCTTCGGCGGTTGACCGACATACAACCCGGCTAAGTTATTACGGCCAAACAGATTTTCCCAATTCAAAAATACCATCCAGTTGGTCGTCTCCACCTCACCATCCCGACCGGGAATCCCAGAATTCGTATAACCAGCCCAACTACCAAGAGTAATATCTGGAGTCACCCGCCAGGACATCGTAGCACCAAAAGCATTGGTTTTAATCGGTGAATCAACCGTTAACTGGTCATCACCGGATCCAGTTCCCAGCACCCCAAAAGGTGAATAAGCATTGACATAGCTGAGGGACAGATTAAGGGGATCGATCGGAGTCAAAGTCAATTGGAAACCTAGACTGGTTTGCCCATCATTTCCCCCAAAGATTCCCCCATTACCCACATCCCCAGGGGTACTAGCGGCGTAAACCCCCTGAACGCTCATTCTGGAGGTGACTTGCCAGTCAAAGCCGACACCGCCGCGACCATTGCCAATATTCACAATCGGATTCCGCTGTGCCAAGGCCGAAATCGGGCCGCGTCCGGCACTTTCCACTTCATTGACGCCTCGGAAAACATTAGCCATATTGACCCCCGCAGGGCCGACAACCACTGCCACCCGACGACCAATCAGTCGTCGGTAGTTTAAATCGCTGAGAACAATTTGCTCATCGGTGTTGCCCTCATATCCCAGCCGCGTATCATTACTTAAACGCGGGCCGGTGCTGCCACTGCCCATTTGCATCCCGGCCAAAATTAAAGAGCGAGAATTTAACTGGGTGAGCAAGGTTAACTGTAGATTGTCGATCAAATTAATCTCACTACCAGGATCTTTAGTATCTTTTTCGCCGTCCACGGGAAAAAAGTCCGCTTCGTTTGCCGTTCGACCCTGAAGGCCAAAAATCGCTTGGCCAAACAATTTCGTCGTCGTGGAAAACTGCTGCTCTTCGAGGACAGTCGTTTGAGTGCTTAAGGTTTCTAGTCGATCCTGAAAAATCGCCAGGTCTTGGGCAAAGTCCTGACGCAGTTGTTGTAATTTAATTAAATCTGCTTGAGCCGGTCCGCTGCTTTGACTGGCTTGAACTAATTGGTAAATTTGATCCCAGCAAGCATTTAAGGCGGCGACAAATTCATAGCGAGTCAGGGCGCGATCGCCGCGATAGGTTAAGTCTGGGTAGCCAGAAATACAGCCATATCGCTCAACGAGGGACTGTAGTGCTTGGAATGCCCAGTCCGTGGGTTTAACGTCGGATAACTGAGACACGGAGGTAATTTGCCCTAGGGGATCCGGTTCCCGCTCAATATTTGGCTCAATATTTGGCTCCATATTATAATCAGCCCGATCGCCCATTGGGGAAATGCTTTGAGCTAAAAACGGGAAATCTTGATGAGTCTGTTGGGGAGCGGAGTTGGGGTCGAGAACTTGCCCTTGACTCGGTTCGGCTTGCCCCTGGAAAATATCTGTGTCAAGATTGCGATCCTCAGATTGGCGATCGTCGGACTGATGATTGGGGCGGTCGATCGCTACCTTGGTAGATTGATTTGCCTCGGCGGAAATCAGGAAACTATCAGGGGTCTCTGGCCCCTGACTATCGGGCCTAAGCCGGTTTTCCCTGGGGTTCTCGGTAATTCTGGTTGTCCCGGAAGCGAGCGTTCGCGCCAGGGTGCCGGAGGCAGATCGCTCCTGGGGTCGATCTCGTAAACCGGGGCTTTTCTGCACCAAGGGGTTTGAATTCGCCACCATAGATTTCATTTGCGGGTCTATGGTTTGCGGGTCTATGGGCTGACTCATCACCGGACTTGGCCAACTGGATAAAGTTAATCCCAATAAGCCCCAGGCAAGGGTTGCATTGATTGGTTTTAAGTATATCCGTGCCGTCAACTCGTTATTTTGGCTATCCAATGCGGATCTCATATTTTCCACAACTCCTGCTTTCCACCACCAATTCTGGAATTTTATACAAATTTTCTGGTTATTTTTCTCAGAGATTCATCTTGGGTAGACCCCGCCTGATACTTCTTGTCTAAATCATTTTAGCGCTTAGGTCTTGCGGTGCGGTTGTAGCAGCGATCGCTCAGATCCACAAAAAATTACCTCCAGTGGATCGATTGACACTCACCTTTTGCCTATAACGCTTTTTTGGCGATGCTCAAGAATTTAATCTATATGCTTGCCTTGCCGATTTTTTGGGTATTTTTTTGATAGTTTTGCGATCGGTCATTCCTCGCATAATTTTTACATAAATTTAGCATAAATTTGGCATTATTATTGATTACACAAGCGATGTTTCTCTTGGATGATTATTAACATTTAATAAAACCATTTTTATTTCTTCAAAACATCTAATCTTACCAGATAAAAATAAATCGACTTTTATGTTTCATGTTTTGTTATAAATGAATAAATCAAGGCAATATTAAGCTATAAATAACAGGGAGTAACGGAGCCGAGCAAATTGATAATTTAGGGAAAAATCAGATAATTTTTTAGTTGAGTTCACGACTGTTTATAAAAATGCTATAGTGGGAAGTCCCTGCGGAGCAATTCCGATACCCGTGACCAGAGAAAGGCGATTCCCGCAAGGGATCCGCTGCGCGGAATCGCGACGTACCGTTGAAGCGATCGCGGCGAACCGTTGAAGCGATCGCGGCTTTCAATGTGACCTCGGAGACGAAAAACCAGGGGAACACTGGTTATAGATATAATTGAAGTCGCAACCGACCAATGGCTGAGTCGTTCTGGGGCAGAGGAAAAGCAGGATCGGTCAAGATCGAGACACAGAGAATTGCTCAACTGGCCAAAAAATTGCTAGATTGATGGAAGTATAGTTTATGGAAGTATAGTTTATGGTAAAAGTGGACTTGGGTTCATTAAAACAATATAAAAGCATATAATCAGGACAAATTTTTTAGAAATTATCAATCACTTTAACTAGAGGAGGAATTCATCTAATGAGCGAGCAAAGTCCATATCAGCAGCTTCGGGTTTCGGAAAATGCCACATTTGAGGAAATCCAAGAAAGCCGCAACGTTCTCATCCAAGAGTATCACGGCGATCGCCAAAAAATTGAAGCGATCGAAGCGGCTTATGATGCGATTCTGATGCAGCGATTAAAACTGCGACAAGAAGGTAAAATAAAAGTTCCAGACCGGATTCGGTTTGCCGAAAAGGTAGCAGAAACACCGCCAGCAATACCGGCTGTGTCAAAAAAAGAAGCCCCGGCTTGGCTGCAAAACTTGTTGGATACCCCAGAACAGTCTGATATTCTTTGGCCTGCGGGCATATTCTTGGGTTTGAGTGTATTGGGAATGTTTCAACCCACTGCTGTATCCTTAGCTTTGGCATTAGGAGTTGCCTTTAGTATTTATTTTCTCAATCGTAAAGAGCAAAAATTTCTCCGTGCGGTGGGACTGACACTGGTCGCGCTGATCGCGGGATTATCTGTCGGATCTCTTTTGGGGAGTTGGTTAGCGACCGGCGCCGGAATTGCTTTACCACCAGAGAGTTTAGCGGCTTTTATCACCTGTTTTGTTCTTTGGTTAGCGAGTAGCTTTCTCAAATAAAAAAAACCGACAATTACCGAGTCAAGAGGTTCAAGAGAGAGGCAAATTAAGAAAAATGTAGGACAAATAACTTTAGGACAAAAAACAATAAAAGAAATGCATCAGATATATCCGATCGCTCTGATGATTTGGCCTGAATTTAGCATTAATAAAAAGACCGATTAAACGCGAATCAGCGGATTTAATGCACAAGATTGATGAATAAAAAGAGGGGATAGAATTAGATTCTATCCCCTCTTTTTTATGAGGTTGGTCAGTTTAGGAAAAGCCGGATTTGCTCGCGATTCAAATCAACCAGATTAATCCCATCAAACCATCACAATTATTCAGCGCCTTGGGCTAATAATTCTCGATCTTTGACAGGTTGAACCGTAACTTTTCCTTCCTCGTTCACATCCACTAAGGCGGTATCGCCTTCGCTGACGCGACCGGAGAGAATTTCTTCGGCTAATACATCTTCGAGTAAGCGCATAATTGCCCGACGTAAGGGACGTGCCCCATAAGCGGGGTTAAATCCTTCTTCGACTAACCGTTCTTTGAAGCGATCGCTCACGGTCAAGGTAATGTCTTTTTCGGTTAACCGTTTGAAGACATCCCGCAACATAATTTCGGCGATTTCTTTGACTTCTTCTTTAATCAGTTGACGGAAGACAATAATCTCATCGAGACGGTTCAAGAATTCGGGACGGAAGTATTGTTTCAGTTCTTCATTCACCAAGTTGCGAATCCGATTATATTGGGCATCCGCTTGGTTTTCGCTGAATTCAAATCCTAAGCCGCCGCCACCTTTTTCAATGACTTTGGAACCGATATTAGAAGTCAAGATGATTAAGGTATTTTTGAAGTCCACCGTGCGACCTTTGGCATCGGTTAAACGGCCATCTTCCAGAATTTGCAATAGCATATTGAAGATGTCCGGGTGGGCTTTTTCGATTTCATCAAATAGCACCACGGTGTAAGGACGACGACGGACGGCTTCGGTTAACTGTCCACCTTCGTTGTACCCCACATATCCCGGAGGCGATCCGATGAGTTTGGATACGGTGTGCCGTTCCATGTATTCGGACATATCCAGGCGGATCATGGCTTCTTCAGAACCGAAGAAGTAAGCCGCAAGGGATTTGGTGAGTTCGGTCTTACCAACTCCGGTTGGTCCGGAGAAGACAAAGGAGGCGATGGGACGGTTGGGGTTTTTCAGTCCGACCCGGGCGCGACGAATGGCGCGAGATACGGCTTTGACCGCATCTTCTTGTCCGATCAGTCGCTGGTGCAAGGTGTCTTCCATGTGCATCAGCTTTTCCGATTCGGATTCGGTCAGCTTGTTGACGGGAACGCCAGTCCAGGAGGAGACAATGTGGGCAATGTCCTCTTCTGTCACCACTGGGGAAACCTCGGTTTTTTGCGTCCCTTCTTTCTTTTTGCTTTGCGCGATCGCCCGAATTTCTTCTTTTATTTCCAACTCGCGATCGCGCAATTCTCCAGCCCGGTCAAAATCCTGTTGCCGTACTGCCTCATCTTTTTCTTTCAGGACTTGACGCAGTTCTTTGTCTAATTCCTTCGCCGCAGGAGGCAACTGAGAATTGAGCAACCGCACCCGCGAACCGGCTTCATCAATTAAGTCAATGGCTTTATCCGGGAGATAGCGGTCAGAAATATAGCGATCGGACAGTTTCGCCGCCGCGTCGAGAGCTTGATCGGAAATTTTCAGCTTATGGTGTTCTTCATAGCGATCGCGCAAACCAAAGAGAATCTCAATAGTTTCTTCTACAGAAGGTTCGCCCACCATCACCGGCTGAAAACGACGTTCCAGAGCGGCATCCCGTTCGATATGCTTGCGATACTCATCCAGAGTAGTCGCCCCAATGCATTGGAGTTCGCCGCGAGCTAAAGCCGGTTTAAGGATATTCGCCGCATCGATCGCCCCTTCCGCAGCCCCAGCGCCAATCAGGGTATGGACTTCATCAATCACCAGAATCACATTCCGGGCGGAACGGATTTCATCCATAATTTTTTTCAAGCGCTCTTCAAACTCACCCCGATACTTGGTTCCCGCCACCAGCAAACCAATATCCAAGGTGACAACGCGCTTATCTTCCAGAATATCTGGAATATCTCCGGTAGCGATCCGTTGAGCCAGACCTTCGGCGATCGCGGTTTTGCCGACCCCCGGTTCCCCAATCAACACGGGATTATTCTTAGTCCGGCGACCGAGAATTTGAATCACCCGTTCAATTTCTTTCATCCGACCCACCACCGGATCTAACTTGCCCTCGGCGGCCATTTGAGTCAGATTAGAGCCAAACTCATCCAAAGTCGGAGTTTTATTCCGGGAACCACTAGAACCCCCAGCCGCAACTTCCGCCGTTTCTCCCAGCATCCGAATCACTTGGGTGCGGACTTTTCCGAGGTCAACCCCCAGATTTTCCAGAACTCTGGCCGCCACCCCTTCCCCTTCGCGGATTAACCCTAGGAGCAAATGTTCTGTGCCGATATAGTTGTGACCCAACTGACGGGCTTCTTCTAAAGACAGTTCTAAAACTCTCTTAGCACGAGGAGTAAACGGAATTTCCACCGCCACGAAGCCGGAACCCCGACCAATGATTTTTTCCACTTCAATCCGGGCGTCTTTGAGGTTTACCCCCATTGACTTGAGAACCTTGGCGGCCACCCCCGTGCCCTCGCCGATCAGACCTAATAGGATCTGCTCAGTTCCCACGAAATTATGACCCAAGCGACGTGCTTCCTCCTGGGCCAGCATGATTACCTTGATCGCTTTTTCTGTAAACCGTTCAAACATGGCATATCCCCATTGCTGATTCTTATGACGTGGAAGATCCTACAAGTATGGTGAGGAAACACCATCTCCGCTCGAATCATCCCTCTTTTCTCGGTACTTGGTAGTACCGAAGAGGAAATCATCTTTCCTCGGTTTTCCTGTTTTATTTTTTTAACCTAATTTCAACGAATCGCCACCCCCTTACTGTCTTTAGTAGGCCGCTGAGTCGCGATCGGCTGAAGACAAAAGCGGTGTCGCCAGATGCGTTGGAATTTTTTTCGACCACCCCTTAAAGTTTTTTGAGCCGCGAATCGCCCAGAAAAACATTGAACTCATTGATTCCGGCTGATTTGATTGTCACCAACCTTTTCCAGAACCAGGAACAAGTCAGACGATCCAGTGGTTTTGCTGCCTGGGTGATGACCGAGTAACCGTCAAGGAGAATTTAGACGTTTTTTCGGTCGGTCGAGGATTTGATTCCCGCCCCCCTGGGCGACTAGCTATCAGTAGAGTCTATTTGCGACTCTGCACTGAATGTGTACCCTAGATAACCAATTATGATTGGATGTTGACTTTTAGCATAGCAAATCTCTTGGTTTTGGTGCCAACGGTGGTTTTTTGTTGTTTGTTTTTTGTTGTTTGTTGTTTGTTGTTTGTTGTTTGTTATTGGTTATTGGTTATTTGTTGGCAAGTTGTTTGTTAGTGGACGAAGGACGAAGAACGAACAACGAACAACGAAGAACGAAGAACGAACAACGAACTAAAGCTGAATCAACTCACCGCTCGTAAAAATCTGGACAAAGTTACCCAAAGGTAGACAATGTTAGACAGCTACGTTGGTAATTTTAGTCCAAAGGTCTAAAACTACAGGGATAAACGGCAATCCCTCTATTCCCTCAAAAGCATCGGGAATTACTTTTCTAGCTATATTCATGCTTCCATTGATATCAGCGTTGATGATTCTACCAGTGGAAGTCAAGTATAAACCACGTTTAACAC